>JAKLHK010000014.1 GCA_022710185.1 Bacteroidota bacterium
GATAGTGAACTATGGCCTGACGCAGTGGAACGGGGGAGCCTTTCGGCTGCACGGTTCACAGGGCACGGATACCACGCGGTTCATCAATGCGGGTGCCTTTACTATCGGAGCCGGGGGGATGGACCTATACGGGCAGAGCAATACCTGGTTCATCAACCAGAACAACGGAACCATGCTGAAGTCCTCGCCAGGGATCAACATAACCAGTACGGGCACCAAATTGGTTAACCGGGGCCTGCTGCGGGTGACCGATGGCACCTTCAGCACCAACAATCAGAATGGATCATTTCACAATTACGGGACTATCCAGATCCTTGGGAGCGGGGTGTTCCAGGCCGCCTGGAATGTGAACCTATACGGGGGCAGTCTGATCACGGGTAACGGCAACTTCGTGGTCAATGGAAACCTGAACCTGCATGGATTGGTGATTCTCGATTCCGGGAGCGTGTTTCAGCAGACGGGTGGCAGGACTGCCGGAACCGGCCCCTTGCTGGTGCAGGGAACCCTTGATTGGGCCGGGGGAGAGATCGGGGATTACTTTTCGGACTATACCAAGGTTATAATCGATTCTGGTGCAAGCTTGAGCATTAATGGCAACTCTGATAGGGTAATCAACAAGGCATTGCTCAGCAATTACGGATCAATACTCTGGAACAGCGGAGTTTTGCGCATTCATTATACTGTAGGCAATGATACCAGCATGTTGTGGAACGCGGGAGAGTTCAGGGTCCTGGGGAATGCTCCGGAAATCTACGGCCAGGGCGGAACCCGCCTTGTCAATGCTGCCGGAGGCACAATGCTGCGCGATGGGATTGGGGTGTTCAGTGTTTCCCCAGGTTTCGAGTTCCTTAACCAGGGCCGGATCGAAGGCCATGGTGACCTTCAGGTGAATGCCAATTTTATTAACCAGGGGACACTTGCACCGGGTCTGGGCGTTGGGGCCATGGCCTTTAACGGGCAGCAAGCCCTCCCGCCCTCAGGAACGCTTGAGGTTGAACTGAGTGACGGCAGCGGCCCCGGCTTGGGACATGACCTGCTTGAAAGAAGTGGGAATTTTATGCTGAGCGGGGGACTAAAAGTGGATGAAAGTGCTACGATGCCCAATGGGACGTACACGATCATTCGTTTGACAACGGGTCAGGTCAGCGGGAGTTTTGATACGCTCGACATGCCTTCCTGGTATAGCCTTGGCACAACAGACACCACCGTCTTTCTGTTCAGGGACCGCAAGGTATACGCTACTATCAATGCCTCGGTCTGTTCCCCGGATACCTTCCCCTTCAATGGCCAGGACCTGGATTCCACAGGGACATATACCGCGGTGTTCACCTCCATGGCAGGGTATGATTCGATCGTTACCCTTCATTTGAATGTTTTGCTACCCACAACCTCCACAATAACTGCCGTGTCCTGTGAACATTATGTGTCACCTTCCGGCAAGGTATTCAGCCAGAGCGGCTCCTATCAGGATACCCTGGTCAACCATGCCGGTTGTGATTCACTGATCTTCATTGACCTTACCATACCTAAGCCCGACACAACGGTTATCATCGGCCAGGGCATGCTGAGTGCCCAGGCTATGGGTGCGGCCTACCAGTGGCAGGACTGCAGCAGCGGATTGCCGGTGACGGGGGCAACACAGCAATCGTTCACTCCTTCATCCAGTGGAAGTTATGCCTTGGTTATTACTCAGAATGGCTGCAGCGATACTTCCTCCTGCCGAAGTGTGGTGCTGGAGGCGGATTGGCCCTGGGAGGACGAATTCCGGGTTTATCCTGTGCCGGTGGAGGATGAGCTGACGATAGTATTCCGGGATCCTGTGCACCACCTGAACCTTGGTATATACGATCTTGCCGGACGGCATGTTCTGGATCAGGCAGTAGTTGACCGTGAGGAGCTGGTGCTTGACTTGCGTCACCTTGCAGCCGGGGTCTATCATTTACGTATGGAGTCGGATAAGATACAGGCGGTGGTCCGGATCCTTAGGTATTGAAGCATGGATCCGTGCGCTTGACCTGTGGGGCAATACCGTTCGTCAGCCTAATGGTTTTCCGTCGCCTGGACCCGCAGGATCAGGTCCTTCAGTGCTATGGCAATACGGGCCACTTCTTCGGGGTTCACTATGGAAAGATTGTCCTTGGGGGTGTGTGTGATGTCCTGGCTTTCCATGTGCTCAAGGAACCATTGCGAGGTGACGGCGATGGCCGGGATACCCATCTGAACGAAGATGCTGTGGTCTCCCTGGGGCCAGGGCTCGCCTTCTGAAAACCCTTGGGAATGCGCGATCACGTCCCTGGCGGCCTTCTCCTGTTCAGGAAGAAGCCCAAAGAGGGACATTGCGGATCCACCCTGGTGGTAGCCGGCTCCGTCGATATTGATATTCAATGTGATCCTCTTCAATTCCTTTTCCCTGGAACGAAGGAAATGCATCTGGCCCGGAACGGCGTAGTGATCCTCCCCATTAAAAGCAAGCAGTTCGATACTGCGCCCTGCGGGCAATGTCTTCAGGAGTTCAGCGAGAAGCAGCAGAGCGGTGACTCCCGTGCCATTGTCGATCGCCCCTGGGGTACCGTTCTTGGCATCGATGTGTGCGGTCACCATTATTTGTTCGACCAGGGTACCCCGGCGGATCCCGCTGATGTTGTATGCATCTCCCCATATCCTCTCCGCGCGTGAGTGGAGGTGTGCCATCCCCCCGGCCATAGGAAGCAGGCGTTCCCCTTCGGCTTCGGTCATGAATACCGAAGGGATGCCGAAATCCCCGTCCTCTATCAATGGGAAAGGATATACCCCCCCGGCCAGGGCAGGGTTCCAACCGGTGGCGCAAACAAGGGCCGCAGGGCATTCCTTTTCAAGGAGGGCAATGATGCGTTGATGGTGCTCCGGGTTGTAGAATACAAAGTTCTTGGGCATCAGCTGCTCCTGGGCCAGTTCCCCATGAAGGAGGAGGATCTTCCCCTGGTAGCCCCCGGCCTCCAGCTCAGTTATGCTTCCGGCTGCTGCCAGGAGGGCATGAATCTTGCAGCCCAGGGAGTAGGGGCTGGGCGAAACCGCGAAAGTTGTTGAGCCCAGCGTCAGTTCCGCCCCCTCCGATTGCCAGTCCATCGCCTCAAACCCATCCGCCCTCACCTCCCAGCCCAGGGAGATCAGGGTGTCGCGGAAGTAGGACGTCGCTTTCCGGTTCCCCTCGCTCCCGGTATTACGCTCACCTATCCTTTCACATAAGGTGATCAGGTGTTCCTCAGCTCTGGCGGTTAGGGTGGAGAGATTATGCTCTTTTTTCATCCTGAATGCGGTAGTCTTTTCTGACGGGGGGCAACAGGCCGATGCAGATCAGGGCCAGGCCGTATAAGGAATAAATGACATGAAGCAGGTCCAGCGACCATAGTACCAGCAACTGCACATTGATCCAAATGATCAGGCCGGCCCCGATATAGATGGTGAATGTCCAGGCCCAATAGTGATCACTCATCAGGTTGAGCTTTTCCGGCCAGTGGAGGCGCGGCCTCCGGACCAGGCCATAGAGCGTGAAAAGAGGGACGACCCCGAAAACCAGGAAAAGGATGATACCCGGGATCAAATAATTGTGAAAGACTGAACCCTTCAGCATATCGGATCCCATCCCCAGCATGGATCCGTCAGGGGCAAGGATAAAGGGTATGCTGCCATAGAAGGCGCCGGTGGAGAGAAGGCCTAAGAGAAAATAGACCACGTATCGGGTTTTGAAGTGCATCATCATTTCCCTGATTTCAGCATGAGGATTTGCAGTGGTTCCAGGGTTACCATGCAACCCTTGGGCATATCGAGGAGTTCCTGGCGGATGCTTTCGAAGAAGCGATGGAGCACAGCGGCCTCGTCAACGATCTCTATCATTACCGGGAGCTTCTCAGTGAGCTCCCAGAATTTGGATGAGTTGATCTGCCTGCTGCTGCTACCATATCCCATGATCCCCCGGTAAACGGTAACCCCGCTCAGGCCTTGCTCCCTGGCCAGGTATACCAGGCGCTCGTACAGGAGCTGGTGCCCAAGCCTGTCCGTCGTGCTGGCGTAGATTTTCAATACCTGATACTGTTTATTATCCATTGAATTACAATAGATTAGTAAGTATATAGCCAAGATAGACTGCCAGAAAACCAAGGAGGAGGCTGAGCGCTGTGTAGAGGAAAACTACGAGGTATTCCCCGCTGTGCATCAGGGCAAGGTTCTCGCCTGTAAAGGTGGAAAAGGTGGTGAAGCCTCCGCAAAGGCCCACCATAAGGAGCATCCGCAGATCGGCTGTCATCAATGCGCTTTTTTCGGCGATTCCCATCAGCAGCCCTAGGATCAGGCTTCCCAGGACGTTCACTATCAGCGTTCCTACCGGGATATCAAAGAATTGCAGGCCATGCGTGAGACGGCCCACGAGATAGCGGGCCACGCTTCCGGCAAATCCTCCTATACCCACCAGTAATATGTGTTTAAGAAGCATAGTCAAAGATATTCAGCCTGGAGCAGCCTGCCGGGCTGTGGTCAAGGCTAAGGTATGGCTTCCTTATTATACCATATCCCCGTGATATCCATCTCCAGCCAGGTCCAGTCCCCTTCGTCGAGCTTCCAGGTAGCCTTCAATGCCGAAGGCACCCGTATCCCCCCGAATTCCCTGGTTTCGGTGGCAGAGATTTCCCAGGGGTATCGCCGTGCTTCTGGCCCGCTTCCCTGGAAGCGCTGCGCAACATATTTTACGAAATCACCTTCAGTATTGAAGTAGAATTCCCCGCTGCCCGTCACCCCCTGATAGTTCATGGTCGCCCGGGCGCTGAGGGAATCGAGCGGCTCCCAGTGAATGTATCGACTGGTCGCCAGGGATGGCAGCCACACCAGTTCGCCGAGGTAGCGCTGCATCGTGCCTTCATCCAGCTGTGGCCCCGAGGCCTTCACCACTGGAACCAGGGCGTTCATCAGGATAAGCATCTGCCCGTGTCCGTCGATGTATTGGTCGCGTCCACGAAAGGAAAGCAGGGCATTGTACCTGAGTTCCACGGTCCAGTGGAAGGCAGGATCCGCTGTCAGGGTGTACTGCAGGGCGTTGGCCTGTGTCCATTCCTTTTGTCCGGGCCGCATTTTCATCCGGGCATTCTGGCTTATTCTGGCCACCTGTATGGCCGGCTTCCCCAGGGCCCCTGATCGCTGTATCCATCGTTGCACTGGCACCGGCAGCCCATGGAGCTGATCTTCTGTCAAAGGCTCTTCACTGATGGGCCCTATGCCTGAGAGCAGCGAATGTATTTCGTGTTCCGTCATCCTGTGGAATCTCCATTGACCGAACTGGCCCAGGACGAGGAGCAGCAGGATAACATTGGGGATCGTCCCGAAGCGGGCATCCGACCAGGCGGAGAGGATCAGGAACTGGGAGAGGAGCAGGGCCAGGGCGCCCAGGGCCCAGGCATAGCCTGTGAGAGAAAAGCCGAAGAACAGGGCGAACAGGATCATGAGTAGGGCCGCGAGGCCCCATAAGGCTCCCATAGGCCGCGATATCGGCAGAGACAACTGGTCCAAAGTGGCCAGGTCAAAGGCCTTGAGAAATCCCAGCAGATGGATTAGGCCGTGTATCCCGAGCAGAACGGCAAAGGCGGTCCGCATAGGGCTCAGACGTATACCTTGGGTTGTGTTTCCCCGCTGAGCACGCGCATTCCGTTGAATGCCAGGGCACGCATTTCGTCCTCGCCAGGATACACGTGGGTAGGCGCGATGCGGTGGACCCGTTCGATCACCTTATTCACGAACCACTTACTGTTGGCTACCCCCCCTGTGATCAGGATGCCGTCGACCTCACCAGAGAGTACAGCGCTCATGGCCCCCACCTCCTTGGCAACCTGGTAGGCCATGCCTTCAAAGATGAGGCGTGCCTCGTCGTCCCCAGCCGCCACACGTTGCTCCACCTCGTAGGCACTGTTGGTGCCCAGGTAGGCCACCAGGCCCCCGGCGCCCTTGTTCATTTTAAGTACTTCCTTTTCGGAATATTTCCCGCTGTAGCACAGGCGGATCAGGTCACCCACAGGCAGGGTCCCGGAACGCTCCGGAGTATAGGGTCCATCCCCGTCCAGTCCCTGGTTCACATCGATTACCCGGCCTTTCTGGTGGGCACCGACGGTTATACCCCCGCCCAGGTGGACCACGATGAGGTTGAGGTCTTCGTAGGCCCGCATGATGGATTTGGCGTGGGCACGAGCTACGGCTTTCTGGTTGAGGGCATGGAAAACGGATTTCCGGGGCAGCAGCGGGTGTCCGGATAGCCTGGCCAACTCGCAGAGCTCGTCCACGCAGATCGGATTAGCGATGAAGGCGCGGGCATCGGGCAGGGAGCGGGCCAGGGCATCGGCGATCAATGCGCCAAGGTTACTGGCATGTTCTCCGTATTTCTTGGTGCGCAGGTCCTCCTTCATCTGCTCATTTACCTCGTACACCCCGGATTCGATGGGCTTGAGCATACCACCCCTGCCCACGATGGCCTTCACCTGCTCCAGCTGGATCTCGGCCAGGTGCAATTGCTCCAGGATGATGTCCTTGCGGAAATCGAACTGCTCACTGATGGATTCAAAGGGGGCGAGCTCTTCAGGGGAATGGCTCAGGTTCTTCAGGAAGATGGGGTTGTTCCCTTCGAACACCCCGATCTTGGTGGAAGTGGAACCCGGGTTGATGGCCAGTATACGGGGATTATCCATGGGGAAGGGCTTGGTGGATCAGGCAACCAAGGCGGCCAGGGCGATGGAATAGAGTTTGGTCTTTTCGCTGTCGCCCCGCGAAGACAGTACGGCCGGTACGCGGGCCCCCATCACTATGGCCCCCAGCTCGCCCCCGGCCAGCTTGGTGTTGGTTTTGTAGAACACATTGCCCGCTTCGATGTTGGGGAACAGGAGGCAGTCGGCATCTCCGGCCACCCCACCGCCGATTTTCTTGATCCTGGCGCTTTCCTCATCAATGGCCACGTCCAGGGCCAGGGGACCGTCGATCAGGGCTCCCTTGATCTGCCCCCGGTCGCCCATCTTGGCCAGCATGGCCCCTTCCTCACAGGCGATCATCCCGTGCAGCACCTGCTCAGTGGCCGCAATGGCCGCCACCTTAGGAGTGGCGATGCCGAGGGCATGGGCCACCCTGACCAGGTATTGGGTGATGGCTACCTTTTGCTTGAAATCGGGCAGGGGGATGATGGCCACGTCGCCCACCACCAGAAGCTTATGGTAATAAGGGTTCTCCACCACCGTAACATGGCTGAGCACGGCATTCTTCTCCATCAGGCCTTCCTCTTTGTTCAGGATGGCTTTCATGTACTTGTCGGTGCTTACCAGACCCTTCATCAGCAGGTTGCCCTGGCCTTCGTTAATGAGTTTTACGGCCAGTGTGGCCGCCTTGCCTTCGTTGGCTTCCTGCACAATACGGAACTGGCCCGGATCTATCCCTTCTTCCTTGCATACATGAATGATCGTGGCCTCATCGCCCACGAGGGTGCCTTCGATCAAACCCATGCCGATGGCCTGGCTCACCGCCCCGATGGTGTGGCTGTCGTTGGCATAGGCCGCCACCAGGCGCTTCTTCTCCTTGCCCCTCAGGGCGTCGAACATCAGGTCAAGCTTGGTGATGATCATATCTAATGATTTGATTGACTGATATATTTGATTGTGAATGCACTAACAGGGGCAAAAGTAGGAACAAAAGCGGGAATGGGCAAGGGGTTGAGATATGTTCTGTGTTCTATGTTATATGTTGTATAGCGATGTCCCTTGAGTCTGGGGCAATACCGTGATTTTTCGCTTCTCGCGATCAGCTTACCGCTTCTCCGTGTAACTCTCCATCATCCGGCGGATGGCGCGCAGACATACGGGGCAGAAGTTGTCCATGCTGGCGCTTTTCATGGTGCAGTCCTGAAATGGACGGTAAATGCCCTTCTCAGCGTAACCTGCCCCTTCGAAAACTCCTGTCACGCGGGCATAATCGGCTTTATCCGGAGTAGGTACAGGGGTGCCGTCCAGGATAAGGTCCTGCCATTTGGACCCGAAATCCACCAGGGTGGTGATGTTGGGTTCCCAGGGCTCCAGACGGAGGTCGTAGAACGACTCATAGGCTGTGGACGAGGTGTAATACTCATCGGCCAGTCCGGCCAGGCTGTGCCCCAGCTCGTGCACGAAGACGAAATCGCTGAGGGAATGGTCGCTGGTGCAGACCAGGTAATGGTTATAAATGCCCCCTCCTCCATATTCCTTGCTGTTCACCAGCACCAATACCTGGTCCCAGGGCACGTTGGCAGCCACATCCATGAGGCTGTGGTAATCGTCGGTGGTGAGGTAGCGCTCGGATCCGAAGGTGAAAAAGCGGCTGTTCATCAGGGTGCGTTTCCAGATACCCTCGTGGGGGAAGTCGGTTCCGCTTTCCGCTGAGATGGAGTGTACGGCCCTGATATTGATGTGGTCACGGTATTCGTTGTAGGGCCGGGTGGCGAAGAGGTAATCCGCAAAGCGGTGGGCATCCCGGAGGAACTTCTCCATTTCATGCAGGGCATACCCTTCAGCGACAATGGCCAGGTCGAGGCATGAGCTGGCCGGTCCCCCGACATGGATATCGGTGGTCAGGAAGGGTTGGCGCTGTTCCAGCATGATGTCAGGGGCTCTGGGATCTATGTCGGTAACGAAGTCCGGGGCCCAGCCCGTGCCCCCCTGGCGGTGCAACAGCCTGAGCTGAACCGGGTGCATGGGATAGGGTATTCGCACGCTCTCCCGGAAGCTGCGGTCCAGGGTACGGGCCTCAGCGGTGGTCTGCCATTCCCTGAAAAGGGTACTGAAGCCCTGGGCATACAGCAGGGAAGCGGTGGCGGTATCCCACACCTCCACCCTGTACTCCCCGTAAGAAAAGGGCGTTATAAGCCCATCGCGGGGTCCGGCCCATTCCCCCTCCAGGATCAGTTTATCAAGGGTTACCCGGTGTTCCTTGGCATTGCCACTTCGGAAGTAATCGATGCGAAGGGTACCCGGATAAAACCAGGCATCATATTCCTGGGCCGGAGAGGCAAGAAACGCCGCCAGGACAACAAGGGTACAGAATGTTCGGAGCATTGCCTATTCTTTCAGGACTTTCAAAGATAGGTGTAATCCGTCTTTAGAGATGAGTTGAAGGCTATAGGTCCCAGCGGCGAGGTGATGTAAAGGAATCTCGGTTGTCCGAAGAGAATGAATCAAGGAGCGGTAAACCAGGCTGCCATCTGAGGCGAACATCTCAAGTCGTTCAGCAGGGAAAATGCCCAGGTCAAGAAATACCATGTCACTGCCAGGGTTTGGGAAACAACGGATGCCGTAACCGTGCAGTAATTCTTGCATTCCGATACTTACAACTTCTATTCTCACGGTATCGCTTGCAGAGCAACCTCCCGCATTGGTCACAGTTACGCTGAAGTAGACTACTCCTAAGGACGATGGATGGTAGGTTAGGGAAGAGGTTGTGTCACCTGTGCTCCATAGGTAGCTTGAAAAGGGCCCACCAGGAACCAGGATAAGGCTATCATAGAGGGAGTGGTTTCGGTCAGGTCCCAGGTCAGGCCCGGGTATCGGATATACAGCCACATATGCCGTGTCGGAGTCAATCGATCCATATCCATTACTGATGACACAATAATAATGACCGCTCCAAGACGGGTCCAGGGGGCAGAAACGGAAGGTGTCGTCCACTGCACCGAGTATGCTGCCGGCGGCATCGAACCAGAGGTAGTGGAGTGGGGGTGTTCCGGAAGCGCTGACAACCAGTGATACGGTATCGCCGGTACAACAGGAAACAGGCTGTGGCTGGCTGGTGATATAGGGACTGCCGTCGGCGTACCGGGCTACAAAACCGTCACGATCGCCCAGGCTGGTCAGGCTGTGCGTTCCAAAACCGGCCGTGAGGCCGAAGTCCCCGGCGATCACCGGGGTACCGGGCCAGGTGAGGGTGATGCCTTTACCGTAGTCCTGGCTTGTTCCGCCGGCCAGCTCAGCGTAAATGATATTGCCGAAGGCATCGTACTTGGCGATGAAGGCATCGTCGCCGCCAAGGCCCGTTTGGCTTATGCTGTCGAAAACCGCTACACCATTGGTGAAACCGGTGACATAGGTATATCCATCCGTACCTATGGCTACTTCTATGCCCTTGTCACTGCTCGTTCCGCCGAAGTTTCTGGCCCACAGGCAGGTTCCGGCCGGATCATACAAGGCTGCGAACCCGTCCTTGTTTCCATTGGAAGTGACAGCGATGGAAGGGGAGAACTGCACGGTGGAGAAGAGGGAGCCGGTAACGGCAACCCATCCGCCGGGGCTCACAAACAGCCCGTTTCCAAAATCGTCGAGGCTGCCCCCGGCATGCAGGGCTTGCAACCATGTGCCAGACCCTGAGGCCTTCACCAGGAAGACATCGTTTCCCCCGAAGGAGGTGATGGTATGCTGTCCAAACGCCGCAGTCCCTTCGAAGGAGCCAGAGATCCAGGCTTCACCGGCGGCATTCACGCCCACGCAGGAGGCCCAGGTCTCCGAAGGACTGCCGCCATCGAGTACCCATAACAACTGGCCCTGAGGATTGTATTTGGCCAGGAAGACGTTGTCGAGGCCGGGACTTACCAGCATGAGGCTGTCGAAATAGCAGGTGTCAAAGTAATATCCAGTAACCAAGACATTGCCCTGGGCATCGCAGGTCACCCCTTTCCCCCGGGCTTCTCCGGGTCCCTGTCCGGTCCTGACCCAGCACAGGTCGCCGGCCGCATTATATCTGGCCACGAACATTTCGTCCCCGCCCAGGGTCGTCAGTTGGGTGTTCCCAAAGCTTGCAGTGCCCCGGAAAAATCCGGTGACGATGACGTTGCCGCTGTCATCGGCTGCCACGGCCAGGCCTTCATCATTTTCCGTACCTCCGGCAGTGCGGGCCCATTGCAAGGTTCCGTTGAGATCGTAGCGGAGCACCAGGATGTCGCGGATGCCCATGGAGTTGACCAGGTCGTTGCCCAGCCATACCGCACCGCTGAACTTGCCGGCCGCGGCATAGCCCAGGTCCGGGGTGGAGACAATGCGCTCCAGCCCGTCGGCCCCGGTTCCTCCCATGCGCTCGGCCCAGGACCAGGATTGGGCCCTGGGGACGGCGGGATGGAATAATACAGCCAGGAAGATCAGGGAAAGAAGTTGGTGTGTTTTCATTGGTGGGTCTTCTGTCCCTGTAAATATAGAAAAAACTCTGATATGAATTCCTCAGGGAATGGGCCCGGTCACCCAGGCCACGGCAGCCTCCATGGTAAAGAACGGCCGGGAGGAGTACCCGTCGTCGAGCTGTTCCACCAGGGTAGGGATAACGACCTGGTCAGGGCGCTCGGTGATGATGGCAATGCGCGCGTCCTGGAAGTACCTGAGGTTATTGCGGTAAAACGCGGCGATGCCCCGGGTGTCGGTCAGGGGAAGGTCGAAAGTGGCTTCCCGGTAGTCCAGCACAAAGGCTTTGGTGCCGGGGGGTATGAGGTCATGCTCGAAAGCGTGGGCCCACGACTCACGGATATCGGCCAGCGAAACCTTACCGTAGTAGTACTTGAAAAGCACCATCAGCTCTTCGTTGTATGAATACAGGAACTTGCGCACCATGGCCTGGGGTGTTATCCATCAGTATTTATGGAACGTTATCGTAACCTGTGCATTGGCGCGTCAGGCTTGATAGGTATGATATGCAGGAAGATGGTGGATCCTACTGACAACGCACGAATATAAGGCAAAAAGTGGCTCATTGCAAGGTCAGCGGTGGTGGCGATACCATACGATGAACCCGGAGATGAGGATAAACAGGGCTCCCAGGCCGAACAACGGGATCAGCAGGAGGTAGAAGTTGCCGATGATTACCTGATAGATGCGGGCAGTATGAACTTCCAGGGCCAGGTTCCACAGCGACATGGGCTGGTCCCGTATTTCTTCCGGCATCAGCGGTAGCCGGCTGTCGGTGCCCAGAACCTGGGACCCCCGGTCATAATCGAAATACACTTCTATGCCATTGAGGTCGCGGGTATAGCCGGCCACCATGTGGCGTCCGACGGGCATCCCCGCATCAGGGATGTGGTGGTGGGGCTGCTGCAGGATATAATCGAACACCTCGCCGGTGGAGGGCTTCCAAAGGAAGAGCCCTTCGAAGGACCCTATAAGGTAGCGTTCAGGTCCGAAAGGTTCAAAGACGTTGACGCCCATCACCGAGACCGGGGGCTGGGCCGGGTAAGCCGGGAGTATGGATCTGAAGTCGGTGCTGAAGGCATAAACCCCTTCCAGGGTAGCCACCATCCATTGTTCGGTCTGGGGATCAAACAGGATGCGTCGCAGCTTGTCGTTCCAGGCATTGGGCGTATCAAGAATGCTCCCCGGGATCTTGCTGACGCGTGCGTTGGCGATGGGAATGAGCAGGGGGGGGCGAAGGAACATGCCGGTGGCGGCAGTAACGATTAGGAAAGCGACGGTAGTCCACCCGATCTTGTTGTGCCATCGCAGCGACCAGCGATTGAACTTAACGAGGCGCACCACAGCCCGTCCTTTCCTTTTTCTTTTTCTGACCCATCCCGGGAAAAAGAAATAGAGGATACCGGTCAGGCTGAGAAAGATGAAGATCAGGCCCACGACGTCCACCAGCAGCTTGCCGGGGATGCCCAGGATCTCACCGCTGTGGATGGTCCACAGGGTTTTGAAGAGGCCTGTCTTGCCATCGTAAGCCGGGGGCGAAGGCAGGATGATCACCTCTGCCGAACCTGTGGATGGAAGAATGACCACAGAGGATCGCGTAAGGGCAATCAAGGTGTCGTTGCGCCAGGCGAGGTCCATGATTTCCTGCTCGTGCCCCGGGAGTGCAATATGCTCCCAGCGGTGGATAGCTTCCGCGTAACGGTACAGTCCGAAAAGGGTGGCAGCGTAAAGCTGTCCGTCGCCGCTGCGCAGTACACTGTATATCTTGCGATGGTCGATGCCCTCAGGAAGTCCTGCGTTGAAGTCGCTGAAAGTACGGAAGGAACGCTGGGTGAGCCATATCCCGATATTTCCATACAGCAGGAGGCTGTCTCCTTCCAGACTTTCTGTACCCCTCAGCGCGGCGAGGTTCCAGTTGTTGTAGCGGTAGATCGTGGGCAGGGCAGAGCGGCTGACGTCCACCGGAGCAAACAGTTCCCGGTGGTTCATCACGATACCCGATAAGGCAAACAGGATCAGGAACAGGGCCAGGACGATGCCCAACCACTTATGGTATTTTCGCCAGAACCAGGACTTTACGCGTTTCTTTCCTTCCTTCATTACAAAAAGGTAATCGCGTACGAAAATAGCAAAAACCCGGAAAACAAACGGGAGGTTCAGGGCCTCCCGCTGATATTAAGGATAGGAATGAGACTAGTGATCCAGGGGCTTGCCGAAGCGGCCCTGCTGATAGTCTTTCCAGGCCTGGCGAATCTCTTCTTCGGTGTTCATCACGAAGGGGCCCCGGGCTACGATGGGTTCTCCGGTTGGACTACCGTGACCAAACAGGATTACGGCATCTTCTGTTGCATTTACGGTGATGATGCTGCCTTCTGTGCCGAAACGCACCAACGTTTTACCCCCAACCTTCTCTCCATTTACCATTACCTGACCTTTGGTAACATAGAAGAATACCTGCCTTGAGGGATCTACCTCAAAGCGTTGCCCTGCTCCAGCTTTCATCTCCAGTGTACTCATCCATAGTCCGGTAAGGGAATTCACAGGACCTTTAGAGCCCTGATACTCCCCGGAGATCAGGTTGAGTTTGGCTCCGACACCAAGGTCGATTGCAGGAATATCGTTTGCCTGAAGGCCAATGTAACCAGGATCGGTTTCCTTCAAACGTTTTGGGAGGTTGACCCAGAGCTGCAGCATCTCGATGTTACCGCCTTTCTGTTTGAACTCATCCGAACTGATTTCTGAATGGATGATGCCCTTGCCGGCGGTCATCCACTGCACTCCACCAGCTTTAATCGCGCTCACATATCCCGTATTGTCACGGTGTACCAGATCGCCATCCAGTATGAATGTGATGGTCTCAAATCCCTTGTGAGGATGAGGCCCAAAGGGAAGGCCCTCGTTATTGGGAGGATATACCTGAGGACCGTGGTCGTTGAGAAAAAGGAAGGGGTCGAGGGCTTCCATTTCCAGTCCGGGCGATGGGATCACTTCCCAGGTACTCAGCCCGCCGATCTCGGTATACATGGGCTTGTGAAGCTGCACTACAGTGCGCATGGTCTCGGGGTTTGTTGGTTTTTCTTCGGATATTCCGGCCCTGAGCACCATCATCGGGATGATCCACAGGGCTGGAGCCAGGAGCAGGACTGCCCGGCTCAGGAGGATTGGCGTACCCATTGCACGTTGATCAGCATTTTGACTTCATCGCCAACCACTACGCCCCCGGCTTCTGTAACGGCGTTCCACATCAGTCCGAATTCCTTGCGGCTCACTTTTCCGCTGACCTCGAATCCTGCCTTGACATTGCCCCAGGGATCGGTCATCACCCCGCCCAGTTCTACGTCCAGCACCACATCGCGAGTGTTGTCGCGGATGCTGAGGGGACCGGTCAGGGTGTAGCTGCCTTCATCCTTCTTATTTAATATCCCGTTGAAACTGATCCTGGGGAAGGTGGCTGCATTGAAAAAGTCGTCGGATTTCAGGTGGGCATCGCGGTCGGCCACGTTGGTATCGATGCTGTCCACATCAATGGTGAAGCTCACCTCTGCGCCGTCAAAGTCTTCCGAAGGGCTGCGGAACGTGCCGCCGAAACTGCGGAAGTATCCGGTGACGGTGGAGATGACCAGGTGCCTGACTTTGAACTGCACCTCGCTGTGGGTGGGGTCCAGCGACCAGGCGGTCGCTATGGCATGTGGTGTTGTCTGCATATTAACGTTGTTTAGAATCAGTCTTAATAACGATCAGAAGCAGGAATTGGTTCACTCGAAGGAAGGATGGAAAACAAGGCCCGCATTTGGAATGTCCGGACCATTGCGGCCAGGCTATTCAGAAAGTATGGATTGTTGCTTACCTTTGATAGGGATGAATGGTGAAAGTGTTTGATTTAGTGGGGATAAACTAAAAATATTGCTTGCTGTTATGAGAAGAATACAATTTCTGCTGATCCTGGCTTATACATGTTGCGCTGCAGGCCTGAGCGCCCAGTGGCAGTTGCAGAACACCGGGTTCCCTGACAGTCTGAGGGAGGTTCAGGCCATTTGGGCGGTAAACGAGAACATCGTTTGGGCGGTTGCGTCATGGGCCGGCACCGGCGATTCCACGGTGCAGGAGTTCACCCGCACGCTCAACGGGGGCCAGCAATGGACTGCGGGGAATGTTCCCGGGCTGTCTGGTTATGCTTCGTCCATGATTTTCGCCCTGGATGAGGATTCAGCCTGGATCGCCTTCCACCATCCCGATCTCAGCGGGGGAAAGATCATGCACACCGCCAACGGCGGACAGTCCTGGACGCACCAGTCCACAGCCCTCTTCACCTCAGCCAGTGAGGCCTACCCCAACCTGGTCTATTTCTGGGATGCCCAGCAGGGCTTCCTTATGGGCGACCCGACGGACGGCTACTTCGAGATCTACACTACCCTCAACGGAGGGGCCCTCTGGACCCGGGTGGATTCGGTAAACATCCCGCCGGTACTTTCCGGGGAATATGGATATGAACGGGAGTTCACGGTTATTGGGGATGCAGTATGGTTCGGCACGAGTAAGGGAAGGATATATCGCTCGGCGGACCGGGGGGCGCACTGGAGCGTCATCAACACCCCCTTCCTGGGGAGTGGGGGCCGTTGCCGGATCACGGAGTACAGGGATCCCCTCCACGGCATCGTGTGCGACCGTAACGGCAGCCTTGCGGTGATGTATGAAACCAACGATGGCGGAGCATCCTGGCAAGCCATCAGTCCTGTGGGCACAGCCTACGGGCGTTACCTGGAATATATCCCCGGAACGGACAGCACCTACATCTCTTCGTCAAACAGCGGAGCCGACCAGGGGGTGAGCATCAGTTACGACGACGGCCACCACTGGATGCCGGTCACCGCTTCCCTTTCCACTGGGTATGGGGTGATGAGCTTCCCCAATCCCCTGGCGGGCTGGGCTGGTCAGATGAGCCTGGGCGGAGGGCAAGGGGGCATATTGAAGTACGTGGGCAACACGGTGGGCAACACGGGGCAGGTTCCCACCATGCCCCGGATCTACCCCAACCCCTGCCGGGGGCAGTTCTGGCTGGAGGATGCGGAGCGGAACTCACCGGCCACCCTCTCACTGCTGGACCTGTCGGGCCGAAGGATGCTGCAGGCCCGGATAACGGAAAGCCCCCAGTCGGTAGATGTTGAAGGGATGGCACCGGGCCTCTACCTGCTTGAATTCAGTACTGATGACAGGGTATGGACAGGGAAAGTGATACTAAGGTGATTGTCAGTATACTCGTTTTTAACTCCTTCCGCTATCCGTGAGTTGGCAGGTCCCATCCTGAGGAAAAATTCCCAGTTTCTCAAGCTTGGTTCGAAACCAAATGTGAGGAGTGCATAAACCAGGAGAGGTCCGGGATTCCCTGCCAAATTCAACAGGGTCCCGGACCTCCCGATAATGCGTTCTGCCTGAGGCGGCAGAGGATGAGCCTACTGTTTCATCAGCACCTGGCGGGTGCTGCGCTGTCCGTCGCTGAGCTGCAGGAAGTAAAGGCCCGGGGCATATCCCGAGGTGTTCAGTGTGGTTGTGCCGGGCTCTGTGCGGAACTGGTCGATCAGCTGGCCTCGGGCATTGGTCACCCTGACGATCAGTTCGTCCTCAGGGGAGCTGATCCAAAGGTTCACTGCCTCCCTGGCCGGGTTGGGGTATACCTTCAGCAGGAGTTCAGGAAGGCGCTCCAGGGCATTCAGCATAGTAGCCCCGCTGAGGCTGACATCGTAGTCCTCCATTTCCCCGTTAAAGGAATTGAGGCAGGGTGTGGGTGTGCCGCCATAGCGCATGGCGACGCGGAGCCGGGTGCTCCCGATGGCCGCCGAGGGTATGGTGATGCTGGCCGTAAAGCTGCCTTTTTTATTGTTCTGTGTCAGCAGGGTTTCATCCGGATCATCAAAGTCCCCATCCCCATTGGCATCGATCCATACCTTCCAGTAGAAGCGTGAGTATGTGTTGCTCGGAGTGAGCGTGACGGAAACTGTTTGACCCGGACTCAGGCTGAACACCGGCGCAGGATAATAGGTATACCCACTGCTGCCCTTGCCGGTGCTGCTGGTCGTGTTGCCGATTTTCACCGAACTGATATAGTATACGTTGTTGATGCCGATAGGCTCGCAATAAGCCGAAGGGGGCGGGGCGGCGTCCACGGTGATGTATGCTATACGCGTTTCGGTATCGGAACCCTGGGCATTGCTCACGGACAGCACCACATCGTAGGTCCCGGGGGTTGAGTATACCACGCCTGGGTTCTGTGCAGTACTGGTGGATGGGTTCCCACCGCTGAACGACCAGCTCCAGGAGGTAGGATCCCCGCTGCTGAGGTCGGTGAAGTTCACACTGCCCCCTGCCACTACGGTAGTTGTGCTGGCGGTGAAATTGGCGGTGGGAGGAACGGGCACAGGAGGGGCGATGGCCAGGCTGTAATCCTCCGCTTCTCCTTGTGCGAAGACCTCGCAGGGGGAGGGGGCGCTGCCCCGCTTCATCGCCACCCGCATCCTGGTGCTGAGGTTAAGCCCGGAGGGGATGCTGATGGAGCCCGTGACGGTGGTCTTTTTCTTGTCGGAGGAGAACACCAGTTCCCCGGCATCGGAAAAGTCCTGGTCCCCATTGTAGTCGATCCATATCCTCCAGTACTCGAACTTGCTGGCCCCGGTGAAGCCGGGTTGCAGGCTCAGACTCAGGCTGATGCCTGCCTCAACTGCCAAGGCCGTGGCGCTGAGGTCCTGATAACCGGTGGTGCCTGAGGAGCCGCTGACCGTTGGTACCCCGCCGAAGGTGGTCGTTTGTATCCATTCTTCCACAGCATTGCCATGGGAACCACAATAGACGGGGATGTAAGGATCCACCGTGATGTACCCACTTTGGAAAAGGGTGTCGGAACCGGCGCTGTTGGAAACGACCAGTCTCACATCATAGGATCCGGCTGTAGCATAGGTTACAACAGGGTTCTGGCTGGCACTGCTGGAGGGGCTGCCGCCGGGGAAGGACCAGGACCAGCTGGTGGGTCCGTTCTGGGATTGGTCGGTGAAGCTCACGCTGCCTCCGGCGGTCAGGTTGGTAGGGTTGGCCGTGAAAGCAGCCACCGGAAGAGCGGGAGGCGGAGGGGTACTGATGAGGATCCCGCTGATGACGATGCTGAAGGCCTGGGAGCCGTTGGTCAGGCTACCGTCATGGTCCACGGTAATGGTATAGGTGCCGGCGGGGGCGTTGGCAATGAACACCTGCTCCACATTGTCGGTGTTGTTTTCCCCGGCATTGGTAGCTGCAGCCGTTGGACTGGCGGCACTCAGCTTCCAGGGGTAGAAGGTGTTGGCTCCCCCGCTGACGCGCAGGTCAAGGTCGTTGACAAGCATAGGGTTCGAGGGATCCAGTACTGCCGAAACGGGGGTACCGGCCGGATCTGTCCAAACGATGGTGACCACCAGGGGATGGGTGCCGTCGGTAGTCACGGTACGCTGGTAGGTGCCGCCGTTGGCCAGGACCAGCTCGTCGATCACATTATTGGCCTGGTCCTCGCTGATCTTCTGTGCGGCCTTGTAGGTATTCATCAGGCCCCATCCGTTCTGGTAATCAGGTCCCGGAGCGGTACCGGCTTCATCGGCGGTGTGGATCACCAGGGCCTTCAGGGTAGACGCCAGCATGTATTGTCCGGTCAGGCTGTGATGATGCTTCTGCAGCAGGATCATGGAGCCGGCGGCCGAAGGGGATGCCATGGAAGTCCCGCTGTAATACCCGTACTGGGCATCGGAGCCGTTGAGGCTGGAGTACAGGCTGATCCCGTTGGCCACTATGTCGGGCTTGATGCGCCCGTCGTCGGCCGGACCCCAGCAGCTGAAATCGCTCATGACCACATCGCCCGGCTGGGTATAGCCATTGGGTATATCGTATACTGCCCCAACGGTAAGGATGTTCTTTGCTACCCCTGCATGGGCGATGCAGTCGTAGGGCCCGTCCTTGGGGTAGGCCCCTCCGGTTGGCCCCTCGTTGCGGTCGTTGCCTGCCGACTTGGTGATCAGGTAGTAGGGGGCATTGTATGCGATCTGGTCCCAATTGCGTGCCTGGGAGTCATAGAAGCCGAAGAGGTAATCCTCGAGGCTGCTGATGGAGGTGTTCCCATACCAGGTCCAGGTGGACCCGTTGTAATACCATCCCCGTACATAGCCATAGCTATGGTTTGACACCAGGGCGTTCTGGTTGGCGGCCTCTGACGCCATTTCAGCCTCATCGCTGTTCCAGTCGAAGGCCCTTAGCGATGCCGCCGGCGCCATGCCTTTGGCGGAAGCCACCACCCCCGAAGCGATGAGGGTTCCGGCCACATGGGTGGAATGCGGGTGCGTGGTGGTCACGCCATCCCCCATCACCACGCGCCCCGCCAGTTCCTGGTGGGTGGTCCTTACCGCCCCGCCGTCCCATTCATGCACGGTGATCCCGGCCCCATCGATGCTGAGCCCGAGGTTGGCGGTGGGGTAAAGCTTATTGGTTGAGATTGTGGCCGCAGCGACGGCGTTTTCGGTAGAATAATACTGGGGTTGGCCCTGCTCATCGATGAACATGAGTTCCAGGAAGCGCCCTTCGGCTTCCATGACTAACGGAATGCCGTTTCGGGTGGCAAAATCCAGGGCATAGGCTTTCTGGGCCTGCATTTCTACAGCCCGGAGCATGGAGAAGTTTCTGAGGTCATTAGCCCTGGTCTCCACTTGGGAGTGTAACATGGCTGGAATGCCGGTCATCATCGCGATACCGGCGATCAGTGCGTAAAAGGATGTTCTCATGGTCATAGCCGATTTGTACTGCTTCGAATGAGTTTTGTTTCGAGTAGGTCGAGTGTTCAGCTTGAGTTGATACGCGAGTGGGCACAAAGGTAACCCTTGTAGAGAAAAGAAGAGTCAAAGCTTGAAGTTCAACGCCCGAAGTCAATGGTCGAGGCTGCGCGACATGCGTATCAGCCAGGAGTAGTGGAGGGCGAGGTGGATGGCGTAGAAGACGATGAGGGCCATGCCGAATTTGTTGTGTACCTGGCGGGCCAGGTTGGCGGCTCCGGTGTTGCTGAGGATCAGCCAGGAAAGGATACCTGTACTCGCGGTGCTGAGGAGGAGCAGGAATAGGCTTATGTTGAGGGGTTTGTTGCTGGCCTTTCGTCCAGGCATGAAATTGCGAAGAAGGACTTTCCAGTGGAGGTAGAGGTGCAGCAGCACCAGGGGAAGGGCGATGAGGGTGAACAGGTGGTGCAGCCATAGCCACTGCTCACCATTGAGGAAGAGGGTCGTTTCCTCCCTGGGGGTCCCACTGTGATAAATGAGCATGATTACCCCGGTGATCAGCAGAAACAGGAAGGGTACGAGGGCGATGAGGTCGACCACGTAGTTCCGGTAGGCCTTATTTCGGAGGGAGCGTTTCAGAGGGGTAAGGATTATCCACAGTACCGTCTGGATCCGGAGCGATCAGTCCCTGGTGAAGGTATACGTGGTGAACTCCAGAAAGTCGTTTACGCTCAGCTCAAAACTGATCTTTCCTTCCTTCTCGCTGAACGGGAAGACCGTTTCACCATATGTAGGGCTGCTGTATGTTGCCAGGAAGCGGCCGGGTGCAATAGGCCGCAGGGTGCAGCTGAGGTTAGGATGGTGCTGGAATGTCATTTCCAGTGATCGTTCCCTGGCCTCAAGCTTAACAGAACCATAATATTCGTTGGTATAGCTGCCCGCCAATTTTGGGTCGATGGGCTGGGTGTATGCTTCCGCCGAATCCAGGCGGGCCTGGTGGAGGGCTTTGTCCTGCAGATGCTGTATCTCAGCCCTGTTGTATACCAGGGAGTCGTAGTTCCGGAAGGGCAGGCCCAGGCAGGCGTCCACGATCTCGCGGTTGAGGGTACTATACATGCTGTTCTGGTCAGTATTGGTCAGGATTACGATGCCTGTTCCCTGGTCGGGAATCAGGGTGACGGCCGATACGAAGCCATCCACGCCACCGGTATGGGAAACGATCTTATGCCCGTCATAATCTTCCAGGAACCATCCCAGGCCGTAGAGAATGAAATTGCGGGGGTTGAAGGCGTGCCCGACGGCACCATAGATTGTTTCCGGCTGATAGGTTCGGGCGATGACAGCGGCAGGGATGAGCTGTTTTCCGTTGTGTTTCCCCTGGTTCAGCTGGAGGAGCATCCAATGTTTCATTTCATCCACCGAGGACCAGATGCTGGCAGCCGCCCCGATGTTGTCGTTGTGCAGGCGGGGGAAGGACCTTATCTGGCCATCGATCAGGGAGTGGGCAGCGCTGAGGTTGTTGCGCGTCGCCATTTCGGTGGAATGGGCGAATGTCTGGTCCATGCCCAGGGGCGTAAAGAACTCGTCCCTCATGAAGCGGGCCCAGGGCCGGCCATCGATGAGCTCGAGGCATTTGTCGGCGATGGCGAAGCCCAGGTTAGTGTATCCGTATTTTGTTCGGAAGGGGTAGGCGGGGACGAGGTTCCCGAATTTCTCGATGCATTGGTCGCGGTCGAGGGAAGAGCCCCAGTAGATGAAGTCACCCTGGAAGGTCATCATCCCCAGCCGGTGCGTCAGGACATCGGTGAGGGTCACGTGCTGGCTCACCCACGCGTCCTTCATGCGGAATTCGTGATAGTATTTGGTAACCGGGTCCTGGAGTGAGCACTGTCCGCGGTGTTCGAGCAGTGCCATGGCAGTACCGGTGAAGGCCTTGGTGTTGGAGCCGATCATAAAGAGAGTGGAAGGGGTGACCTTCTCGGGTTTTCCTTTCTCCAATACCCCGAAGGCCTTCATATAGGCTACCTGGCCTTTGTGAATGACCAGCACCTGCATGCCGGGGATGTCCCAGCGCTGCATCCCTTTGAGGATGTATTGGTCCAGGCTGTCGCCGAGGAAGGTACGCGGGCCGGATTGGGCTGGGAGGATGCCGGGGGCGAGAAAGAGGAGCAGGAGGAGGGAGCGAAAGGGCATGGTGTAAAATTTTTCTGGGCGGGAAATTAGTTAAAATGGGGGATTTTGGGCAAGCGATTGAAGGGGTTCCGGGGAGGAGGGGGGCTGAGGGTGGGGAATTGAGATATGGTTAAGGGGAAAGGCTGATTGTAAATACCACATTAACAGCACTATAGGGCCGATAGCCGTTATAACCGTTTCTAACCGTTATATCGGATATAACGGTTGGGGATGCAACGTTCACATTTAGAGAGAGTTAAATTAATTCCTCTGTATTTATCAGAAAAATCTGTCCGCTATGGGCACCCCAGAACGTCTATTTAAATACCAGTGAATAAAGTACCATTGACCTAATACCTACTACGATATGAATATCAACGGCTTACGCAATCTGGACGCCCCCGGGGCCAACTACTCCCCCCTCCGCTGGTGCCGCTGGTGCGGCTATCCCATTGGGGGAAGAACGGATAAACGATATTGTGACACCGAGTGCAAGAACGCCTGGCATCGCTGGCTGCGGGAACAAGGCCTCCATGGTCCCATACGAAAGGTACTGATGTCCAACTGGCGGGTGTTGGAGATCTTCCATACCTCCGGTCGGGAATGGTCCACGGTTCAGGAGCTCGAGGAAAATGGTTTCAGAACAAAGTTCCACACGCATCGAGGAGCAGGAGAAAATCGCCGTACCTATTCCTTCTGCTTTAACTATGGCTGGTCAGTGCTGTCAGGCAAAACAAGGAAAGTGCACATCATCCGTCAGGATGGTGAATCATTGAACTGATGGTACAGTATCCCGGGCTGAACTCCGCAGCCTGAATACCGCTACATGACCCCGACTTCCAGCTTTGTCCTGCAGATAGGGCTGCAACCACGGCCGCGAGGAATATATGCTGGTATCATTAACTACCAAAAACCGCGCTCCTCCCGCTATGAAACGCTCCATCCGGGCCCCTTCGGCAAGATCGTTGTAGCCGAAGTCGGTGAACCCGCGGCGCTGCATCAGGTAAAGGCTGTTATTGATCCCTGCATCGGGAAGGGAAACCACCAGGTCATCCCGGGTCACCCCCAGCTCGCTGAGCCAGGGGTCTGCACCCTCCAGCCCCTGCAGCCCGATGCTATAGTTCCAGTGAAACCAGGTGTAGAAGTCCTGGGAGCGCGGATCGGTGAAAAAAGAGGCACGTGCCAGCAGGTCGCGGTCATCATACTTCAAGCGGTTGACACTTGCCGTTCCAAAGGTGAGCAGGAGCAGGGCCACAACGACAATCGCTTTCAGCCAACCAAGTTCCAGCAAGGCAGGATGATGCCTCCTGACGATATCAAGCGTGGTGGCCAGGGTGACCGGTATCATCACCAGAAGGTTGGTCATATAATAGTCATGCACATCGAAGACCTGGAAGAACAGCAGCAGGAATACCAGTGACCCGGCTATGCCCAGGATATTGATGGCCAGTAGAAAAGGCTTCGCCTTGCGGAAGTTCAGCACATTGTAGAGGAGCAGGAATACCAACAGATAAAGGGCACTGAGGTTGAGGAAAGATGGCAGGATCTGCTGGTAGAATGAGATCAGCCTGGCCTTGAGCGCCCAGCGGTCCAGTTCCCAGGCCGGCAGGATGCCCTGGAGGAACATCCCGGCGTTATCGCGGCTGTAAATACGGGCATAGCTGTACCACATAAAGGTGAGGACGAGTACCAGGGCAAAGGGGATCAGGGCTCGGATGTCGCGGGTGTTGGCGGGGCGTACCACTGCCTTCCACGCCACCACCGCCCCGATGCACAGGAAGAGCAGCAGGGCCGAAACCTTCAGGAGGCCGGCCAGCAGGAACATGGCCATGGAAAGGTATAGCCCGGACCTGCGCCCCAGGAGCGCATAGCGGTAATACTGCCATGCTGCGGCCAGGGCCAGGGCCAGGGCAGGCGCATCCGTAAGGAAATTGTTGCCGTAGTAAACGAGTATCTTGGAAGTGAACAACAGGACCACCGCACTGCCCGCCCAGAAACTATCGCCGAGCAACTCCCGGAGCAGTCTGTAAAGGGACAGCAGACCATAGAACACGATGATCAGCACCAGCAGGCGATAGATGAATGGGTGCATTCCGAAGACCTTCCAGAGCTGGGCCACCACATAATACAGCAGCGGAAACTCGCTGACCACCCGGCTGTGGCCGGAGGAACCGATCCACAGCAGTTCCGGTTCCAGGAAGGGAACATTTCCCTGATAATAGTTCAGGGTATAGGCCAGGCAGTCCGACTGCCGGAAATTGTGATGGGAGTATGGACCATACCCCAGGCTGTTGTGATAGCCGTAAGCCAGGGCCATCAGCATAAGAACCAGCAACATCAGGAGGTATTCCCGGAGGGAGACTTTCTTTGGCATGGGTTAAGGGCTGCAGACGCAGGCAAAGGTAAGGCGCGGGCCGGGGCGAATCAAGCTGTTGGCAGTCTTGCCGGGCCTTTAATCCCTGAAAACGAAGTAAACCGCCAGTACCAGAAATATGAAGGCGATCAGGTGGTTCAGCTTCAGGCTTTCATTACGGAAGGCTACCAGCGTAAAAAGGGTGAAGATCACCAGGGTAATCACTTCCTGGATCACCTTGAGCTGCACGAGGGTGAAAGGTCCTCCGTAGGCCTTATACCCTATACGGTTGGCCGGAACCTGGAAGAAGTACTCGAACAGCGCGATACCCCAGCTGATGAGGATGACGGAGAGCAGGCTAAGTTTGGCGAAGCCTTTCATCTCCGAATACCTGAGGTGCCCATACCAGGCAAGCGTCATGAAGGTGTTGGAAAGCACGAGCAATCCTATGGTAACCAATGGTTTCATATTGGGGCCTCCGTTAAGTAAGGGGATGATGAGGGGGGGTCAGGGTCTTGGCGATGCGGGCATCGAGCAGTTCTGCAAAGCCATCGAATCGGGAGGGCTTGCCGCGGTTGAGGTAGAACAGCAGCATTCCCGTGATCTCATATTTCACGGCTTCCATGAGGTCGTGTGCCCTGGAGGAAGGGAGTCCCTCCTCACCCAGACGTTCCCAGTCGGCAGCACAGAGGCGGTCGGGGAGGGTCCATATGATATTGACGCTGGGGTGACGGTTGCCCAGGTCGTTCAACCGCTCCAGGTAGAAGAGCTCAAATACGCCCGGATACTCGGCGAAGTACAGTGCCCAGGCCCTTAGCCTGGCACGCAGCCCTTCTTCCCCCGGGGGGATGGAGGCCGTACGCTCCACCACCGACGCCACACATTCCTCACTGAAGCCCCGCACGCATTCGAACACCAGCTCCTTCACATCCCTGAAGTAATTGTATAGTGTGGCATAGGAATACCCGGCCTTTTCGGCGATGCTGCGCACACTTACACTTTTAAGCCCTTCCGCTTTCAGCAGCTCACGGGTCGCCTCAATGAAGTAGCCCCGCATGCGCTGTTCCTGGATTTCGTTCTTTGTCATGGCATTGTTCAAATAATAAACAAGGATAATATTATGAACAAAATTAATAAAATAAACGATGTTAAATAATTAACGAAAAAAATCCCGGAAGAACCGGGACAGGAAAAATCGGAATACTACGGAAGCTCCAGCCCGGTGTCGCGCTCCATGCGCCCACGATGCGGGAAGAGCAGGATCATGTAGCAGATGACCACAAAAGCGATAATCAGCGCGGTGTAGTTGTGCTGGATCAGGTATACGATGGTTCCGAAAAAGGACACCCCTTCGGCCAGGGCTCCCCTCACCACCAAAGCAGAACGATAGGCGTTCAGCACCTCCATGGTCTCGCGGCCCTGGACCCCGATCATCTGTTTGCGGAACAGTACCATACCGGCCGGAAGGCTGGTAGCCACCAGCACAAGCAGGAATACCAGCAGGTAACGCGAAAAGCTGGGGTCGACCGGGGCCAGGGAGCCTCCGCCCACTTCAACGAGCAGTATGGCCACCACCATCAGGAAAAGCGCCCCCGCCACCAGCGCGCCATAGAGGATCCGCAACAGCCGTGCGATCTCTTTTATCTTGTCCTGGCCCGGCTCACTCATGGCTCAGGGGTTCAGGTTCGAAGACCAGGTGCCACATTCCACGAAAATCATTCATCGCGTAGTTCAGGGCCTTATCCTGAGGATATTTCTCCTTTATGATACCCAGCGTAGCGGCATCCACATCCGTACCGGGTACACCATGGCATTTCAGGCAGGCCGGGAGTTTCATCTGGATGGGGCTGGCATAGTGGACCCGGCTCCCATCACGCCACACCGTAGAGGTAAGTGCTTCCGAACCCAGTCCGGAATACCAGTCCAGGATCTTCAGCTCATCAGCATCGGGGGCGTTCTCCGGGTTTCTGGGTAAATGGCTGGTCCGGCGCAGGCTGCAGTTCCAGCGCTCAGCCATTTCGTTAACCAGGCTGGATGCATGAATGTTGCAGAAATCCACAGCATTCGGTGGGCCACCTTTTTCCATGGCCTGGGCCACGGCAGCCAGCATTCCGGCTTGGGCAAGCTGGACCAGCGAGTCCCCTAACTGCTGATGATGGGCCAGTATGGCCGCCTCCTGCATTTCCGCTGAGGCGGTATCCTGGGAGGAACCCCCGGCCCTTTCCTTGCAGGATTCGAGTACCAGCAGGCCCAGGATGATCATGAGAATGAATAGTGATGTCTTTCGCATGGCACGGATCAATTATCGGATTAGTGTTTCTGCGCGGCAGCCGCAACAGCACGGATGCCCTCGGCATACGGGGTAGGCCTGAAGGAGAAACGGCGTTCAAACTGCGTACTGTCGAAAATGTAATCGCGGTCCCACTGATAGGTCAGTTCACGGAACTCTTTCAGCACAGGGATGAACATGCCCAGGAGGCGGATCATGGTCTGCCCTGCCACCGTAACCCCTGCCCGGGCCCCCATTTCCTCCGCGAAGGCCTGCACCCATTCTTCTCCGGTTAATGGGTCAGGGGCTGTGGGCAGGTGCCATACCTTCCCAAAGGCCGTGGACTCATTGCCCAGGATTGCGGTAGCCCTGCCAGCATCGGGGGTGTATGTAAAAGAATGCTTGTGCCGGGCCGAACAGAACCATTGGGCCTTTTTACCTCTGGCCAGCCGGTCCACTACACTCATACCCAATACACTGTTGCGTATCCCTGGCCCGTAGAAATCGGCGCTGCGCGCGATCAGGGCCTTGACCTCCCCTTTGGCATGGGCCTCCATGACCATGTCGGCCACTTGCTGCCTCACCTTTCCTTTGCGGCTCACCGGAGCCACGGGCGATTCCTCGGTCATGTGCCCCATCACGGAAGGATCGTACATATACATATTGTCGAAGAATACCAGACGGGTGCTATGCTCCTTGCAGGCTGTAATCACGTTGCGCATCAGCAGGGGCCAGAAGGCCTCCCATTCTTCGCTGTCGTATTTCAGTCCGGCCGTCAGATAGGCCACCTCCGTCCCTTTCATGGCGCGCATTACCTGCACAGGATCAAGCAGGTCAGCCCGGAAGGTCTCGTCAAAGGCATTGACCTGCCTGGGCCTGCGCCCAACCAGGCGGATCTTGTTGGTGTATTTTGGCAGGGCCAGTGCAAGCTCGATGCCTATACTGCCCCCGGCCCCAAGTATGGTTTGCATGGAGTTTCAGATTGAATGAATAAAGATACTGAGAAATTCAATCGTCTTATTCCAAGTGATGCATAGAGTGCTTATGTCTTCGTGGTCATGGCAAAGGGTTGCTGATCGCGGACCATCCCTTAAACGGCATCACACTGCCCACCTGTATTCTCCGTTGAGCCCTGATTTCTGTGGTGATCCGTTTATTTAGGGATATGGAAAAGGGGACCCCGGTGTCGGGATCCCCTCGTCTATGGGGCGGACTGGCCCTGCATCCCCGGGGATGCGGCTCAGAACTTGCCGAATTTCAGAGAGAATGTGGCGGCGTAACCGTTCAGGATGTCGTCCTCCATGCCGGGCAGTTCAATCTCGCTCGTGAGGCGGTAGCTCACCCCTCCGGACAAGCGCATGAAACGCGTGAGGTTCAGTTCCAGTTCCAGACCAGGCTCGAACACAAAAATGATGTCGTTGTGATAGGCCCCCGGATCCCAGTCCTGCTCGCTGGTCCAGTACGAGCCCGGGGCCATGCTGATCGCCCCTCCGGCCACCAGAATGGGCATAGTAAGGTGCACCGGCTGGCGGGCCATGAAAATGGGCTCCAGCAGAATACCGCCATAACCAACGATCAGGCTCATTTTCTCTTCCTCCTGCCAGTACTGGTCCACGGGAATGTCGTTCATCAGTCCGAAACCTCCCACACCCAGGGCAAAGCTGTGATTGATGATCCAGGCGGCACGGCCCCCGACCACCCAGGCATCCTCGTCGTTGATCTGGGTGTAGCCCATGGTTATGCCGCCATACCCCCCATGGCTGATGTCGTTGCCAAAAAGGGTCCGGATATCGTCACCCCGTCTCACCGGATTGGTGGTGTCTTGTCCTGCCAGACTGAGGCTGAGCAGTGACAGGGAGAACAGGATAGTGATGGTCTTTTTCATGATATGCTGTGTTTTATGTATTTGATTTGATCGTTTCAGAAGGTATATCTCAACGAAAACGCCATGTCGACGGGCATAATGCTGACAAAGCGTTCCCCAAACAACTCAAGGTAGGGTTTCAGGTCAAGGCTCATGGCCAGGGGAACGCGGTACATCCGGTATTCCAGTCCCAGGATGGCATCGGCCCCGATCACCGGGGAAGATCGGCGGCTGTAAAAATAGGTGGGATGCCCGTAGATGGTCTGGCTGCCTGTATGCCGGGTATACCACCGCGTGTAGCCCACATGGGCGCCATATCCTGCGAAAAGGAAAAGATGGTCTGAGTATTCCAGCATTACCGGGCGATAGCTCTGGGCCAGCATAGTGAACTGCATCCCGCCTCCCCTCCAGCTCAGCATGGCTTCCACTGCACGGTATTCATCCAGGAACCCCTTGAAGGTAATCCCGGAGCTGTACCCTCCACGTCCCCCTACTGAGGTGGAGTAGTCCTGGCCGGCGAGCAGCAAGGGAAGGAGGAGCATGGAGGCGAGCATGAGTTTTCGCATGGTCTTCTTCGTTTGTTGAGATTACCAGGTATGGACCACTTCCCCCGAACCCAGTATGGAGGTATGTACCTGGGGGTTGCCCTTGTAATGGACGTCCCCGCTGCCGAGAATGCGCACGTCGAGCAGGGTGGTCACGTTCAGGTACATGTCGCCCGAACCGGAAATGGTGGCGAAGCAGGTGCCCTGTACCAGGTTGTAGGCCCTGATATTGCCTGAGCCTGAGATCTCCATTTCGGAATAGTCGCAACTGCCTTCAAGCACCATCTCGCCTGAACCAGAGATCCGGGCAGTCAGGTCACTGGCCTGGATGTCCGCCTGGATGTCGCCCGAGCCGGAGATCAGCAGAAAGGCATCATTCCCACTGAGTTGTTCGATGTTGATGTTGCCCGAACCTTCCAGCGAGGCACGCTCCAGTTCCGGGGTGTACACATGGATGGTGATGGGAAGGCGGTTGTTGATGCAGCGGTGGTCGCGGGTCTTCACGATCAGGTCATTTCCCTTGACCTGGGTGCTGATGTATGGCAGCAGGTTGGATTCCGCCTCGATTAATACATAATGTATGGTGTCGTAATGCATCACCACGTCCCACGACCCTTCGCTCTGCAGTCCGCTGTATGGCTCCACGCTGCGGTATTCGCTGGTGAGGTCGCGGTTGCCCCGGATACAATGCCCCCCGTCGCAGCTTTGCAGCAGCAGAACGGCCAGCAGGGTGAGCAATGTAATAAGCCTTGTTGTCTTCATCTTATGTTTTGTTATGGTTCCGATGATAAGGACAGGGCAGGGAACTTAGGGTTGAAAAAATCGTCGTCGTTATTCAAAATAAATTTCAAAGGCTGAGGCTACCCCCGGTGAGCCTGACACGAACCCGGGCCGCCCGCCCTGATCCCTCCTGAGTAGGGCCGGCCCTGCGAAGCAGTTTCATATCTTCGCCCACCTTTACCTGGGCGACCTTCTTCACTCCATCACTGAACACCTGCTGGGTCTTCTCATCATAGGTCAGATCCAGGTCCATGGGAATATTGCTCCCAATGCGTATGTCTGTATATTCTGCTTCGAGGTCGATGTAGCGCAGCGCAACCCCCAGGGCCCCGATCGAGAGGTCGCCATATTTGGTGTTCAGTCCGGCCTCATCGGTGAGCTGTTCGATGCTGACATCGGAGAAGGAGGTGCTTCCGGTGAGCCCTCCCACGCGCCCTATCTTCAGCTTGTCGCGGCGCGAGTCTATCCTCAGCCTTCCGGCGCGCTCCACATTGATGCGGGCCGATTTTCCGTAGAGGTCAGCGTCGCCGATTTCCCCGAACTCAAATTCGCCATAGCCCAGGTCCATGCGGCCCCGCTCCACGCTGCGCACATCGGCATTGCCAAAGGTCAGGTCGATGCTGACTTCGCCCTTCAGGGCATGGGCCTTGAGGTCTCCGTTCGAAAGAATGAATTCCACCTTGCCGACGTGGTCCGTGGTATAGATGTTGCCGAACTTGTTCTCTACCCTTACCGTGGCCTTCTCAGGGAAATACACCGTGTAATTGATCATGGCCCTGTTGCCACCGGAGAAGAGCGCGCTGGTGGCGTCGTTTATCCCGGTCCACAGGCTGTTCATGGAGTTACGGAAAACCGTTCGCCCGATCACATAGTAGCGCGTACCGGTGAACTCGAAATCTATGTCATTGAAGATGCGGTCCACGCGGGTGTCCTTACTCCCGCTGATGTTCAGCTGTACCTCCAGGCGCACCGAGTCCTTTTCCCAGGGCACCAGGTGGACGTTCCCATACTTGTTGACCACCTGCACGCTGGTGTTCTCGAAAGCTTTGAACGATTTGACCACCCTGCGGCTGCGCTGCGACTGCCCCTGTACAATCAGGGCGGGAGCCAGAAGCAGGATAAGTACGATGCGGATGATGTCAGATCTCATGGCGGACCTCCTTTCCTTCCCCTGAGCGGGATTCCTGAAGTTGTTCCAGGATATCGGTGAGTATGGCGATCTTCAGACGGTAGTTCTGTATCATGGCCGCGATGATCTCCTCGTTGGCGGCGTCGTCGCGGAGGTCGCGCTTCAGGTCGGCGTACACTGAATCCAGCTCAGAGAGTTCGGTGCGTATATCGTGCTGCACCTCAGGCTCGCTGCGGGTAAGGAGGAATACCTCTTCCTGCATGGTCTGAATCTGCTGAGTGTAAAAGGCTTCAGCTTCGAAGAGCTCCTCGGCCTGGGCCGAGATAGCTCCCTGCTCCGGGCCTTTACCAGCGGGCACATACTGGTCCACCATGTCGTGCACCAGCCACGAAAGGGCAAATATCAGCAGCACTGCGGCGACCCTAACCAGGTAGGTCTTCCAGGGGAGGGTCCGGCGCTGCTGCAGTTCCATGCCGCTGCGGATGCGGTCCCATACCCCGGGGTCGGGGAGCTGGTCATCGAACTCCGGGCGGTGATCCCTGATAAATCGCTCCAAATGGTCCTGGCTCATGATTCAGTATGACTTAGAATTTCCTTTACTCTCTTTCTGGCGTGCATGTACTGCGTCTTGGATGTGGATTCACTGATGCCCATGATCTCCGAGATTTCCTTGTGATCATAGCCTTCCAGCAGATAAAGTGAGAAGATCACCCGGCTGCCTTCGGGCAGGGCCTGCATGGCCTTCTTCACCTGTTCCACTGTGAGCCCGCTCTCCTCCATCTCCGGCTCGGCCATCCGGCCTTCCCAGGGGCTCATGTCATCCACAAAGCGCAGCTCTGCACGCCTGCGCTTCAACTCGTTAATGCAGCGGTTCACGACGATCCGCTTCAGCCACGCCCCGAAGGCGCTTTCGTAACGGAAGCTGTCCAGCCTTCGGAAGGCCTCCGTAAAGGCATCCTGCAGCAGGTCTTCCGCCTCCTCCCTCGACGACATCATCCTCAGACAGATATTGAACATCGCCCCGGAATACAGCCCGTACAGCTGGTACTGGGCCTTCCGGTTGCCCCGGCGGCTGTCTTCGATGATCCCGCGATGGATCTCATGATGCACGGTCCCGATGTTCATCACAGAGTATTCACCCGATACAAGGACATATCCCTGCCCCGGAAGTTGCAAATTTCCTTAAAAAATCTTCAGTATTTTATCATTATATTGATATACAGTAATTTATATATTGGTCTAAAGAGGGCCGCAAACGAATAAGGGATAGTGGATAATGCCTATCTTTGGTTCGGCAGGTGAGCCTAAGCTACTGACTTGCCTATGAATTCTTTTCATAGCTTAATGTTTTATGGTTCCCGAAGGTCTGTCTGGTCGACAGGCCTTCAGTTTTTTCTGCTTCCCCAGGTCAGGGGAGGGTCGGCATATCAAAGTATTTCATACTTTTGAAATGAGCCAGTATGCTATCAGTATTCGATATCTCCCAGAAGGCGGGCCAGCGTTACCTGAATATCAAGGAACGCGATGGCTACCTTGCCTTTTCGGCAGCCTGAACCCAGGCTGCCCTTGCCTGCATTCCCTCATCAGGGACTGTTGACTTGCCCCAAAACCGATTGTACCAACCATTTTCCTGAAGTATGAATTTACCCTTCGCAGAACCCTATAAGATCAAGATGGTGGAATCGCTCCACCGCAGCAGCCGGGAAGAACGTGAGCGCTGGATACGCGAGGCAAAGTATAACCTGTTCAATCTGCGCAGCAGCCAGGTGTTCATCGATCTGCTGACCGACTCGGGTACCGGGGCCATGAGCGACAAGCAGTGGTCGGAGATGATGCTGGGCGATGAAAGCTATGCCGGGGCTTCCTCCTATTTCAAACTGAAGGAGGCCATTAACGATATCACCGGTTTCCCTCATTTCCTGCCTACCCATCAGGGAAGGGCCGCAGAGAACGTGCTTTTCTCCGTGATGGTGAAGGAAGGTGACATCGTCCCTGGCAACGCCCATTTCGATACCACCAAGGGCCATATCGAGTTCCGCAGGGCCCATGCCGTCGATTGTACCATCGACGAAGCCTATGACATCAGCCTGGATCATCCCTTCAAAGGCAATGTTGACCTGGAGAAGCTGGAGCGTGTGCTGTTGGGGAATCCCCGGGAGCGCATCCCTATGATTATCCTTACCGTCACATGCAACACCTCGGGTGGGCAGCCCGTTTCATTGCGTAACATACGGGAGGTCAAGGCTATGGCCGACCGCTTCGGCATCCCTCTGATCTTCGATGCGGCCCGTTTCGCCGAGAATGCCTGGTTCATCCGCAAACGGGAAGAGGAGTTTGCCGATTGGAGCATACGCGACATTGTCAGGGAAATGTTCCGCCATGGGGATGCCATGACGATGAGCAGCAAAAAGGACGCGATTGTAAACATGGGGGGCTTCATCGGGATTCGCGATATTGACCTGTACCGCAGGGCATCCACCTACAATATCCTGTTTGAAGGATATGTCACCTACGGTGGCATGTCGGGGCGCGACATGAACGCCCTGGCCCGCGGGCTGTACGAGGGGACAGAATATGATTACCTCGAGGCCCGTGTAGGTCAGGTGGCCCGGCTGGGGAAGAAGCTCAGGGACCATGGGGTACCTGTGCAGTACCCCTTTGGCGGGCATGCCATTTTTGTAGATGCCCGGCGTTTTCTGACCAGGGTACCCCAGGAAGAATACATTGCGCAGAAACTGGCCGTCGAGCTCTTCCTGGAAGGGGGAGTGCGCGGGGTAGAGATCGGCACCCTGCTGGCCGACCGCGACCCGGCCACGGGCAAGGACCGTTTCCCTCCCCTGGAACTGGTAAGACTTACCATACCCCGAAGGGTTTATACCGACAATCACATGGACTATGTGGCCGCCGCCCTTTGCAATGTATGGGACCGTCGTGACAGCATCACCCGCGGCTTCCGCATCCTCTACGAAGCGCCCATACTGCGGCACTTCACTGTAGAGCTGGAACCGGCAGGCTGATCCTGCTTCCCCTCCCTGCCCCGGCTTTCGTATCTTTGCCCTGTGGACAGTAAAAAGAAAGAAGGCCGTTACCAGCGGCTGTTTGACCAGATCGCGGACCTCACGGCCCGTCGCTCCAATGCGCTCTCACGCATGGCGACGGTAGCCGCGGTACTTTCGAACAAGATGGAGTACTTCTTCTGGACCGGCTTTTACCTGCTGGAGGAGGGGGAACTTTACGCAGGACCTTATCAGGGGCCTCCCGCCTGCCAGCATCTGGCCCGTGAACAGGGGGTGTGCTGGGCAGGCATCCTGACCGCCGCACCGGTAGTGGTGCCCGATGTGGAGCAGTTTCCGGGGCATATCGCCTGCGACAGCCGCTCCCGTTCAGAGATCGTGGTGCCCCTGATGAACGCCATAGGTGAAGTGATCGGGGTGCTTGATGTAGACAGTACTGCACAGGGCGCCTTCGATGAGATCGATGCCCTTTGGCTCACACGTATAGTGGCCCTGGTAAGGCCGGATGATATCCCTAACCTGCCATGAACAGCCTCGCACTCGCCCTCCTCCTGGGCACCATCGCCTCCAGTCCTTTCCTGGCCTTCGGCCTGGCCAATGCTGCACCATCGGCGACGCGCCGCCAGGATACCGTGATCCGGCGCAGCCTCATCTTCGCACTATGCCTGGGCCTGCTTACGCTGGCAGGGAATTGGGCAGGACGGGTGATGACAGGGCTGCTTGAGCCGGGACAGCAATGGCTGATTGATACCCTCTGGTATGTCGTGGCCCTGAAAATGATCTTCGTGAGCTTCCGCCGCCACCCCAACTACGTGGGAGTTGATACCGGCACCACCGGATCCGCCTTGCTGGCCGGCATCGCCACCTCCACCGACGGGCTGCTGATGGCCCTCGCCCTTGGACTGGAGCAGCAAGATGCCGGTTCCTTCACCGTATACTCCGCAGGGCTGGCCTTCGTTTTCGTACTCCTGGGGTCGGGCCCCCTGGCCAGTCTGCATGCCCTGAAACGCAACCATCCCCGCATACTGCTGGTTTCCGGCAGCTTACTACTCATCATCACTGCCCTAACCTGAGATGGAACGCCTGCGCACTGTCTCCCTGCTTATTCTGCTGACCCTGATGCCCGGACTCCGGGCCCAGGCGCCACCGGGATATTACAACGCAACGACCGGCCTCTACGGCACAGCCCTCAAAGCGGCCCTGCACCAGATCATCGATGGGCATACTCCCATGGCATATAACCAGTTGTTTGCCTGTTATGCCTCCACCGATGACCGTCCCGACGGCACAGTATGGGATATGTATTCCGATGTGCCGGGGGGCACCCCCCCCTATATCTATCATTTCATTGCATCCGACCAATGCGGTAACTATTCCCAGGAAGGGGATTGCTTCAACCGCGAGCATAGTTTCCCAAAAAGCTGGTTCGGAGGGGATGTCATGCCCATGTACTCCGACCTTTTCCACCTATACCCCACCGACGGCTTTGTCAATGGTCAGCGCGGTAACCTGCCCTACGGCGAGACCAACAATCCGGACTGGACCTCGCTCAACGGCAGCCGGCGGGGTCCCTCGGCAGTACCCGGGTATTCAGGAACCGTGTTTGAGCCCATCGATGCCTATAAAGGCGACCTGGCCCGCACCTATTTCTACATGGCGGTGAGGTATTATTCCGAGGATGCCTCCTGGCCGGGCAGCCCCATGACCAACGGAGCGGAACCCCTCTCGTGGGCCCTTCCGATGCTGATCCAGTGGCACCAGTCGGATACCGTAAGCCTGAAGGAACGGGAGCGCAACGATGCCGTCTACACCTTTCAGGGTAACCGCAACCCATTCATCGATGATCCCTATTTTGCAGAAAGGATATGGGTTACCTCGGCTGGACTTGCAAAAGGCCTCCCCGAACTTCCTGGTTGGTGGGTAGGGAATGAGGGGGGGAACCTGGGCCTGGTCCTGTTCACCGATATCCCCCTGAAGGCGAATGCCCGGCTCAGCCTGCTCGATCTTTGCGGGCGCCAGCTGTGGCAGGGTAAGATGGACCAGGGCACCATTTCCTATACCCTTCCATCCTGGCGTTTTCCTTCGGGTAGCTATATCCTGACCGTCGAATGTCCTGATAACCGACCAGCCAGCATAAAGATTATGATAATCAATTGATTAATATCCTGACGCCTCCGGGGTCGCCACAGGTGATTTTCTGTCAGTTTTTGTTTACCTTTGATCCATATTCCTTCGGTTCACCATCCTTCAGGAGCCTATGACCGAATCCAGACCGCGTTCGTCGCTTCAACCCCGTACCCTTCAGCGGAAGATCAGCGATATCCACAGTAAAGAGATCAGGAACCATTCCCGCCCCGAGGCCTTGCGCAAGATCATCAGCGTGATCGACCTGACCAGCCTCTCCGGAAGGGAGACCCGGGACGACATCAGCGCGCTCTGCCGCCTTGCCAGGGGGTGGGAAAGCCCGCAGGGTCCCGTTCCGTCGGTGGCCGCAGTGTGCATTTACCCTGAGCATGTGCGCCAAGCCAAGGATGAACTGTCGGATACCGAGATACTGGTGGCCACGGTAGCCGGGGGCTTTCCGGGTGGGGAGACTCCAACGCGCATCAAGGTGGAAGAAGTTCAGGAGGCGGTTGCCTATGGTGCGGATGAGATCGATATGGTGATGAACTATTCCCTCTTTCTCAAGGGGGACTTCAGGGCGGTGCATGATGATATCGTTCAGGTGAAGTCAGCCTGCCGGGACCTGGACCTCAAGGTTATCCTGGAAACCGGAAAACTTGGGGATCCTGCAAGCATCCGCCATGCTGCCGAGATCGCCATCGAAGCAGGGGCCGATTTCATCAAGACCTCCACAGGCAAAACCGATCCTGCCGCCACCGAGGAAGCCGCCCTGGTCATGCTCCAGGTAATCAAAGAGTATTATCATGATACCGGCATCTTCATTGGGTTCAAGCCTGCAGGGGGTATACGCGAGCCACGCTTCGCCTTTCATTACCTCAGCCTGGTGTACCATGTGCTGGGCGGACAGTGGCTGAAGCCTTCCCTCTTCCGCATCGGGGCCAGCCAGCTTCTGGGGAGTACACGGGATGAACTGCTCAGTCTCTCCCGCTGACCATCTCCCGAACATTCCTGTTAAAGAAGTGTTAATGATGGCGTTCAGGCCGTCAATCCGGTCTATTTTTATCCTGAAAAACCTGCCCTCCATGCGCAGAACGCTGATTTCCCTGCTGCTCGCCCTGCTGCTCTGGCCCCTGCAGTCCCAGACCACCATCGATACAGCCGTTAATTTCTCCGCCAAGGACATTACCGGCCAGACTCATGTGCTCTATGATATCCTGGATGCAGGAAAAATGGTCCTCATCGATTTCTTCTCCACCTCCTGCGGCCCCTGCGGCACCTACGCCCCGCATGTGGAGCAATCGTACCAGCATTTCGGGCAGAACAACGGCAATGTGCATTTCCTTGGGATCAGCTGGGGCGACAGCAACCAGGGCGTGCATGTATTCGATTCCACCTACGGCATAACCTACCCCAGCGTGAGCGGCACCCAGGGCAGCGGCAACCAGATCAATATCGCCTACAATATCCTATCCTATCCCACCATCATCCTCATCATGCCCGACCGCAGCATCCGGGAAAAGCATCTCTGGCCCCCCACCACGGCGCGCATCGACAGCCTGCTCATAGCCAATGGGGGCATTACTACTGCGCTGGCTTCTCAAGGTGGCGACAACCTGCACATAGCCTTGTGGCCCAATCCGGCAAGGGATGCGACTGCCCTAAGCCTGAAGGTGTCCGGGCCATCCAGCCTTGAAGTGCAGCTTACCGACCTGATGGGCCGTACCCTCCGTCAGAAGCACCATAGCCTGGATGCCGGAGACCACAGGGTTGAAATTCCGACCGACGGAGTACCTTCCGGCCTATACCTGGTGCACGCCCTGATCAATGGCAAATCCCGGCACAGCTTCCGGCTTGTAAAAGAATGATTTGCATCGGAAGTTGGGATTTTGTACATTGCCAAACTAATCCCAACCATCCAGCTCATGAAAAACGTCTTACGCGCCCTGCTTGTAGTCTTCATCGCTGCAGGGGCCCTCTTCACAGCTTGTCAGAAGGATGATCACGGTTCGCTCTTCATCTTCGAGCCCTTTGTGAACCCAAGCGATCACCAGACCACCCGCATCGAAAGCAACCTGCCGCGTATCGTTATGCTTAAGGATAACCTGGTGGTGTACCTCTCGGTCACCGACCAGAACCAGCATCCGATCATCGGACTCAACAAGATGAATTTCAAGGTCGAGAAGATCGTGGATGGCGTTGCTACCCCAATCTACGGCATCGAGGTGTTCGGAGGGGGTGTGGGTACGCCCAGTTCCATCGCCGCTGCACTGACTATGGACTATAGCGGGAGCATGTACTACGATACCACCGATGTCCCCAATATGGAGACCGCGGTCAAGTATTTCATCAACCATAAGGGTATAGGCGACTATTGCGAGCTCATCAAGTTCAGCAGTAATGTCTATGTGGTCACGCCCTTCACCACCAACGACACCCTGCTGTTGAACGGGGTGGACGACAGCACATACAGCCTGAAGCAGGCTACGGCCTTTTACCGGAGCTGCATCACCGGCCTGGAGGATGCCGACAGCCTGAGCACCATCTATCCCGCCCTGCTTCCTGCCGTGATCGGGTTTACTGACGGGCTGAACAACCTGGCCCCCCTGGATCCTGACACCCTGGTGGCCAAGGCCCTTTCCATGCAGATCCCGGTGTATACCATCGGATACGGGAATTATGCCGCTTCCCCTCCCGACACCACCACGCTGAAGTATATCGCCGATACCACGGGAGGCCGCTTCTACTGGACCCCCAGCACCACCTCCCTCCAGCAGTTGTACCAGTACGTCAGCGGCCAGCTCACCAATATGTATGTGCTGACCTTCCCCTTCGGGACCAAAGACAATGCCCTGATCCGGGTTACCACCACCTATGAGTGCGCCAACGGTACCTTCACTACGGTATCCCAGAAGATGATCTATTACTGATCGTTCAGGCAACGAAATGATCCGGGTTGCCGGCCGTTGCGGCCGGCAACCTTTTTAAATGCCCTTTCCGCATGTTCCGATTACTCCCTTTTCTGCTGCTGACCATTCTCTGCCCTTCCCTTTACGCCCAGGAGTTTGCAGACCGGGAGTCGTGGGCTCTGGCCCGACTATCCCCCTGGTTGCAGGAGGACCTGTCGTGGGTGCCGGAGGAGGTTGAGGTCGTGGCCCGCTACCCATCAACAGACTCGGCTGAAGCGCTCCTCGTGCTCTCCTGCCCGGGGCGACCGGGATTTGTGATCACCCACACCCTTTCCGGCCCTGAACCTATCCTGGCTTATTCCCCCGTGCATTCCTGGGGAGAGCGTGCGCTGCCCCCGGCCCTGGAGCAATGGATGGAGGACCTCATCCGGGCCTTTGCTCTTCCAGAGGCCAGGAAATGGGACTTTGAATCGCCGGACTACCTTCCCGGATCAGCCGTAACCCCCTTGCTTAATACCAGTTGGGACCAGACCTGCCTCTATAACGACTCCTGCCCTGCAGACGCCAGTGCCCCGCCCAACCTCTGCGGCCACGTTTGGGCAGGATGCGTGGCTACGGCCATGGCCCAGGTGATGCGCTACCATGCCTGTCCCGCCCAGGGCAGCGGGGCGAAAAGTTATTTCTCCCTGCACTATGGTATGCAGTACGCCCAGTTTGGAAATACCACCTATGGATGGGCGCAGATGCCGCCCCAACTCAGCCAGCCTGCCCCTGAGGTGGCGCGCCTGATTTATCACTGCGGCGTATCGGTAGAAATGAACTACAACCTCCTGGGGTCTGGCGCCCTCACCACCACGGCCCTTACCGCCCTGAAGACCTATTTCGGGTACAGCAACGCCATGAACGAGCAAGCTGCCGCCAGTTACAGTCCCTCTGCCTGGGCAAACCTTCTGAAGTCCGAGCTGGATGCCGCACGCCCTTTGATCTACCGCTCAGAGCAGAGCGGAGGGGGACAGGGCCATGCCTGGGTGGTGGATGGATACGACCTGAACGGGCTCTTTCATTGCAACTGGGGCTGGGGAGGATATTACAACGGCTATTTCTCGCTCAGCCTGCTGAATCCCAACCTCAGTCTTTTCAATCAGAACCATGGGGCGATCATTGGCATACAGCCCGCCAGCCCCTCCCTGGCCGCCCGCTTCACCACCGACCATCAGCTGGTTTCAGCCGGGGATACCCTGGCCTTTACCGACCTGAGCACAGGTCAACCTTTGGCATGGTCGTGGAGCTTCCCCGGGGCCCTGCCCGCGGCATCCGGAACCCAGCACCCCCAGCAGGTCGTTTATCCCAATCCCGGGCGCTATGAGGTTGGCCTTGCTGTAAGCAACGGAACAATCACCGATACCCTCACCCGGCCGGACTACATCACCGTTACCCCTATTGCCGACTTCGCTGCCGACCGCCTGGTGATCCAGGCCGGGGACAGCATACATTTCAGCGACCTCTCCCTGGCGCTGAACCCCCTGACCGCCTGGTCATGGTCCTTCCCCGGGGGAACGCCCCCCACTTCGGTCCTGGCTTCACCGCCGGCAGTGACTTACCCGAATCCAGGAACCTTTAAGGTGGTTTTAACCGTCAGCTCAGGGACCGCCTCCCATACGGTAGAATATACCCAATACATCAGGGTATACGCTTCATGCGATACCTTGTTCCTGCACAACGGAAGTAGCTGGAGCACTGACCCATCCATCAGTACCGGGTTTTCCTGGCTGCCGCAGGATCTGGACGGCCTGAACCCATATTTCGCAGGGGCACCTTATTATCATTCCTCCGGATGGATTGTTTTCAATGATGGGAACCAGAGCCTAAGTGATACCAACTATTTCCTGGGAGCTACCTCCTTCTTTTCTCCCCCGGGAAAGGCGGACAACTGGCTGTCGTTCGGGCCCTTCCCAACAGGCCCGGAGGGACTGGAGCTGTCGTGGGACCATTATTACTGGTTCAATGACAAGCGCGATGGCTATGAGGTCCTCGTTTCGGCCACCGGTGCAGGCTATCAGCACTTCAGCGGTCTACCGCTGAAGGTCTTTGGGGACAACGACCCGTCTACAGATGGCGATACCCTCTGGCGCTCGCACAGCCTCTTTCTTCCGGACAGCCTGTCGGGGCCCCAGGGGGTGTGGGTGGCCTTCCATCATTTCGCCAATAACCAGTTCTATCTCTTTCTCGACGACATCAGCGTGACCGCCTGTTCCGGGCTGATTACCCGGGTACCACTCCCCCCCAATCAGGGGTTGTGGAGGGTATGGCCCAATCCAGCCAGGGGTTACCTTATCATTGAGCGCCCCGAGGATACGGAGTCAAGGGATACCTGGATAGGGCTTTATACTGCTGATGGGCGAAAAGTGAGGACAGCGCACCTCTCCCGGGGGGTGCCCAGGCATAGGCTCGAACTTGGCAGCCTGGCGCCGGGGCTATACCTTTTACAGGCCGGGGAAGGACTGGAGGGATTCCGCACCCGCATCCTCATTTCACCATGAACCTGGCACAGCATTTGTTTCATTCTTTGCATGAAAACCCTGCCCCTGTTCCGTCTGCTTGCCCTGCTGCTCCTGCTTCCGCTGGTCAGTTCCTGTATTGATGATGAGTATATTGATCCTGATGATGACGGGGACTCCCGCGACGTGCTGGTAGGAACCTGGAACTGTGTGGAGAGCGAAGCCAAGATCGCGTTTACGGTGAAGATCAGCAAGGACCCGGGCGATGCTGACCAGCTCCTGATGGAAAACTTCGCATACATCGGCATGGGCGAGTTCGCTACGGCCGTATTGAGTGGGGTTAACCTCGATGTTCCGGAACAGGTGCCTTGCGAAGGCTATCTGGTGAAGGGCAGTGGAACCATGGTCAACCACGATCAGCTGACCTTCAGCTATTCCGTGACTGCGGGGGGGGACAAGACAGACTACAACGCTACTTTCACGCGCAGGTAAGCCCCCCGGCCAAGGATTCCCTGGCGATCCGGCCTGCGCCAGGGGTGAATAATGGATAAATAAAGGCTTAATCCCTATTCTACTTCCGCTTCCCGCTTCATCATTTCCGTGATGGCGTCATCCTGGATCTTTTCCAGCAGGTCGGGATGGGTTTCGTAGTAGTGGTATGAACTGTCGAAAGTGGCCCGGTCGATCCCATGCTTACGGTACACTGCGCTGAACCAGGCCTCCCTCACCTGCTGGAGGCTGTCGTAGGGGATCATCATATTGGAAAGCACGGCTTCGGTGATGTACACCTCGGCCAATACCAGGCTCATGCGATCGGGAGCGATGATATTTTCAGGACGTTCCTTGCCGGATGGCTGGCAGGCGGCCAGCACCAGCAGGAAGACCACAAGGATCAGCCAGGGCCTCATTTACCTTTCCCTTTGGTCCGGGCATAGGCTTCGTTCATCCCCAGGATCACATCCTGGGTGATGTCCAGGGTGTCGGAAGCGTACAATATCCCCGATCCCTTGCTGTAACCCAGGATGTACTGAAAGCCGTAGTCCTTGTTGTAGCGTTCCAGAAAGCTGTATACGCTGTCCACAAAGCGCTCGTTCATTAGGTATTCCTTTTCCTGCAGTTCTCCGGTGAAGCGGTCGCGCAGCTCGAGCAGCGACTGCTGGTTGCGCATGAGCTCTTCGTATATCGATTGGGCCCCTTGCTCCGAGAGGCTGCCGGCTTGTACCTGCTGCTGAAAATAGGCGGCGTCCTTTTCGTAGCGCTGCTGACGGGCGGTGATCTCCTTTTCCCTGTCGGAGAACTGGGACTCCAGTTCCGCTTCCATTTCCTTCACCAGGTCATAGTGTTTTCTCAGGGTATCGGAATTTACGAAGACCACGGGGGTTCCCTGGGGCAGGTCGAGGCGGGGGCCTTCGGCTGCGGGGGACTGGCCGCGGGACTGTCGGATGAAAAGGATAGCCAGGGCCAGCAGGCCGAGGAGGGTAATCAGGTTTAGGACCTTCCAGAGGTTCATGTCGGGGGTATTGTTGGAATGCAAAAATACGCCACCCGGGCATATGCTGCACCCTGGATTGGGGATAAGGGTGGAAGGTGGGTCAGTTGCCGATCTCCGACATGAACTTGATGCGTACCAGCCGGATCTCGGTCTCGGTATATTCATCGGCTCCCAGTTCCTCCAGGGCCTGTTCCACGCTGTCGGTCTCGGCCTCACGGAAGTACTCGTAGATGTCTTCGAGGTGATACGGATCCACGGCCTCGGCAATGTAATAGTCAATGTCGATCCGGGTTCCGCTGGCCACTATGCTTTCTATTTCCTGGATGACCTCCTCCAGGCTGAGGTCCTTGGAATCGGCAATGTCTTCCAGGTCCAGCTTGCGGTCGATGCTCTGTATGATGAACACCTTGAGCCCGGACTTATTGACCACGGACTTGACTACGAGGTCATTGGGTCGGATGATATCGTTCTCTTCCACATATTCCCTGATGAGCTGGAGGAAGGGCTCTCCGTATTTCCGGGCCTTTCCGCTGCCCACACCGGTGCATTGGGTCAGTTCTTCGGCATTGACCGGGTACAATATAGCCATGTCTTCCAGGGAAGGGTCCTGGAAGATGACGAAGGGCGGAAGGTTTTCCCTGCGGGAGATGTCGCGCCGCAGGTCCTTCAGCATAGCGAAAAGGGTCATATCGGCATTGGCTCCCTTGGCTACGCCATTGGACTCGAATTCATCTTCTTCCGGGTTGTCGTAGTCATGATCGCGGGTAACCATCACAGGCCAGGGGTTCTCCAGGAAACGGTGACCTTCGGGGCTGACCTTCAGCAGGCCGTAATTGTCTATATCCTTAACAATGAGGTGGGCGATCATGGCCTGTCGGATCACCGCGTTCCATACCTTTTCGTCATCCTTGCTCCCGCTGCCGAACGATTGCAGCTGGTGGTGGCGGTACTGGCGGATCTGGGTGGTACCGTTTCCCATGACGATATGGATGATATGGGCTGCCTTGAACTGCTGCCTCACTTCGAGGATGGCCTCCAGCACCTTGCAGATATGGTCCTGTCCATCGAATTTCTCCCGTGGATTGTTGCAGTTGTCGCAGTTCTCGCAGCTCTCCTTGGGGTAGGTTTCGCCGAAGTAGTGTAACAGGAGCTTGCGGCGGCAGAGGGAGGATTCGGCGTAGGCCACGGTTTCCAGCAGCAGTTGCTGGGCAATCTCCTGTTCGGCTACCGGTTTGCCCTTCATGAACTTCTCCAGCTTCTGCACATCGTCGTAGCTGTAAAAGGACACGCAGTTCCCTTCTCCTCCGTCCCTTCCGGCCCTTCCGGTTTCCTGGTAATAGCCTTCCAGGCTTTTGGGGATATCATGATGGATGACAAAACGCACGTCGGGCTTGTCGATGCCCATGCCGAAGGCGATGGTGGCCACGATCACATCGGCCTCTTCCATCAGGAATTTGTCCTGGTTGGTCACCCGCGTGAGCGAGTCAAGGCCGGCGTGGTAGGGCAAGGCTTTGATGCCGTTCACCTGCAGCACTTCGGCCACTTCTTCCACTTTTTTGCGGCTCAGGCAGTAGACGATGCCGGACTTTCCTGTGTGCCCCTTGATGTAGCGGATGATGTCGCGGATCACGTCCTTGGATTTGGGCCTCACCTCGTAATACAGGTTGGGCCGGTTAAAGGACGATTTGAATACCCGGGCGTCCATCATCTTGAGGTTCTTCTGGATATCGAGCTGCACTTTGGGTGTGGCGGTGGCCGTGAGGGCGATGATGGGTACCTGCTTGCCGATGGCTTCGATGATGGGGCGCAGCCTGCGGTATTCGGGCCTGAAGTCGTGCCCCCACTCACTGATGCAGTGGGCCTCATCAATGGCATAAAAGCCTATATCGATATCTTTCAGGAAATCAACATTTTCCTGCTTGGTGAGGGATTCAGGTGCCACGTAAAGCAGCTTGGTGGTGCCGCTGAGCAGGTCTTCCTTCACCTGGGTGATCTCTCCTTTGGTGAGGGAGGAATTCAGGAAATGGGCGACCCCGGCTTCTTCATGGAAGTTGCGAATGGCATCCACCTGGTTCTTCATCAGCGCGATCAGCGGGGATATGATGATTGCCGTGCCCGGGCTGATAAGGGCAGGGAGTTGATAGCACATCGATTTCCCTCCCCCGGTAGGCATGATAACGAAGGTGTCATGCCCATCCAGCACACTGCGGATGATCTCCTCCTGATTCCCCTTGAACTGGTCGAACCCGAAGATCTGCTTCAGCAGATCATGCAGGGCCACCGCGTCCCTCACTGGCATCTTCCTGTCGTTCATTAATTTTGATAGCTTTGTGACGGCGGTCCCCCGCATCGCGGAAACCTGGGCATGCATGGACCGCCATACCGCAGGGAAGGATTCATTTCAAACACCTCCCTAAATACAAATATAAAATTTTTCCGACACTGTCAACAGTTATCTGCAGGAATTGAAGACCAAAGAGCAAATACTGGAGATCGCCCTGCGCACGATCAATGAGGAGGTGGAAGCCGCTTCCGGGCTCAGGGAGAGGCTGGACGAGGACCTGGCGGCCCTGGTGGATCGCATCCTGGCTTCCAATGGACGTTTGATCGTAACGGGCATAGGCAAAAGCGCCATTATTGCGCAGAAGATTGTGGCCACGCTCAATAGCACCGGGACCCCGGCCATCTTCATGCATGCCGCCGATGCCATACACGGCGACCTTGGCATCGTGCAACCGGAGGATATCGTGCTCTGCCTTTCCAAGAGCGGGAACACTCCCGAGATTAAAGTGCTGGTGCCCCTGATCCGTTCCCTGGGCAATACCCTGGCGGCCATGGTAGGCAACCGCGATTCCTATCTCGCGCGCCAGGCAGACCTCATTCTGGACACCACCGTGGACCGTGAGGCCTGTCCCAACAATCTGGCCCCGACCTCTTCCACTACGGCTCAGCTCGTCATGGGCGATGTGCTGGCCGTCTGCCTTCTGGAGGCCAGGGGGTTCAGCCAGGAGGACTTTGCCCGTTACCATCCTGGTGGGGCATTGGGCAAACGACTGTACCTCAGGGTGGAGGATGTGTTTACTGTAAACGAAGCCCCCCGCGTCGACGAGGAGGACGACATCCGTAAGGTGATCGTGGAGATCACCTCCCGCCGCCTGGGTGCCACGGCCGTGATGAAGGGTGAATCACTCAGTGGCGTGATCACCGATGGGGACCTCCGGAGGATGATGATGAAGTTCGATGACTTCACCCATATGAAGGCTGCGGACATCATGACGCGAACCCCCAGGACTATCCCTGCCGAAACGCTCGTAGCCGATGCGCTCAACCTCATGAAGGCCAGCAATATCACCCAGCTGCTGGTCACCCGCGAAGGCCGCTATGCCGGCGTCATCCACCTTCACGATATCCTCCGAGAGGGCCTGCTCTGAGGCATGCCCCAACCAACTCCACGGATTGCCGTATCTTCGTACATCCGGCCTGAGGATAATGTAAATATTGGTCTATGAGCACAAGCCCCAAGGAATTCAACGCCTACCGGGAGCAGATGAACAACCGCCTGCTCTCCACTAAGAACAAGGTGCTGCAGCGCATCTACAATACCGACACCAACGCCTATATGGAGGGGGCCCTGGATGTTCGGACCAAGGAAATGCTCGGGCTGGTGGCCTCGATGGTGCTGCGCTGCGACGACTGCATCCGCTACCACCTGCAGCAATGCTACCACCTCGGGATGACCCGGGCCGAGCTCGACGAGATCTTCGGCATCGCCAACCTGGTGGGGGGAACCATCGTCATTCCCCATACCCGCCGCGGCCTGGAATTCTGGGAGGCCCTGGAGGCGGAATCACCCCGGACCTGAACCTTCCCCTCCATCCTGCTCCCCATGCCCAAGGTGCTCCTCCGTCTCCTGTCCTGGCTGATCTTCCTGCTCATCGCCCCCGAAGCGGGCGCCCAGGTGGCCAAGATCATGGGCACCGTGAGCGATGCGGCCAGCGGAGAGCCTATCCCTTTCGCCAACATCTACTTCAAGGGGACCACCATCGGCGTGACCAGCGGCTTCAACGGGGAGTTCTCCATCGAGACTGCCCGGGCCACCGACACCCTCATCGCGTCCTTCGTGGGTTATCATCCGGCACACATGATGGTGAAAACCAAAGGCTTTCAGACGGTGGACTTCAAGCTGGAGCGGCAGAACATTGAGCTTTCGGAGGTGGTAATCGTGCCCGGGGAGAACCCTGCCGAAACCATCCTGAAGCGCCTGATCCGCGACAAAACCCTCAACAACCAGGAAGAATATCCGCGATACAGTTTCGAAGCCTACAACAAGATCGAGTTCGACGCCAACAATATCTCCGAAAAGTTCAAGGAGCGCCGGATACTGAGGCCCTTCGCCTTCATCTTCGATTACATGGATACCTCCACCATCAACGGGAAAAGCTACCTCCCCATCTTCATCAGCGAGACCATCTCCCGGAACTACTTTCGCCGGGAGCCCCGAAGCAACAAGGAAGTGATCGTGGCCAACCAGGTGAGCGGGGTGAAGAATGCTTCCGTCTCCGCCTTCCTTGGCGATATCGAGCAGAAGGTCAATATCTACGATAATTACCTTACCATCTTTCAGAAGAACTTTGTAAGCCCTGTTGCCAATTTCGGGCTGATGTACTATCGGTATTATCTGGTGGACAGCAATTGGGTAAACGGGCGCTGGAGCTACGAGATTATGTTCAAGCCCCGCCGCAAGCAGGAGCTGACGTTCACCGGGAGCTTCTGGGTCGATAAGGAAACCAATGCCCTGGCCCGCGTGGATATGCGCATGGTGGCCGATGCCAATATGAACTTCATCAACGACCTGGTGCTGCGTCAGGAATACCAGAGGGTGGAGGAGAAGTACTGGATGAAGGCACGGGAGCACATGGTGGCCGACTTCAATGTGGTGGATGATAACAAGACCATTCTTGGCTTCTTCGGTCACAAGACCACAACCTACCGCGACTATCGTTTCGACGATCCCGCCGACGACCAGGTGCATGCCTCGCCCATCAACATTATCGTAAGCCGCGATGCGCTCGACAAGGACGAGGGGTATTGGGACAGCAGCCGGCACGATACCCTCAGCGCCGATGAGCAGAAGATCTACCACATGATCGACACCCTCAGCTCGCTGCCCGTATTCAATACCTATGTGGACATCATCAAGATGATCACCACAGGCTACTACATCCATCGCAACTTCGAATGGGGGCCCTATATGTCGGTGGCCAGCTTCAATACCCTGGAGGGCATACGCTTCAGGCTGGGCGGGCGCACCAGCAACGACTTCAGTACCCGGGTGATGTTCGATGCACACCTGGCCTATGGAACGGAGGACAGGGAGTTTAAATACGGGGGAGGCCTGCTTTACATGGTAAGCAAGAACCCAAGGCGGACGCTCAGCGCTTCCTACTCCTGGGACATCGAACAGCTGGGGCAGAGCCAGAATGCCTTCCGCGAAGACTTCCTTCTGGCTGCCCTGCTGAGGCGGAGGCCTATGGACAAGCTCTCGATGGTGGAGCAGACCTTTGGCGCCTATGAGCATGAATGGTTCAATGGCTTCTCCAATACTTTCAGCTTCACCCGGCGCAATGTATTCGCCGCCGGGGAAAGCACAGCCTTCACCTGGTACCCCGACGGGCTTGCGGTACACCGCCCCAACCTGCTCACCACCGAGCTGGGGCTCCGTATGCGCATGGCTTACAAGGAGCGCTTCGTCATGGGCGAATTCGAGCGGGTGAGCCTGGGGGCCCGATATCCCATCCTGGATGTGCAGTATACCTGGGGAGCGAAGGGGCTGCTCGGCGGCGATTTCGGATACCACCGTTTGCAGCTGGGCGTGCGCCACTGGTTCAACGTGGGCGCCTTCGGGTGGTCCAAGTACATCCTGGAAGCCGGCAGGATCTGGGGGGAACTCCCTTATCCCCTGCTCAAGATCCACGAGGGCAACGAGACCTATTCCTTCGACGAGTATGCTTTCAATATGATGAACTACTACGAGTTCATCAGCGATAAATACTTCAGTGCTTATTACACCCATCATTTCCTTGGCCTGTTCCTCAACCGCATTCCCCTGCTCCGTAAACTGAAATGGAGGGAAGTGGGCTTCGTGAAGGGGGTGATCGGGGGTGTGGATGAAAAAACCCTCAACTTTGCAGGGTTTCCCGGGAAGGTCTATGTCCTCAGGCAACCCTACCTCGAGGCCGGGGCCGGGGTAGAGAACATTTTCAAAGTGGTGAGGGTGGACTTCGTGTGGAGGTTGTCGTATCTTGACCATCCCGGTGCCCGCCTGTTCGGGATCAGGGCCGCACTTCAATTTGATTTTTAAGCTATGATGCTGCTAAGGACAGAGGACATTGTAAAGAAGTACCGCCAGCGGACAGTGGTCAAGAAGGTGTCCGTGGAAGTGCGGCAGGGAGAGATCGTGGGCCTGCTCGGGCCCAACGGTGCCGGTAAGACCACCACCTTCTACATGATCGTGGGGCTCATCAAGCCCCTGGAAGGACGGGTCTTTCTCGACGACCGCGACATCACTGAGGAGCCCATGTACCGCCGCGCCCAGCTGGGGATAGGATACCTCCCCCAGGAAGCCTCTGTGTTCCGGCACCTGAGCGTAGAGGACAACATCCGGGCCGTGCTCGAGTTCAGCGGCCGCAGCCGCCCTGCGCAGGGGCAACGGCTGGAAGAGCTGATCCAGGAGTTCGGGCTGGAGCATGTGCGCAGGAGCAAGGGGATACAGCTCAGCGGGGGGGAGCGCCGCCGCACCGAGATCGCCAGGGCCCTGGCGGCAGACCCCAGCTTCATCCTCCTCGACGAGCCCTTCGCCGGGGTGGACCCCATCGCCGTGGAAGACATCCAGGCCATCGTGGCCAAGCTCCGCGAGAAGAACATCGGGATCCTCATCACCGACCATAACGTGCATGAGACCCTGTCCATCACCGATCGTGCCTACCTGCTGTTCGAGGGGAGCATACTGAAATCGGGTACCGCCGAAGACCTGGCCGCCGATGAGCAGGTGCGCAGCGTATACCTCGGTCAGAACTTCGAGCTGAGACGCTGAGGTGTATCTGGTTGATGACGTATTGCGGGAAAGGTATTGCCCCTTAGTCCCTTATCCTGAACCTTAGCCCGATCATTGAGGTCATCACCAGGGGAGCCCCCGGGATCAGGGAGTACTGTATCTGCAGACGCTCGTTCAGTTTATGCAGGTATTCCAACTCCAGGGCATAGGGAAAAAACCGGTATTGCCACCTTCCATTCACCCTCTCACCGTAGAAGTCATCCGTTGTGTACACCTCAAACTGGTGCCAGTCCTCCCTGAAGCAGAAGATCGGCCCTACCCCGATATTCATTTGGTCCCTGGGCCATGAGAACTGCACGCGCGGCCCCAGATGTATACCCCCGGCGGTAACGAAGGCGCAGTCTTTGTAAAGGGTGCAGGTAGCCCTCAGAAAGAAGCGGTGGTTCAAGGTATAGTCGAGGTTACCGGCTATGCCCACATTGAGCACAACGAAGGCCCTGGGGTCCAGCTTAAGGGGGTAAACTTCGGGGGTGGTTCCCCCGTCGGGATGATAGGTGACCCCGAGATATTGAAAGGACCAATACCAGGGTGAGGCGGAGCTCACATCAATTGCTGTTGATTGTGAGAACACACTAACCGGACGCAGCGGGAATGCGAGTACGGCTATGGTCATTGCTATCGGGATCAAGGCTTGCATCATATCGGGGGTTGAAAAGGAATTCGCGCGGTGTATATGCCGGGCAATGTTGGCCAAGGGTACCTTATGGCTGACAAAGGCCCCTGTCGGAAGCATACAAGCCATTCAAATATACGATGAAAAGGAAGGTAGGACCAGGGTGAGGTGGACTTGGCGGACCAGGATTTTATCCGTAACTTTTCCCCTGACATCAACGGAGATGAAACCATGAAGCGAACGATATTTTTTCTACTGATGGGGCTGCTCATCCTCGACAGCTATGGCCAGAAGGCGATCAATGTCGCGGAGGCCACCCGCGAGATGAGCCGCGGACTGCAGCCGGCCATGGTAGTGAACATCCCTGAGGCCCGGCTGGCCGATGTGGAGAAGGCCTGGGTGCGATACCAGCAGAAGGGCACCAGGTCAAGGGTACAAAAGGACAAGCAGGAGATGCGCATCAGCGGGGCCGCCATTGAAGGGGTGCAGGGAGGCAACCTCACCCTGTATTCACTGCTGTACGCCGATAAGGAAGAAGTGCTGCTCTTCGCTTTCCTTGATATCGACAGTGTCTTTTTCCTTCCGGAGCGGGATGCCGATATGGCACGCAGCCTCCAGACCTATCTGCGGGGCTTCGCCGTACAGTCATACCAGGAGGTGGCTTCCGGGCAGCTCAGGCAGGAGGAGAAGAAACTGCAGGCCCTGGAAAAGCAGCTGGAATCCCTTCGTTCCGAGGAGAAAAAGAATGACAGGCTGGCCCGGGAAAATGAACGGGAGGTGCGCAATATAGAGGACGATATACGCGAGAAAACGGCCGATGAAGAGCGTAAGGCCAGGGACATAGAACTGCAGAAAGATAAAGTGGATGCCCTGAAGGAGTTTCCGGAAGAGAAAGCCCTGGAAGAGAAGGCCCTCAAAGCATTGAAGAAGGAGAAGAAGAAGATCCAGTCGCAGCGCGAGGGCCTGTACCGTAAGAAGGACAAACTGGAAGCCGGGATCAAGAGGGCCGATAGGGATGCCCGCATTGCCCGGGAGAAGCAGAAGCTGCAGGACCGGGAGATCCTGCGTCAGCAGGAGTCCGTCAAGCGCGCAAAGGACAAGCTCGAGGGGATCAGGTGATATCTATAGAATTACCGGCTCAAGGGAGAATTCATGCGGGATGGACATAGTGTTGCCAACCAGGCTTATTCCCCCAGCTTCTTCTTCGCCAGCCGTTCATGCCGGGCATTCACTTCCATCAGGGCTGCCGAGCCATACCAGGGGCGCAGCTCCATCGTCAGGCTTCCGGCCTGTATGGCGGGGTCTGTGGCCGTAAGGGCCTGGGCCTCTTCCAGGGTGGTAACATTGAAGATATAAATTCCTCGGACCTCTCCCTTATCCAGAAAGGGTCCGGCCACCACCAACTTGCCCTCGTCGGCCAGGCGCCGGATGTTCTGCAGGTGGGCGCGCTGCAGTGCCGCCGCTTCCTCCTTGCTGCGGTCCTGGTTGGGGCCGCGTTTCAAAAAGGCCATCACATAGGTCTTCATCCCCAGCTCATCTGCCCCGTAGGCCATGGCAGCTGCCGAATCCCAGGAGGTTTCATGAGGTGAGGCGGATACCGAAGTGCCCGTGGTTGAGGAACAGGACCAGAACAAGGATGCCCCGGCGATAATCAGGGCATAAGGCATTGTTGTTCGCACTATCATGATTACGAATTTGATCACCTGGCAACTCTTGGAGGCCGGGAATGACTTCAATGGGAAACAAAATAAGCCCCCTCAACGCTGCAGCGAGGGCTCATCATCAGCAGAGCCGGAGGCACCCGGCATTTTCACCTGCGCTTTGCCCAGCCCGGCCATAGACCCCAGCACCATGTAGGCCAGCACGGCAAGGGGCAGGGCAGCCATCCCGAAGAATATGAGCATAAGCAATGCTGACAGCACTATGGACAAGCGCCAGACATTGGCAGGCTCCTTCCATCCTCTCAGTTTAAATGAAAGCAAAGGCAGGCGTGAGGCCATCAGTGCGGCAGCTGTTAAGGCCAATATAAGGATGGGTAATGGGTTCTCCGCCACCCACTCCAGCCCTTGCATTCCCAGGCCCTTACCGTACACTATGCCCAGGGGCCAGGTGCCCAGCAGTATTCCGTTCGCCGGAGCCGGCAAGCCCCGGAAGCCATACTTCTGGGAAGGGTCGTTGTTGAAACGTGCCAGGCGGTAGGCCGCAGCCACCGGGAGCAGGATCAGGACCACATAGCCCATCCATTGCTCACCCCCGGCATGCTGAATGAACCATGCCATGAACACCCCGGGTAGCAGGCCAAAAGAGACCAGGTCGGCCAGGGAGTCCAGGTCCTTCCCCAGGGCCGACTCCACCCCCAGGGCCCTGGCCATCAGGCCGTCGAGCAGGTCGAATACCGCCGCCAGCAACACCATCCATGAGGCCGTGATCACCTCCCCCTGCGAAACCATCCAGATCCCGGCCGCCCCCGCCGCCAGGTTCCCCAGGGTAATGAGGTTCGGGATCCCCCTTCTTATTGTCAAGCGTATCATGATCTTGTATTAGTTAATCTCTCCTTTCAAGAGGGTGCAACCTGTCCTAATCCCCCTACCTACTTCCTGACCCCCTCATTCACTTTCCACTTTCCACTTTCACACCAGCACCAGCCACCAGCCACTAGCCACCAGCCACCAGCCACCAGCCACCAGCCACTAGCCACTAGCCACTAGCCACTAGCCACTTCAAAGCTACGCTTAAAGACCTATTTTCCACCCTACGGCATTGAACGAAAGCTCCGATTTTATGCAATCCATAGTTTTGCTTCCATGGTAAATCAGTACGAACCAAACACCTGAATATGAAACGCACTGTCCATTTTCTCTTGATCACCTTGGCTGCATGGCTGCTGGGAGGGGAAGCACGCGCCCAGTTGAAGATAGATGCCGAACTGCGGCCCAGGGCCGAGCTGAACAATGGTTTCAAATACCTTCGCGACACCAACGACCTCACCCAGGTCTACGTCACCCAGCGCACCCGCCTGGGGTTCAGTTATGAGAAGGATGGCATCAGGCTGAGGGTGAAACTGCAGGACGTTAGGACCTGGGGAGGGGAAGACATCGCGACCTCCTCGGGAGTCTTCGGTAGTCAACGCGGAGTTGACCTATACGAAGGCTGGCTGGAGCTCCCGTTGGGACGACACCTTTCCCTGAGAGCGGGCCGTCAGGAGCTGAAATATGACGACGAACGCCTGCTGGCCATACGCAACTGGAACCAGTATGGAATAACTTACGATGCCCTTCGCCTGCGCTACGCCAGGGATCGATGGCAGGTGGATGCCACAGCCTCATGGAATGCTTCCGATGCCAAGATCCTCGGGGTGACCGACGGCACTGATGAATATTATGCCAAGCGGATGCGTATGCTCGACCTGGTGTATGTAAAGCGTGAACTCGGCGAGAAGAGCTGGGTGTCGTTCATGAGCCTGCTGACCGGCTTCCAGCATCCTGACTATAAGCGTGTCCTCAATGTGACGTCTACCTCGGGCCTGCACCTCGACTATCGTCGCGGTGCGATGGACGGGATGGGCAATGCCTATGTGCAGCTTGGCTCCAATATGTATGGAAAGAAGACCCAGGCATGGATGCTCACCGTTTCGGGAGGTTACCGTCAGGGAGCCATCCGATGGGGTGCAGGGGCGGATGTCCTTTCAGGCCACGACCCTGAGAGGGAAGAGGTGGATTACCAACAGACCGACCACACCTTCGATATATTCTATGGCATACGTTTCCGCTACCTGGGCTGGATGAACCAGTTCAGCAATGTGGATGCATCCACCGGCGGGCGGGGGCTACTTGATCTGTACCCCAACCTCAGCTGGTATCCCGGAAAGGAACATGAGCTGCAGTTCTTCCTGCACTTCTTTCGCAACCAGTACGAAGGGCCCTCGCCTGTCGGGGATGGTACCATGCTGGAGGCCGGACTGGGAAGAGAGTACGACCTTATGTACACCTGGAAGGTGAAGGAAGACCTGAAGTTCCAGGCCGGGTTCTCCTGGTACGACCCCAGCGATACCTTCCTTGTTCTGCGCGGGCAGGATGCCGGCAGCCACCGGAATACCTGGTGGACCTGGGCCATGCTGTGTTATACTCCCCGGCTGATGTAAGGCTTTTCCCCTTGCCTCCACAGAGCGCCTGGCTTTTCATATTGCATTTAACATATATTTGTAGTGGGATGTGATGCATATCCCCAGGAAAATTGTTGCACCTATGGAAAGAATAGAAGCGCTGGGCTACATCGTGAAGCGGGAGTCACTCGCTACGCTGAAGTACAAAGAACCTTTGCCGATACTGGTACTGGAAGACATGGCCCCCTTTTCGGGCTATTATGATATGTATGGGGTCCCACGGGCCGACCGGGACCTGATCCCCCGTTCCATCTTTTTGGTGGTCAAGGCTTTTCATGAACAGAATGAGGATGATTTCATCCGCTTGACGCAGCGGATCAAACGCCTCCACCCGGAGTATCGCTTCGATGCCATCTTTGGACAGCTTACAGTGATGAACGAGGTGTCGCAATGCATTCGCTTGAAGATGCCGGACCTGGACCTGTTGCCGGAACTGGTCCGCCTCTACCGCGAGGGAGGGGTGATTTTTGCCCGCGCACGGGAGATCAAGGAGTTCACCACCATCATCAAGGTGCGCAAGTTCTTTATCCTGGATACCTTCGCTGACGGCATCCTGAAGGATGCGGAGCAGGCCAATACCTATTATCTGGAAATGCCCCGCGATCCCGATTGGATGGACTTCGGTGACATCTATCAGAATATCAAGAACAACTACGAGTTCAAGTCCTTCGATGCGGCAATAGGGTCGATGTACAGACCCTGCGGGCTGGTGGACTTCATTCGCATCTATTCTGCCGACATCAGCCTGGAGCAACTCGAGTATCTCAAGGGCAAGTTCCGCAGCGAGATACTGCGGGTGGTGCCCGAATAATCCCATACCACAGTAGCCGCAGGCATGGAGCTCAGTCTGGAGGAATTCAACCAGCTGAAAATCGAGGACAAGGTCCGGATTACGTTCGAACATGGAAGCGAACTGATGCACCGCACCTATCTCTACTATACCGTGAAGTTGTATAAGCTGGGGAACCTCTTTGTGGAGCTTTGGTACCGGCCGCACCACAACCGCATCGACAAGGTGGAGGCGGTTTCCCTGGACGATGTGCTTCATCTTTATGAAAAGGAGATTGACATCAACGAGCTCTTCAGTTCCTGAGAAGGAAGGAAAGCCATGAACGTGAAGGACCTGCCGGCCTCGGTCTACCATTATCCGCTGCCTCCCGAACGCATCGCGCTGCACCCTTTGCCCGAACGCGATGCCTCTTTGTTGCTGGTGAGCGATGGAAATGAGCACCGGAAAGATGTGTTCCGCCATCTCGAACAATACATCCCCCCGCAATCCCTGTTCGTATTCAATGATACCCGGGTGGTCCATGCCCGTTTGCTGTTTCGCAAACCCAGCGGGGCCCGGATCGAGATCTTCCTGCTGGAGCCGCTGTGGCCTGTTGCTGAGGTACAGCAAGCCTTCCAGCAGTCTTCTGGGGTAAGGTGGAAGTGCCTGGTCGGGAATAGCCGCCGATGGGCTTCCGGAGCCCTTGTGCTCACAGCGGAAGCCCTGGGAGGTACGCTCACGGCCTTGAGAGAGGAGCAACACGCCGACTTTTCCGTGGTACGTTTTGAATGGCAGCCTGCCGGGCTGGACTTTGCCAGCGTGGTGGCTGCCTGTGGCAAGGTGCCCCTGCCGCCCTATATTCACCGTGAGGCTATTGCGGAGGATGACCTGCGCTATCAAACGGTTTACGCGCGGCACGATGGTTCTGTTGCCGCACCTACGGCAGGCTTGCATTTTACTCCGGAAGTAATGCAGACGCTCGAAGCCGCGGGCCACCGGATGGCTTGGGTTACCCTGCACGTAGGGGCGGGGACCTTCCGGCCGGTGAGCAGTGCCACGATCGGCGGGCACAGCATGCATACCGAGCAAATCGCGGTGGGCCTGCACACGATCCGCCAACTGGTCAGCCATCCAGGACCAGTGATCGCGGTAGGCACCACCTCGGTGCGAACACTGGAAAGCCTCTACTGGCTTGGACTGTCGTGCCTGAAGGGGGGCAGTGTTCCCGAATCAGTGGAACAATGGGAACCCTACGAGCAGAGTGTCCAGGACGTTGAAACTTCCCATTCGCTTCTCGCCCTGGCGGAGCAGATGGAGCGGGAAGGGATGGAGACGCTGCGTGCTTCCACCCGCATGATCATTGTGCCGGGATATCGATATCGTCTGGTAAAAGGCATGGTCACCAATTTCCACCAGCCCGGAAGTACCCTGCTCATGTTGGTAGCAGCCTACCTGGGCGAGGGATGGCGTTCGGCCTACCATTATGCACTCGGGCATGATTTCCGTTTCCTGAGCTACGGAGATTCCTGCCTCTTCCTGCGCAAGGGCTGAGGGCTTTTGTACCTTTGAAAAAAGTATAACCATGATGCGGAACATTCTCCTTGGCTGGTTTGGTTCTTCCGAGATCATTGTAATCGCGATCGTAGTGCTCCTGCTTTTTGGAGGGCGCAAGATACCGGAGCTAATGGGGGGCCTGGGAAAAGGGATCAGGAATTTCAAGGAAGGGATGCGTGACGATCCGAACCAGGAGCCCAAGCCGAAGGAGCCGGAGCAGCTCAAGGGTCCCGGGGAAGAAAAGTCTTGATCTATAAATAGATGGAGCCAGTTCTTCGAGAGATGATCACCGGCGTGGTCATGGTCGGTGGCCAAAGCCGCCGCATGGGCCGGGACAAATCGGCCATGGTGGTGGATGGGATTACCCTTGCCGAACGGGCTTTGGTGAAGCTCGGCCCCTGGTGCGGGCAGGTGGTGTTCAGCGGCAGCCCTTCATGCCATCCTGGTTCAGGACATGTCTTTGTCGAGGATATCCTTCCGGGAATGGGACCATTAGGGGGCCTTTATTCGGTAATGAAAGCAGTCCCTTCTCCGCATTATCTCCTCTTGGCCGTGGACATGCCCGAGGTTCCTTCCATGCTGCTGGAGGCCTTGTCAATCCATCCCTTTCAGGGCTGTGTGGTGCCCAGGGATGCTGAGGGACGGCTGGAGCCCCTGGTTGCGCGCTACCCTTCAACCCTGCTGCCTGCCATTGAATCAGCCCTGGAGGCCGGGGAGCTGGCGCTGCACCGGCTGTTCAATGATCAGAATACGCACTTTCTTGATTATCAGAATTACGGCATCATACCTTACGATCTGCTAAACCTGAACGAGCCGGGGGAGTGGAAGGCCTATCGAGATAAGAGGAAGTCCTAATAGGCTCTGATACAGGGGGATAATAATTTTGGTCGATAATGTTCACCGCTGTTTATTGCCGCTTACAACCGTTACTATCCATTGATAGCGGCTAATAACGGTCTTTAATGGCAACTAATTGTAAACTAATAAAATACCTGCTTTTCCTTCCTCAGCAGCCTCCTTCTACCGCTGAAGATCGTGCCTTTTTTACCGGAACTACCTTCTCCGGCACCTTCTCCCGGTCTGCCGGAACGGCCTGACCGGCCGCTGATATGAGAGAGTCAACCACGTCCTGGTATGAATAGCGTGCCATCTCCGCAGGGACGAACTCCTGAGTCCCGCCGCTATCCTTCAGCATCGCTTGGTAGGCAGAATACCCCCCCTCGAGCACCTTCACCCGGGCAAACCCAAGCTGCCTGAGTACCATCCAGGGGCCATTCGCCGCTGCACCCCCATGGCCGAAAAGCACCAGGGTGGCCCCCTCCTCGTCCATGCTCCTGAGTTGGTCGAAGGCTTTGGGCAGGAGCAGCGAATGGGTGGGTAGATTGAGGGCACCCGCTACCGTTCCCTGGTGGAAATCATAGGCATTCCGCAGATCGATAAAGCGGAAACCGCCCGTCCTGGCCTCGGCGATGGCCCGACTTTCGGCAGGGCTCAGGCTGTTCTGGTCCTCCATGACCAGGGCATGGGTTTCAGAGGTGCTTATTGCGAAGGTGTATTCTGGTTTCCTGAGGGTGACGATCCCGATGAGGATGATCAGCGCCATGGCAAAGGCCATGTAAATCAGGGGGCTAAGGGTTGTCTTTTGTTCCATGATGCGCAGCTTGTCTTAACATCCACCTTCAACGGCCGATTGACGGGCCTTTTTGACCGGTACCACTTTCTCCTGCTGGGTTTGGGTGGTGGCCTGGGCTGTCCCTGCATCGCCGGCGGGATTGATCCCCGTGAAATACAGGCGGGCACCGGAGCGCTCGCTGTAGAGGGCATGGGCTTCCGCCGACTCGGCCGGACCGGGCGCCGTGGGCATGAGTATGGTCTCCATCCAACGGTTGAGCCCTCCTTCCATGATGTGGATATGGGTGAGGTTCATCCGCCGAAGCAGCATCCAGGCTTGCTCAGCCAGGACGTGGTCATTGGAGTAGAGCACCAGCGAACGGGTGTCATCGCTGAGCAGGTCCAAGGCATCAGGGCTCATCAGGTCCGCAAAAGGTAGGTTGATTGCTCCCTCCAGGCTGAAGCTGCCGAACGCTTCAGGGCTGCGTACGTCGATCAGTAAAAAGGAAGGGTCTTTGTCGATAATCATGCGGGCCACCTGGTCAGTGGTGTAGAAGCGCGTATCGTCGTTTAGTTCGGCAAGCAGCTCTTCAGGACTGATCTCCTTGCTGTTCTCCTGCATGGGCAGCAGCAGCAGTCCGAAACCTGCGATGAACAGCAGGCCGGCCAGAACGATGTGTCGTTTTGTGATCTTCATGGGCTTTAGTTTAATATTCCACTTTCTTCACCTTGCCCAGAATATAGCTGCCCACAAAGAAGGCGGCCACGGAAAGCGCGATGAGCAGGAAGGCAAACAATCCGGGTGACATGCCCAGGCTGTCGTAAATCTTCACCGGTCCCAGCGGTTCCTGATTATACAAGTGTTCCAGCAGAGGATAGGCCTCCGAAAAGGCCAGGATCCCCAGGAACATACCCCCCGTGAACACCATGGCGTCGATCTTTCCAATGCCGACGGCACAGACACTGGTACCCGGGCAATACCCTCCAAGGATGAACCCGAAGCCCATGATTACTCCTCCGACAATGGCCGAGCGGATGTACAGCGGATTGGTATAGATGAGGGAATAGTCGATCCAGCCCAGGTAATTAAAGTACATCAGTCCGACCATAGCCGTGACGACCGCGGTCATGAACACCCGTAACACGGTGAAGTCATACAGGTAAAAGATACCCGCAAGCTTGCGGGAGCTGGAAAATCCGGCAGACTCGAGCACGAAGCCGAAGCCCAGGCCGATAAGGAGGGCGATGACGTTACTCCAGCCCGGATCGATAATCTCCTGAGGTATGAGTGGTCCCATGGCAATACGTTTTCAGATCCATAATTTTCTAACGAACCAGGCACCCAGGTAGCCCGTCCCGAAGATGGCCATCATGGTGATGAACCCGGCGGTGGACATCACGGCCATGCCGCTGAGCGCTGCACCGCTTGTGCATCCCCGGCCCATCTGCGAGCCGAAGCCGAATAAAACGCCACCGGACAGAGCCGCCAACAGGCGGGTCCGCGAAGTTATCTTCGGGGAATGCTCCACCTTGAATTTCAAGCGACCCCACAGGGCCCCCGAAAGAAAGGCCCCAGCCAGAACACCCAGCACCTCGAACACCAGGAAGTTGTTCAGCGGGTGCTCATCGTCGCTGATGAACTGGCTGTAATATCCTGAAGACGAGGCATGGGAATGCGATACCGCATCCACGGCCGTCACTACCGTGCTCTTGATGGCCCCGCTGGCGCCCAGTCCGCGCCCCGTGATGTAAAAGGTGGCGAGAAGCACCAGCCCCAGCAGGAACCCGCTCACGTAGGGGTTCAGGTAGGTGGTGCCGCGTTCGCTTTTATTATTCATTGTGTTGAATTATAAGGGTTTGGATCAATAAAGATAACGGGTGATCTGTCCTGCCTCCACCATAATGAATCTGAAGATCAGCCCTCCGATCAGGATGGCCAGGGCGGGGATCGCCATCGGGATGTGGTAGCCCCGGAGCTCCAGGATCTCGAGAACGGCGGGGAAAAGCAGGCCCAGCACGATAACAAATACCCAGAAGGAAACCGTGAACTGCCCGCCCAGGAACAGCTGTGCAGCCTCGATCTGGACCGCGGAACTGGCCAGGAATCCCATGAACAGGTGGGTGATCAGGAACAGTTCGATGCCGATCAGGATGAGGTCAATACGGCTCAACCTGCTGCGTTCCCTGGGATCCTTCGACATCCACATGGTCGCGGCTATACCGGTCGACAGACCTGAAACCAGGAAGAGGGGCCCGAGGATGGAGGTATTCCACAATGGCCTGGCATTGAAGGCTGACAGCAGGATCCCGGTATATATCCCCAGGATGATGGCCAGCACCAGCAGTGCCCAGGCCAGGGCGAGCCGGTACCGGATCACCAGGCCCTCGAAGGACTCAAGCCAGGCAAATTTCCACTTCCAATCCGGGATGGCTTCCTTAACATAACTGGCTACCCAGATGATCGAAAGGGGGGTGATAAGCATCAGGGTCCAGGCACCCCACGACATCGGGCTGTCGAGCCGTATGGTAGTATACAGCTGCCAGAAGAACAGCTTGTGTTTCAGGTCGAGGAACAGGGCCCCTAGGCCCAGGGTGAGGGCCAGCGGGACTAAAAAGGGCGCCCATTTGACGGTGGTAGGCATCTCCTTGTCCTTGCCCATGATGGAATACAGGGCGGCGAAAAACAGGATGCCTGCGGCCAGACCGCCCAGGAAGAGGTAGATCGGGATCTGCCAGTGCCAGAGGTTGAGGTAGGGGTCTATCCCCGGGTTCATCCTTCCGCTGATGATGAGTTCTTCTTTCATGGGGATGGAGTGTTAGATCAGGTAGAAGATCTGGGGTTTGGTGCCGGCCTCCGGGGCGAGGTCCTTGAACTTGCGGTTGCGCAGGGCTACCGAGATCTCGCTGTTGGGGTCGTCCAGGTCCCCGAAATACATGCACTTGGTGGGGCATACCTCCACGCAGGCGGGTTTCTGTCCTTCCCTGACCCTGTGGATGCAGAAGGTGCATTTGTCCACATAGCCTTCCGGGTGAGAATAGCGGGCATCGTAGGGGCAGGATTGGATGCAGGCTCCGCAGCCGATGCATTCGTTGTGGGTGACCAGCACCACCCCACCTTCCACGATATGGCTGGCCCCGGTGGGACAGCAGCGAACGCAGGGGGCGTTGTCGCAATGGTTGCAGCGTTCCGAGCGCAGTTCCAGCTCCACATGGGGGTAGGTGCCGTCCACGGTCTCTGTGATCCAGTCCCGGCAATAACCCACCGGTACATTGTTCTCCGTCTGGCAGGCTACCACGCAGTCGCTGCAGCCCACACATTTACGGGTGTCTATGGCCATGGCGTACCTCATGCCTCAGCCTCCTTTCCCAGGTCTTCCGTTACGAAGGTGACGAAGTTGCCGCGCATCCCCGTGCCCCCCATGATGGGGTCGACCATAACGTTAGTAATGAGTTCCGAATCGTTCAACCCCTTGCCGAAGGCCCGGCTGAGCCATTTGTTGCTGTGGCCGAACCCATGCACTATGTATACCGAGTCCCAGCGGATGCGTTCGGTTACCCTCACCTTCACCGGGAAACTGGATACCACTTCGTCCTGGTTCTTGAGGTAGACCTCCTGGCCGTTGCGCAGGCCCCACACCCTTGCCGTTTTGGGGTTCACCCAAACGTTGTTCTCCTCCATCAGGTCGGTGAGGTTGGGGTTGTTGGCAGTGCGGCTGAAAGTATGCATGGGGGCCCGGCCATAGATCAGCCGGTAATATCCGTCCGGGGGCTGGGGGTGTGCAGTGAACACCGGCATGGGATCGAATCCGGCCGCTTCGAACATATGGGAGTAAAACTCGATCTTCCCACTCGGGGTATTGAACGCAAAGTCCTGACCTTCTTCCAGGTAAAGCGTCCCGCTGGCGCGTTCGAGCTTCATCATCCCCTTTTGCTGCATTTCCTCAAGGGAAGAGCCGAGCTGGCGAAGCTGCCAGTCGAGTACTTCGGTATAGTCCGAATAGTTAAACCAGGCCTTGAGCCCCATGCGATCGCCGAGTTGCTTGGCGATCCACCAGGCCGGCCGGGTCTCCCAGCGGGGTTCGGTAGCCGGCATGCGCAGCGCCACCCAGGGCTCGCGGTGGGGAGAGTCACGGAGCTCGTCGTAGCGCTCCAGGTAGGTGCATTCCGGCAGGATGACATCGGCATACCCGGTGATCTCCATGGGCATGGTATCCACCACCACGACAAATTCCAGGGAGTCGAAGGCGCGGATGAGCTGCTCCTTGTCGGGCATGGTGAGCGGCAAGTTGGTGCCGGCCACAATCCAGGCCTTCACCACTTTATCGTCGGTCTGTTCCTCAGCGATGGAGGCTTCCACCAGGACGTTCGACACGGCCAGGTCGGCCAGCGGATAGCGCCCGTTCAGCTTGTCCTTCCATGTCCAGCGTGGGGATGGGAACTCCGGCATGGGGAAATGCGGGATCTTGGGCGCGGTCTTGAAGTAGAAGCCTCCGCGCCTTCCCCAACTTCCCAGGAGGGCATTGAGGATGGCGATGGCACGGGACCGCTGGGTGTCGTCGCCGTACCAGGTCACATGGCGCCCGGGGTGCACGATCACTGCCGGGGAGGCGTCAGCCATCGCCCGGGCGGTTTCGCGGATCTGCTCAGGGGTGATGGTGGTAATTCCGTAGGCCCATTCCGGTGTCATGGCCTTCACATGCTCACGAAGCTGGTCGAAGCCTTCGGTATACCGGGCCACATAATCCTTGTCGTAACGCTCCTCGTAGATGAGCACATGGATCCAGGCCAGCAGCAGGGCCAGGTCGGTAGCCGGTTTGATGGGAAGCCAGAAGCGGGATTTGGATGCCACGGTGCTGAAACGGGGATCCACCGTAATGATGGTCGCCCCCCGGTCGATGGCATCGGCCATCTCCTGTACCTGACCGTTGTGCATGTTCTCGCCCAGATGGGAGCCGATAAGCACCAGGCAACGGGTGTCCCGGATGTCGGTCGGCTCAGGCGAACCTACGCTGGCACCGAAAGTCCCCAGAAATCCTACTTCCCTGGGCCCGCGACATTGGGCATAGGAAGGCGCGGCGATGTTGTCGGAACCCATGGCATTCAGCAGGGTGCTCAGGTGATGCCCGGCTGATCCGTGGTTGAACAAAGCTACGCTCTCGTGGCCGTGCTTGGCGCTGATCTCCTTCAGCCTGCGGGCCACCAGGTCAAGCGCTTCTTCCCAACTGGCACGCCGGAAGGTGTCGCCCTCCGCGCCAGGGACCCGGATCAGGGGCCACTTGAGGCGGTCCTCATCGTAATACATCCCTACGCCTCCGGTGCCCCGGGGGCACAGCCTGCCATTGCAGTGAGGGTCATCGGCGTTGCCAAGGATCTTGGTGATGCGCCCCTGTCCGTCGGTATAGGTCCATCCGGCGCATTTCCAGAAACAGACCTCGCAAAAGGTGGGATAACGCTGCATGCCGGCGTCCGGCACCCCATCTTCCCCATCCAGCAGGGTCGTGGCCCCTGCCCAGCGAATACTGCCGACGCCCAGGGCAACCCCACCCAGTCCCAATGCGGAGATCCTGATAAAATCTCTCCTGGAATTCTTCATAATAAGTGCTTGAATTTGAATAAGAAACCTCTCCTGCAATGAGGAGCAGGCCCCATTCCGAAGCCAAATTTATGGATAATGCCCCTCCACATATCCGCGACCTTCCGGAAGGAATAATTATGTAAGAGATAGATAATCAATTAGTTATATGATTTGGTTTTTTTGGATAACCGATATCTTTCATTCTAAATATTTGATATATAGATGTATAAATGATTTATTTATATGAATTCTAAATTATGATATATGATGATAATGGCCTGATAAACAAGGTTATGCGTAAAAATGATATCACTCACCCTCAAAGCTGATCCGGATCAGTTTTCAAGGCTTGACAGAAGTTGTAATTTCGTCGGGTCCACATCAGGAAACACAGTGGTGCACCCTCACGACAGGCAAGGCAGACGAAGGTTCATCCGGTATTCGGGCTGGCTGATGGCTGCGCCCTTTGCCTGGCTGGCCTGGCGTATGGAACGCAGGGATCGGGGGCTGCAGCCGCCCTCCCGGGTGCTGTTGCCGTCTCCGGCAGCCGATGGGGTCCACTTCCACGGGGAGGTGATCCTGGTGCGCCAGGGGGGTGAGCTGAGGGCCTTTGCCGCGCGCTGCATGCACCTCGGGTGCCTCATCGATCAGGTCAGGGGTGAGGAACTCCAGTGTCCCTGCCACGGCTCGCGCTATGACTTGCAGGGACAGGTGCTTCAAGGCCCGGCCTCGGGGCCCTTGCGCCAACTGGAGCTGAGTGGGCCCGATCCGGATGGAAGGATAGAAGTGAGTCTGTAGCCAGGCCCCATGAACAGCAAGCGCACATACATGCCCTGGAGATTGTGGAAGGAGACCTTCGGCGACCTGGCGATCGCTTCCCTGCTGTTCTGCCTTATTTCCGGGGTTATCCTGGCGATCCCCTACGATATCGCAGCGCCCTACGCTTCACTGAGCCGCATGCTCACCGCCAACCCATACGCCTCCCTCTTCCGCAACCTGCATTACTGGAGCGCGCAGACCTTCCTGCTGTTCAGCCTGCTCCACCTGTTAGACTACCTACGCCAGGATGCGCAGCAAGGATTGCGCCCCGGGATGTGGACCTGGCTGGTGCTGCTGCTTATCCCCATCCTGTTCGTCATGCTGAGTGGCTTCATCCTCAAGGGCGACGCCGAAAGCCTGCAGGCCGGACGTATCCTGCGCAGCCTTTTGCAGAGTCTGCCGCTGGTGGGCGAAACTCTGGCCCAGGCAGTGCTTGGGCAGGAAGAGAACCTGCAACTGATCTATGTCCACCATATCGCCACAGCCTCCATCCTTAGCGTCGCTGTGGTTTATGCCCATATCCGGCGCCTGTGGGCCAGCCCACGCGTACTGTTCCTCCTGCTGGTCCTGCTCCTCCTGTTGTCGCTGTCCATCACCGCTCCCCTGCACCTGCCGGGCAAGCTGGCCCTCAAGGGCCCCTGGTATTTCCTTGGCCTTCAGGAGGCCCTGCACTGGATGGCACGCCCGGCATGGAGCTGGCTTGTCGCCGCCCTGTTTCTGGGGATGTTGTACCTGCTGCGGCCCGCTTCCCGCCGCTGGGCCCGGGTGCTGCGTGCTGCCCTGCTGGCCCTGGGTGGCGTGTACCTGGTGCTGACCCTCCTGGGCTTTTTCTTCAGGGGGGAGGCCTGGACCTGGACCCCTCCCTGGTCCGAGGGGCAACTGGACCGCATCAACCCTTATGTGCTGGGGCCGGTGAGCTTCAGGGCCGGAACATCCGTGAACATGGACAGCCTGCGCCCCACTGCCCTGGGAAGGGCCGAATCCTGTCTGGGCTGTCACCGCGGGATGCAGGGCTTCTCCCCAGCCCATGAGCCCGGGGCCATCGGATGTTTCAGCTGCCATCTGGGGAACCCCTTTGCGGCCGACAAGGACAGGGCCCACCGCGGCATGTTGCGCGTGCCGGGTAACCTCGACCATGCCCAGGAGACCTGTGGCCGCTCCGGCTGCCATCCGGAGATTACCCTCAGGGTCACACGCAGCATTATGGCCACCCTCAACGGCATGGTGCATGTCAACCGTTTTGCCTTCGGCGAGCAGGACAACCCTGACGGCCCCGCCCATGTGAAGGACCTGGGAAAGGGCGCGGCCGATTCCCATTTCCGCCAGCTCTGCGCCTCCTGTCATCTGGGCAACCCCAAGGCCATGCCTGGCCCAACCGATGGAATCAGCCTCGGTGGGGGCTGCAATGCCTGCCACCTGAGCTATTCCCCGGGGGCGGAGCGCACCTTCACTGCCTGGCAGCTCAGCGATTCGCGTGGGGCAACCTGGCCCCGCCTGCATCCCCGGCTGACGGTGGATATCCCTGATGAGCGCTGCTTCGCCTGCCACAGCCGTTCGGGCAGGATATCCACCAGCTACGCCGGCTGGCACGAGACCCTCATGAAGGCCCATGAGGCCCATGGGGTGGACAGCCTGCGGGTGCTCGGGGACCGCCGGGTGTTCCGCTTCGTGGCCTCGGATGTCCACCACCAGGCGGGGATGCGTTGTGTGGATTGCCACCTTTCCTGGGAACTGATGGGCGATGGCGCCCTGTACGAACATAAAGAACAGCAGACGCGGGTGCGTTGTGGCGACTGTCATTTCAGTGGACCGCCCCGGCGGGACGGGGCCCCGGATACCGACCTGGTCCGCATCGGCAGTTTGCTGGGTTTCGACCCCTCCGCCCTGCCCCTGCTGGCCACAGGGAAGGGGGGGTACGGGATGTACCACACCCGCCTGATGCCCGACGGGCGGGCCGTACTACTGGGCAAGGCCGACGGAAAACCCCGGCTGATGCGTCCTCCGGGTCCGCTATGCAGCGAAGGCACCGTACACCAGCGCCTCGACTGCGCTACCTGTCATACCGCCTGGGCCCCCACCTGCATCGGCTGCCACAATGCCTACGATGCCAAGCTCACCTCCTTCGACCACCTGGAGGGCCGTTTCCGCCAGGGGGGATGGGAAGAGTACAACGGGGACTTCCTTGCCGATTCCCCGGCCCTCGGGATGATGGAGGAGGAGGGAAGGATCATCACCGTGCTGCCCGGCATGGTCATGACGGTGGATACCGCCTCCTGGGCCGGGCGCGAGGGAGCTCCCTTGTTCCGCAGGCTCTTCGCGCCCATTTCCGCCCATACTGTGCAGCGGCGCAGCCTGGGCTGCCACGAATGCCACCTGTCTGCCAACGCCCTGGGATTTGGTCGGGGGAGCCTTTCCCTCCAGGGCAGGGGCCCGGAGGCCCGATGGGTCTTCCAGGCCAGGTACGCTTCCCGGGATGAGGATGGGTTGCCCGAGGACGCCTGGACCAGCTTTCCGGGAGGGAAAGGGGGCGAAAGCACCCGGCGGGGTCTCCGTCCCCTGAGCGCGGAAGAGCGCCGACGCATGCTCAGGGTGGGCGCCTGCCTGCAATGCCACGAAGAGGGCTCTGCCATCATGTTGTCCAGCCTCCACGACTTCCCCTCCCTGCTGGGGCGCCTCAGCCCCCGCTGCAACGACCCCGGTGAACGGGGAGGCCTGCCCTGAGGTTTATGTTCCGGCGCCTGCCCCAGGGTTTGTTAGCCAGGGGGAGATTCCTTACTTTTGAACACCTATCCCGCCATATTCATGGAAATCCACCAGAGCGCACGCCAGGGCTGTATCGCGGAAAACCACCAGGGCGCCTGCCTCCAGCTCCTGAGCGAGGAGGAGCGCCGCAGCTTTGAGGAGCGCACGGTGGAAGTGACCTACCGCAAAGGCGATGTGATGGTGAAACAAGGCGCCCTGGCCTCTCATGTGCTTTTCCTGCAGGAGGGGCTGGTGAAGATTTATCTGGAAGGCCAACCTAAGGATCTGATCCTGAATATCCTGCCTCCCGGGAGTTTCCTGGGGCTGACGAGCCTCTTCGAAGGCAACCATACCTTCCTGCATTCAGCCGCGACCTATGAGGACAGCCTGGTCCGGATGACCGACCTGGAGACCATGAAGGCGCTCATTGCGGCCAATCCCCGCTTCGCTTCTGCCGTGATCGGCATGCTGAACGAGGCGACGGCCCAATTGTACGGCAGGTTCTACTGCCTTTCCCGCAAGCAGAGCCACGGCCGGGTGGCCGATGTCCTGCTTTGCCTCTCGGAAAGGGTATATGGGGCCGACAGTTTTCGCCTCGGACTGACGCGCGGCGACCTGGCCGACCTTACCGGGCTCACCCCGGAAAGCGTCATCCGCATCCTGAAAGAGTTCAAGGATGAAGGCATTATCGATTCCAGGGCCAAAGACTTGGTGATCAAGGAGAAAGACCGTCTGGTCCGGATCAGCCAGCTGGCCTGATCACGGCTCAACGGAGAATTCATGTGGGATCGACATGATTGATCCATCGGGCTAATGATGCTGATTCACCTGAATGGATGGTTTTTTTCTTTACTTTCTTTTGCTCACCCCGAAGAAAGTAACAGATCTTAACCCAGTGGGTACCCCGCGCCAAACCCAAAGGCAGAAAAGGACTGAAAACTCTTTCAGATCAGACCAGGCGTCATGTCTATGGGGTCCATAATTGTTGGCCAGATGATCAAGTGATCTTTTAACGCCCCACCCGAATGCTGCGGTGATCCCTGATCACCCGCTGCGGGCCAGCTTGGTGAGCCTTTCCCGGTCGATGATTTCAAGCTTACGGCCCCGTAGCCTGATGATGCCGCTCTGATGGAGGTCCTGTACCACCCGGCTCACCGATTCACGGGAGGCGTTCACCAGGTTGCCGATCTCAGCCCGGCTCAGCGGCAGCAGGAAACTGTCCTCCCTGGAGCCCCTCAGTTCCGAAAAGCAAAGGATGGCATGAGCGATGCGCCCGTTGACCTGGCGGTTTGAAAGACTGATCAGGCGCTGGAAATGCTGCAGCTCATCACGGCAGAGGTAAATGATGGTTTCGTAGGAAAAGGAGGCATTGCGCCTCAGCAGTTCCCTGAACGAATGGATATCGATGTAACAGAGCTCGCTGTCCTCCAGACAGGTCACGCTGAACTGGTGCACCGGATCGGCCAGCACCGTCTGTATGCCGATGTATGAGCCGGAACCGCTCAGCTTCAGGATCGTCTCCACCCCTCCGGCCCCGGCCTCCTTGTGTACCTTGGCCAGCCCGCTTTTTATGTAGGCCACATGGGTGGAATGCATGCCCTCCTTGATGATGACCTCTCCGGCCCGGTGTTTCACCACGGCACAGTTGGAAGCCATATAGGTCAGCTCCTCGCTGTTCAGGTAATGGGCCGTGCGCGACCTGAACTTACAGTTGACGCAATCCATAGTGCTGCTCTTCTGTCCTAAAGATACAAAATTTTGTGACGGATCTCACATTTTCCCGTGCGCAACTGCCCTCCTGGCCCGAAGCAGTCCGCAGCTCGCATAGCTAGCTTTACATATAAATACCACAGCATATGACACGCCTGCTCACCAACCTCGCCCTGATCTCCGGAAGCCTTGGCTTCCTTGGCATACTCCTCGTCCTCCTGTCCGGCTTCCTGGGCTGCTGTGCCGGCATCACCACCCTCAGCTTTCATCGCATCCTGCTCATACTGCTGGGCGCGGCGGTGGTGTTGTTTGCCTGGTGCATCTACAACAATTGTTACAAAGCACGGCATCGCTCCTAAATTTCCTATCTTCGTAAGGGAGGAAGGACCAGGCCTGTAACTTTTTGGCAGGGCCTGCGTCCAATCCTAAACCTTACGCATGGAAGCCCGAAGACTTTATCGCAGTCGGTCGAATACAGTGCTGGGCGGTGTAGCCGCCGGACTGGCCGAGTATTTCGTCATCGATCCCCTGGTTGTGCGCGTTTTGTTCGTGCTCATGGCCCTGCTGGGCGGGGGCGGGGTGATTATTTACCTTGCGTTGTGGATCTTCCTCCCGCAGAATCCCACCTCCGACTTTCAAACCTTCAAACCCTTCACCATGGAAAACGATCCGCAGTACACTCCTCCGGCAGGGGAACGTCCCCAGGAACCCTGGCGCGACCCGGTGAAAAACCCCCGTCACGGCAGCCTGATCGCCGGGCTGATCCTAATTACCATCGGGGCCTTGTTTTTAATCGACCGCTTCACCGATGTGAACTTCGGGGACCTCTGGCCCGTCATCCTGATCGTGGCCGGTCTGGCCGTGATCACCGATGGCTTCGGAAAAAACAAGAACCGCTGATATGGCATACAAGAATGCGTTCTGGGGGATTATCCTCCTGGTGGTGGGAAGCCTCTTCCTGCTCAGAAACCTCGACATCATTGATTTCAGCTGGTATGCCTTCTGGCGTTTGTGGCCCCTTTTCCTGCTGCTGTGGGGGGTGTCCATCCTGCCGCTGAACGGATGGATACGGCTGGCCCTCTCCGTGCTGGCCATCGGCATTACCCTTTGGATCGCCCAGCGCACCGGTTACCTCGAACGCCGGGGCTTTGCCTGGGATCAGGACCATCACTGGGAGTACCGTCTTGAACCCGGGGACAGCACCGGCTTATACTGGGACGATCAGGATACCACCTTCAGCGTGGAGCAGACCATCCGCGAGCCCTGGGACCCGGGGATACATTCGGCCATATTGCGGCTGGATGCCGCGGCCGGGGAGTTTATCCTCACGGATACTTCATCGGACCTTATGCACTTTGAAAAATCCGGGCGCCTGGCACGTTACAACGTCACCAGCAAACGGGTGGGGGATAAGCAGGTCATCGACCTGGCCCTGCAGAACACCCGCATCCGGGGCAATGCCAACAACAAGGTCATGCTGGCCCTGCATCCTGATCCGGTATGGGACTTCGATCTTGACATCGGGGCGGCTGACCTGGACTTCGACCTGAGCCCTTACCTGCTGGGCGAGGTAAAGGTGGACGGGGGTGCGGCCTCCATCGACCTGAGGTTTGGCCCACGCTCGGAGCGTGTGAACGTGGACATCGATGCCGGCGCCGCCTCCATCACCCTGCATATTCCCCGGGAGGCTGGCTGTTCCTTCGATTCCGAGACCTTCCTGGCCTCCCGCGACCTTGAAGGCTTCGATAAGATCAGCCGCGGGCGCTACCGTACCCCCGGTTTCGACCAGGCCCCGGTCAAGTTCTTCGTCAAGGCCGACGCCGCCATCTCCAGCTTCGAGATCAAAAGGTACAGATAAACGGGAAGCGAGACGCACTCAACGTACCCAAATGCTTCCGTTGCTCGACCAACCCAAACATCCGGCGTTGCTTCTCTTTGGAACTCATCGGAAGAAGATGCCGCTGAGCTAAAGGAGCGCGATTACCCTCTCGATGCAATAACCACTAAGACACTAAGAGCATTGAGAAACACTAAGGAGCTGGCATACGTCTTACAACATTATTTCTAATAATCACCGCGCTGTCCATTTCTTAATTAGCCGCTCACATTCAGATTTTGGGAGGCCAAGCTTTGGATTTATCGTCTCGCAAAGATCATTCAGTTTGTTGCACGCAACCTTCCCCAATAATATGCCCTTCTCAAATAATTGGTCAAGGACCCATAAATGTCCATGAGTTTCAACACCTTTTTCTTTTGCAAAATTCCGAAGTCTGTTGTCACTTGTTAATAGGGCCCCCGAAATCTGCTTGGCTTGATAGAAAGCTGAACAATCTTGTATAGAAAGACTTCGACGTTCTATGTTGATTCGAGAGATTTCAGTTAGATCCGTCTCACTCAAATCAACAACCAGGAGTATCTTATCTTCAATGTACTTGGAAAGTTTCTCAAACTGCTCTTCTCGTAGCTCTTCCACGATAAGTATTGTCGTAATAAACTCATATTCTTGTGAAAAGAACTCAGGCAGCAACTCTAACCTTATTAAGTCAATTAGAATACTTGCATCGTTTACAACAATTCTCATATCGATTCAAATTCAACCCTAAAGTCTGACAGTTTTTGATCAGCTAAATTTGCAGCCTTACTCATCGAAATAATTTCTTCGGAGGCGGCACGGTATACAAGTTGCTTGAACCGAGTTGACTTTTCTTTCCCAGTATAATGCCCTAGTCCTTCTTCCTTTCTATTCGAGCTAATTCTAATGCAAAACTGAGTGTAGGTACTATCCCCTATTACCTTTAGATCACGCGCTCTTGCCATTATTGCTTGGATAGAAATGCCGTAAGACTCTTTAATGTTAATTAGCTCAGGAATGGGAATATAACTTCGATAGGGTCCAAGTTCCCGGCGAAAGGTGACCTCTGGTATTAGCATTGCTCCAGCAAATCTATGGCACATCTTTTCCTTTTCCTTATCGCTAATCCTATGATCGATAGACAGTAATAAGTGGCCAAGTTCGTGAAGTGCCGTAAACCGCTTCCTCTCCGCACAATAATTGGCATTTATAGCAATAACAGGATATTTCTTATCTGCCCAACCTGAGAATCCTTCAAAGTCTCCATCAGTTTGTAATTCAACTACCTTAATTTCATTGTCTTCAAGTAGATCAATAACACTTGGGATTGCATTAATCCCAATATTCCAGGTATTGAGGAGCTGGTTAACAGCTATCTCTATATCAGACAAAGAGTTCACAGCAATATTCTTGATAGGATTCGAAAACTCACTTTCTATGTTAAGGAACTGCTCTATTTCAAGATAGCGACTCACTTTATCAGCGACTTGCTCCCTTATTGAATTCTGCAGCTTGACCCTTAACCGACTTTTTTTCCGGAACTCCACATTACCAATACTGACACTATACTCTCTGAAGAAGTAATCAGTCTTAACGGCCAAAGCTTTACTAAGAGCTATTAAGACTTTACTATCAGGCATCATTAAACCTCGTTCATATTTCGAAATAGCATTCTTTGAGACAATTCCTCCGATTCTTTCAACTAATGCATCTTGCGATAGTGACGCTGATAGGCGAGCACTCTTCAATCTCTTGGCAAAAATGGCTTTCATTGGGTTGGAATGGTTTACAAAAACATTACAAAAATAATCATTTGTAAACCAAGGCGCAAGTATTTTTGAAAATCTCTCCTGGCAGTCAATTACTATACAATGACTCAATAGGTAATAAAACACTGTAGGGGGTAAGCCTTCGGCCAACTGCATCTTGAAAACGTAATAAGAAAAGGCTAAGGGCAACTGCTGGTATGCGGGCAGCAGCTCGTGCATTTGGTGAGGGTGTCGCTCAGCCCGGCCTGGGGATTGATTTTGTGCGGCGGGCAGGTGCCCGGAAGGGAGTAAACGATGGCGGCCTGCAGAAGGTTGTAATACCCACAGGGACACTCCTGTGCTTCTCCCTGCAGGCGGGAGTGACGGATTGTCTACCTTTGCCCTATGGCCGAAGAGATCCGGAGCAAGAAAGCCCCTGCCCCTCCCCGCGAAAAGGAGATGAGCTTCTGGGATCACCTCGATGAACTGAGGGGACACCTCTTCCGCTCCGTCATCGCGGTGTTCCTGTTGGCCGTTGTCGCTTTTCTTAACCGCAATATACTTTTCGACGAGATCATCCTGGCGCCCCGTGAGCCCGGCTTCTGGACCAACCGCATGCTGTGCCGGCTTTCGGACATCCTGCATGTTCCGGCCCTGTGCATGCCTGAGCTCGACATGGAGATCATCAACATCAACCTGAGCGGGCAGTTCCTTACCCATATGTACATCTCGCTCGCCGCTGGTTTCGTGCTGGCCGTGCCTTATGTCATCTGGGAACTGTTCCGCTTTGTGGAGCCCGCCATGTACGATACCGAGCGCCGCTATGCCCGGGGCGGGGTGGTGATCGTTTCGCTCCTCTTCCTGGTGGGCGTGGTATTCAGTTACTTCCTTATTGTTCCCCTCACCATCAGCTTCCTGGGTGGATACCAGGTCAGTGGGCAGGTAGCGAACCAGATCACCCTGAGCTCATACATCAGCACGGTGGTCTCGGTGAGCTTTGCCGTGGGCCTGGTGTTCGAACTGCCGGTGCTGATGTATTTCCTGGCCCGGCTGGGCGTGGTCACCGCCTCCTGGCTGCGTAAGAACCGGCGCATCATGGTCGTTGTCGTGCTGGTGGTCTCGGCTATCATTACCCCGCCTGACGTATTCAGCCAGATCATGGTGGCCATCCCCCTGCTGGCCTTGTATGAAGTCAGCATACTTGTGGCCTCCCGGGTGGAAAAGCAGCGCCTGCTGCGGATGGACGCCTGAGTATAAGCTATTGCTCCTCAGGCTCTATGTGCACATGGACATGACACCGGGGGATTTCCTCCTGTATCCTGCCTTCGATCATCGTAGCGATGTCGTGGGATGCCTTGATGCCCAGTTCAGGCTGGACATGGATATTGAGCTCCACGAAGATCTCTGCCCCGGCCGCCCTCACCTTCAGGTCGTGGTACTGTTCGATCTCCGTGAGGCTGTCCAGGATCGCTCTGATCTTCAGATACGTCTCCGCCGGGACCTTGTCCAGCAGCACATTGATGGAGCGCTTGCCCAGCTTGTAGGATACGTGGATCACAATGGCAGCAACGCCCAGGGCGGCGACAGGGTCGGCGGCATAAATGCCGTACTGGGCGCATATCAGGCCCAGGAGCACGACGAAGGAGCTCAGGATATCGGTTGAGAAGTGCAGGGCATCGGCTTCCAGGGCCTGGCTGTTGTGCTTTTTGGCCACGCGCATCAAGGCCCGGGAGCGGGATAGGTCGATAAGGATGGAGGAAACGACCACGATATAACTCCAGAGGTTTACTTCGATATGTGTTTCCCCGGAAGCCAGGCGGCGGATGGCCTCGTAGATGATCCAGACGCAGGTGAGCAGCAGCAGCAGGGTTTCGATGAAGGCCGAAAGGTTCTCGATTTTGCCGTGCCCGTAGTGGTGGTCTTCGTCAGCCGGTTTGTCCGATACCCTCACGGCGAACCAGGTAATGGCGGCGGCCACGAAATCCAGGGCAGAATGCAGTGCTTCGGAAAGTATGCCCAGGCTGCCAGTGAGCACCCCCACCACGATCTTGAAGCTCGTCAGGAATATGGCGGCGATCACGGAAACGAAGGCGACGGTGTTCTTTTCTTTACGTGCCTGGGCGAGGTCCATCTGGAGCGGATTGGGAGCCCGCAAGGGATGTGCGGGCTTGCCAGAGCCAAGTTAGGGAAATTTGCACCGATCCGTAATATGCGATGATCCATGGCCCGGGCACTGAGTGGGTCGCGGAGAACCCACCCCAGCGGGTATTCCAAAGGCCCCGGGCCTGAGCTGGTTGGTGAGCTTGTCGAACCACTCTCGAAGGGCCTTGCATCATGGGTGTACCATCCCTGATGATTTTTCCGTTGCGACAAAATGAACGAGCCCGTCTCATTGGCGGGCTCGTTCATTTTTGTTGCCCGACCAGGGCTCCCTTCGACTCGCTGCGCTCGCTCAGGGTTAACTTCTCGCCCTGCACTGCCCATAAAAAAAGCCGGTCAGTTGCTGACCAGCTTTCCATTGCGTTGCCCGACTAGGGCTCGAACCTAGACTCTTCTGATCCAGAGTCAGACGTGTTGCCAGTTACACCATCGGGCAATGGGACGGCAAAGTTAACAACAAATCGAACAAAGCCAAAACTGTCGGGAAAAATCTGGGCCCGGGAGTCCCGGGCTATACAGCCCTATACCTCAAGCCCTGAACAGGGTGTTAGCAGGGATGCGATGGAATCAATACCTTCGCAGTATGGCGGAAACAAACCTCACCGGGGTCAGCGGCCTGTACCTGGGCTTCGGCTCCAGGGTAGTGTTCAACCGGTTCAGCCTGAGTGTGGCCCCGGGGGAAAAGGTATGCCTCAGCGGGCCCTCGGGTGTGGGCAAGACCACCCTGCTGCACTTGCTGATGGGCTTCGTGCTTCCCGATCAGGGTGAGGTGAGGGTGATGGGGGATCGTCTTGACACTTCCAGTATCCGCCGCATCCGCCAATCCATCGCCTGGCTGCCCCAGGAGGTCTCGATCGACGCACCCACCGGACGCGAGCTGCTGCTCTACCCCTTCCGCTTCAAGGCAAACCGTCAGTTTTTCCCTTCGGCTGATAAAGTCCGGGCCCAGCTCGGCCACTTGCTACTGGAGGAGGGGGTGCTGGACCAGTCCACCGACACCCTGTCGGGGGGACAGAAGCAGCGGATCGCCCTGGCGTCCTGCCTGCTGCTCGGGAAGTCGCTCCTGCTGCTTGACGAGCCTACTTCGGCCCTCGACGATGCCTCGGTGGAGGCCCTGGCCGCCCGGATAGATGCACTGAACGGGACCACGGTAATCTCCGTTTCCCACGACGAGCGCTGGCTCCGGCGCATGGACCGGGTCATCGCATTACCCCAAGCCCAGGCCTGAGATGGAGACCACGCTCGATATCACCTGGTACAACCTCGCCCTGGGCTACCTGCTGCTGGTCATCCCCATCGCTGTATTCCGTCATTATTCCACAGGCCTCATCCGCGAGACCCTCTGGGCCGCCCTGAGGATGACGGTCCAGCTGCTGCTGGTGGGGGTTTACCTCGAATACCTCTTCCGCTGGAACAGCGGCTGGGTGAACCTGGCCTGGGTGCTGCTGATGATCGGCGTGGCCGCCGGCACCACGGTGAAACGCAGCGGTCTCAACATGAAACGCTTCCTATGGCCGGTCAGCCTGGCCCTGCTGGTATCCCTGGGGATCGTCAATGGGTGGTTCCTGGTCGTGGTGCTCCGCCTGGATTTCTTCTTCGAATCGCGTTATTTCATTCCGATTACCGGGATGCTGTTGGGCAATTGTTTGAAGACCAATGTTATGGGGCTGAATACCTATTTCAGGGGCCTGCAGAAGGAACAACTTACCTACCGCTGGTTCCTGTCCAACGGGGCCAGCCGCAGCGAGGCCGTGGTGCCCTTCCTCCGCACGGCCCTGCAGGATGCCTTCAACCCCAACATCGCCACCATGGCGGTGATGGGACTGATCGCCCTGCCCGGGATGATGACGGGACAGATCCTGGGCGGCTCCAGCCCGGCCGTGGCCATCAAGTATCAGATCATGCTGATGATCACCATCTTCGTGAGCTCCATGATCTCTGTCCTTCTCACCATACTGCTTGCCAACCGCTTTGCCTTCGACGGTTTCGACAGGTTCCGGCTCAAGGATGTGATCGTGGGGGAGAAAGGGCGGAAAAGGGGGAAGAAGTCCCCTTCAAAATTGCCGGCACTATAAGCCTTGCCGACCCGGAGGGTAAACCCGTCCAAGGAATTCCAGGACCTGCTCCCTCACTTCCTCGTGCTTTTCCAAACTGACCAGGTGCCCTGATTCCAGGATGCGCAGCCGCAGGTCAGGTATGCGACGGACCACCCGTTGGGCGTAATCTACCTTGCCCAGCATATGGTCCTCGGTGGCCAGGAATACCAGCGAAGGCATACTGACGGACGCGAGATGCTGCCTGCTGAAGGCGGGATAACCGGGCCAGGCATTGTGGGTGCGGGTCAGCAGGGTGCCCAGGCGGCCGGCACGCACCGTATCCTGCAACAACCCCTCACCGAGAAAGTGGTCTGTTGCGTAACGGCTGATTACCGGAAGGGGAAAGCGTTCTGAAAGCCGGGAGAGGAGGATGGTCTTTCCATGCAGGGGCCTCAGTCCGATGGGGGAGGCCAGGGCCAGGGCCCTGACCTTATCGGGCGAATGAACAGCCAGGCACAGGGCCATCAGTCCCCCGTATGATTCAGCCACCAGAGCGGCCGAATCGATGCCCTGGCCTTCCAGCAGACCGGACAGTATTCCGGCGATGTCTGAAGTATTATCCGGAAGCATGGCTGCTCCCCCCGGCAGCAGGAGGACCAGCGTCCGGTACTTCTGGGACAGGGAGTCCAGGAGTCCCTCCCAGGATGCCAGGCCCATGCCGGGCGCAGGGATGACCAGGAGGGGAGGGGCATCCTCAGGACCGGACTGCAGGAGATGCATCTTTGCACCATCTATGCCGATCCATTCTTCCTCCCACACCCCTTTCAGGCGATCAATGTCCTGCTGGCTGAGGGCTTCCAGTACCTGCTGGTCCCCAGGGGTGCGGTAGGTGTTGCCCCTCTCCGAAAAAAGCACGATTCGGATGAGGCTGATCAGGAGCACCAGGACCACCAGGGCACGGCCCCAATGCGGTGCCAGGGGTCCCAGCGGTTTCTTCAGGCGGGACCAGCGCAGCGGAAGCAAAAGGAGCAAAATGGCGAGGGCGAGGCTAAGACCTGCCGGCTCGTCCTGCAGCCGGGCCGATGCAGCCAATGCCAGGGTAATCAGGGCGGCCAGTATACTGAGGAGGATGCGCAAGGTTTTCATACAGATGAAGTGGGCCCGTTTATTGTAGGCCGGCACAAAAATACCGCTTTGGGCCAAGGAAAAACACCCGGACCCCCTCGCAGGGATCCGGGTGTGCTCTGACAGAAATATTGCGGTCCTATTCCCTGACCACCCTGAGCTGGCGGACTTCGTTTCCGCTCTGGCTCTCGCACTGCAACCTCAGGGTGTACACCCCCGGGGCGAGTTCGGGGCCCCACTCCAGGGTGTGGTAACCCGCGGGGTAGGTCTCCCCCCCGATCAGGGTGGCCACTTTTTGTCCCAGGGCGTTGAAGGCCTCCAGGGAGAGGCGTGCCTG
>JAKLHK010000015.1 GCA_022710185.1 Bacteroidota bacterium
GCCGGTAGACAAGCATTCCTACCACAGCGCGAGGATCACCCCCGAGATGCCCATGAACAGCACGAAATACCCTGCATCGATAAGCCAGAGTGCCAGCGAACGTCGCTGGTACAGATAGTTGATCCCGACTGCAGTAGCCCCGAACGCCAGTCCCGTGACCACTCCGTGCCACAGGCCCAGCGACCAGCACATCTCCCCTTCGTTGTGCCCCTGGATCAGAAAACCCAGGCCCAGCACGGCAACGAACATCAGCACGAAGCTGAGGCCGAAAATCAGCGCCATGTTAGACTCCTTCATGTACTCCTCGGTGAGCCCGAGCTCACGCTGCCAGACCTTCCCGAACAGCACAGGGCTGTACCAGAGGGCTCCGATAGCCCAGCTGACCAATGCGGCCACTACGATGGCCAGAAAGTTCAATTCTGAAAAATTCATAGGTTCAATAGATTGATGGTGAGTAAGATAGTGCAGGTTATGTCCCGCAAAGGACACAACGAGGTCATGGCAATATAAACCCATTCTGCCGGCCAGGATGTTATCGAAATGTTAACGCTGCTGACCGGAGCTTCAGCCCCTGCTGAATGGAACATCCTAACGGTCCCTGGGCTCCCAGAAACAGACCTTGGGCGATACGATCAGCCCCTCGGTCTTCAGCACCTTCATGGCTTTGTCCACCTCCTTGCGGTCGATGCCGCCTGCCTCGGCGATCTGCCCTGCACTCATGGCTTTGGGCGATTGTTTCATGATGTCCAGTACCTTGTCTTTCGTTTCCATGGATATACTATAGGTTTCAATAAGATCTTTAATTGGGGATGTGCTTAAGGCTCAGCGCTCTGCCCGGTGGGTTAGGGCGGTCAACCGCTCGTAAAGGGCAGCGTATCCGCTTACGCTGCGTTGGTGGTTCAGGGGGCCTTGGATGCGTTCTCTGGCACCTTTACCCAGATATTCAGCAAGTTGCGGCTCGCGCACCAGGCGTTCCAGCGCCAGGCCCAGGGCGGCAGGATTCCGGGGAGGGACTACCAGCCCGCTCACTCCTTCCTCTACCAGCTCCAGATTGCCGGGAATGTCGGTGATCAGCGGGGGAATTCCCAGGCACATCGCCTCGAGCACCGATTTGGTGATCGACTCCCCGAAGAGTGAGGGGAGCACAAAGGCATTGCAGGCCTTCACCACCCTGAGTACTTCGGGCACGAAGCCAGGGAAATGCACCCGATCCTCATATCCGCTCCCCCGGATCAGCGCCCGGTTGCGCGGGGTGTCCATGTCACGGCCCAGCAGCAGGAGGTGCAGTGGAAGTCCGGGACTGAGGTGTCGCAACGACCGCAGCAACCAGGGAACCCCTTTCATGGGGCGGTTATTGGCCACGCAGGCCACGGTAAATGCGCCTTCGGGGATACCGAACGCCTTCAGATCTGCAGGCTCAGTGCCGGCGTACCAGCTCAGGTCGTGTCCTTTGTTGATGGTAACCGCCTTTTCCTTGCGGAAGAACAGTTGGCGTTTAAGCAACTGTTCCACCCCCAGGGAGTTGCAGATCACGGCATCCACCCGGGGGTGGAGGTATTTCAGGTAGGCGGTGGGGTCATACCAGTGAATATTGCCGGTATATCCCCGGTACAGTACCACCTTTACCGGCAGGCCCCGGGCGGCCCTCAGGCCGGTCACGATAGCCGGGCTGTTGAATAGCTGGAGGATATCGTAAGCCCCTTCCTTCAAGGCAAGCCTGACCCGCATGCACTCCTTGCGGTCGAACTTGTGCCTGGGATGAAAATCGATGACCTTCATGCCGGCCTCGGCAAAGCGCCGGGCGTATTCGCTGCCCCCGTATGTCATTACATCCACACCGAACCCCCGGCGCTGCAACCCCAGCAGGATCTCCGCTTCAGGTCTTACAGTGTGGAAGTCGTTGTAATTGCTTATGACCAGTATTCTGGGTTTCATGATTCAGGCGAGAACAGGGGTGGTAGCGCTCACACGTATGGTTCAGGTTCCGGGATCCGTGGCTTCGTCATACCAACTCGCGTACATAGTGTAGCTGTTGGCTATCCGCATCACTTCCCCCTGAAGCAGCTCGGGGCTGATCTCCCGGATCTGTTCCGCGGGCACGCCGCCCCATACCGTGCCTGACTTCACCACCGTACCCTGCTTGATGAGGGCCCCTGCAGCCACGATGGAATGGCTCTCGATGACAGCCCCGTCCATGATGATGGCCCCCATGCCGATCAGCACATTGTCGTGGATGGTGCAGCCATGCACAATGGCGCGGTGCGCGATGGATACATTGTTGCCTATGTTCACGGGGGCCCGTTGGTAGGTGCAATGGATGATGGCCCCATCCTGAATGTTCACATTATCGCCTATCCTTATGCTGTGCACGTCCCCGCGCACTACGGCGCCGAACCAAACGCTGCAGTGGTCGCCCATCACCACATCACCGGTCAGGGTGGCGTTGTCGGCAAGGAAACAGCCCTTGCCCATGCGGGGACTTACCCCCTTTACCGATCGTATCAGTGCCATAGTTGTTTCAGCTTGATCAGAGCTCGCTGGGATCCTCCACCGGATCCTGTCCTGCGGCCCTGGGATAATCGATATTGAAATGCAGTCCCCGGCTCTCCTTGCGGTCCTGCGCCATGCGGATGATGAGGTATCCGACATTGATGAGGTTGCGGAGTTCGCAGATGTTCACCGAAATGATGGAGCGTTTGTACAGCTCCTCCGTCTCCCGGTTCAGGATGGCCAGGCGGTCGAGGGCCCGCTGGAGGCGTAAATTGGAGCGTACGATCCCTACATAATTGCTCATGATCGACTGCACTTCCTTCAGCGACTGAGTGATAAGGATCATTTCCTCGTTCAGCACGGTGCCTTCAGCATCCCAGTCGGGAATTTCTTCGCAAAAACCGATGGAAGGCAGCTGGGCCATGGCATGCTGACTGGCCCGGTGTGAGAACACCAGGGCCTCCAGCAAAGAATTGGAAGCCAGTCGGTTGGCCCCATGCAGTCCGGTAGAGGCGCATTCGCCTGAGGCATAAAGGTTCTCGATGCTGCTGCGCGCCCATTCGTCCACTTTAATCCCCCCGCACATATAATGGGCAGCAGGGACTACCGGGATCATGTCGCGGGTGATGTCAATGCCTTCGCTCAGGCACTTGGCGTAGATGTTGGGAAAATGCTGTATGAGCTCCGATTTGTTGAGGTGACGGCAGTCGAGGTAAACAAAATCATCCCCGCTGAGTTTCATCTCGTTGTCGATGGCACGGGCCACAATGTCGCGGGGGGCAAGGCTGCCGCGCTTATCGTATTTCTGCATGAACACCTCCCCCGAAGCGGTCTTCAGCACGGCCCCGAATCCCCGCATCGCCTCGGTGATGAGGAAGGACGGGCGTTCGGACGGATTATAGAGCGCGGTAGGGTGGAACTGGAAGAACTCCATCTTTTCCACCTGCCCTTTGGCCCGGTATACCATGGCTACAGCATCCCCGGTGGCCACCGGGGGGTTGGTGGTGGTGGCATACACATTGCCTGCGCCCCCGCCGGCGAGCATGGTCACCCGCGCCAGGATAGTATGGATCTCCTGGGTCTGGCGGTTAAGTACATAGGCACCGTAACATTTGATATAGGATGAACTGCGCTTGACCTCCAGTCCAAGGTGGTGCTGGGTGAGCAGCTCAATGGCGAAGTGGTTCTCCAGGATCTCAATTCCAGGGTGTTCCCTTACTTGCCGAAGCAGGGTGTTCTCGATCTCCTGCCCGGTGCTGTCCTTGTGATGCAGTACGCGATACTCCGAATGCCCCCCTTCCTTGGCCAGGGCATATTTGCCCCCATCCGTGCGGTCGAACTCCGTTCCCCAGGAGATCAGTTCCTTGATGCGTTCGGTGGATTCGGTGATGGTCATGCGCACGATGCGCTCATCGCTCAGCGCATCGCCGGCCACCATAGTGTCGCGTATGTGCTTCTCGTAGGAGTCCGGGGTGTACATCACCGCAGCGATGCCCCCCTGCGCATAGCGCGTGGCGCTTTCCACGGCCTCCGTCTTGGTCACGATGCACACCCTGCCATAAGGGGCTACCTTCAGGGCAAACGACAATCCGGCTATGCCCGAACCGATCACCAGGAAATCTACCTTTTTGCGCATGTGCTGAGGCTGCTGTAATTACAAAGGTAGTAAACCAAGCCCAAAGATCGGGGAGGGAAGAACGCGGAGGATATGAAGTACCTGGAGCCAGGGGTACTTGGAGTTGCCTGGGATGCGATCGTACCCCGGGGCCGGAAAAACCGAGCGTTCAGCATTGATCCTCACCCACCCGATTCATGCCGCTTCTTGTAATAGTGGCTGAGGATGAAGAGGATGCCGACCAGGACGAAGGGGAAGGTGATCATGAGCACAATGCCGAGACTCATCCATTCTGAATGGTTCATTCTGAAATTGTGCAGGAAGATTATGGGGCTGAATCCCAGACCGATCAGGAGGAAGATCCAGCCGCCTAAATATTCCCGGTACCAGGCAAGGATGAGCAGGGCCAGCAAAACGAAGGACGGAATGAGATGAATGAGGAAGGCAAGGATCTGTTGCCCCAACGGCTGCCCGGGGCCGAAGGAGTCCAGGGCAAAGAGGCTGATGAACAGTATGGCCAGGATGCAGAGGATCCTGGGGGTCCAGTGCAGGATGCTTATCCTTGTTTTCATTCTGGTGTGATGGGTTACAGACAGAACAGCACAAGTTACGACCCATGGCTGCGAAATGCAAGGGATGAGAATCCCGGCTATGGCGTACCTTCGTTCCTCAGAAGAATACCTCATCCTATGAAGCCTTCGCATTTTCCCCGGCTCATATTATTCACGGCCGTTCTATGTTTCACCCTCCCCTTGCTCGCTCAGGATCACGATCATCACGACCATCACCGCAATGAGCTTGGACTGGAGAATGCACTCATCTTTCTTCCATCCGAGGATGCGTTGGCTTATGGTATGCATTTTCACTACCTGCACAATTTCGAGGAGTCGCCCTTCGGGCTGGGACTGGCCCTGGAGCGGATCTTCGATGAGCACGGTCACACCACGCTGGGGATTGCGCTGGGATACAGGTTGCTGGAGCCTATGCACTTTTCGTTGACTCCCGGGATAAGCATGGAAGATGGTCACAGCTTCCATCTGAGCCCATCGCTGCACGCAGAAGTGCTATACGAATTCCTCTTCGGGCATATTCATCTGGGTCCGGCTTTGGGTGTGGGGTGGACGCAGGAAGATATGCACCTTGGCCTGGGTTTGCATTTGGGGATAGATATTTGGTAGGGAGAAGCGGGATGCGGGGGAGAGGGAGGGCGGATGTAAGTAAAAGATATTCAGTGATTAAGCGAGGAGATCAAATGGGGAGCCCCGGTGTACACCGATGCAGACCGCAATATCGTGGGAATTCGGGGGTTCAAGGAACACCTTGCCCTTTGGTTCTTTAACGGGGTCCTGCTGAAGGACCACGCCAGCCTGCTTTCCGCTTCAACAGAAAATACTCAGGCCATGCGCCAGATCCGTCTCACTCGCATTCAAGAGATCGAGGACATCCAGGAAGTGCTGTGCAGCTATGTTCTTTAAGCAATCGATAATGAGAGAAAAGGGGTGAAACCCACGCTGAAGATGCCCCAGGAATTAAAAGTTCCTCCGCTACTGCAGAAATCTCTGGATGCCTCCCCAGCGCTCTCAGCGGCCTTTGACAAGCTTACCCCTGGTCGACAAAGAGAATATGTGGGTTACATTGCTGATGGTAAGCAGGATGCCACCCGCACGAAACGACGGGAAAAGGTCATCCCCTGGATCCTTAATGGCTGTGGGCTGAACGACAAGTACCGGAGTGGTTAGGTGTCCCGAATAACTATACCCTCAGTACGCCCCGGAACCCCCGGGCGGCATAATAGGATTCCGCACCATTATGGTATACAAAGGTCCGGCCGTACCTGAAATCTCCGAAGATGGCGCCTCCGAGCTTTCTCACCCCTTCAGGGGCAAGCAACCAACTCGAAGTCTTGGCGTCAAACGTCCCAAATTGCTGTAGCAGATGGTATTGCGACTCATCCAGCATTTCTATCCCCATTTCAACAGCCATTCCAAGCGCACTCCCGCGGGGTTTGTGCTCCTTCCTGGACTCCAATGCGGCAGGATCGTAACACAGGCTCCTCCTGCCCGCAGGGCTCTCAGCAGAAGTATCGAAGAATAAATATTCGTCCCTGACAGAATCGTAAGAGATCACATCCGGCTCGCCACCAGTTTCTTCCATTCTTGACAGCGACCACAGTTTACGCGGTTGTTGATCCAGCCTCTGCTGAATGTCCTCCCATATCAGGCCCGACGGTTTTCCCTCCCGCCGGGTAAACCGTAGCCTCAGCAACTGCAACAACTCATCCTTCTGCTTTCCAGTGAGCTCCCTATAATTTAATCGCTCCATAAACTCCTGTCAATCACATTAATAAACATCTTCACCCTTCTATTACCCCATTTCCCCAACCCCAAATAACACACTCATAGCATCCAACTTCCAACTTCCAACTTCTACCTCCAAGTATGATAAGTACTTTAAGTACTTTAAGTACTCTAAGTACTCTAAGTACTCTAAGTACTCCTAACTCCCTTAACTTTAGTCACTTTAGTCACTCTAGTCACTCAGGAATGCCCCTTCACGACGATCCGCATGATCTTGAAATTCAGCCGCAAAAAATGAAAAGCCTGCAACAGGAAATTGGTACGCCGGCGCTGTGTGGCCCGTGTGGGGACCGGAGGATAGAATTCGTCCTTGTATGCCCTGATGATCTTTTCCGTGCTCATATTCATGTTTTCTTGTTGATTGCTATTCCGGAAGCAGCCACCAGAAGGGGTAGCCTTTGGCCTTGTGCAGGAACATATAATGGAGGAAGAGTTTGATCCAGTGCCCGGCCAGGCCGATCTCCCCCACGGTGGCGTTGATGTCGCGTCCCCATTCCGGATACTTCTCCCAGTCGGGTACAACAGGAGATACGGTCATGGTAGCCCCCAGGCCCTGGGTAAGGCTGAACCCAGCCGAAACAATACAGGCAGCACCCATCCGGCCCATATTGGCGGTATGCGGGTGCTCTTTGTGCCCCTTCCTGATCTGCTCCGCGATGTTCTGTGCCACGACCTTTCCGATGACCCCGCTGGGCATCCCGGTCCGTGGGGGCGCAGGGAAAATGGCCCGCCCGTTCGGCGACTGCATGGGCTTGGAGATAGGGTGGGGCGGGGCGAAAGCGATACCCGTAGCGTAAAGGTTGGCGTAGGCAGGGCTCTGGTAGGTCTGTGGCCAGTCGCGTATACTCCACTGTTCATAGGGACGGGGAGTATAGTCGGCATCCACCTTCATGAAGCCATTGGGGGCGAACACCTTTTCGGTAATCTCACCGCCCTGACGGTCGTACGCCTGGATGCTCTGCCCTGCGAAAGCTGGAATAAGCATGGCGAAATCGAAAGCTACGCTGCCCTCGCTTCCGTCGAGGGTCTCGTAATGGGCCAGTCCGGGCTCAACCCGGGTTACCCCGGCCCGCTTGATCCATTGGATATTGTTCTCGGCGAACACCGACTCGGTAAAGACCTTGGTCGGGGTGATATAGCCCCCACGCTTGATGTAAGCCCCGCCCATCCCGAAATCACCGAGTTCATACTCGTTGGATATCCAGGTCAGCTCGGCCAGGTGCTCCAGCTTCCTGCGCTTCAGTTCAAATGCAATGTTGAGAATGTATTCGAAGGCCGCACCCTGACAGGTGGCCGTGGGGTGGCCCGTGCCGATGAGAAACCGCTGGCGCTCTCCCTGCTGCATCTTCGCGATGCTCCCCTTCAGTGCCTCCCAGGCATGGGCGGCATGGTCCCAACTGCATACTGACTCGGTATAGCCCCCGGGTCCCAGTCCCTCGGTGGCGCCGAAATTAAGACGGGGACCTGTGGCATTCACCAGGTAGTCGTAACGGATGCGGTCCGATTCCCCCTGCCGCTCCCTTGAAGTGTATTCAATGCTTACAAAGCCCTGCCCATCCCCGGCATCCCCTTCCGGGTGCAGGGCCACTGCCCTCGCCTGATGGAAGACGATGCCCCAGCGCCGGTATACCTTCTCCAGCTTGAAGCGTACCTGCTCCGGACGCATGCGTCCCACGCCCACCCAAATATTGGAAGGAATCCACTGATAATACTGACTGGGGGAAACCACCACCACCTCATGCCGGCGGCCGAGCATCTTTTTAAGGAAGGCAGCGGCAGTATGGCCGGATATCCCGGCACCGAGAACAAGGACTTTCATAGGGCTCAATTGGTTAATAAATGTATCAATTATTCCACACAGGACCGGCTATTTTATTGCGCCTGTTTTCTCAGCAGCCCGATCATTGCTCCAAATCCGGTTCCAATGAACGCCCGGTCCTTGTTGATCTGTACCATGGGAGAAATGGTCAGACCTACTACCCTGGTAAACGGAAATTCAATATATGATCGAAATGAAGCTGGGCAAGTCCAAGGGTGAAAACACCGACTAATCCAGAGTTGAAGTCTTTAGGTTGTGATTTTGCTTCCCTTATATGGTTCGAATATCCAATTTGAAAAGAATATTTCTCGTGGAGTAAATAGTTCAGGTTCAAATTTATCTCCAGATAGTTGCCAAAAGCGATCTCAGAGGTGGCGTATATCGCGTTCTTCTCTGAAAACTGTGCATTTACACTGAATGAAGCAAAATACATAGAAATAGCAAGTAACACCTTTTTCATCGGAGGGATCGTTGAGCCTATCAGCACGATCCAAGTTACGGCATACCCAATGGTTATGCAAATGGAATAAAACATTAGCTTTAGCACGATGTATCCGGACAACCCGGCATCCTGTCTCTCACTGATTCGGCCATTCAAATCCTATCCATCATGATTAGCAGAAGTAGTGCCCACCGAATGAGGAACATAGCCCTGACTGCAGGACTATTGTTTTCACTCGCCCTTAACGCTCAGAATGATCAGCAGGTCAACTGGTGGAAAAGCCAGAAGATATTCCTTGGCGGGGGCTATGGCATGGGATGGAGCGAGAGGGTGGATCCGCATATGCAGTATACCCTCTCAGTGGCCGGTGGACCGGCCACCGGACCTTATGATTCCAAGTTCCAGACCTTTTTCGTTACTTTTTCCGGTTCGCTGAGCTATTATCCTTCGAGGTGGCTTTCCCTGCATGTGAAAGGAGGGCAGCAATCGCACAAACTGGAAGTCATCTCCGATCAGGATGGCAGGATACATATGCGCTTTGGCACGCTCCAGGCCAAATTCAATGTTTACCAGGCGGTCAGGAACCTTGGAACCATCCATAACATTTATATGGGCGGAGGGATCGGGACCTATGGATACGACTTCTGGAAAGAGAACGGAACCGTAAAAACTGAAGTAGAGTTCAAAAGCTCTGTTGGCCCTGGCTTCTCGATGGGCACGGAATGGATGTTCATGGGCAAGTCTGCCGATAAAATGAATATCCTGTTTTATATAGAACTCACCGCGGACTTCGCTTCGTTCGACTTTGACTCGGCCACCGAGGGAGGAAACACCTACAGCATCGATGCCCTGCCCTATGATGACTGGAGGAAGGTGGGATGCAATGCTTTCGGGGCAGAGATGGGGCTGAGGTTTTCCTTGTTCAATAAACAGCTGCCGCTCGTTTATCATTAAGGGCTGGAACCGTGGCTGAGCATGACAGTGTGCAGGGGAGCAGATTGAACCATCACCCCCTCTTCCTTGTTCATTCGGAAATACTTCACCGCCATGAAATGTCCCGTATGCAGCAGCGTTGACCTGGTTATGTCCGAGCGCCAGGGAATTGAGATTGATTACTGCCCCAACTGCAGGGGCATCTGGCTGGATCGCGGAGAGCTTGACAAGATCCTGGAACGCTCCCAGCAATCCCCGCCCCAGGCTCCCCCCTCCCGTCCGGAGCCCCGCTACGACAAAGATCATTACGATCGTGGCCAATACCGCAAGAAGAACTGGCTGAACGAGCTCTTCGACTGATATCTGACATAGAGATCCGATATCAGATCTCCAACAGCGCCTCCCCCGGCTCCTTCCCCCCGGTCAGCATACGGGTGGGGTTTTCCAGCAGTTCCTTCACGCGCACCAGGAAGCTCACGCTTTCGCGCCCGTCGATCACCCTATGGTCATAGGATAGGGCCACAAACATCACCGGCCTGATCTCTACCTTCCCGTTCACGGCCACAGGCCGCTCCACGATGTTGTGCATGCCCAGGATGGCGCTCTGAGGGGGGTTGAGGATGGGTGTGGACAGCATGGACCCGAACACCCCTCCGTTGGTGATAGTAAACGTGCCGCCCTTCATGTCGTCCAGAGTGATCTTATTGTTGCGCGCCTTGTCGGCCATAGCTTTGATTCCGGCCTCGATCCCGGCAAGGCTCAGCTGTTCGGCATTCCGCAGCACCGGCACCATCAGGCCTTTGGGAGTGCTTACCGCGATGCCAATGTCGGCATAGTCGTGGTATACCAGGTCTTCCCCGTCGATCATGGCGTTCACCGCGGGGAAGTCGTGGAGGGCGATGCTTACGGCCCGGGTGAAGAAGGCCATGAAGCCCAGGCCCACGCCATGCTTCTGGGCGAAGGCATCCTTGTATTTCCTGCGCAGTTCCATCACCGCCGACATGTCCACCTCGTTGAAGGTGGTCAGCATGGCGGTCTCATTCTTCACCGATACCAGTCGTTCGGCGAGCTTGAGCCGGAGCGTTGACATTTTCTTTCGCTCGGTGTTGCGGGTGCCTCCCCAAGCTGACATAGGCACCTGAGCTGTTCCCGATGGGGCTGCCGCCTGGCGGACGAAGGCTTCCACGTCCTCCCGCCCAACCCTCTGCGATTTCAGCCAGGCAACGAAAGCGGCCTCGCTGAGTCCTTGTTCCTTGAGCATTTTGCGGGCCAGGGGGGAAAAATGGGGGCCTTCAGCGGAAGTTTCGCTCTCAGGGGCCTTTGGTGTTTCTGCAGCCGTAGGTAGCTTAGCCGACGCCGCGCTGGATCCTGCGCCTGCCGGAGGCTCAGGTTTGCTGACTTCTGCGGACGGCTGTCCCATCGGCCTTGCACTGGCCTCTGCTTTCGGGGTCTTTGCTTGCCCTTCGGCTGAAGGGTCTATGGTGGCGATCACCGCGCCCACGGCGATGGTGTCGCCTTCCGAAGCCCCGTGATGCAATACCCCGCTTTCGGGGGCGCTCACGCTCAGGGTTGCCTTGTCGGAGTCGATCTCTGCCACTTCCTGGTCCTTTTCAACGTATTCCCCGTCGGCAGCCAGCCAGGAGGCCAGCTGGACCTGGGTGATGGATTCTCCCGGACTGGGGACCTTGATCTCTAACTTCATGGGATGGGTTCCTTAGGGTTTGGTTGAGAAGGGCCTGAGCGTACGTTCCTCTTCGGGCAGCAGCCGGCTCACGTATTTGTATTCCTTGGGGGCGCACACCATTTTGCATTCGCTGTTCACCCGCTCGCAGGTGCAGCCGCCGAAGGTCTTTTCCATAATCTTGGCCTGGCGCTCCTTGTGCAGGGTGGGGGAACCGGTGGCAGGGCTGCCGCTTTCTGGCCGGGCCACCAGCATGAGCGACACCTCGTTGAACTTGCGGGCTACGAAAGACCAGGCGCCCATGTTGGCCGGTTCCTCCTGCGTCCAGAGGTATTTGTAGGCCTTGGGGTAGCGCGCGATGACCCGTTCCAGCTGAAGGGTAGGCATGGGGTGGATCTGTTCCAGGCGGATGAGGGCCGTATCCCAGGCCTGGCGCCGTTCCCGCTCCTCCAATAGGTCATAGTATACCTTACCCGTGCAGAACACCAGCTTGCGCACGCCTTCAGGATCCACGGAAGCATCGTCGATCACTTCCCTGAACCCTCCCGAAGTGAACTCACGCAGGTCGGAAACGCAGGCCGGGTGGCGCAGCAGGCTCTTGGGCGTGAACACGATGAGGGGCTTCCTGAAGTCCCGCTTGAGCTGACGCCTCAACAGGTGGAAGAGGTTGGCCGGGGTGGTGGGGTTGACCACCTGCATATTGTAATCGGCGCTAAGGGTGAGGAAGCGCTCCATACGGGCGCTGGAGTGTTCCGGCCCCTGGCCTTCGTAGCCGTGGGGGAGGAACATCACCAGGTCGTTCATCACGTTCCACTTGTCTTCGGCGCTGCTGATGAACTGGTCGATGATGATCTGGGCCCCGTTGTGGAAGTCCCCGAACTGGGCTTCCCAGATGGTCAGCGTAGCCGGAGAGGCCATGGCATAACCGTATTCGAAGCCGAGCACTCCGTATTCCGAAAGCGGGGAGTTGTAGATGTCGAAACGCGCCTGGCCTTCTGAGAGCCGGGACAAGGGGATATAGGGTTCCCCGTTGTCCTCCTGGGTCAGCACGGCATGGCGGTGAGAGAAGGTGCCCCGTTGCACGTCCTGTCCGCTGAGGCGCACCGCCACGCCTTCGGTTAGTAAGGTGCCGTAGGCCAACAGCTCGCCCATGGCCCAGTCGAGGCGACCGCTGCCAAACACCATCTCGCGCCTTTCCTCCTGCAACTTCACGATCTTGCGGAAAAGCTTTTTCCCTTCGGGGATGGCGGTAAGCTGCCCGGTGATGGACTGAAGGCGCTCCAGGGGGACGCTGGTGTCGGGGGAGGCATCGAAATCGGCCGGCGTGGCCTTGCGGATGCCGGCCCAGGTGTCGGCCAGGAAGGAATGCAGCCGGGCTTTGCCAGTAAGCCGGGCCTCGGTGAGGGACTGTTCGAAACGTTCGTTGATCTCACGGGCGATGGCATCCACCTCCCCGGCATCCACCCGGCCGGCTTCAGTAAGCTGTCGGCTGTATATCTGTAAGGGATCCGGGTGCTTCTCGATGATCTTGTATAACAGGGGCTGGGTAAAGCGGGGCTCGTCGCTCTCGTTGTGACCGTATTTGCGGTAGCACAGCAGGTCGATGAACACGTCCTTATTGAAGCGCTCCCTAAAATCCATGGCCAGGTTGATGGTGTATACCAGGGATTCCACATCGTCTCCGTTCACGTGGAACACCGGCGACTGGGTTACCTTGGCCACATCGGTGCAATAGGTGCTGGAACGGGCGTCGAGGTAATTGGTGGTGAAACCGATCTGGTTGTTGATCACCAGGTGGATGGTACCCCCGCTGCGGTAGCCTTCGAGCTCCGACATCTGTTGCAGCTCGTATATTATACCCTGCCCGGCGATGGAGGCATCGCCGTGGATGAGGATGGGGGTCACCTTGTCGGAGTCGCCCTGGTAAAGGTTGTCAATGCGCGCCCTCACGATGCCCTGTACCACGGGTCCTACTGCTTCCAGGTGGGAGGGGTTGGGTGCCAGGGTGAGGCGTATGCTTCGTCCCTCGCGTGTCTGGCAGTCGGAGGTGAAGCCCAGGTGGTATTTCACGTCGCCCAGCAGGGTCTCGTCCTCATAGCCCTTGCCTTCGAACTCGGTAAAGATATCGCGGGCCGGTTTGCGCAGGATGTTGGCCAATACGTTGAGCCGGCCGCGGTGGGCCATCCCGATCACGAACTCCACGCTGCCCAGGGCGGCGCTGTGCTCGATCACCTGGTCCAGGGCGGGGATGAGGGCCTCGGCCCCTTCGAGGGAAAAGCGCTTCTGCCCGGGGAATTTCTTGTGGATGAACTTCTCAAAGAGCACCGCCTCGCTCAGCTTATAGAGCATATGGCGCTGGTCGTCCACGCCGAACGCCGGACGGTTGCGCGTGGACTCCATGCGCTCTCGCAGCCAGCGGGCCACCTCGACGTTGCGGATGTAAAAGAACTCCGCCCCGACGTGGCGACAGTATGTCTCGTTGAGGTGGTCGAGGATGTGCTGCAGGGTGGTGGTACCCAGGCCCAGCTCCTTGCCGGCGTGAAAAGGCCGGGCGAGATCGGATTCCTTGAGGCCGAAGTTCTCCAGCTCCAGGGTGGGCAGGTATTTGCGCCGGGTGCGTACCGGGTTGGTGAGGGTGAACAGATGCCCCCGCTGACGGTAGGCGTTGATGAGGTTGATGACCTTGAACTCCTCGGGCATCCCCTGCTCCTCCCCACGGGCTTTGCCGAAGTCGGTGCGGGCGAACTCGAAGCCCTCAAAGAATTTCCTCCAGCTCTCGTCCACCGATGCCGGATCCTGCCGGTATTGCTGGTAGAACGCGTCGATCACCGCGATTTCCGCCTGGCTGAGGTAGGAAGCCTGTCTCATGTGTTACCCGGAGATTAATTCTTCATTAAATATAAATATGCAAAATTAATGATATAAATCGGATACGCAGGGGGAGAAGGGGTGGGATTATCCCAGGACAGCGTGAGTATCACTTGGGGAATACCTTGTTCAGGGCATCGGTGCCACCAATGAAATATGGCACAACACATCGCGGAGCGTACTTCCTTGCCAATGACCGGGTGCTCCCTCTTCCTTATTAAGTATATACAGTTCCCTGGAGTTACTCTCAGTATATCATCCTGGTATTAGTTGTAATGTACAGATAAAGAGATTAATAGGCATAATGGATAGCCTCCCCTTGCCTGTGGACCACCATCTGTATATGTAATGTATAGATTCAGTTCGGATACTGAGTCTATATATTTACGCTGGGCTTCTCACCCTGAAAGGCTTACCGTACGTCTTAAACTGCCAAACCATGAAGATCAAACCGAGACTGTTCATCCCGCTCCTGCTGAGCCTGAGTATTGCCTGGCCCGTTCTTTCGCAGGCAGACAAGGTGCTGATAAACAAGGATAAAGATGGTTTTTCCCTTAAGGTAGGGGTAGAAAGGTTCATGATCAATGGCATGAACTGGGACTATTTCCCCATCGGAACGACCTATACCTATAGTTTATGGACACAAGCCGATGAGGTGGTCAAAGAAGCCCTGGACAAGGAGATGGCCCTGCTTAAGGAAATGGGTGTCAATGCGATACGCGTATATACAGGCATTCCACCCCGCTGGATCGAGTATATCCATTCCCGCTATGGCATATATACCATGCTCAACCATTCCTTCGGGCGCTATGGCCTCAATGTAGGCGGTGTATGGAAACCGAACACGGAGTATTCTGATCCTCAGGTTCGTGAACTCCTGATCAAAGAAGCGGAGGAAATGGCGCGGACCTATAAGGGCACTCCCGGACTGCTGTTGTTCCTGCTGGGGAACGAAAACAACTACGGGTTGTTCTGGGACGGGGCCGAAACCGAGGATATCCCGATGGAGGACCGTAAATCTACCCTCAGGGCCAAGCCCATGTATCAGCTGTTTAATGATGCGGCATTGAAAATCAAGGGTATAGATGATCAACACCCCGTGGCCCTTTGCAACGGTGACCTCCTGTTCCTCGACATCATTGCCCAGGAGTGCAAGGACGTGGACATCCTCGGTGTCAATTCCTACCGCGGTATCTCCTTCACCGATCTTTACGCCAGGGTCAGCAAGGAATGCAGCAAACCGGTAATGCTGACGGAATTCGGCGCCGATGCCTTCAACGCCCTCACTTTCGAGGAGGACCAGGCTTCCCAGGCCAGCTACCTCCTGGGCAACTGGAAGGAAATCTATGCCCATGCCGCCGGGATGGGAGGCCTTGGGAATTCTATCGGGGGCTTCACCTTCCAGTTCAGCGATGGATGGTGGAAACACGGACAGACCTCGGACCTGGACATCCAGGACCACCACGCCTCCTGGTCCAACGGAGGATACCTGCATGATTATGTGGAAGGGGAGAACAATATGAACGAGGAGTGGTTCGGCATCTGTGCCAAGGGACCCTCCAACGCCAAAGGCATCTATTCGCTCTATCCCCGCACGGCCTATTACGTCCTCAAGGAGGTTCACCGATACCATCCCTACGCCCAGGGTGCCGGACAGGAGACCTTGAACCAGCATTTCGGGGGCATAGGGCTGGTTAATGCTGCCCTTATGGCCCGGAGCGACAAGGCAGCCCTGGAGACGGAGGGCCTGAAGAAGATCAGGCTCAGCAGGGTGAGCATGGAGCTTAGTACATTCAATACCGGAGGCAGCCTCATATCTACCCCCGAAAAGGCAGATCCCGATAATCCTGTTTACCCCGACCAGCTGGGATTCGACCATATGCAGTCGTTCTATTTCGGGGTGGAGGCCAATCCCGCGCCCAACGTCAGTGCGAATGCCGAGTTCAACGTACTGGGAAATGTGGCAACCAACCCCATCGACCAGATCTTCTTCGAAAACCGGGGACGACCGCTCACCTTCAGCAGTCCTTCAGGCCCACAGGAAGTGGAGTCTATCAACAGGATGCAGGTATACCGGGCCAGTTACCGCTGGGAGCACCGCTATTTCGATCTGGACGGGTTCTACCGTACCGGCCATTATCATTGGGGCTATGAGGGGGATTTCTTCGGGCTGTATCCTGAAGCCTATTACGGTCCGCAGATTGACATCTACAATGCCTCGGCACCTTTTGGTTTCGAGATGGAAGGGAAGAAGCAGTTCAAGGGCCTCAAGGCGGCCTTTGGCCCCCAGCTCTGGTGGGGAGCCAATCCCGCCTTGCTGCTCAAATATACCCGTGAACTGGGTAAGATGACGGTGACCGGAATATTTCACGAAGACATTGATCAGCAGGAGAATACAGAGAGTTCCTTCGCCATTCCCCAGCCGCAGACCCGCCGCCTCACCCTGCACCTGAACCGGGAATTCGGCAAGCTGGACATTGACCTCGGAGGCATATGGGCCGGCAGGCCCCTGAACGGGAGGGAGTTCCAGCTCATCAGGGGGGAGACCGGGAGTTATACCGTATATAAAGACAAGATCAGTTCCTCGGACAACTGGGGTGGCAAGATCAAGCTGACCTACACCGGAGGCAGGGTCAACGCCTATGCGCAGTCGGCCGTGATGGGCCTGGTGGCCAACGGCGGTGCCGACCATACCAGGACCTTTACCGGATGGCGGCTCAAGGACAGCGGCAGCGGCAACCAATATAATTTCCTCAGCGGATTTACCTACACCCGGGGGAACCTGCAGGTTGCACCTAACTTCCTCTGGCAGAAACCCATCGAGGGGCCTATCCCCGGTGATGTGGACGCCCCGGGCAGGCCCCGCAACATCCTCCAGGATCCTTTTGTGGTGAGGGCCAACCGGGAACAGGTATCGGGCGAGATCCTGATCACCTACGACCCTACCCCGGCCACCTGGATGTACGAATGGGACAGCGACCGTTCTGAGGATGCCGAGTTCGCACTCAGCGCCGGCTTTGTATTCCGTCATATGCCCACCACCCAGGATGCCGCCATCGGTATCCTTCCCGACGGGCGCACCACCTTCGCCTTCCCCGGGGCTACCCCTGCCGCCGACCTTTGGGAAGCCTATGTCAGAATGATATCCAAATCCAGCGGGGATTTTGGGTATATCGCGAACCTCTACGCCGGGGATGCCCAGGCCAACGGCAGCGACGAGCGTATTATCCGGCGCTATGGCATTGACCTGAGGATGATGTACAGGGACCTGCGGATCAACTCCTTCTTGAGGGTGAACGATTGGGGCCCCTATGACTATCACCGTGATTACAACCTCACCTTCCCGCTGCAATGTATGGCCGATGTTTCGCTGGCCGTTGGAAAACCCGAGTGGATTGACCTTCCCGGGACCCGGATTGGCATACGGGGTACATGGAGGTCGCTCGATAAGTACTCCCCCCGCTATATGCCCGCCCAGAAGCTCGACAATAGCGGCAACCTGGTGCCTGACCCGGATGCCGTGGGCTTCGATAATGGCCAGGAGTGGGAGATCAGGACCTATGTGCTCATTCATATCAGTAAATAACAAGACCGCGCGATGAAAACGAACCATCTGCTTATCATATCAAGGTCCGTTGCCCTGGTATGTGCCCTGGCCTTTGTGGCCGGCTGCGAAAGGGATATCGAAGGACTGGAGCCTGCTACATATTCTACTGACCCCGAGGTGTTTATAGATGATTTTAGTGCGGGGCTCAACTATGCTGCTTTCGGAGGCTCTGTACCTACGGCCTTCGATGTGGACAAGGAAGTCACCTACAACGGATCCAAAGCGTCCATCCGCTTCGAGGTCCCCGATTTCGAGGATCCCCGGGGAGCCTATGCCGGTGGGGTGTTCTTTACCAGCGTGGGCAGGGATCTCACAGGATACAATGCCCTGACATTCTGGGCCAAAGCTTCGCAGGCAGCCACCATCGATCAGATTGGCTTCGGCAACGATTTCGGCGAGTTGAAATACCTGGTAGCCGTTTCCGGATTGAAGCTGAATGCGAGCTGGAAGAAATACATCATCCCCATCCCCGATCCCTCCCGGTTGACCCAGGAGCGCGGCATGCTCTTCTGTTCCGAAGGTCCGGAAGACGGCCTGGGCTATACTTTCTGGATTGATGAGGTGAAGTTCGAAAAGCTCGGCACCCTGGCACATCCACAGGCAGCCATCCTGAACGGGGAAGACCGGGAGGTGACCGTGGAGAATGGTCAGGTTATCAACATCAGCGAACGGGAGTTCATCGTCAACCTCCCTGACGGCACCAATTTCAGCGCGGGCATCTCTCCCAGTTACCTCACTTTCATTTCCTCCAACCCTGCAGTGGCCAGCGTGGCCCCTGACGGAACGGTGAATGTGCTCAGTGCCGGGACCGCGACCATAACAGCACAGCTGGCAGGCCAGCCAGCGAAGGGTTCCCTCGCCATCACCTGCCTGGGCGAGCCCAACCTCCCCGCTACGGCGGCTCCGGTGCCCACCTTCGACCCCTCCAAGGTGATCTCCCTATACAGCAATGCCTACGACAATGTGCCGGTGGACACCTGGAACACCCATTGGCTGTATTCTACTGCTGAGGAATTCTTTATCAAAATCAATGGGGACGACGTGATCCGCTACCGCAACCTCAATTTCGTCGGCATAGAGTTCACCTCCGAGATGATCGATGCCACGGCCATGACCCATTTCTACCTTAACCTCTGGACCCCGGATCCTACGGCCCTGCCGAAGACTTTCAAGGTAATGCTGGTAGACTTCGGGGCGGATGGCGCCTATGGCGGGGGGGACGATAAATCGCACGAGATCGCCGTCACCAGCCCCACCCTGGTCACCGAAAACTGGATCACCCTGAACATCCCCCTGAGCAGCTTCACCGGGCTGACCAATCGTAACCACCTGGCCCAGCTGGTGCTTTCAGGGGACCTTCCCAATGTATATATCGACAACGTACTCTTCTACACCAGCGGTACGGTGGTCACTGCCCCCACCACCCCGGCCCCGACGCCCACCTACCCCCCGGCCGATGTTATCTCCATCTTCAGTGATACCTACACCAATGTGCCCGGCACCAACCTCAACCCGGGCTGGGGGCAGGCTACCGTTGTTTCCCAGCTCCCCATCGGCGGAAACAATACCATGAAATACGCCGGCCTGAACTATCAGGGCATTGAACTGGGAAGTGCATTGAATGTTTCATCGATGGTCTACTTCCATCTCGATTTCTGGACGGCTAACTCCACCAGTCTCAAGGTGTTCCTCATCAGCCCCGGTCCGGTGGAAACCCCCTACACCCTTACGGTGCCCACCACGGGCTGGTCATCGATAGACATCCCTCTTACCTCTTTCGCCCCGGTCGACCTGAGCAATGTGTTCCAGCTCAAGTTCGAAGGGAACGGGGATATCTATCTGGATAATCTGTACTTCCGCAAATAGAAAGGACAAGAGCAATGAGAATCAAGAACATAGTTCAGGCATTATTTTTCCTCCCTGTCGTCATCCCCGCCCTGAGCGGATGCACCCCCGATGAGTACCAAAAGCTCGACGAACGGAACTGGGAGCTGGTATGGAGCGATGAGTTCGACGGGGATGCGGGAGTTCTTCCCGATTCCTCGAAATGGGCCTTCGACCAGGGAACAGGCCAGGGTGGCTGGGGCAACCAGGAGCTGCAATACTATACCAACCGGCCCGAGAATGTTTCCCTCGACGGGGAAGGCCACCTGGTGATTACTGCGATCAGGGAGAGCTTCGGCGGTGCCAGCTTCAGCTCGGCCCGTGTGAAGACCCAGGGCATCTTTGAACAGGCCTACGGACGTTTCGAGGCCCGGATCATCACCCCTTACGGGCCCGGGATCTGGCCGGCCTTCTGGCTGCTCGGGTCCGATGTGGAGACCCTGGGCTGGCCCCAGTGCGGGGAAATCGATATCATGGAGCTGCGCGGCCAGGAACCCGATGTCATCCATGGCACCATCCACGGCCCGGGATACTCCGGAGGGAATGGTATCACACGGGAGTATATTCTGGAGGATGGAAGGTATGATGCAGATTTTCATGTCTTTGCAATGGAGTGGACCGAGGACAGGCTTGATTTCTTCGTGGATGGATACCTCTACCACCGCATCGAACGCGAAGACGTCCCGGGCACCTGGGTGTACGACTACCCCTTCTTCATTATCCTGAACGTGGCCGTGGGCGGGAACTATGTGGGCTTCCCTACTTCGCAAACCCCCTTCCCTCAGCAGATGGTGATCGACTATGTGAGGGTGTACCGCAGCGCAGACTAATCGGAGACGCCAGGCCCGCAGGTATGGCATAAACGGTCCGGCTGGATAAAACATGGATATGATGAGCGATCCCGGGAACGCATCCCAGGCAAAGGAAGTGCCGCTGGACCTGGTCCGCCGGGGCAATGAACCGTTTTTCAGGATGTCGGGCTACGATAGCCTGCGCCCTTTCTTTATGAACATCGTGAGTTCTTCCAACCTCTGGGTTTTCGTTTCAAGCAATGGCGGGATCACCGCTGGAAGGATCAGTCCCGACTTTGCTCTGTTTCCCTATTATACCGACGACAAAATCACCGAGTCGGCCGAAATTACCGGGAGCAAGACGATCATCCGTATCCCCCGGAGGGAAGAAACCCTGGTATGGGAGCCATTCTCGGTTCGCTGCAGCAAGAGGTTCAGCATCAGCAGGAATCTCTATAAATGCATGTACGGGAACAAGGTCGTTTTCGAGGAGGTCAACCACAGCCTGGAACTCTCCTTTGCCTATGAATGGAGCACCAGCCCGGAGTTTGGGATCGTGAAGCGGTCCTGGTTGCGCAACCATTCCTCGCGTCCGGTGCGCGTTTCGCTGCTCGATGGACTCCAGAACATCCTGCCATTCGGCATCGGCAGCGATATGCAGCAGAGTGTCAGTAACCTGGCCGACGCCTACAAGCGCAGCGAGCTGCATCAGGCTTCTGGTCTGGGAATATTTGCCCTCAGTGCCATCATCGTCGACAAGGCCGAACCCAGCGAAGCGCTCAAGGCCAACGTGGTCTGGAGCACCGGGGTGGAAAATGCCGTCCGCCTGCTGTCAACGCTGCAGCTCGATCAGTTCAGGAATGGCCACAACCTTCAGGAGGAAACCGACATCAAGGGAGAGAAAGCCGCCTATTTCATCGGGGCTGGCCTTCAGTTGGAGCCTGGACAGGAAAAGGACTGGAGGATAGTGTCCGATGTGGCAAAAGACCATGCCCAGGTCATCCACCTCATCCGCCAGATAGAAGCAGGAAACAGCGCGGGTTGTGTTGTTCAGGACGATGTGGACAGGGGTACCCTGGAGCTGCTCAGGCTGGTGGCCGGTGCCGATGGATTGCAGTTCACCTCCGATGTACTCCAGGATTCCCGTCATTATTCCAACGTCCTTTTCAATATTCTTAGGGGCGGGATTTTTGATCAGGATTACCGGATCGACCGTAAGGATTTCCTGGCTTATCTGAAGAAGGCCAGCCATGTGGCTTATGAAACGGGAAAGGCCCGGCTGGACAGCCTGGGTGATTATTTCAGCAGGGAAGAACTCTGCCGCCTGACCGATACTTTCGGGAACCCGAACCTCATCCGGCTCTCCAGGGGCTACCTTCCGCTGAGGTTCAGTCGCCGGCATGGGGACCCCAGCCGCCCCTGGAACAGGTTCAGCATCAATATTCTTCGCGAAGACGATGGGGCCAGGGTGCTCGACTACGAGGGGAATTGGAGGGATATCTTCCAGAACTGGGAAGCCCTGGCCTGGGCCTATCCTGATTTTGTGGAGGGCATGGTCTTCAAGTTCCTCAACACCACCACCTTCGAAGGATACAATCCCTACCGCCTAACCAAGGACGGCTATGACTGGGAGACTATAGAGCCACATAATCCCTGGTCCTACATCGGCTATTGGGGCGATCATCAGCTGATCTATCTGCTTAAACTGATGGAAATTATGGATCGCGTCGAGCCCGGGGCCTTCGAAAGCCTCTGGCAGCGGGAGTGCTTTGTCTATGCGGATGTGCCCTACCGGATCAGATCCTATGAAGAGATACTGAAGGACCCCCGGAATACCATCGATTTCGACCATGAAGCCGATCGCTTCCTCCGCAGGGAAAGGGAAATGCACGGAGCCGACGGGACCTTGCTGCGCAATCTTCAGGGGGAGGTCCATCATGTGAACCTGATGGAGAAGCTGCTCGCTACCCTTCTTTCCAAGGTAAGCAATTTCATTCCTGAAGGGGGCATATGGATGAACACCCAGCGCCCGGAATGGAACGACGCAAACAACGCCCTGGTAGGCCATGGGGTATCCGTGGTAACCCTGGGCTATATGCGGCGCTTCGTGGCCTTCTTTGAACATGCGGTCGCCCGGGCCGGCTTCGGCGAAGTCCTGCTTTCCGCCGAGCTGCATGCCCTGTTCCAGGCCATCGCCGGTGCGCTGCAACGCCACCTGCCGGAGCTAAGGGGCAGGATGAGCGACGAGGAGCGCCGGGCCATTGTGGATGAACTGGGTGCCAGCGGAAGCCAATACAGGCAGCGCATTTACTCCCAGGGCTTCAGCAACCAGAGGGCAGGGATTGACCGTGCCATGCTCGCGGCATTCCTTGAGACACTCAGAAGATATATCGATCATTCCCTGAAGGCCAACAAGCGTCCCGATGGGATGTATCACACCTATAACATCTTAAACATCAGCGAGAAGGCCATGGGCATCGCCCCGTTGGGGATCATGCTCGAAGGCCAGGTGTCGGCCATCAGCAGTGGCTGTCTCAGTCCTGAAGAAGTCCTCAGTCTGCTCAACGCCATGCGGAGCAGCCCGCTCTACCGCCACGACCAGAACACCTATCTCCTCTATCCCAACAAGGATCTTCCGGGCTTCCTCGCCAGGAACCGGATACCGGAAGCCCTGGCGCAAGGCTCTGCCCTGATCCAGGCGCTCCTTCAGGCGGGGGATAGGTCCGTTGTGGCCCCGGACATGGACGGACTGCTGCATTTCAACGGTAATTTCCGGAATGTCAGCGACCTTAGGGTTGCGTTGGAGCGACTGAAGACCACCGACCTCGGGGGGCTGGCGGAAAAGGAGAGCGAGCTCCTGCAGGGGATTTTCGAAAGGGTATTCGACCACAAGTCCTTCACCGGCAGGTCCGGCACCTTTTTCGCCTACGAAGGCCTGGGTTCAGTATACTGGCATATGGTCTCGAAGCTCCATCTGGCCGTACAGGAGGCCTGTCTGAACGCGGCACGTGAAGCCAGGGAAGAGGGTGCCCATGCGGAAAGCCTGGTAGGATTGCGGGCGCAGTACTACGCCATCGGGGAGGGGATAGGGATACATAAACCGCCTGAGGTTTATGGCGCCTTCCCCACGGATCCATATTCCCATACCCCCCTGCACAAAGGGGCCCAGCAGCCGGGGATGACCGGCCAGGTCAAGGAAGACATCCTAACACGCATAGGCGAACTTGGAATAGATATCAGGGATGGCCGGCTGTGCATCGATCCCCTGCTGCTGCGCAGGGAAGAGTTCATCGCCGAGGCCAGGGAGGTGGAAATGATCGGAGTGGGAGGGGAAGCCAGGATGTTGCAACTGGAAGCCGACAGCCTGTGTTTCCATTTCGCTCAGGTCCCCGTGATCTTCTCCCTCGCTCAGTCGGGCGGGAGGCAGATCGAGCTCAGCTATTATGATGGACGTAAGGAACGCGCGGATTCCTGTTGCCTGAGCAGGGAACAAAGCCGGAAAATATTCGGCAGGACAGGGGAGATAGCGCTGATCAGGGTGTGGATCGATCCTAAAGATCTTGTATATGAGAAATAGACCGGACACCCCTCGCCGGCGCAATACATCCCTGTTGATGTGCGCGCTGGCCCTTGGTAATATCATGGCAATGATGGGATTGAACAGCTGCACATCGGATAGTGTGAACCTGAACGCTGAAGTCTACGAAACCTCCGCTTCGGGCAACCAGCTCAGCAGGATCACGGAGTATACTGCTTCGGAGAAATACGTGGATATCCATATCGATACATCCGAGAAGTACCAGGAAATCACGGGCTTCGGCGGGGCCTTCACAGAGTCCTCAGCCTACCTGCTGAACCGTTTGGGGGCGACCAACCGGGCCAGGGTGCTGGAAGCCTATTTCGGGGAAAGCGGCGCCAGGTATTCCCTCACCCGCACCCACATCGGCTCCTGCGATTTTTCCCTGGGCAACTACACCTACGCCCCGGTAGCCGGTGACCGGGACCTGCTCCACTTCAGCATTGCGGAGGACGAGGAGGACATCATCCCTATGATCCGCGATGCGCAGCAGCTGAGCAAGGATGGTTTCAGGATAGTGGCTGCCCCATGGACCGCCCCGCCCTGGATGAAGGACAACAAGGATTGGGTGGGAGGGAAGCTCCTGCCGGAGTATTATGAAACCTATGCCCTCTTCATCCACAAATACCTGATGGCCTATAAGGAAAAAGGCATTCCAATCTGGGGAATAACTGCGGTAAATGAGCCCCTTGGCAACGGCAACAACTGGGAAAGCATGCATTTCACCCCCACTGAAATGAACGACCTGGTGTCACGTTTCCTCGGACCCTTGCTGCGTTCGAAAGCCCCGGAAGTGAAGATCCTGGGTTATGACCAGAACCGGGAAGACGGGATGCGCGACTGGGTGGATGCCATGTATGCCGATGAGGCCATAGCCTCCTGGTATGATGGCATGGCCATTCACTGGTATGCCGGTACCGTTGATTATTTTCCCGGGATGCTGCTATATGCCCACAACAAGGTCCCTGGCAAGCACCTGATCCAGACCGAGGCCTGTGTGGATGCCGAAGTGCCACACTGGAAGGATGACACCTGGTATTGGTCGGAGGAGGCCACCGACTGGGGATACGACTGGGCTCCGGAGGAGCTGAAGTATCGCCATCCCAAATATGTTCCGGCTTTCCGCTATGCCCGCGATATTATCGGATGCCTGAACCATGGGGTGGATGGCTGGATCGACTGGAATATGGTGCTGGACCGTCAGGGGGGGCCAAACTGGGCCTCCAACTGGTGTGTGGCCCCGGTGATCGCAGACCCTCAGGGGGACCAGGTGTATTTCACCCCCCTGTACTACATCATGGCGCAGTTCAGCCGCTACATCCGGCCCGGGGCGGTAAGGATAGGCCATGTTTTTGATGATCAGGACCTTATGATTACCGCAGCCCGCAATCCCGACGGGAGTGTAGCCGTGGTGGTGTTCAATCCAGAGGATAAGGAAAAGGGGATACGCCTGGGGATGGGCGGAAAGACATTCACATTCTCCATCAGCGCAAAAGCATTGTCCACAGTGCTTATTCCCGCCCAGGGAACTGTAAGGTTATAGTGTTGAACCTAAAGTAGTTCTGTTATGGCAAAATATTCAACAGCAGCGAAGGACAGGGTGCCTGTAATCCAGAAGGCGGCCTTTGGCGCAGGCCACCTGGTCAATAATCTTCTGCCCGGTTCCCTGGGCGTGTTTTCCTTCTTCCTGCTCACCGCCTTCGGAATGGACCCCTTCCTGGCAGGACTGCTTGGAGGGCTTCCCAGAATCTGGGATGCGATCACTGACCCCATAATGGGATATATCTCCGACAATACCCAGTCGCGCTGGGGGAGGCGCAAACCTTACATTTTTGTGGGGGCCATCATGAGCGGCGTCCTTTTCGCCGTGCTTTGGCAACTTTACCCCGACAACGGTCAGACCTACAATTTCTGGTACTTCCTCATTTTCTCCCTGATATACCTGGTGGGCAACACCATTTTCTCTACCCCCCTCATTGGCCTGGGTTATGAGATGACCTTCGATTACAACGAGCGTACCCGCTTGATGGGCTTCTCCCAGACCATCGGGCAGCTGGCCTGGATGATCGTGCCGTGGTTCTGGGTGATCATCGCCAATCCTGACCTCTTCGAAACCCAGGCACACGGGGTGCGTGGACTCTCCATTATCGTGGGTGGCGCCTGTATAGTGCTGGGGATGATGCCGGCCATCTTCTGCAAGGAAGTAGATCAGTCCAATCTCACCAACCGGGATAAGATCACCATCAGTAGTCTGTGGTCCAACCTGAAGTCCTTGTACCACAATATGGTCAAGATCTCAAAGAACAAGCCATTTGTTAAACTCTGTGGAGCTACATTTCTGGTATTCAATGGATTTCAGATGGTGGCCTCCTTCAGTTACTTCATTATTGTATTCTACCTTTTCAATGGGGCGTATGACCTGGCCGGTACCTGGCCGGCCTGGTTCTCCACCGTGAGTGCGCTGGTCACCGCCTTCCTTATCATCCCGGTGATTACCCGGCTTTCCAACAGGTTTGGAAAGAGAAGGGCCTTCATCATCTCCACCCTGATCTCCATCGTAGGCTATGCCCTGAAATGGTGGGGATTCAACCCCGAGAACCCCTGGATGATGTTCATGCCCATTCCCTTCCTGGTCTTTGGCATCGGGGGGCTGTTCACCCTGATGATGAGCATGACGGCGGACGTATGCGACCTGGATGAGCTGGAGAACGGGATGCCCCGCAAGGAGGGGACCTTTGGGGCGATATACTGGTGGATGGTGAAGCTGGGACAGGGCCTTGCCCTGGTGCTCGGTGGTCTGGTACTCAAGCTGGTAGGCTTTGATCAGAATTCCGCGGTGCAAACGGCGGAGACCATTACCCGGCTGCGGCTGGCAGACATTACCATACCCGCCATTACTGCGGCCCTCGCCATCTGGATCATGTGGAAATATGATCTGACCGAGGACCGCGCCCGTGAGATCAAGGATGAATTGGTGAAGAGAAGGGGAGAGCTCTGATGCCCCCCTCCTCAGCTGTCCGATAACATAAAAAATAATGGCATTGAGCTATGTCATACAGATCTGAAAGGTTCCTGCGCTACCATGGGGAAAGCGTTCCCTCACTTCCCTATCCCATCGACGACCGTTCTCCCGTGGAACTAAGGGATTTGTTCCTGGAGATATTGCACAACAAGGTCCACGGGTTTTGCTTCAGCATGTACGAAGAGGGTCAGCAGCCCGGCGATCTCATCCCAGAGGCCCAGGTCAGGAGGCGGCTACAGCTGCTGCAGCGGCATGCACATTGGATAAGGTCCTTCTCCTGCATCGAAGGCAATGAGAATGTGCCGAAGGTCGCCAGGGAACTGGGAATGAACACCCTGGTGGGTGCCTGGCTGGGGAAGGACAAGGAGAAGAACCGGCAGGAGATCAAGGCCCTGATCGACCTCGCCCGCCAGGGATATGTGGATATCGCCGCAGTGGGCAACGAGGTGCTCTACCGCAAGGACCTGTCGGAGGACGAACTGCTTCAGTACATCGATACCGTGAAGCAGGCCATTCCGGAGGTCCAGGTGGGTTATGTGGACGCATACTACGAGTTCGTGCAGCGCCCCAGCATCGCCGCGGCCTGCGATGTGATCCTCACCAACTGCTACCCTTTTTGGGAAGGGACAAGCTTTGAGACTTCCCTTGATCATATGAAACAGATGTATGGACAGGCCAGGGAGGCCGGCGGAGGGAAGCGCGTGATCATTACGGAAACAGGCTGGCCAAGTCGGGGCGCAAGCCTCGGCATTGCCCTGCCTTCAGCCAGGAATGCCCTGCTCTATTTCATCAATACCCAGCTATGGTCCATGGACGAGAATATCGAGGTTTTCTATTTCTCCTCCTTCGACGAGTCCTGGAAAACGGGTGCCGAAGGTGAAGTCGGGGCCTTTTGGGGAGTATGGGATATCCACGGAAATCTGAAATATACCGGTGAACAGCTTTAATGCATTGGGGATAAATGCCGGAAGGGCAATCTGCTATTCCGGCTTCCGCGAAGGCCAGCAGCCGGGAGGAAAGTATCCTTCCTATGCGGAGGTAAGGGAAGATCTCATGCTGTTGCACGGGCATTGGAAATACCTGCGGCTGTTCGATACCGATCGGCATGCCGAAACGGTACTGGAGGTAATACAGCGGGAAAACCTTGATTTCAGGGTAATGCTGGGAGCCTACATAGAGGCCGAAATGAACAACTTCAACTGTCCGTGGAACAGCGGGGTATACACTGAAGCACAGCTGGAAGCCAACGCGATAAGTAATGAAAGGAAGATCAGTCGTTTGATCGACATGGGGAAGGCCTTCCCGGGGATCGTCTTTGCACTATCCGCGGGTAATGAGGCCCTGGTCGGCTGGACAGACCACTATGTGCCGGAGTCCCGGGTAATGGAGTTTGTGCGAAAGATCAAGGAACAGGCACCTCAGCCCGTGACCTTCTGCGAAAACTACAGTCCGTGGCTCGACCAGTTGAAGCACCTGCCGGAAGAAGTGGACTTCATTTCCATACACACCTACCCGGTTTGGGAATACAAGCACATCGATGAAGCAATCGCGTATACGCGGGATAACTATAATTCGGTGGTTTCCAGGCATCCCGGTAAAAATGTGGTGATTACCGAGGCGGGCTGGGCTACCAACTCCAACGGCAGGGGTATCGACCCGGGCAAGGTGAACGAGGAGTACCAGAAAGCCTATTATGAAATGCTTATGGAGTGGTCGGAGCGGGAGAACATCCTGACTTTCTTTTTCGAAGCCTTCGATGAACGCTGGAAGGGTTCCCCTGAACCCCTGGAACCTGAAAAACATTGGGGCCTGTTCCACACCAACCGTACACCCAAACTGGCCATAAGCGATCACCTCACTGTCCCCAAAAACCCCAGGCAAGGGGTATGAAAAGATAAATTTTGTTAACCCTTTAAAATCAAATCATTATGAAGAAGTACTACGTGGTTTTAATGTTGCTTTCGGCCTCATTGAGCTTTGCTCAGAATGCGCCGATCAATTTCGAGACAGGAGGATATGGAGCATCCTGGACCTGGACTGTTTTTGAGAACTTCACCAACCCTCCGCTCGAAATCGTCGCGAATCCCAGTGCAACCGGGATCAATACCTCCGCTACCGTGGCCAAATTCACGGCCCTGCAGGCCGGCAATCCCTGGGCTGGTTGCGAATCATTGCACGGTACCACCAACCTGGGATCCTTTGTACTGGACACCAGTAATTCGATCATCAAGATCATGGTATGGAAGCCCGTGATCAGCGATGTGGGGATCAAGCTTGTGGCGAACTCGGGCTGGGCGATGGCAGAGATCAAGGTAGCCAATACCCTGATCAACCAGTGGGAAGAACTCACCTTCGACTTCTCCGCTTACCCCAACCCTCCGGCCATCGAAGGTCCTTATGATCAGATTGTTATTTTTCCTGATTTTAATCTGAGCGGAAGAACCCAGAACAACATCTGCTATTTCGACAACATCACCTTCAATCCCCAGGCAGCCAGTCTGAACTGGCCTGCAGCCCCCGCACCCACGCCCACCCATCCGGCCGCCAGCGTGATCTCGATGTTCAGCAATGCCTATACCAATGTCCCGGTCGACACCTGGCTCACCACCTGGTCCGCAGCCGTACTCACCGATACCAGCGTGGCAGGAAATGCGGTTAAGCGTTATTCCCAGCTCAATTTCGCAGGCATCGAGACCGCCTTGAACCAACTGGACGTTTCGGGGATGACCCATCTGCACCTTGATGTCTGGTCCGCTGATTTCACCTTCTTCGGAATCAAGCTCGTCGATTTCGGTGCCAACGGAGCCTATGGGGGAGGCGACGATGTGGAGCACCAGCTCAACTTCACGGCGCCTGCCCAGGGTCAGTGGGTCAGTTACAACATCCCCCTGAGCGATTTCACAGGCCTTACTACCAAACAGCACCTCGCCCAATACATCCTCGTGGGCCAGCCTACGGGAGTGAATACAGTCTTTATCGATAATTTCTACTTCTATTCTGCCAGCACGGCCACCTTCCCTCCGGCTGCCGCACCTACCCCCACTTTCCCTGCTTCCGGAGTGATCTCCCTCTATAGCGATGCCTACACCAACGTTCCGGTCGACACCTGGCTCACTTCCTGGTCAGCAGCTCAGTTGCAGGATACCAACGTGGCCGGCAATGCCATTAAAAAGTACTCCCAACTGGATTTCGCAGGCATAGAAACCGTGCTGAACCAGCTCAATGTGAGCGCGATGACCCACTTGCATATGGATGTATGGTCACCCAACTTCACCTTCTTCGGGATCAAGCTCGTTGACTTCGGAGCCGATGGCGCCTATGGCGGGGGCGACGACGTAGAGCACCAGGTCAATTTCACCTCGCCTTCACAAGGTCAGTGGGTCAGCTATGATATCCCCCTGACTGATTTTACCGGCCTCGTAACCAAACAACACCTTGCCCAGTACATCCTGGTAGGCCAGCCCACCGGCCTGAGCACCGTATTTCTGGATAATGTATACTTCTATGACATCGCTGTCGGCCTGCCTGAGGGCCATGCCGGCATGGATGCAGCGATCAGTGTCTATCCCAACCCCGTGGTTTCCGGACAGCCTGTGAAGATCGGGGGACCGGTCAGGTCCTCTGAAGTATTGGATATGACCGGACGGATCCTTTGGACCGGCTCCACTTCCTCCATCCCCACTGAAGGGCTGGAAAGGGGAATGTACCTGGTTCGGGTGCTCAGCCCCGACCAGCGGGTATCCACAGTTAAACTGAGGGTGGACTAATCCTGCCCCGGGCGCATAAAGAGCCGGCCGTTGCGGTCGGCTCTTTATTCTTATCTTTAATAGCATATTTCTAAAACACTAATCCGCGTGCCCAGCATCCGTCGCGCCATTCTCCTGCTGCTGATCCTTCCGGCGCTCAGCCTTACGGCGCAGTCGGTCAGCGAGAAAGGCACGCCCCCGCTCCGGAACTATGCCCCCGCAGACTACCTCGACAAGGGGAAAATATGGGATATAGGTTCAGCTCCAGGGGGGATGGTGTATATGGCAGCCGACAAGGGCCTGCTGGAGTTCGACGGGACCACCTGGCGCTGCTATCAGGGGAGCGCAGGGATCATCCGTTCCATCCGGGTGATCGATGACACCCTGATCTACACAGGCTCCGATCTCGATTTCGGGGTATGGAGGCGCAACGCCGCCCTGGAGCTGGAATATGCCTCGCTCTATCCTCACCAAAAAGAAGTGAGCGAATTGAACGAGGAGTTCTGGAACGTTTTCCTCCTGAAAAGCCGGATCGCTTTCGTCTCCTCCCAAAATATTTATGTTTACGATGGAAGACAGCTGACCAAGATTCCGGCGCCTGCGGGCTTCACCGGATCCTGCCAGTGGAAGGATACCCTATTCCTTACCGATGGGTCCTCCGGCCTGTATGCCTTCAACGGCCGCTCATTGACCCGCCGATGCACCTTTCCCCCCGGCCCACCCCTCATGGTGGCCGGGGTATACCATGACGGGAAAAACCTGGTCGTGGTAACAAGGGACCAGGGCTTGTTCAGGCTGGAGGCCGGGGCCTTGCGGCCGTTAGACAGCGATCTCAGCCTGAGGCTGCAGCAAGCGAAGGTCTTCAGCTTCGAAAGGATTAACGATACTCTCCTGGCCCTGGGGACAGTGCTCAAAGGGGTATACCTCGTCCATAGGGAAGGAAAGCTCGTCCACCATATCAATAAGCACAAGGGTCTGCCCAACAATACCGTGCTCAGCCTGCATGGCAGCGGCTCAGGAAAGCTCTGGATGGGCATGGATTTTGGCTTGTCGGTACTCGACCTTTCCAGCAGGTTTACCTTCTTCTTTGATCACAGGGGTGACTTTGGCACCGGATATACGGCGCTGCTCAACGGCGACGACTTCTTTCTTGGCACCAACCAGGGGCTTTACCACTCCCCCTGGGAAGCCATGAACGATGACCATGAATTTACCGCATTCAGCCTGATCAGCGGTACCGAGGGACAGGTATGGTCCCTGGCAGCTATCGATGGACAGATGTTCGTAGGGCATGACCGAGGCCTGTTCATGATGCAGGGAAGGAGGATCGAATGGCTGATGCAGACCGATGGGGCCTGGACCATGCTGGAGTTCAGGGGGAATGTCCTGGTAGGTGGATACAACGGCATCAGCGTGATCCGTAAGGAAGATAACCGCTGGAAATACACCGGCAAGCTCGACCTCATCCTGGGCTCCTGCAACCAGCTCCTTCCCGGGCCTGATGGAGCGCTCTGGGTGAGGATACCCACTTTCGGGATCATCCGCGCTGTGCTGGACCACAATCTCTACCCCCGGGAGCGCATCATATTCCCCGAGGCAGATTTCGAAGGGGATGATCCCCGGCTGGAAGTGGATGCAGAAGGGCTCCATCTGGTGACCAGCAGGTACCGTTACACCTATCTCGGCAAGCAAAAACGCTTTACGACCGGGGTAAGGGATACGACTGCCATGCAACACCTGCAACCAGGTGCCTCCGCATTCCCGGGCCGCTGGGTGCAGCTGAGTGCAGACTACTCCTTCTACCCGGTGTACAACGGATTTGCCCTGGAAAACCTGCGCCGCGCCCAACCTATGGATGCGGGCAATTTCAGGGTGCTCTTCAGGAGTATGGTGGCGCACCGAAACCACGAAAGCATGGTGTTCTTCCCAGGGGACCTGATACCCTTCAGGCTCAATAACCTTGAGATCGCCTGTCTGGTGCCCAATCGCGAGGGAGTCCTCTATCAGTTCAGAATGGATGAGGACGGGGCCTGGAGCGATTGGTCCCCTTCCGGAAGCCTCAGGCTTTACGATCTGGACCACGGCGAACATACCATCTATATCCGCAGCCGTATAGGGTCCGGGATGAGCGAGGTACTGGAGATCCCCATCCGTATCGAGGCTCCCTGGTACCGTAAAGGCTGGGCCATATTATCCTATGTTGTCCTCCTGCTTATGATGGCGCTGCTCCTTGTTCGTGCCCGTAAGCGGTTCAGAACAAGGCAGCAGCGGCTCATCATGGCGCGCGAGAAGGAGAAGATGCGCCTCCAGCAGGAAGAATACCGTCAGAAGATCATCCAGCTGGAGCAGGAGAGGTTGAGGATCGACCATGATCAGCTCAAGCAGCAACTGAAGAACAAGACCATCGAATTGGCCAGTAAGGCCAAGGACAACGAGGATAAAAACCGTCTGCTGCTGACGCTCAAGGAGAAATGCGAAACGGCCCAGCGTAACCCGCTGTCCAGCCAAAGGAACTGGGCGGAGATGCAGCGCCTGCTGGACTCTTTCCTCAAGGTGGAGGACCGGACCTTCGATATACAGATGGATGAACTGCACCAGGAGTTCTTCCGCAAGCTGAGGGACCGCTACCCTGCCTTATCGGGCAAGGACCTGAGGTTCTGTGCCTATCTCAAAATAGGCCTGAACTCCAAGGAAATCGCAGATATCCTGAACATCCAGCCTTCGAGCGCCTTCATCAGCCGCTCCCGGCTCCGGAAAAAGCTTAGCCTCAGGCATGATGAGGATCTCTACGAGTTCCTGAACTCCATCTGACCCACATTTCCCTATCTTTAGGGGGATGAAACACCTCCTGTTATTGGTCGTCCTGCTTGGGGTCTTCATTCATGGAGGTTCCCAGACGCTGATGATGGGCATTGACCTGGGCGCCGGGGCCTCCAAACTGGAGCCCAGGCCTACCTCGCCCTACCTTCAGTATGAGCGCTTCCCTGCCCTGGTATTCGGTGCCCAGCTGGAATACCTTACCCGGCGTGCGGTGATGTCGCCCAAGCTGGGTTTCTGGATCGAGATCGGGGGTGAAGAGGGCCATCCCATCGGGGTAATGACCTTTCCGCTCATGGCCAAGGCCACCTTCGGGAAGAAATGGCGGCCCTACCTGCAGGGAGGGATCGCCGGTTGCTATGTGTTCGAACGCTCCAGAAGGTATCAGACCTCCGATTTCAGTACCATCTATGGTGTGGGAATAGAGCTGGGGATGAAAACTGGCAATTATTTTTTTGCGGAATATGTACACCTGGCAGGGATCAGCAGCGTGTACGACCAGTTGATGAACGATGCGGGCTCCACCGTTCGGCTCACAGAGAACCACCACCTGCGACAATACCTTAGCTTCGGTGCCATGTTTTTCCTGGGCGGGAACCCACACTATATCAAACAGCGCTTGCGGACCGAATAGCGGTGAACCAAAGCAGGGGACAATCGTTCCTTAGTCATGAAAAACGCACTCATCATCGGGGCGGGAGTATCCGGTTTGGCCACGGCCATACGCCTGGCGGCAGCCGGATGGGCCGTGGAGGTGCATGAGGCCGCGGAAGGCCCCGGCGGCAAGATGGGAAGCCTGGAGCAGGACGGCTTCCGCTGGGATACCGGGCCTTCGTTGTTCACCTGGCCGGCCCTGGCTGAAGAGCTCTTCCATAGTGCGGGGAGATCCCTGTCCGAATACATCCCCCTGCGCCGTCTCTCCCTGATCACCCGTTACCGTTTCGCCGACGGCACCCTGGTGGATGCCCCGTCCGAAGCGGAGGCCTTCGCCACCGCGCTGGAGCGCCAGTGTGGGGAGCCTGTGCGCAATACCCTGAACTACCTTGACGACTGCCGCCGGCTGTTCGAGCTCACCCGGCCCGTCTTCCTCGAACATCCGCCGGGCATAGGCCGTATATTCTCAAAGGATTACCTGCAAGCTTACCCCCACCTGTACCGCCTCAGGGCATGGACCAGCCTCCACCGCCACCATGCCCGGGTGTTCCACACCCCCCAGGCAATGCAGCTCTTCGATCGCTATGCCACATACAGCGGTTCCAACCCCTATTCCGCGCCGGCCACACTCAGAGTGATCGCCCATCTGGAGCACAACGAAGGGGCATACTTCCCTGAACAGGGGATGTATGGCTTCGCCCGGGGCCTTTATCGCCTGGGCCAGGAGCTGGGAGTGAGCTATCACTTCAATAGCCGCGCACTGCGCCTGGTGGAACGCTCGGGGCGCATCGCCGGGGTGGAAACTACCCGGGGGTACCGGGAAGCCGGGGTGGTGGTGTCGTCTGCCGACGTGAGCGGCCCGGAAGGCTTCAGCCGTAAAGACCCCCTGCCCCCGGAACGGCTCTCTTCCTCGGCCATCATCTTCTTCCTTGGGCTGAACAAGAGCTACCCCGGACTGGACCTGCACAATATGTTTTTTTCCGCCGATTACCAGAACGAGTTCAGGCAGATGTTCAGTGAACTCAATCTGGCTCCCGACATGAGCATTTATGTGTTTGTCAGCAGCAAGCTGGTGCCCTCCGATGCCCCCCCCGGCCATGAGAACTGGTTCGTCATGGTAAATGCACCCCCCGATGCAGGCCAGGACTGGGGACGTCTGGCCGCGGAAAGCCGGGAGCGTATCCTCGATAAGCTGGAGCAGTCGCTGGGTCAACCGATAAGGCCCCATATCGTAAGTGAAGCCCGCCTTCTTCCTACCGACCTGGCCACCACTAGCGGGGCATGGCGTGGGGCGCTTTACGGGCCGAACGGCAACAGGGCCATGTCGGCGTTCCACCGTCACCCCGTTCAGGGGCGCCGGAAGAACCTGTTCCATACCGGGGGTTCGGTACACCCCGGGGGCGGCATCCCCCTTTGCCTGCTCTCCGCACGCATTGCCACCGCTAAGATCCTTTCGCTATGAAAAAGCATATCCGCGGCATCCGGGTATTTCTCCTCATTTACTTCCTGGCCGGGGCCCTGGGATTGAGCTTCAGCCCCGTGCAAGCGTACTTTCTTCCCCTGGTACCCTTTAGCCTGCTGCTGAGCTATGTGTTCCTTGCCCTGTTTCACGAAGGAAGCAGGAAAGCCCTGGTGTTCTTGCTCTTTGCAGGAGTGGCCATGACAGGGCTGCTGGTGGAAGCCATCGGAGTACATAGCGGCCTCATTTTTGGCGAGTATGCTTACGGCAGTACCCTGGGACTGGAGGTCTGGGGCGTTCCTCTGCTCATTGGAGGCAACTGGCTGATGCTTACCTATTGCACTCACCTTATTCTCCACGACCTGAAGATCAGGGTGCTGCCCGCTCTGCTGCTGGGGTCCTTGCTCATGACCCTTTACGACTGGCTGATGGAACCCGTGGCTGTGCACCTGGACATGTGGTCCTGGGCAGGCGGAGGAATCCCCTTGCAGAACTATCTCGCCTGGTTCCTTCTCTCCTTCCTGTTCCTGGGCATTTTCCAACTTAGCAGGATACGCTATGCCAACCCCCTGGCCAGGGATATCCTGGTGATCCAGGCCGGCTTTTTTGCGCTCATGAACCTCCTTATTAATGTGTAGCCGTGATCCCATCGCAACATAGGGAACCCTGGAATGCCCTGATCAGGGGATACTCCCGGCTCAGGCTGCACCTGCAGTTCGGACCGGTGCGCGTGCATGCCACCGGGGAGGCCCCAGCGGAAAGCGTCTTACTGGTCGGGAACCACTTCAGCTGGTGGGATGGTTTCTTCGCCCAGGAAGTCAACCGCCGGTTCTTTAAAAAACGCATGCATGTGATGATGCTGGAGGAACAGCTCAGGCCGCGGATGTTCCTGAGCTATGCCGGCGCCTTCTCCATCGCACCCGGAAAACGGAGCGCCCTGAATTCCCTGAACTACGCCAGCCAGCTCCTCAGGGATAAAGGACAGCTGGTGGTACTCTTCCCACAGGGTGAGTTGCAGCCGCTCTACCGCTTCCCCCTGGCATTCCAACAGGGTTGGCACCGCATACTGAAGGCTGAAGGAGTGGACGCGCCTTTGTGGTTCATGGCTACCCTGCCGGCCTTCGGCGATCGGCCCAGGGCTGGGGTGGATATCTTCATCCAGGCTGCACCGGAAGCGGTGCGCCCACACCCGGAGTACATTACCGGGGCCTACAACATTTTCCTTCAGCAATGTTTGCAGAAGTTGCCGCTGCTGTAATCCAGGGCTTAGCCTGGATCACCCTGGGATGGCTGCTGGTCCGCCTGGGGGTCGCCCTCGTCAATGCCCTTGGCAGGGTACACCTGCCCCCGGCACCAGGCGGGGCCCAGAGGACGATCAGCGTGCTGATCCCCGCCCGGAATGAAGCCCGGCTGATCGGCGGTCTGCTGCAGAGGGTCCTCGCCATGGGGCCTGCCGTAATGGAAGTACTGGTTTACGACGATGGAAGCACCGATGCCACATGGGAGATCGTTTCCCGGATGCAGGGGGAGGATCCCAGGCTGAGGGGAATCCGTGGAGGCCCCCTCCCCGGCGGCTGGCTGGGGAAAAACCATGCCTGTCACCATCTGGCCCGGGAAGCCCGGGGCGACTACCTGCTGTTCCTGGATGCTGATGTGATCCCCGGGCCAACACTGGCGAGGGACCTGATCGATCGCGCCGTATCAAGGAACCTCGACCTCCTCTCCTTGTTCCCGGTGCAGGTAATGGAGAGCCAGGGAGAACGGAGGATCGTGTCCCTGATGAACTGGATATTGCTCAGCCTGCTCCCCTTGCCTGCCGTGGCCCGAAGCCGGAGGCCCTCGCTGGCTGCAGCCAACGGACAGTGCATGCTCTTTGCGGCCGAAACATACCGCCACAACACCTGGCATGCCCTGGTCAGGCAGGAGGCGGTGGAGGATATACAGATCGCCCGCAGCATGAAGCGCCGGGGCTACCGTATAGAGACCCTGCTGAGTGACGGCCAGATCGCCTGCCGCATGTACACTGGCTATGATGAGGCCCTGCAGGGTTTCGCCCGTAATATTCATCACTACTTCGGCGGGAATTATTGGACTATGGCCCTTTTTGGAATCCTCACCACCACCGGGCCATTCTGGGCCCTGGCCTTCATGGGTTGGATGGGTTTTGGGGCTTATTTGGCCGGGGCCCTGATGTTGCGCTGGGTCACCGCGCATACCAGCCGCCAGCCCGCCAGCAAGCAGGTCCTCTGGCATCCGCTGCTGCACCTGGGCATGCTGCAGGTGATGATGAAGGCTTGGAACTCAGGCCGGAAAGGATCGCTGCTATGGAAAGGGCGTACCCTGGGAGAAGGGCTGAACGGAAATCCCTAATTTCACCCCATGGAATGGAATTCCCGTACCCGCCTGCTTATCGGAGATCCCGGCCTGGAACGCCTGAGGAAAAGCCATGTCCTGGTAGCCGGTCTGGGCGGCGTAGGCTCTGCCCTGGCCGAAAGCCTTTGCCGGGCCGGTGTAGGCGAGCTCACCCTTATCGACGGGGACACCATACAGGAAAGCAACCTCAACCGCCAGCTCATCGCCCTGCGCAGCAGGCTGGGCCAGCCCAAGGCGCAAGCCCTGGCGGAAAGGCTGCACGATATCAACCCTGACCTCAGGGCCCACGTCTATACCGAGTTCATCCGCGACGAGCGTTCAGCCGAGCTGCTGGCTCAACCCTATGACTATGTGGCTGATGCCATCGACACCCTTTCCCCCAAGCTGCACTTCATCCGTCTGGCCCTCGAAAATGGGCAGCGTCTGGTAAGCTCCATGGGCGCCGGGGGGAAGATAGACCCCACCCAGCTGAGGATCGCCCCGATTGAGGAATCCCACGGCTGCCGCCTGGCCTTCATCGTACGCAAGAAACTGCACCGCATGGGCATTCGGCAGGGCTTTACCGTGGTGTTCTCCCCTGAGCCCGTCCCACCTGAAGCCATGATGGCCGTCGACGAACAGAACAAGAAGACCAGGGTGGGCACCATCAGCTATATGCCCCCCCTCTTCGGTGGTTTCATGGCCTCCGTCATTCTTCGATACCTTATCCAGGAGTTGAACCCAGGAAAACCAAGCCTATGAACATCCCCATCTTTCAGGTTGATGCATTCTCCGGTTGCCTCTTCAAGGGCAATCCTGCGGCCGTTTGCTTCCTAAAGGAGTGGATCCCCGATGCCCTCATGCAGAAGATCGCCAGGGAGAACAACCTTAGCGAAACGGCTTTCTTCGTGGAGAGCGGCAACCGCTTTCACATCCGCTGGTTCACCCCCTACAGCGAGATCGAACTGTGCGGGCACGCCACGCTGGCCACAGCCCATGTCCTGTACCACCACCTGGGCTATGGGGAACGCAGCATCCATTTCCATTCGGCTTCCGGCGAGCTGACCGTAAGCCGGTCCGGCCCCCTCATTGTCCTCGATTTCCCTGCCCGGCCCGCAGCCCCGGCCGAAGCACCAGTGGAGCTCATCGAAGCCCTGGGCGAGGAACCCCTGGAAGTATACCTGGGACGGGATTATATGCTGGTCTATGAACACGAGCGCATCGTCGCCGGCCTCCAGCCTGACTTTCGCCAACTGGCGCGCCACGCAGCACACGGGGTCATCGTGACCGCCCCGGGGGAGAATTCCGATTTTGTCAGCCGCTTCTTCGCCCCGGCCATTGGGATCAATGAAGACCCCGTGACCGGATCATCCCATACCGTGCTCATACCCTATTGGTCGGAGCGCCTGGGATGGAAGGACCTCAGTGCACTCCAACTCTCGGATAGGGGAGGGGAGCTGTTCTGTGAAGACCTGGGCGAACGTGTCCTCATAAAAGGACGCGCAGTCACCTTCATGAAAGGCGAGATCCTGATGGGATGAATATGGGAAAGCTGATGGACACCGACCTCCTGTTCGCCGGCGGCGGACTCTCCGGCCTTAGCCTGGCCTGGCATATCGAAACGGCCATGCCCGGACGCTACCGCATGATCATCGTCGACCGCGAGGCCCGCGTAGGCGACGACCGTACGTGGTGCTTTTGGGAAAAAGGCGAAGGCCCCTTCCAGGCTGCGGTGATCAAGCAATGGGACCGTCTTAAGGTGCTGGGCCCTGACTGGGAACGCATCCTGGATATTCCTCCCTATGCCTACCGCATGATCCGCTCCTCCGCCTTCTATGCTCTCGTCCGCGAAGGCCTGGCCGCGGCCCCGGGGATACAGTTCCTGACCGCGGACATCCTCGGCCTGGAGAGCGAAAAGGATTCCGCAGTGCTCAGGTCCAGCATCGGAAACCTCCGCGGACGCTGGCTGTTCAACAGCGCCCTCCGCCCTGATATCCCGGCCCGGAGGACCCGCACCCTCCTGCAGCATTTCAAAGGCTACTTCCTCACCATGCCGCGTTCCACCTTCGATCCCGATGTTCCCCACTTCATGGATTTCAGGGTGGAGCAGGGGAAGGATGTGCGCTTCGTGTATGTCCTCCCAATTACAGAGACCCGGGCCCTGGCCGAATTCACCGTGTTCTCCCCCAGGGTCTGGGAGCAGCAGGAGTATCACAATACCCTTCAGGACTATCTGGGAAATATCCTGGGAATCAAGGACTATGTCGTAGATGAAGAAGAGTTCGGGGTGATCCCCATGACCGATCACCCGCATCCCCTTCGCACCGGCCGGCGAATTCTCAACCTCGGGACCGCCGGGGGCAGGACCAAGGCCTCCACCGGCTTCACCTTCGTCAACGTGCAGCGTCATTCCGCAGCGGTGGCACTCAGCCTTCAAAGCAAAGGGCACCCCTTCGCCAGGATGCCCTTATGCCATAAACGCTATTCGCTGTATGATGCTATCCTTCTGGATGTGCTGACCCGCAACCTTTATCCGGGACGGGATATCTTCAGCCATATGTTCCTCCGCAATGCACCGGTTACCGTATTCGATTTCCTTGGGGAACAAAGCCGGTTCCATCAGGAACTGCAACTTTTTGCTTCCTTTCCCCAGGGGCCCTTCGTTCGGGCTTTCCTCCGCGTGGCCCGCCACCGGCTGGGCCTATGAGCGGGGATCCTTGGGTGTTTTCGGAAAACGTCCCGCCTCCTTCAGCGCACGGTCCACAATCCACTCGATCTGCCCGTTTACGCTGCGGAACTCGTCCGCCGCCCACTTCTCCAACGCCTCCAGCAGTCGGGGATCTATTCTCAATGCAAAGGAACGCTTCTTGGTCATGCTCAGTGGTGCAGGGTACCCGTATTGACCACGGGCGCAGCATCCTTGTCGGAGCATAGCACCACCATCAGGTTGCTCACCATGGCCGCCTTCTTGTCGTCGTCCAGTTCAATGATGTTCTTCATCGAAAGCTGCTGCAGGGCCATCTCTACCATACCCACGGCCCCTTCCACGATCTTTACCCTGGCCGCAACGATGGCCGATGCCTGCTGCCGCCTCAGCATGGCACTGGCTATTTCCGAGGCGTAGGCCAGGTAACTGATCCTGGCTTCCAATACCTTGATGCCCGCAATCGCCAGGCGTTCCTCCAGCTCTTCTTCCAATACGGCGTTCACTTCCTCTCCCCCGGAGCGCAGGGTGATCTCGGCCCCTTCGTCATCAAAATTATCATAGGGGTAGTGCCCCGCCAGCTTGCGGATCGCCGCCTCGCTCTGGATGTTGACAAAATGTACATAGTCGTCCACCTCAAAGGCCGCCTTGAAGGTGTTCTCCACCTTCCATACCAGCACAATGCCGATCATGATCGGGTTGCCTACCTTGTCGTTCACCTTGATGGGCTCGTTGTCGATGTTGCGCGCACGCAGCGAGACCTTCTTGCGCGTGAAAAAGGGATTGACCCAGAAGAACCCGTTCTTCTTGATGGTGCCCTTGTATGCCCCGAACAGCACCAGCACGCTCGATTCGTTGGGGTTAACCACCACCATGCCCGGCATCAGGAAGACTCCGGCCGCCAGCACTGGGATAAGCCATAGCCACTCGCGCGCGGCCAGCCCCCATATCGATAGGCCAACCAGGGCCAGGGACAGCAACAGGAAAGGATAGCCCGATAAGGCAGAATAGCTCTTTTCTTCTTTCATGATTGATATTGTTATGATATCACAAAGATACTAATATAAATCACGAAGTCAAGTGTTTTCGTTCGCATGTACCAAAACGAAATACTACCTTTGTTGTCGCGCGTACGCGCTGCCAAGTCCATGTTACTGATCAGAAACTCTTCCGTGCTGACCTGCCTGCTGGCCCTCTGGCTCTCCGGGGCCCTGGGAATCGCACAGTACAACCCTTTTCAGAGCATCAAGGAATTTGATGAGAAGAGCAGCAAGCCCCAGACCTATGATACAGTGGAGGTAAATGACCTCATCATGGCCCAGGAACTGGCGCTGCGTCGCTCCATGGCCCGGGATTCTGCCTGGAGCGCTGACCGGCATCGCCCTTCGGTTTTCATGAGGGTAGGTATGATCACCGGTCCGGGCAAGGCCAGGATGGAGTTCAACACCTTATACGATGAGCGGGTGACCCACCGTCGTTACGAGGCCGATATCTTTTCCTCATGGGCGCTCGGACTGGAGGCCGGGTTGCGGTACAAGGGATGGGCCGCAGGGGTGGTGCTGGGTTCCGGCATCATGATGTATTCCGATTACCTGGAGTACTATACCCGCATTGACCCCAACAGCGGACAGGAGATCACCAACTACACCACGCATGGCGACTGGCCTTCGGGCCGGCTGTCCTATGGCGCCTTTGCGGAATATGGCTTCCGGCTGAGCCGCGACCTACGGCTCTCGCTGTTCGGGCAGTACAGCAGGTACAGGATACGCGGCGACCATTACTTCATCCGCTCCATCCCCCGCAGCGTGGCCGGCACCTTTACCGACACCTGGATGGCTGCCGCCGGAACCCGGCTGCGCTTCCTGACCGGGAACCGCCACGCCCTCTACCTCAGCTTCGCCTACCAGTCGTCCTGGTTCAATGCCCTGCCCTATTTCGATGATGCCGACCCTGGGTCCTATGAGATGTCCTTCAACCAATACCTCCTCGGGCTGGGTTTCGAGTTCCTGCCCTTCAAGAAATGAGCCCATCCTGGGCTTTTCGCCTTGCTTTTTCCTATTTTTGACCCCTGATCCCTTTACACTCCACCATTATGAAGAAAAGCCTGCTGATCTATTGGCCCAAGGGCGGGAACGTTGACCGCGCAGCCCATCGTATTGCCTCAAGCTTTGGCGGGGTTACCCTCCAGCTGGTCAGCGACGTGGACATCAGCACCCTGGCCGGCTACGATCTCATCATCCTGGGCGGCTCCACCGTAGGTGCCGAAAACTGGGAGGAAGCCGTGGAAAGCAATGCCTGGGGCCCCTTTTTCCACACCATGGAAAAGCAGGGCCTGAGGCTCGACCATACCTATGTGGCCTTCTTCGGGCTGGGCGACCATGTCCTCTATCCTGATCATTTCGTGGATGGACTGGGCCTGCTCTATGAAGAGTTCAGCAAGTTCGGCGCACGCCTGATCGGCCGTTGGCCGGCCAAAGGATATGACTTCACCGGCTCCCTGGGCCTCGACGGCGATATGTTCGTTGGGCTGGCCCTGGACGAAGACCATCAGCCGGAGCTCACCGGCGGGCGCATCGACGCCTGGGTGGCCGGCCTGAAACAGGAGATGGGAGGGTGACGATTGATTATTTTTGGTTGATGGCTCAAAATGCCAGACTACCATAAACCATTATTGAAAGCGAGTAATCTTTCGTCAGGTTTAGGGATTATTCCATCCAAAATCAGTGCAAATAAAAAGGGGCTGTCCGCATCGGGCAGCCCCTCTTTTTTCAGGGAAACGCTTACTGTATCCCCAGTTTCTTCTTCACCAGGGGCATAATGTCCTCCCCACCTTCATTGTACAGCAGCAGGCCTTCGCTGGCATTGAAGATATAGGTGAATCCGCCTTCCTTGGCCACTTCGTTTATGGCCGCGCGGGCCTTGTCGATCAATGGCTTGGTCAGTGCCTCTTCCTTGGCGTTGAGGTCCTGCTGGGCCGACATCTGGAACGCCTCGATGCGTGCCTGAAGGTCCTGGATCTCCTGTTCCTTGATCTTCTTGATCACGGCCGAAAAAGTAGCCATGTTGTTCTGATAGTCGGTGTACTTGTTCTCGAGCTCTGCCTGCATGGCGGTGAGGGTGGTCCTCAACTCGGTGGCATAGGTCTCGTAGTTCTTCTGTATGGTGTCCTGACCGGGCATCACGCTGTACAGCTCGGCAAAATTGATGTGACCGAACTTGGGGGCCTTCTGGGCCATCAGGGGGGCCGTACCGGACATGAGGGCGAACAGGACGAGGATCTTCAGGGTTTGCTTCATTGCAGCGGGATTTGTTGGGTGCAAAGGTAGGGATTATCCTTTATGGAAAGGACTGATATTATTGATTTTCCACCACATTACCGATCTTGCGCAGCACCTCATCGCTGAGGTCGAACTTGGGGCTGGCGAACAACATGGTCATGTTCCCGGCCTTGTCGAACACAAAGGCATAGCCCTTGGTATTGGCAATCTCCTCAATGGCGTTGTACACCTTGTCCTGTATGGGCTTGATCAGCTCCTGGCGCTTCTTGAAGAGGTCCCCGTCCTGCCCGAAACGCTTCTTCTGCAGTTCCTTGGCTTCGCGTTCCTTCTTCACGATCTCTTCCTCGCGCTGGCGCTTCAGGTCCTCGGGCAGCAGCACCGATTCGCTCTGATAGGCCTTGTACAGCTTATCGATCTCGGAGAACTTCCCTTCGATCTCTTTCTGCCATTCTACCGACAATTCGTTCAGCTTCTCCTGGGCAGCCCCATATTCGGGGATATTTTCCATGATGTAGTCCGTGTCCACATAGGCGTACTTCTGGGCATAGGAGAAGAAGGCCGTTGCAGTGATGAAGATCACGGTCAGGATCAGATTTCTCATAATAACCTCCTTTTTTGTGGCAATGGATGCCTTATGGTTCGATGATTCACGAGTGGATTACCAAAGAGCGTACCAAAGTTTCAGGATCAATCGATGGACTGGTTGATGGAGAAGTGGAACTGCCCCTTGCTGGCATTGGGAAGCCCGTAGATGTCGTCAACCCCATAGGCCCAGTCGAGACCCAGGATGCCGAACATCGGCAGGAAGACCCTGAGCCCGAAGCCCGCGGAACGCTTCACGTCGAAGGGGTCGAAGCGGTTGAACTTCAGCCAGGCGTTCCCGGCCTCCATAAAGCCCATAACATAAATGGTGGCGTTGGGATTGAGCGAAACAGGATAACGGAGCTCCATAGTGTACTTGGAGTATATGGTCCCCCCAAGGTTGGAGTTCTTGTAGTACTCCGGGGTCACGCTTTCGTTGCTGTAGCCGCGCATCCCGATGATCTCGCGCCCGTCGAGGTTGTTGTAACCCGACAGCCCGTCCCCGCCCAGATAGAAGCGCTCGAAAATGGTCACCCCCAGGTCACGGTTGTAGGTGCCCAGGAAACCGTACTTGGCCCGGGTATGCAGCACCAGGTCGCCGGCCAGGCGTGTGAACCACGATACGTTGAACTTCCATTTGTGGTACTCTATCCATTTGTATTTCTCGGCATCCGAAAGCTCGTCATAGTCCTTGGGCCAGAGCAGGGAATAGGGTGGAGTAGCGGTAACGGCAGCCGACACCTCCGATCCGGAGCGTGGGTATATAGGGGCATCCACCGAGTTTCGGCCTACAGTAATACCGTAGCTGATGTTGTTGGACTTTCCGTCGCTGAAGGAGAAGATGCGCTGGTAGTTGTCGAGGCGGTAGCTCTGATAGCTCAGGCTGTGGTACCAGGTGAAGAAGTCGTCGGGCCACTGCAGGCGCTGCCCGAGCCCCAGGGTGATTCCATCGATGACGAAGGCCGAACGGTTGGTATCTCCACGGTCAACCCCGTTGGAATAGAGCGAATGGAAATAGGATACGCTGAAGGCGTTGGGCTTGCGGCCCCCCAGCCAGGGCTCGGTAAAGGAGGCGCTGTAGCTCAGGTAGCCTGTGCCATAGCTCTGCATGCGCACGCTCAGCTTTTGCCCGTCACCCGAAGGCACCGGCTGCCAGGCGTTACGCTTGAACATATTGCGAACGGAGAAGTTGTTGAACGAAAGCCCCAGGGTGCCTACCACCCGGCCGTACCCCCAGCCACCACTCAGCTCAATCTGGTCGGCACTGGTCTCTTCCACTTCATATTCTATGTCCACGGTGCCGTCGGCGGCATTGGGGATGGGCACCGGGTTGATCTTCTCTGCATTGAAATACTTCAGCTGGGCCAGCTCACGCGTGGTGCGGATGATGTCGGCCCTGGAGAACAGCTGCCCCGGCCGGGTACGAATCTCCCGCATCACCACATGGTCGTTGGTCTTGGTGTTGCCCTTGATGCTGACCTTGTTGATGGTGGCCTGCTTTCCTTCCCTCAGGCGGATTTCAATGTCTATGGAATCGTTCAGCACCTGGGTCTCCACAGGAACGAGCTGGAAGAAGAGATAGCCGTCGTCGAGGTAAAGGGAACTTACATCATACCCGCTGGGATTGTAAGAGAGGTTGGCATCCAGCTTCTTCTGGTTGTATATGTCCCCCTTCTTGATCCCAAGCATGGCATCGAGGGTGGAGGCCGGGTATTTGGTGTTCCCTACCCAGGTGATGTTCCGGAAGTAGTATTTCCGGCCTTCTTCCAGAAAAATATGCAGGTCAACGGTCCCGTCGGGGTTCCAGCTAATGCTGTCGCCAGTGACCAGGGCGTCGCGGTAGCCCAGTTCATTGTACCGTTCCACCAGGCCCACCTTGTCCTGCAGGAAGTTGCTCTCGATGTATTTCGAACTCTTGAAAATGCGGATCCGCAGGTTATTTCCGCTCTGTTCGGCCAGCCATTCCGAGGCACCGTCGCGCCCATAGTTCAACACCTTGCCCGGTCCCCTCCACAGCAGGGAATCCAACAGGGCGAAAGGCCTGATCACGGCCTTGTCCTTGGTTTCCTTGAGGGCGGACTTCAGCCGCGCTTCACTCACTTCTTTATTGCCCTCGAATACGATGTTGTCGATGCGCACCCGCTGGTGCTTGCGTATCCTGAACTCCAGCACCACGCTGTTGGACAGGGCGGTATCCCGCTCCTGGCGCACTTCGGCCTCGGCCTTGAGGAATCCTTTGTCAATGAAGTAGTTGCGGATCTTCTCCTGGGCACTCATAATGGTATAGGCCGTCACCACGTCGCCCCGGGCGATCTTGATCTCGTCGCGCAGATTGTCGGCTTCGGCCTTGCGCACCCCCTTGAAGCTGAACCGGCTCAGGCGGGGCCTTTCCTTAAGGCTGACCTCCAGAAAGGCCAGTTCCCCGTCGGTGCGCAGCAGGCTGATGCGTATGTCTTCGAACAGCCCCTGCTGCCATAGCTTATCAATGGCCCCGGTGATCTTCTCCCCCGGGATTTCTACCACATCCCCCACGCTGAGCCCGGTCAGCAGGATGAGCACGTTATGGTCGAGGTACTCCACGCCCTGTACGGTGATCCCACCGATAGTATAGGTCTTGGGGCTGGCATAATCCACCTCCCCCTGGTCTCCCAGCTTGATCTGGGCGAGGGCAGCGGGCATGGCCAGGAAGAACGACAGGATGATCAGGAGATATGGGCGTATCATGAAGGGTCAGATGCTTAGTTGTCCGCTGATCTTCCCGAACCTGCGCTCGCGGCACTGGAAGTCGACGATGGCCTTGTAGAGGTCGTCCCGGGTAAAGTCGGGCCAGAGTTTGGGGATGAAGCAGAGCTCGGTATAGGCCATTTGCCAGAGCAGGAAATTGCTGAGACGGTACTCGCCGCTGGTCCGTATGAGGAGCTCAGGGTCGGGTATACCGGAGGTCTCGAGATAGGAGGAGAAGAGGTCCTGGTCAATGCCTTCAGGAGCCACCTTACCCTGGGCGATGTCACCGGCGAGTCGCTGTGCCGCCCGGGTGATCTCCCAGCGGGCGCTGTAGCTGAGGGCGAGGGTAAGGACCATGCGGGTGTTGGTGGAGGTGCGTTCCATGGCCCGGCGGAGCTGAAGGCGGCAGTCCTCCCCCAGGGATTCAATGTCCCCGATGGTGTTCAGGCGGATGCCGTTGTCCATGAGGGTGGGGATCTCCTTGTCGATGGTCTCCACCAACAGTCCCATCAGGGCATCCACCTCTTCCTTGGGACGGTTCCAATTTTCTGTAGAGAAAGCATACAGGGTAAGGAAGGGCACCCCGATCTCCGCGGCCCCTTCGGCGGCTTCGCGCACGGCGGTCACGCCCTGCTCATGTCCGTAAACCCTGAGCTGGCCACGCTGCTGGGCCCAGCGCCCGTTGCCGTCCATGATGATGGCAATGTGCTGCGGTAAACGCTCGGGATCGATCTTTTCCTTGAAACTCATCTGGCCCACTTCCCCACTGGCGTGCGCTCAGGCGCACGTCCGCAGGATCATCTCTCGTATATGTAATCTCGATAACTCTTGTTTCCCTGAAAATCCGAACAGGCCCCGTGATTCTTGCCCCGGATCTTGAAGGTGAGGAAGGCCCCCGCATAGGAGTACCAGTCCTTGTTCTTGCTGTCGCCGCGCTGCATGCCGGGCTCCACGGGGGGTTCCCCGCTGATCTGCACCGAACGGTCGGCCAGGAGCATGGCGATCTCGGTATTTTCGGCAAGCAACACATCAGGATCGGCATACACAGTGCTCACATCGTCCAGGTAATCGGTGAAGGTCTTGCGCATGCCCCATTCCGCCCCGATGCAAATGCTGCGTGAAGCGCTGTACTTGAACCCTATCCCGAAGGGGAAGGCCACCTGGGTGAGGGCGTAGATCTTTTTATCAGGATAGGCGGTGGTACCCTGACCTTCGGTGCCCAGGGGCTGCAGCTCATACCATTCGCCGTCATATTCGGCTTGGGGGTTGAAGGAGAACAGCGACACCCCGCCAAAAATGTAGGGGCTGAAGCGGCTTTTCTTGCTGCCGGTGAAATAGCGGAAGAAATTCAGCTCCATGTTGGCCCCGAACTCCAGTACATGGCTCTTGAAACTGAGGTTGCGCGAAGGGTTTTCCCCAACAGAGGAGGCGTCGTCCCCCAGGACTTCCCCGTATATGGCGTTCATCTTCAGCGCCCAACGCGGGTTCAGGTTGTAACGGTACAGCAATCCACCGGCCGGCTGGGTAAGCCCGAAATGGCTCCTGTAGTTCAGGTCCCCCAGGTAATACGTGGTGCCAAGCGTGAGGCCGACCTCCGATCGCTGGGCCGACAGGCTGGCGGCCAGCAAGCCGACCATCAGGGTCAAGAGTGCTTTTCTCATGATGTTCAGGTTCTGGTGTTTTTCCTGCTCTTCCCTGAAAAACAGGGCGCTAAATTATTACATATTTCCTGCGCGGGCAAACCTCTTGAGTATTTTTAACAGTATCAGTTCCTTGCATCCATGCCCCAGTTCAGCTTGTCGCGGATGGTGCGGTAGAAGTTCTGGTTGTTGAGCCTCACCAGGTTCACCACGAAACCGGCCTTGCGGAACACCATCTCACTTTCGGCCTGCAGCACTTCGAGCCGTGAATCAAGGCTCACATTGTACTCGTTGCCACCGCTGTCCACACGGATCCTGACCTCACTGGAGTCGGGGATAACGATAGGCCGCACGGTCAAATTGTGCGAGGCAATGGGGGTGATGATGAAATTGGAACAGGAGGGAGCAATGATGGGCCCCCCACAACTCAGGGAATAGGCGGTCGACCCGGTAGGCGTGGCGATGATGAGCCCGTCGGCCCAGTAAGAGTTGAGGAACATGCCGTCAACCCATGCCTGAATGCTGATCATGGTATTGGGCACGGCTTTGTACAGGCTGGCCTCGTTCAGGGCGAAGTTCAGGGGGCCGAAGAGCCCGGCACGGCTCTCCAGGCGAATGAGGCTGCGCGGGTCGAGGGCATAACGCCCGGCCAACAGCTCCCCCACGGCCTGGGTGATCTCGTGGCGGCTGGTGGACGAAAGGAAGCCGAGCCGGCCCAGGTTAATGCCGGCAATGTGGATGCCGGAGTCCCTTACCAGGGTGATGGTGTCCAGCAGGGTGCCATCACCCCCCACGGAAAGCAGCAGGGAAGTGTCGCGCCGCAGGTCGTCCTGCCCCGAAAAAGAGGAAACCTCGCTGCGGAACACTACCTTGTCATGAATGTATTGATGCAGGTTTTGAAAGACCTGCAGGCTGCACCCTGCATCTTCCAGCACATCCACGATCAGCTGCATGCTGGGAAAATACTCCGGGTTGAAGTTCCTGCCGTAAATCGCTATGCGCATGGCTCAGGGATTGGGTTCAAGGGAGTGGTCATGGGTCACACATTGAGAAATCGCATCAGGGATTCGTATCGTTCCCTGAGGTCATCGGTATACTCCCCCTCGGTGAAGGTGGCCTTTACCACATAATTGAAACGGCTGAAGGTCTGGAGCACCGGCCCGATGTCCATGCGGTTGAGCTTCAGGGTCACGTCGAGCCGGGTGGAATCCACGGGACTCCCGACATAAAGGCTGAGCACCTTGGCATCGTTCGATTCCACTATCCTGGCTATTTCCGAAAGCACCAGGTCGGTCTGGTTTACCTCCAATACGATGATGCCCCCTGGCTGATTGGCCGCACTGAGCCCGGCGAAATGGCCCAGCAGGTCCTGTACCAGGATACAACCCTGGTAGTTCTGGTGCTGGTCGAGTACCGGGAGCACGCTCAGCTTCTCCTCCCACATTACCCTGATGACTTCATAGACATGCTGGTGTTCAAGCACAAAAGGCCGGGGAAGGCTCAGACGGTGGTTGCCAATGGGTTGTTCGGGCTGGTCGAGGTCGTAAATGTCATCTTCTGAGATGAGCCCCAGGAAAGACTCATTATTTACAATGGGCAAATGACCGACCCGCGCCTCATCCATCAGCTGTATGGCCTCGATACCGGTGTTGGAGGTGCGGAGGACGGGAATGAGGTCGCTGACCAGGTCGCGTGCATACATGGGACCAAGGCTTTTCAACAAAGGTAACACAAATCCGGGGCGCGCCCTCCTGCCGGAAAGGCCCGCCAAAATGGCGTACCTTTGCGCCATGAAAACGGAGAGTATGACCAGGCTCAGCGTCAACATCAACAAAGTGGCCACCCTGCGCAATGCCAGGGGGGGCAATGTGCCCGATGTGGTCCAGGCAGCCATACGCTGCCAGGAATACGGGGCCCAGGGCATTACAGTGCACCCGCGTCCCGATGAACGCCATATCCGCTACCGCGATGTGCTGGACCTTCGGCCGGTGGTGCATACCGAATTCAATATCGAAGGCTACCCGTCAGAATTTTTCATCGACCTGGTCCTGAAAGTGAAGCCGGAGCAGGTGACCCTGGTGCCTGACCCCCCCGGTGCCCTCACCTCCAACGCCGGTTGGGATACCATCGCCCGGGCCAGTTTTCTGCGCGAGGTGATTGGCCGTTTCAGGGAAGCAGGCATCCGTACCTCTGTTTTCATCGGCACCGAAACTGCGATGATTGAGGCGGCCGCGGACTGTGGAACCGACCGCGTGGAACTCTATACTGAGCCCTATGCGGCGCTCTACCCCGCAGATCCGGAGGCTGCGGTGACGCCATTTGCCGAGGCAGCCCTCACCGCCAGGCGTGTCGGACTGGGCCTCAATGCCGGTCATGACCTCAGCCTGGACAACCTCGCCTGGTTCGTGCGTAAGGTACCGGGACTGCTCGAAGTATCCATCGGCCATGCCCTGATCAGCGATGCCCTCTACCTGGGCCTCAAGAACACCATAGCGGCCTATCTGGACGAGATCAGGAAAGGAACCCTATGAGAACCTGGTACTTACTTCTAATGCTGCTGCCCGGCGTGCTCATGGGGCAGCCGGCACGCGACCCCGGGATCGCCTATTCCGTGGATATGGCCCTGCGCAGCCCCGCCGGGGTGCACACCCTGATGCTGTCCAATGTCAACGGCCTGGAAATCACCCAGGACCTCAGCCCCCTGATTGGGGTCCACACCCTTCATTTATCCCATAACCAGCTCAGCACCTGGCCCGAAGCCCTGCGCAGCCTTCCCGGCCTCCGGGTGCTCTGGCTTTATTATAACCAGCTCGACACCATCCCCGGTTGGATCACCGAATTCGAGGGACTGGAGGAGCTGAACCTCAGCGATAACCGTATCCGTCATCTCCCAGTCGCCCTGATGCGGATGAAGCAGCTGAAAGTGCTGGTGCTACGCAACAACCAACTCAGTGAACTGCCGGAAGGGATCGGCAGGATGCGGGAACTGGAAGTCCTTGACCTTTATGGCAACAGACTCGTGCAGCTGCCCGCCGCCATCGGGGAGCTGAAAAAACTGCGCCGCCTCGACCTCCACCGCAACAAGCTGGCCTCCGTTCCCCCGGAGATCGGCAGGCTGAAGGAGCTTGAAGAGCTGGACCTCAACTTCAATGAGCCGCTCAAAGACCTTCCCCTCGAAATAGGCCAGCTGAAGAAGCTGAAGAAGCTGGACCTATACAGGGACGTTTTCCACCGCATCCCTGAGGGAGTATTCGGCCTGGAAAGCCTCGAAGAGCTTAACCTGAGCAAAGACCGGATAACCCAGGTCCCCCCGGAGATTGGTAAGCTGCGCAGGCTGAAGGACCTCGATCTTTTCTGCAACCAGATCCGCAGTCTCCCGCCGGAATTCGCCCTTCTCACTGAGCTCAGGGTGCTCCAGTTGGGAAACAACACCACCCTTCGCCTTGGGCCCGAGATCGGGGGCCTGGTCAATCTGGAGAGGCTCCACCTGGCCAATGTAAAGGGCACCCCTCTTCCGGAAGAGATGGTCCGGCTGTCAAAGCTCAAGGTGTTGGACCTCAGGAACCACGGGCTGAGTGAATTGCCGTCCCATATCCTTTCAATGACCTGGCTGCAGGAACTTTACCTGGGCGGCAACACTTTTGATGAAGCCACCCGCGAACAGATCATCCAGGCACTGCCCGGGGTCAAGATCACATTCGATTAAAGTATGGAACTGTTCTACAGGCATTTCGGCGAAGGCCAGCCCCTGATCATCCTGCATGGGGTGTTCGGGTTGAGCGACAACTGGGTCACTTTCGGGAGAAAACTGGCCGAACGCTTCAGCGTCTTTATCCCGGATCAGCGCAATCATGGGCAATCGCCCCACAGCAGTGCGTTCGATTATGAGGTGCTCTCTGCTGACCTTCAGGAGTTCATCCAGCGTCACGAAATGGAAAGGCCGGTGCTGGTCGGACACTCCATGGGCGGCAAGGTGGTGATGAAATACGCCCTGGAGCATCCGGAGGAGGTCGACCGGCTGATCGTTGTGGATATGAGCCCCCGCAAATACTCGCCCCGCCTGATCCATCAGCGGATGATCGCCGCCATGCAGGCAGTGGACTTCAGCCGGGTGGACAGCCGCAACGCAGTGGAGGAGGAATTGGCGCACACCATCGTTCAACCCGGGATCCGCCAGTTCATCCTGAAAAACCTCTACCGCCCTGAGCGCAGCACCCTGGCCTGGAGGCCCAACCTGGACGCCATCAGCGAGAACCTGTCCTCCATCTTCGATGCCGTCAGCAGTGCCCACCCCTTTCCCGGCCCTACGCTTTTCGTGGCCGGGGGAGAATCGGACTACATCACCGAGGCCGATCGACCGGTCATCCGCAGCCTCTTCCCCAATTCCAGCATCGAGACTATACCCGGAGCCACGCACTGGGTGCATTCCGACGCCCCAGACGAACTGTGTGCCCTATTCAGCTGGTTCCTGGGTAAAGACTGCGATTTCCGCAATGCATGACCGTATAGTGCATATAAGCAGCCAGTTGCGACTGTGGTGAGGTAATTTCCTGGTTATCAAGGTCTGGTCAGATCGAAAAATTTAGATGCTTTCCAAATTACCCCCTGAGTGCCGGATCGGACAGCGCAAGCTATATTACCCTTACCTTTGCCGAAATTCAAATCCGGAAGAGATGGGTCAAAGACCAGGTCAAGTTATTGAACTTGAAGATGTTGTCATTCGATTCGCGGGAGACTCCGGGGATGGCATGCAGCTCACGGGCTCGCTGTTCTCCGATGCCGCCGCACAGGAGGGTAATGTTTTCGCTACCTTCCCCGACTATCCCGCGGAGATCCGCGCCCCTCAGGGGACCGTGGCCGGGGTTTCAGGATATCAGGTACACATCGGCTCCAAACCGATCCATACCTCAGGGGATCTTGCAGATGTGCTGGTGGCCATGAACCCGGCTTCCCTGAAGTCCAACCTGAAATGGACCAAGAAGGGCGGGATCATCATCGTGGATACCGATGCCTTCAACGACAAGGGTTTTGAACGGGCCGGATATGCGAAGGACCCGCTGGAGAGCGGAGAACTCGATGGCTACCGCGTGATCAGGGCCCCCATCACCAACCTGGTGAGGGAGAGCGTGAAGGACCTGGGAGTGGACCATAAAGTCGCTGGCAAGTCCAGGAACATGTTCGCCCTGGGCATGCTCTACTACCTCTTCAATATCAATATGGAAACCACGATGAGCTTCTTCGAGAAGAAGTTCAGGTCCAACCCCCTCATCGTGGAGGCCAACCGCAGGGTACTGACCGCAGGGTACGATTACGCCGACACCATTGAGGTAATCTCCAATACCTTCAATGTGGCCCCGGCCCCGCTGAACACCGGAACCTACCGCAACCTCACGGGCAACCAGGCTACGGCCTGGGGTTTCATGGCCGCTGCGGAAAAGGCCGGACGCCAGATCTTCCTGGGATCCTACCCCATTACCCCGGCTACGGAAATCCTGCAGGAACTTTCGTATCATAAACAGTTCGGAGTCAAGGTGTTTCAGGCAGAGGACGAAATCGCCGGGATCACTTCGGCCATCGGGGCTTCGTATACCGGCTCCATCGCGGTCACCACCACCTCGGGCCCGGGCCTCTCGCTCAAAAGCGAAGCCATCGGCCTGGCCGTGATGACCGAACTGCCCCTGGTGATCGTCGACGTGCAGCGCGGAGGCCCATCCACGGGACTTCCCACCAAATCAGAGCAGTCGGACCTGCTCCAGGCCCTCTACGGCCGCAATGGGGAAGCCCCGGTCATCATCATCGCCGCACAAAGCTCAGGCGATTGCTTCTACGCCGCATTCGAAGCTACCAAACTGTCGCTCGAGCACATGACCCCCGTCATCCTGCTTACCGACGGTTACCTCGCCAACGGGTCGGAAATGTTCCGCATCCCCTCCATGAAAGATATGCCTGCAATCCATCCTCCCATTGCCCAGGCGAACGATCCTGACTACAAACCTTACCTCCGCGATGAGGAAAAGCTACGCAGGCAGTGGGCCGTTCCAGGCACCGAAGGCCTCAGGCACAGGGTAGGCGGATTGGAGAAATGGGACATTACTGGCCATGTATCCCACGACCCCCTCAACCATCAGCGCATGTGCGAACTGCGCGAGGAGAAGGTGAACCGGGTGGCCAACTTCATCCCTAAACAGGAGGTGGTCGGACCCGAAGAAAACGACCTGCTCGTGGTGAGCTGGGGCGGCACCCGTGGGGTAATCCTCGAAGCCGTGCAGCAGATGCAGGCCGAAGGCAAAAAGGTGAGTATGATGCACCTGCGGCATATTTACCCCCTGCCGCTCAATGTGGAAGAGATCCTGGGCCGCTACAAAAAGATCATTGTCTGCGAACTGAACCTTGGCCAACTCGTGAAATACCTCAAGATCAACTTCCCTCAGTATAAGTATCATCAGCTCAACAAGATCCAGGGACTGCCATTCATGGTCAAGGAACTTGTGGACGCATGCAACGCCCTTTTGGAGGATTGAAAGCCATGGAAGGACAGATCAAAACCCAACCCGTTCAGCTGACCAAGGATGATTTCGTCAGCGATCAGATGGTAAAGTGGTGCCCCGGTTGCGGTGACCATGCCATTCTGCATTCTGTGGAGAAGGTATTCCCGGAACTCGGGATCCCCAAGGAAAACTTTGTGGTGGTTTCCGGCATCGGATGCTCCTCCCGCTTCCCGTATTATATGAACACCTACGGCATCCACGGCATCCACGGCCGCGCCGCCGCCATCGCCAGCGGGGTGAAGATCTCCAACCCGGAGCTCAGCGTCTGGATGATCACCGGCGACGGGGACTGTATGGCCATCGGGGGGAACCACTTCATCCATGTGCTCCGCAGGAACCTCGACATCAATATCCTGCTGTTCAACAACAAGATCTACGGCCTCACCAAGGGGCAGTATTCGCCCACCACCCCCATGGGTTCGGTTACCAAAACCTCGCCCCAGGGGACCATCGAGCACCCCTTCAATCCCGGCGAACTCGTCATCGGGGCCCAGGGCACTTTCTTTGCCCGGGTATTGGATACCAACCCCAAAATGATGACCGACATCTTCATGGATGCCGCCAGGCATAAAGGGACCTCCCTGGTGGAAGTGCTGCAGAACTGCGTGATCTTCAATAATAAGGTGCACGACCTGATCACCAACAAGGCCACCAAGGACGACAACACCATCATCCTGGAAGAAGGCAAGCCGATGATCTTCGGCAAAGACAACGACAAGGGCATCCGCCTCAACGGCCTCGCCCTCGAGGTAGTCCGGCTGGGGGAAAACGGCATAACGGAAAAGGACCTGCTGGTGCACGATCCCGACCATTCCGATACCGGTATCCAGATGATGATCGCCGGGATGACCCCTCCGGCCTTCCCTATGGCCCTCGGAGTGATCCGCAGGGTAAAACAAGTCACTTACGAGGTATTGCTTGAAAACCAGATCGCCCACGCCAGGGAAACATCTCCCATCAAAAATATGGACGACCTCCTGCGCAGCGGCAATACCTGGTCAGTGGAATAAAGACCCAAAACCAATCTTCTATATCCCAGCCCGGGCCGTGAGGTCCGGGTTTTTTATTGAAGTGAGTAGAAGTGATGGAAGTTGTCCGTAGGCTTTGCCTGCGGACAGGATAAATGGGAGGCTTTGCCTGCGCAAAAAAATACAGGTTGAAGTGTTAGGGGGCAAGCTGGCGTAACATCGCGAGCCCCCAACGGCTATTTTCGAGACCAGATACGCACGCTAAGCCCATCAATCATCACCTCCTCTTCTCCCGTATTCCAGAAGAACACGCTGAGCTTTGCACCGGGAATTCCTTTACGGAAGTCGACTATGCTGATCATGTGATTCCAGTGGCGGCGATCGATCAGTTGATCATCAATGGAAGTTCCCTTCCAACGGACATTGCCTTCCGGGCCATCCACCGAGATCACCAGCATAACCTTGCCGCGTCCGCGGTAATCCGGGGCCTTCACCCAGCCTTCGGCCTGTATCCTGAGTTCATCGGCATCCAGGGGGTCGAGGGGCAAACTGAAGGCTGGGGAGAACGCACCGCCGGGGAGGCGGATCCCTGTGCGGCCATCCATCCCGGCATCAGCAGAAAAATACGGTTCACCTCCTGTCCAGGGTGGAGCCAGGGGTTCACCGGGGTTCAGCTGGCTTTGAAGCAATAAGCTATCGGTATTCTCATCCAAAGGGCCGAAGAAGGAACGCATACCGCCGGAACCCTCAGGCCAACCCAGGGTTTCCCATCGAATTCCTATGCTGTCCGTCATCAGATGCTGTCCCGAGGCCCTGAACAGGATGCGCTCAACCTGCCGTTGCGCTCCGGTCCGGCACAGGTAGGGAGTAATCCAAAGCCCATCGGCAGCATTCCCGGGAACGATGCGGTACTTGTGCACACTGCCGTCATCCAGCCCCAGGTAGATCCAGAACTGCTCATCCTTGTACAGGAAACTTTTTAGCCTGCGCATCAGGGTTTTTGGGATATGGACCCTGGCCCTGAGCTGATCCGCTCCGGTTTCCGGCAAAGGGATCCATTGTCCCCAGGCAGCCTTGAGCAACCCCAGCTCCCGGTGTTGAAGGGTAATGGGCGCACCACGGTGCTCCAGCAGCAGGAAACGATCGTCCTGCATCAGGAAGCGGTAATGCGTCATCACCGTTTCCAGCGTTCTGGGCTCGTCGTTCAGCAGATAGCGCTGGTCGATGCTGTTGAACATCCCTCCGTTGAGGTCTGGTGTGGACTTCTGCAACTCCCACAGGATGAAACGCGGGGCTTCCTCCGACCGGAAATGTTCCGCATTCTGCTCGTCGAGCCACGGTGTATAGGCGGCATAGCTCTGGATCACGACCCTCGGTTTCCAGTTCAGTCCGTTGGCGGCTATGATGGAATAGTCCCAGGGATACACATCCACAGTGGATTTCCCGATGGCCTGGCGCATATCGTGGCCCAGCCGCTGCCCGGCAATGGCTGCCTCGCTGGCCTCCCTGGCCTGCCGGCGGATGCCCCCGGGATCGCTCAGCCAGGCCTGAAGGTTCCAGGGGCCGTTCAGCTCATATCGTGCCGGCTCGAAGTGCAGGGCGTTGGGCATGTTCAGGCTGAACACCAGCAGTGCGCCCACTGCCAGCAAGGACTTCCATACCCTGCGCCCGGGCAGGAAAAGAAGCCACAGCAGCAGGACAAGGGAGAGTGAAATAAAGAAACTCCTGACATGATAGACGTCTTCCCTGGCCATACCGTGCTTCCAGAACGCAAAGAGGGGGAAGCCTGCCAAAGCCCAGTAGAAAATGGCCCTGGGGCCGGTGTCTATGATGACTAAAGCCGTTATAAGCAGGAAGAACGCGCCCAGCACCCACCAGTCGTTCTGAGGGTAAAGGGAGGCAGCGGAGGAGTTGTCCTGGGCCAGGTGCCATATCCCCAGGAGGTAGCGGGGAAGGCCCCACGGACTTCCGTAGAGCCCAACCCAGAGGATCAGCACCGCCAGGCCCATGAGCCCCAGGTCGCGGAGCGTAGTGCGCCAGCTCCGGAAGCGCAGGTACTGGTAAAGAAGGAAGCCGCCCGTGATGACGCCACCCATCACCGCAGTATACGATTTCACGAAGAGGGCCAGGGCCGTGAGCACGAACCCGCCGTACTTAAACCCCTCCCGGCCTGTGTGGTAATAAACGAGATAGCAGAGCAGCAGTACGCTCATCAGCAGGTGATGAAAGCCCGCAGTGAAGGAGACTGCGAAGCTCAGGGCGAAGGCCCCCAGCCAACGCAAGTCGCGGCCGGGCCCCGGCAACAGGCGGAACAGGCCCAGCAACAGGCTGACTTTGAGCATGGCGTTCACCGTCAGGGTCGCCAGGATGTTGAAATACAGGGGATAAGTCAGGAAGGCCAAAGGGCCATGGGGAAAGATGATGTGTTCCCCCAGGCCGGGATCGATCGCAATGAGATAGTTGAATACCCAGGAGAGCGGGGGATCGATGCCGGTGGAAAAGGCATAGTCGTTGGCCGGGAAGGTCCATACGAGCAGCATAAGGGAGAGGGCCGCGCCCTTGAGCACTTCGGCCAGCATGCTGAGGCGGTTATGTCGGAGGTCCCTCATAATCATCCGATGACGATCTGTGCGCTGAGCCAGCTCCTGTACGCTGCGATCAGCCACAGGGCGAGAAGCACCATGCACCAGCGGATTCGCGGGCTCAGGGGAGGGGCATAAAGTTTGGCCCGCGGATCCTCTGGGTCTATGGTTCCCTGGGCATCCAGAAAGACAGCCTCCAGGTCCTGTTCGTGCAGGGAACGGCTGTGCGTGACCAGGGAGGCGATCAGCAGGAGGGGCGTGCCCAGCAGGATCAGATCGTGCAGGGGCAGGACCGGAAGCCGCAGGGCCAGCATGATCAGGCTGCCCATAAGCCAGGGTACCAGGAAGCGGCTGAAGTAAAACAGGGGACGATCACTCCCCCGGATATACCAAAGGGATGGGGCACTGCGCAGACCGATCGGGGTAAAGAGTATGCCCGCCAGCCCCAGCGCGAAGAGCGCCAGCAATGCGATGAAGAAACGGGCGGTCTCGTTCATGTACACCCATTTGGCAAACCAGGCGAAGCCCGAGGAGGTGAGCACCCCGGCCAGGATACTTCCCAAAGCAAGGTTGATCCCATGAAAGGCGATCCAGAAGAAGAGGTCGCGGCGGACCACCTCACGGCCACTCAGGCTGAGTGACCATCCGGCGAAGGCGAAACCGGCCAGCAGGCAGGCCGCGGGCCCTGACACGAAGATCATCCGGATGGCATCAGCAGTCCAGAGGGTAGAGTAGTTGCTGATGGGAAAGCGTAAGCCCTGCAGGTCGAAGGTGATGGGAATGTGATAGGCGGAGGCCACCAGTACAGTGACGCCGCTGTGCAGGCCCTGGATGAGCAACAGACCAATAAGGTAACTGGCCACGCTGTTCAGCAGCAGAACGGGATAGGGCCCCAGGCCCCCGGTGCGTGGGGATCGTTCCATGCCAGCTTATACCTCGTTCATCGGATACGGTTACACGCCATGCCTTCCGGGATCAGGGGAAAAGGGAGCCGTTGACATCGCCCGTCATCAGCCCCTGCAGCAGCAGCTGGGTCACGTCCTGCTGGCCAACAACCACTGGCAGGGCCCCGAACACCCATTCCCCGGCGGGAAAAGAGGGGATGAGCTGGGCAAAGCGCCGGGCTACCATCAGGGCATCGGTGGCATTCACGCTGCCGTCAGCGTTCACATCGGCGGCCTGCAGCTGCAGGCTGTCCAGCAAATGCAGCCCGCTGAAGCTGCGGGCGATCAGCAGGGCATCGGTCGCGTTCACTGCGCCTTCTGCACCCGTGAGTTCATGCATGGCCTGGAGTACATGAAGTCCCGTATCCGGCCAGGGATGAATGAAGCTGCCGTCCGCCACGGTGTTCAGCACCAGGGTGTCGCCCCCGGGCCCCACCACCCTCACCCTGGCCGAAGGCAGGGGGGGCAGCAGGGGATGGTGGTAGGCCACCCTGCCGCTGAACCCTGTGGGATCCAGGTGGAGCAGGAAGCGCACAGTGCTGTCACCGGCGGCGCTGCTGAATGCGTATGACGGAGTAGAACGCAGGTCGGTGAAGGAATGGGTAAAAAGGTCTTCCAGCCATATCCTGGCGCTGTTCCCCAATCCCGTGCACGCCTGCAATTGAAGGCTGTGGCCCCCGGGCGCTGCGGCATCCAGCGCCAGAGGGACCGCCAGGGAGTCCAGGAAGCTCCCCAGGTCATTCACGGCCATGGGGGTTTCCAGGCTGTCGGGGGCCAGGGTCCAAAGCTGGGGGACATTGGCGCTGCCGGAGAAGAGCTTGCTGGCATCGCGCAGGGGATCGTAGCCGGGGTTCCATTCACCGTCGAAGTTCATTCGGGCCTCATCGTAGAACCCGCTGGAATCGTGGCTCACCCTGAGGCAGAAGCCCGGAAAGCCTGGGTTGGAAACATTCCCCGCCGGGGCGTGCACGCGCACGGCATCGCGGAAGGTCACCTGGCCCTGGGATACCCCTGGATCGACCCTGACGAAGAACCCCTGCATGGGCGGGATGAAGGCGCTGCCCCCGTTCACCCCGCTGCCGTTCACAAAGGTCCGGTAGTTCTGCTGCTGTGGATCGTAAACATACAGGGCGCTGCCGATGCCCTGCCGCGTCCATCCTTCCCTGGCCTCCCAGTCGATGCCCGAAGGGTAAGGATTGCCGATAAAATTGAACCCCCGGTAGCGGGGATCGGCGGCGGAACGGGTCAGGAGGGCAGTGTTTACCTGCCCTGCGTTCATCAACCCGAAGATGAAGAGGGTATGGTTGCCGGTGGTGGCGGAAGAGGACCAGGTGGCATAGCCCCGGGTGGGTTGGAGCAGGTTGCCCGAAGAGGTGATGTAATTGCCCCAACCTCCTCCGGGCTCGTTGTAGGGCAGGAGCCAGAGTCCGGTGAACACCCCGCTGAGGGCCGTGCTTACCGGTGTGGAGAAATGGTGCCAGGTGTCGGCGGTAAGGTATTTGAGGATGGTGGCCGGCACAGCACTGCTGTACTCTATGAGCGATCCGGTCCCGGAGGGGCCGGATCGCAGGATGATGCCGTCCTGCCCGGGCAGGCTCTGCATCGCTTCGCTGACGGTGAGCCCGGCCTGGGGGTGGATCTCGATCTCGGCGTCCAGGCTCACAAGTACCGACAGCAGGCTGTCGGCGCCGTAGAGGTCCATGCGATGGTCGAGGCGAACCCTCGACCAGGGATGCAGGGGGCGGCCCTGCTCCCCTGGCCATACCGAGTCCTGGGCCAGGTCCCCGGCCCTGAGGGTGTGAAATGGCAGGGGGGCAGTGGATGGACTCCAGGCACTGCCGGGTCCCCCGCTGGTATCCAGACCCCAGAGCAGCCCGTCATTATGCTGTCCCGAACCATCGGCAAGCAGGCTGCCGCTGTCAGCATCCAATGAGTAACAGGCCGAAAGTCCGGGGGGAACAGGGTTCAGGGGCAGGGGCCGGTGGATGTTGCGCCTCAGTTCTTCCGCACCCAGCGCCCTCCGCCATACCCTCACCTCGTCCAGGAAGCCCTGAAAACCTGCCTGGGGATCCGTTGACACACCGCCCAGTTCGAGGGGGAGGTTGACGGCATTGCGGATGTATTCAGCACTGCTGGTAGCGACAGGGATGCCGTCAACCCAGAGGCATAAGGTATTCCCGTCGAAGGTGCCGGCCAGATGATGCCAATGTCCGGTGTCCAGGGGATGGGGCGACAGGGCCTGATGCATGCCCGTGTCGGCCACCCGGAAGGCGGGGAGGCCATCCAGCAGGTACAGCCCCCAGCTGGAGTCCGACTTCTGCAGGACGATGCGTTCGCCCGGCGCATGGACCGAGGGCTTCACCCAGGCTTCCATGGTCATCTGGCCGAAGACGCTCAGTTCCAGGGATGCACTGTGCGGTACGGACACCCCTTGCCCCGGGCCGGTGAACCTCAGGCAGCGGCCGGGCTGGGCGTACAGCAGGGGCATAAGCCATAAGGTCAGCAAAGTAATCAGGAAGATGCGGCTCATGGGTTGGAACGGTCGGAAGTGCATGAAGATACGAAAAATCGGGGTGCACGGACAAGCCCGCCCTCGCGGCATCATTCAGCCTGACAGCGGCTATGGGCATTGTGTTACCTTTGGGGCATGCTCTCCGCCTTTCAGCATCACCTCCGCCACGCCTGCGCTTACCAAGGGGAAGCCCCGCTCTGGCTGGCGGTGAGCGGGGGACTGGATTCGGTGGCCATGGCCTGGCTTTTTCACCGGGCCGGGTTGGACTTCTCCCTGCTGCACATGAACTTCTCGCTCAGGGGCAGGGAATCCGATGAGGATGAGGTTTTTGTGAGAGCATTGGGAGTTTCCATGGGACGTGAAGTCAGGGTGAAACGCGTGGACACCCGGGCCTATACCCTGGAAAAGGGGATCAGTATTCAGGAAGCCGCCCGTGAGCTGCGTTACCAATGGTTCACGGAGGTTTGCGCTGCGGAGAGTGGACTGGTGGCTGTGGCCCATCACCGCGACGACGAGCTGGAAACCTTCTTCATCAATCTCCTCCGCGGTACCGGACTGAAAGGCCTCACCGGCTATGCCGCCCGTAGTGGAAATATCCTCCGGCCTATGCTTTTTACCGGTCGTCGCGCCATCGAAGCCTGGGCACGGAAGGAAGGGATCCGTTGGAGGGAAGACAGCAGCAATTCCAGCGATAAGTACCTCAGGAACAGGATACGCCACGATCTGCTGCCCTTGCTGGAAGACCTGCGGCCGGGTTCCCGCGACAAGATGCTGGAGAACATTGCCCGCCTCGCCAGCGAAGAAGCCTTGCTGAATACCTTCATTGGCCGTCCGGAGGGCGAGGGGGATAAGGAGTTCCGGCTTGCAGTGCCCCTGGGGATGCCGTCCGAAGCCCTTCCTGCTTTCCTCGCTTCTGTGCTGGGGCCCTTGGGATTTCCATTCAGTATGATGCTTCCGGTAGCCCAGGCCCTCCACGGGAACGAGGGCAAGCGCTTCCACAGCCCTACCCACGAGCTCTCGGTGAGCCGGGGCGGAGTACGGGTGCGACCGGTTCAGCCTGTAAATGAGGAGGTATACATTATTGTAGATGTGGATGATGTATCGTCCTTGCCCATTCCTCTGCGCATGGAATACGTGTCAAGGGAGGAAATTGGCCTCCTGGACCAGGGGCCTGACGTGGCGCTCCTCGATGCCGCCCGCCTGCAGTGGCCGTTGCGGCTGCGCCGCCGGCGGGAAGGCGACCGCTTTCACCCCCTGGGACTGCCTGGCAGCAAGACCGTAAGCGATTTCCTCATCGATCAGAAGATAAATCCCTTCGTACGCGACAAGCTGTGGCTACTGGAATCGGCAGGACACATTGTCTGGGTGGTCGGTTACCGCCTGGATCACCGGTACCGGCTGAGTGACCGGACGGAGGAGGTGATCAGAATTGAAGTAGGGCAGAGGTCAGCATACTGAGCGCAGAATGCAGAAAATGATAGTTTTAGTTCTCCAGATTATAGTATACGTCTGAAACTCCACCGCCCCCCCAGGGTGTGAACAGTTTTGCATCAATCGTTAATGCACCTGACGAGGATGAGAATTTAGGTGTTGTTATGAAGGAGTAGGTCGGATTTCCGGCGTTGTGCACAATAATCATGGAACAGCTGACTAAACCACCTCTTGAAATACTACCCGAACCGGATATCGGGATGTTGGGTAATTCTGGCCATTCTTCTATCACTGTAAACGTGGCGGTATTCTCATCCTGCTTTGATAGGGTGAAATCGAAGGTTACATCCATGAGATAGCTGGGCCCGGTGCCTGCCGGCCATATACCGCCTTGCTTCCAGCCAGACCATACTCCCTGGAAGCGTTCTATTATCAGGTCGATGATGCTGAGCTCCGCAGCTGTTGCAGAAGCAATACCAAGGTTATTGCCAAGCCAGCTGGTAAATGGACTCTTTGTGTTTGAATTATCAGGCTCAGAGAACCAGGAATCAATCTTTCGCTTGAGAAACGCAACCAATGGCTTCTTAAAAACGAGTACAATGGCTACCGCAGCCACCGCGACTAAGGTATATCCCCATTTTGTACTGCTGATCTTAGAGGCAAAGGCGCTATCCAGCGCATTTTGTTCCAGTGAACCAATATCTTCCAGCATCTCCCAAACCGGTTGAATCAGACTTGCTTCTATGCCTGGCAAAATGCTGGAATACTCATTACCTGAACCTGCGTAATTGCTCTCCTGGGTGTTCAGCAATTCATCAAAACGATTCAATCTGTATTTCGGGCTTTCGCCTGATATATCAACATAATAGACATAGGAATCGATGCCGCCCTGCACTCTTACAAATGAAACAGCACGCCTCAGTACGACGTTGTTGGTACTCCAGTCGATAGTGTATATCCTGACTGATATCCTGTTTTCATTTTCCAGTTCAAACTCTATCAGACTGGTGTCGGCTTCCTGGGTTTGATGATTGAACCTCCAGAAAAATGCGGGCTGGAATTGGTCGTCGAGCAGGTAGACACCTGTAACCTGCTCCTCTTTATCATCCACGGCAAGGATCTGTGAACGATATGGCTTTCCCTGCTCATCGAACAGGCCATACATGTAGAGATCCAGCCCCTCCGCCAGGTCCTTGATCCTCAACTGAGGCTTGGGGTCGTCAGGATTGTTGGTGTCGGCAGTGAAGTAATCGACAAACCCTGGCGGCTCATCCTGGTTCTCGGAATCCTTGGTGCAGGAAGAAAATGCCAAGCTCAGTAGGACAAGGGAGAGCAGGAGATGGGATTTGGAACCAGGGTGCAGGTATGCTGCAATGGAGGAAGCACCCTTAACCGGAAACACATGACCACGGAAGTTCCTTAAGCTCATCGGCTATGTCTATGTATCTATGAATGAATTAATAAGCTTGCTATTTAAAATCAATATAAACAAAATTATAATTTGGGGAAGAAGCAATCTTCGTCCTTTAGAAGATTAACGAATATTTAACAGTGGGAGAATGGGGACGGAGGAGATCCGGCATCTGGTTGTAGTATGCGCAGGTAGGATTTGTTTGGAGTGCCTAAAGTGCCTGAAGTTTCAAATGGGAGGGGGAAAAAGTAATCTGCTGCCGCTTCCCGCCAGTATCTCGCACTCACACCCGCACTCACTCTAGCACCCGCACTCCGGGCCACCCCTGTCCGTCCCTATCCACGCCCCAGTCCCTAACCAATTGTATATCAAACATCAAACATCAAACATCAAACATCAGATATCAGATATCCCTTTTCACCCCGCCTTCGTATACTCCGTATCCTTATACTCCTGAGGGACTTCGTCTTCGTTGTACTTCGAAGGGCATTTCAGCAAGAGGCTCGACGCGGTGAACTCCCCGTTCTCCTCCATCTTGCCGATCACCACCACTTTTTCGGATTTCTCGAAATCCTGGGGCTTGGCGTCGTGATAGGTGACCTTCTTCTCCACGCCCTGATCGTCGATCATGTAGAAAGAGAAGCGGTTGGCGTCCACGCTGGCATCGTAGGTGATATCCTTTTCGAGGTTCAGGGTGCCGATCACGTGAAACTCCTTGCCCTCATGCTTTTCGGCCGTGGCAAAGTCCACATAGGTGCTGGCGTCGCTGAAGGTGGTGATCACCACCGCGATGATGGCGATCACAAACAGTATTCCGATGATATGTATGGTCTTCATAATGGATCATTTTTTGCCCGGGCCGCTGTGCCCGAAGCGTTCATTCACTTCCTTTTCCAGTCGCCTGGTCCTGCGGTCGAGGTTCATCAGGAACAGGACAATGCCGGCCAGAATGACGAGCAGCACGGCAATCACAACAAACAGCTTATTCTCGATCATGGGATGTTATTTTTCGATGTTCTCTTCCAAAAGGTCTTTCACCCGGCGCAGCCGGACGCGGATCGACAGGATCCAGACCCCGAGCAGTATCCAGCCCAGTGCGGCGGGGTAAAACACGCTGCGCAGGCGGTCGTCCATCTGGGCCACGGTCATCCCCGGGTCGTTGGTGCTGGAGGGATGCAGGGAGCTGGCGGCAAGCCGCGGCAGGATGCCGATGAATACGATGAGCATGACAAAGGCGAAGATATTGTACACTGCGCTGATCCTGCCCCGCTTGTGCATCTCGTCCAGGGAACCGCGGAGCACGAAGTACGCCAGGTAGGCCAACACGCTCACCGCGGCCCCGTTGAGCTGGGGATCGCTCACCCAGGGCTTGCCCCAGGTGTAATTGGCCCAGATCATGCCCGTGACCAGTCCCAGCAGGCCGAACATCAGGGCCACGGCGGCCGCCTCGCTCGCCACGATGTCATCGGCCCGGCGGAACCCGCGCAGGTGCCTCAGACTGTATACAAAGGACACGGTGAACAGCACCATCATGGCGAACCACATCCCCACATGGTAAAACAGGTTGCGGATGGACTCATAAATGATAGGGAGCTCAGGTATTCCTATAGTCAGCCCGCGCACCACGGCATAGGCCAGGAGCAGGACCGCCAGTATCTTCCACCAGGTATTTTTCAGGCTCATACGTTCTACTTTATCCACGCTATCTGATAATGAAGCGACGATATATCTTCATTATTGGATAGGATGAAACCGAGGGTAAAGATAAGTATAATCGATACGCCGGAATCAGTCCTGCCAGAGGTAGGGGAAGAGCAGCACACTGAGGATGGCGGGAAGGAGGCTGAGCAGCAGGATAACCAGGAGCAGGCCGGCGCTGTCTGCCAGGGTGGTCGCCCCCAGGGCCTGCTGGCTGGCCTTCATCAGGGTGAGCAGCAGGGGAAGGACGATGGGGAAGCTCAGCACGGCCATCAGCGAAAAATTATTGTTGGTACGCGAAGCAATGGCCGCGATCATGGTCAGCAAACTGGCCAGCCCTACACCCCCAAGGATCAGTGTTAGCGTGAATACCGCCCAATTCTGGATGAACTGATCCATAAGTAAGCTGAAAATCAGTAGATTGAGCATTGAAAGCATTACCATCAGCATCACATTGTAGATGGTCTTGGAAATGATAATGCTCAGGGGCGCCGCCAGGTTGAAGTAATATAGCTGCCGCCCGGCGCTTTCCTGTACGAAGCTTTTGGAAACGGCATTCACCGCCGCAAACAGCATGATGATCCAGAACAGGGCGTTCCAGGTAGCGGGCTCCACGATGCGCCCGAAGCTCAGGTAGGCCACGAATACGGTGGAAAGCACATAAAGCAGTATGCCATTCAGGGCATAGCGCTGCCGTAGCTCCAGCAGCACGTCCTTGCGGATGAGGTTGATGATCTCCCGGTACATCAGATCTCGAAGTATTCCCCCCGCGAGGGGATCTCAATATTATTGAACCCGTTATCCATCAGGAAATTACGATAGGTTTCCTGGACCTCCTCTTCGCCGTGGACCAGGAACACCTTCTTCACTTTCGCCTTGTCCTGGCATTCCAGGTAACGCAGCATCTCTTTATAGTCGCCGTGGGCGCTCAGGCTGTCCAGCTTGAGGATCTCGGCGTTCACGGGATGGACCTCCCCGAAGATGGAAATCTCGGAAGGTTTATTCAACAAGCGGGCACCCAACGTCCTGGGGGCGCAATACCCTACCGCGAGTATGGTATTCCGCTCGTTTTCGATGTTGTTGGCAATGTGGTGCTTCACACGTCCGGCTTCCATCATACCTGAAGCCGAAATGATGATGCAGGGCTCCTTGCGGGCATTCAGCGCCTTGCTCTTGGATACATCCCTGATATAGTGCAACTTGCCAAAGCCGAAGGGGTCAGGGTCGTGCTGCATATACTCCAGGATCTCGTCGTTGAAGCATTCGGGGTGCAGCCGCATGATCTCCGTTGCATTCACCGATAGGGGACTGTCCACATACACATCGATACGGGGCAACCGGCCTGCGCTCTCAAGCTGATCCAAAGCGTAGACGATCTGTTGGGTCCGGCCAACACTGAAGGAAGGAATGATCAGCTTGCCCTTCTTGTCGACGCAGGTGTGCTTCACCACTTCCAGCAGCTCTTCCTCGGCATCGGTGCGGGCCTTGTGCAGGCGGTCGCCGTAAGTGGACTCGGTTATGATATAATCGGCCTGGGGAAAGGGCGCAGGGTCGCGCAGGATGGCATCGTCGTACCTCCCGATGTCGCCGGTAAAGCAGAGCTGGGTGGTCTTGCCTTCCCTGTAGAATGTAAGGTTAACTGCCGAAGCGCCAAGGATATGGCCGGTCTCGGTGAACTCCAGGTCTACCTCCGGGGTCAGCGCGAAGGGGTTATCGCAGGGGATGGCTATGAAGTGCTTCATCGCCTTGCGGGCGTCGTGCTGATTGTAGATGGGTTCCACCGGCGCCAGGCCTTTGCGGGCCCTCTTCTTGTTCTCCATCCGGGTATCCGCTTCCTGGATATGTCCGCTGTCGGCAAGCATAATGCTGCAGAGGTCGCGGGTGGCAGGAGTGCAGACGATGCGCCCCCTGAACCCTCCTTTTACCAGGTAGGGGATCAATCCGGAATGGTCGATGTGGGCATGGGAGAGGATGAGGTAGTCGATGTCCCCGGGATCAAAACCCAGCTCACGGTTCATTCCATCGGTTTCCTGTCCCTTGCCCTGGTACATCCCGCAGTCGAGCAGGATGCGCGTCCCGGAATCGGTGGTGATCAGGTGTTTGCTGCCGGTGACCTCTTTGGCGGCCCCCAGGAATTGTATGGTCATCTCTTTATTCTTTACTGATCTATATCCTGATGAGCCTGAGGGAAGCCGATGCCCCCGCCCCGCTCACTTTCACAAGGTATACCCCCGCGGGCCGGCCGCCCAGGTCCAGCCTCACCTGGTGACTGATCCTCCGTTCGCCGCTCCGGTCGTACTGCCCAAGCCTGCGCCCCTGGATATCGTACACCTCCAACACTATTCCTGCCGCCCTGCCCAGGGCAACCTCAACCACCGCCTCATCCCCGCAGGGGTTGGGCCAGGCCTTCATCTCCCGGATCAGCGGAGGTTCTTCCAGCCCTTCCCAGATCACCAGCTCCTTATGGAAGATAATGGAGTTGTCGGTGGGTGCATCCAGGTCGCCCCAGCTGGCCAGTCCGGGTTCCTCGTCCGATTGATAGATGAGGGCAAGTACGTCCGGGTCAATGGTTCGGTTGGCAAAGGTAGGGTAAACGCATTCGCTGAAGTTGTGTACAATGGATCCTGTGAGGTCATACTGGGGAAGCCGGTAGGGCCAGTTGTTCAGGTCGAAGGCCGCCAGCATAGTGTGGCGGAAGTGCTGCACCCCGTTTTCCTTGTTCTCCATCAGGGATGAAAACGCCAGGTAGAGCTTGTTGTCCTGAGGGTCGATCACCAGGGAGGGCATCCCGCTAAGAGAGAGGAAATACTGCCCGATGATCTCGGTGCTGCCCGGCAGCAGGTCGAGGGTGTCGTTCAGGTTCCAGTCCACCATATACCCGGCCAGGTTGCCCCGGGCATCCACCGAATCGATGTCGAGGCTGCTGAAGGGGGGCTCTCCCTCCTTCCACAGGGCCAGGCCGTCGGTGAAGGGGAAATAGGAGGTATTGCCGTCGGTCAGGTCATCGTTCAGCACCCGCATCAGTCCGAAAGCCACCCAGGCATCCCCGTTGCGGTCCAGGGCCACGGCCATGCCCCCATCGCATACCCAGGGGGTGTCGGTAACCAGGGTGGTGGGCTCGTTGAAAAAGGGATAGGGATGGCTGAAGATCACGGTCCTGGTCCAGTTCAGTCCCCCGTCGGTGGATTTCATCAGGAACAGGTCGTGCCAGGTATCGCCCACCACCAAAGCGAGGGTGTCGCCCTTGGGACTGGCAAAAGCGTAAGCATCAGAAGCAAAGCCGAGGTAGTGGCTGCTGTCCATCCCGGGCAGCACGAGGTTTTGCACGGCCCAGCTGGCGCCCCCGTCGGTGGAGCGCGAATACACCAGAGCGCCGTCCTGTCCCAGGTAAGGGGTGCCGCTGTAGCCCGTGGGCGGGGTGAGCCCCAGGATGTGCACGGTATTGTGGTTGGCTCCGCTGGTCATCATACGGGCCCACAGCAGGCCGGTATGGCCCGCCGGGCCGCTGAACAGGCTTTGGTTCCAGGTTCCGCTGCCTTTCTGGGCGCGGGTCATGATGTTCAGCCCGTTGCCGGAAGTATGCGATACGATGATCTCACCGTTGGCGCCCCAGGGGGCATAGGAGGGCCATCCGCTGCGCTGGCTCTCTATCCTGGCCGTGGGATCTGCAGCCCAGCTGCTGCCGTCGAAGTAGTTGTAGCCTGTGCCGCGGTCGGTCCAGCTGCCATCCGTGAACCCCATCACCCAGGTGGCGCCCAGGGTACCGTCGGGGAAGAGGTAGAGCCGGTTCTGCAGGGAGGCATTGGACTGGTCGTCCCAGCGGGTTTCGCCGATCTTGGTCTCCTCAATTGGCTGGGCGGCAGTCGCTTCGGAGATGGTGTTCCGCGGGGCCGCCATAGGCTCCAGCACCCGTACCGGGGCGGGCAGGGCGAGGTGGCGCAGGGCGTCGTTGGAAAGGTGGGCGGCCCGCTGGGCCATCAGCCCGCCGCTTAACGTAAGCGCAGCAAGCAGGGCGAGGGTGCTGGGTTTCATCGGCAGAAAGTTTAATGCGTTGAAAGGACGCAAAGGGTATACTCGCGGCCCACAGACCGGATTATCAATAGCTTAGCGTACCAGTAGCTTGCGGGTTACGCTGTGCTGTCCGTCGTTCAGGTTCAGCAGGTAGGCGCCCGGGGCCAGGCCTTCAAGACCGACGATTACCGCCTGGTTCCCGCTTCCCAGCATCTGGGGCGCGCAGGACCTCAGCGTTTGCCCGGCCAGGTTCATCAGGCTGCAGCTCAGCATGGCCGGCCGCAGCAGCTGAAGGTCTACGCGGGCCATATCCGTGGCCGGATTGGGGTACACTGCCGAGACCTCCGCCAGTGGGGGGATTTCAGCGATCCCGACCCCCTGCTTGGAAACCTTCATATAGGTGATGGTGTTGTCCGTGGGGGCGTCCTCATCCCCCTGGATATGCAGTCCCGGCTCTTCATCGGCCTGGTAGATCAGGTGCCAGTAATTGTTGGATGACCCGGACAATATGGGGTAGGTGCATTCATCGAAATTGTGGATGATGCTGGAGGTAAGATGATGGAAATCGGACCAATCAGGCATCCAGTGGAATTTGGAGCGGGCCCAGATATGCCGGAACATCTGCACCCCATTGTCTTTTCCCTCGGTGAGCCCCGACCATACCAGCATTACATTGTTTTCCTCATCTATGCTGAGGCTGGGCATGGAGTTGAGGGAGGAGTAATAGGTGCCGATGCTTTCCATTCCGCCGAGGTAGTCGATGGTGTCGTTCTGGTTGATGTCCTGCATCCAGGCCACGAGGTCCCCGTTGTCGTAAAGGGTATCGATATTGAGGGTGGGGAACACTCCATCCCCCTCCTTCCAGTAGGCGATGCCGTCGGTGAAGGGGAAGTAGGAGGTGTTACCGTCCGTGAGGTCGTCGTTGAGCACCCGCATCAACCCGAAGGCCACGTGGGCGTTTCCGGCGGGGTCGAGGGCTACGGCCATCGAGCCGTCGCAAACGTAGGGGGTATCCAGGACCAGCATGGTGGCCTCATCGAAGAGGGGGTAGGGGTGTTCGAAGATGAGGGTCTTGGTCCAGGTGGTTCCCCCGTCGGTGGATTTCATCAGGAAGGCATCGATCCAGTTGTCGCCCACCACGAAGGCCAGGGTGTCGCCCTTGGGCACGGCCCAGGCGTAGGCGTCGGCGGGGATGCCCTTGTATTCGGCGCTGCTCATGCCGGGGAGTATGGCGTTCTGGGGGTTCCAGGTCTGTCCCCCGTCGGTGGAGCGGCTGTAGAGCAGGGCGCCTTCGAGGCCCTGGTAGGGGGTTCCGCCGTTGGCGGTGGATTTGGTGATTCCCAGCACCTGGATCACGCTATGGTCGCTGCCCGAGGTGGTCAGGCGGGGCCAGGCCAGGTCGGGGTGTCCGGCAGGACCCTGCAGCAGGCTCTGGGTCCAGGCTCCGCTGCCCTTGGTGGTCCGTTTGGAGATCACCACGCCCCCGGTGGAGGCAAAATCGTGGCAGCCGATGATCTCCCCGTTGGCGCCATAGGGGGCGTAGGTAGGCCATCCGGTGCGTACCGATTCCACGCGGGTGGTAGGGAAGGGCCCCCAGGAGCTGCCGTCGAAGTAATTGTATCCGGTTCCCCGGTCGGAGAAGCTGCCATCGATGAGGCCCTGGGTCCATACCGCGCCGATTGTTCCATCCGGGAACAGCCAGGCACGGTTCATCGAGGTGCTGTTGGTCTGAAGGTCATAGCGGGTCTCGCCAATGGCATCCTCGCTCACGCTCTTCGCCGATACGCTGGCGTTGAAAGGCTTCACGCAGAGCGGCAGGGCGTCGTTCGCCATCTGGTCCATGTGTTCAATATGCGCCAGGGGGTTGACTGCCCGGGGTGTGCGTATGCCCTGGGCCTGGATAAGGCTCAGACTGAATATGGCCATTACAAGCAGGGGTAGCGTTCTCTTCATGGGAATGGATGTTTGAATCTTGTCGAAAGTACGAATAATTTGCTCCGCATTCCTCGCTCCCCCTCTTCCTCTTCCTCTTCCTCTCCCTCTCTCTCTCCCTCCCCCTCCCCCTCATTCTAAAATTCACCACCGATTACACAGATTTCCACAGATAAAAAGTGCCTGAAGTGCCTGAAGTGAACTAAAGTGACTAAAGTTCACAGAGTTAAGAGTACTTAAAGTACTTAGATTGCCTGAAGTTTATGGAATTGGGTGTACATAGAGTGCCAGGTGTTTGAATGCCCTTGTCCCTTGTCCCTTGTCCTTGCACAGTATTCCATTCCTTCCAAAATCGGAGATCGCTAATCGATGTTCGATATTCATCTCCCTCTCTATTGATTTTTCCTAAAATCTTCCGCTTTGGGTACCCTAAACCGTCTAATTAGGTACGCGCCACCTCGGATATTTCTGTTTTCCGGAAATAGCCGCAGGATCTGTGGCGTATATTTTTTGATAATGAAAATATCCGCAATGAAGCCAACCCGAAATGAGCGCGTGGAGATCGTTAGGACCGAGCGCCACTATCTGCTGAAGCTGCCCCGTTCCGAGCCCGACCTGGCATTTTTGCGTGCCCTCCGCCGGGCCCGCTGGGACAGTTCGGCCTACTGCTGGGTGATCCCTGCGAACAATGATATTCTGAATCAGATAAAGGCATACTTTGGGGAACGGCTCGACTGGAAAGGCCAGCCCGAAACTTTAAGGGTGCCCGATGAGAAGCATCCCGCCAATGTATTGAAAGTCATACATTATCATACTGACAGACTGCGCCTGGCCTTTCGCTTTGATGATGCACTGATCAACCTGGTTCGTAGCTTTCCGTTCTCACGTTGGGAGGCAGAGACACGCACCTGGTTTGTGCCCCATACGGAAACTATCCTGAGCGGTCTGAAGTCATTCTGTGTCACAAACGGTTGGACCTGGGAATACACAGATGCGCTGGGAAAGAGAACAGTCCGACCGAAGAAAGCAGCGGAAGATGTTCCGAATTACCGCCAGGTACCGCAAGCGTATACTGAAAAGCTGGTAATCCTGCGATATAGCGAGAATACAAGGAGGACTTATGTGGCTTGCTTTGAGGAGTTTATTAATTACTACCACTGGAAGCCCCCTTCCGAGATCAGCGAGCAGGAGATACGTACCTATATGCATTACCTTGTAGAGGAACGCGGGATCTCCTCATCCTATCAGAACCAGGCCATTAATGCCATCAAGTTTTTCTATGAGAAGGTGTTGGGAGGTCCCCGCAAGGTATATTATATCGAACGACCCCGTACGGAGAAAACGCTGCCTGTGGTGCTGAGCACCGAAGAAGTGCAGCGCATCTTGGCTGTTACAGCCAACCTCAAGCATCGTTGTATGTTGATGACTGCCTACTCTGGGGGATTGCGTGTAAGCGAGCTCCTGAACCTGAAGCTGAAAGATATCGACAGCGACAGGATGCTTATCAGCATCCGGGGCGGGAAAGGGGGCAAGGACCGGGTGACCCTTCTTTCTGAACGTCTCCTGGGGGAACTGCGTGAGTATTACCGCATTTACCATCCGAAGGAATATCTGTTTGAAGGCCAGATGGGCGGCAGGTATTCCTCCCGCAGCATACAAAACGTGTTGCACCGTTCCTGCAGGCAGGCACGCATCCTCAAGCCAGTGACGATGCATACCCTACGGCACAGCTTTGCAACGCATCTGCTGGAATCCGGCGTAAACCTCCGCTATATCCAGAACCTCCTGGGCCACAGCAGTCCCAAGACCACGGAGATCTATACCCACGTCAGCACCCGCGCAATGGGAACCTTGCGCAGTCCTCTGGATAGCCTGGAGGTCTGAGAATTCTTCCGCGTATCCTTGTGTGCGATATATTTCTTCTTACCTTTAGGTCAGTTGCCGGATGCCCTGATTCACAGGAAAGTCTTCCGGTCACCTATATGGAAAATATCAGCCATATGGCGGATATTTAAACGTTAGCAGCAACAATAGGATGACTATGAAACAAACAATATTACTTTTGACTTTGACAGTTTTCGGACTGACATCTTGGAAGCATAAACAGACAACTGAGATTCGTAACGACTTTAAAAAGTATTACGACCAATTCGATGTTGATGGCTCTTTCGTGCTGTATGACCCACAAGACGACAAATATATTTTATACAACCAAAACCAATTCAATCAAAGATTTACACCTGCTTCTACATTTAAAATTTGCAATTCACTTATCGGCCTTGAGACAGGAGTAATTAAAAACGAAAACTTCATTATTCCATGGGATAGTGTTATGAGAAAATACCCAAAATGGAATAATGACCATGACTTAAAAACAGCATTTAAAAACTCAACCGTTTGGTATTATCAAGAGCTTGCACGACAAGTTGGTGGACAACAAATGAAATATTGGCTTGACAAAACAAACTATGGAAACACTGACACTTCGGGTGGCATTGACAAGTTTTGGCTAACTGGCGGACTTCGTATTTCACCTAAACAACAAATTGATTTTTTAAAACAATTTCACGACAACCAACTTCCTTTTTCTCAACGTTCATTGGACATTGTGAAAAACATTATGATTGCAAAAGATACTTTGGGTTATACAGTAAGAGCAAAAAGTGGTTGGGGTAGCCAAGATAATAAAGAGATTGGTTGGTATGTAGGTTATTTTGAAAAAAATGATAAAGTTTATTATTTCTCTAATTGTATCCAAACAGCTGATTTAAACAATAAAGACTTTGCAAAAGCAAGGATTGATATAGTATATCAGATTTTTGATGAACTTAAAATATTAAATAAATAAGAATTGCAGCTGCTAACAACAAGCATGTAAAAAAGCGGGGAGACGAGTAGGTGCGTCGGCGTTTCTCGCTTGCGAGGTTTTCGCTCGGCTGACAGAACTCAGTTCACGAAATCCGCTTCATTACATGCTTGCAGGCGTTAGCGGCTATATTACAACCGACCGTGCTAAACAGAAAGTTCATATATTTGCAGACACAAAAAATTAAGTAAAGACAGAATGTAAAAAATAATTTCTTTCAGACATATCAGAACAACAACCGCAAAGCGGTTGCTGTATTGTTTCATCTTTAACGAAAGAAATTATGTTGATTTTACAAAACATTTCATATACACACCCAAGCAAAGATTTACTGTTTAGCGACATCAATCTGACAGTAAACAATCACGAAAAGACAGCTTTAATAGGCAACAACGGAGTAGGGAAATCTACCTTGCTCAAAATTATTGCAAGCGAACTTCAACCTTCAAGCGGACAAATAAACATTGACGCAGAGCCGTATTATGTTCCGCAAATTTTCGGACAATTCAATCATTTGACAATAGCACAAGCGTTGCGAATTGAAGGCAAATTGAACGCTTTGAAAGACATCTTGAACGGAAACACAAGCGAGGAAAATTTCAATTTGCTGAATGACGATTGGACAATAGAAGACCGTTGCAAAGAGGCACTGAACTTTTGGCAATTGGACGGCTTAGACTTATCGCAAAAAATGGAAACGTTAAGCGGAGGACAAAAAACAAAAGTTTTTTTGGCGGGAATTTCCATTCATCAACCCGAATTGGTTTTGTTGGACGAGCCAAGCAATCATTTAGACGTTTCGGGCAGACAACTTTTGTATAGCTTCATTAAGTCCACAAAAAGCACATTGATTGTTGTAAGCCACGACAGAAAATTACTAAACTTGTTGGACACAATTTGCGAATTAAGTAAACACGGAGTTAAAGTTTATGGCGGTAATTACGACTTTTACAAAGAGCAAAAACAAATTGAAAACAACGCTTTAAGTCAAGACATTCAAAGCAAAGAAAAAGAACTGCGAAAAGCCAAAGAAAAAGAACGGGAAACATTGGAACGACAGCAAAAATTAGACAGTCGTGGAAGAGGCAAACAAGAAAAAGCGGGCGTTGCCCGAATAATGTTGAACACTTTGCGAAACAATGCAGAAAACAGCACATCAAAAATGAAAAGTGTTCACGCAGAAAAAATCGGGGGCATTTCGCAAGACTTACAAGAACTTCGTTCTTCGTTGCCTGACATTGACAAAATGAAGTTTGGTTTTGACAATTCAGCATTACACAAAGGAAAAGTTTTGTTTACGGCAACAAATATCAATTATGCTTACCACAAACAACCGCTTTGGAAAGACAATCTGAACTTTCAAATTACAAGTGGCGAACGAATCGCATTGAAAGGTACAAATGGTTCGGGAAAAACTACTTTGATAAAACTCATCTTGGGCGACATTAAACCGCAAGCAGGAACAATTTACCGAGCAGACAACAAAGCGGTTTACATTGACCAAGACTATTCTTTGCTTGACAACAAACTAAAAGTTTACGAACAAGCCGAACAATTCAATGTTTCTGCATTACAAGAACACGAAATCAAAATCCGGCTCAACCGCTTTTTGTTTACAAAAAATGATTGGGACAAATCTTGTAGTGCTTTGAGTGGTGGCGAAAGAATGCGTTTGTTACTTTGTTGCTTGACGATTAACAGTAAGTCACCAGATATTATTATTTTTGACGAGCCAACAAATAATTTAGACATACAGAATGTTGAAATACTGACAGCAGCAATAAATGAATACCAAGGGACAATCATTGTTGTGTCGCACGAAGAAACATTTTTAGAACAAATAAACATAGAACGGACAATTGAACTTTGATAAAAATACAGCCGCTAACAAGGTATTGCCGCAATGGGGGGTAAAGTGCTTCTATGAAACTTTTGTGCTTAAACAAACGGTAGTACATCTATTGAACTTTGGTGCTGAAAATCCCCCACTGCGGCAATACCCGAACCGTT
>JAKLHK010000016.1 GCA_022710185.1 Bacteroidota bacterium
ATGGAGGGCCCTCCCCCATGGCCCGTATGGCTTACATTCCATTGGAAAAGGTTCTGCGTGATCAGGGGATTGGCACCGTCGCCCCCCACATAAAGGGCGCCCCCGTTGCCGTTCCCCGCTTTTCCTGCTTCAGGACTCCTGCCCTTGGCACCCGCCCAGGCTCCACCGATATTGCGGGTAAAGGTGTTGCGCCGCAGCACCGGGGACATGCCCTGGGGCACGAAGATGGCACCCCCGTTCTGCCAGGCCTTGTTCCAGTCGAAGGTGTTCTCCTCGAAGGTACCGGCCGGGGCATCGCAGTATATCGCCCCCCCGCGCAGGGCTTCGTTGCCGTAATACATCCCGTGGGCCCCTGTGGGATTGGCCTGATCGGTATAACAGATGGCCCCGCCCAGCAGGGCTTCGTTCGCCTGGAAGGTGTTGGTCAGGCCCCCGCCCATCCCGCTTCCCCCGAAGGCCGGGTCGGTGCCGGGCCCGCTCACATAGGCGCCCCCGCCCGCCCCTGTTGCCACATTCCTCATGATGTTGTTGCCGCCAAGCACAGGGGAGCTGCCCCCGGACAGAAAGAGGCCCCCGCCAAGACTGTCGGCCACATTGTCTCGGATGGTGTTCATCAGCAGCGAAGGGGCATGGTCCCCGTGCAGAAACAGCCCCGCGCCCAGGCGGGCCGTGTTCCCGGCAATGCGGTTGAGGCTGAAGTCCGCCTCCGGGCCCGGCGGGCTGCCGGAGGTCACGAAATACACCCCGCCCCCGCTGGGACTGCGGTTGCCCATCACCTGGTTGCCAGCCAGGATGCCCCCGAAATCGTAGAGGTAGAACCCTCCCCCCTGCCCGGGAGTGAGGCTGTCGCCGCCCACATTGCCGCTGACCACATTGGCGAAGAAGGCCGGGGAGGACTCCCAACAGGAGATCCCCCCCCCCATATACCGAGGTATTGTCGCTGACGTAATTCCCAAGGAAGATGCCGGGGCCGTTCTGGTCCACCGCGATGCCCCCGCCCCGGAAGGGGGTAGTGTTGTGGGTGATGTAGTTGAGCGCGATGCGCGGCATGCTGGTGAGCAGCCCGGCCTTGCCCTGCACATGCAGCCCTCCGCCCTGGTGGGGCGCGAGGTTGTTGCGGATATAGTTGCCGGCCAGGATAGTCTGCACCGGTTCCACCATCGACACCCCGCCCCCGTCGGAGCCCGGGTCCTGGGTGGCGTTGCCTTCGATGTAATTGCCCAGGATGAAGGAATTGGCCGCCCACACATACACCCCGCCCCCGTTCTCGTTGGCGGTATTGTCGCGGATGAGGTTGGCCAGGGCCACCGTACCGCTGTCGTTCACAAAGGAGATCCCCCCGCCCCTGGGCGCGTGGTTGTGGTGGATATGGTTGAGCATGAGTACCGTGGTATGCTTGCCGTAGAGGTTGTTGCACATCACCCCGCCCCCGGTGGTCGTGCTATGGTTGAAGCATATTTCGTTCAGCAGGAACATCATATTGGCATCCAGCACATTGATCGCCCCTCCGGCCAGCCCCTGGATGTTGTGCATACGGATATTGGCGATCACGCTGAACTCGTCGATGTCGGCCAGCACCACAGGCCCGTGGCTGAACCTCAGGCTGCAGTCCAGCCCGATGAGGTAGAAGGGATCGTTCTGGTCATACAGCAGCAGGTGTTCTTCGAAGTCCCCCCGGGCAAACAGCGTGGGGGTGTTGCCCTGACCGGCGTGCTGTATGGCGTTGTTGATGCCGTCGTTGAGGGCGATGAAGGGGTTGAGGATCCAGGCCCTGGTGTTGGCGTAGTTGCCGGGCTCGTAATAGACCATGAAGGCCAGGAAGCGGAGGTATTTCCCCCTCCCACGGAAGATAAAGTAGAAGCCGTTGCCCGACTTGCCCAGGCCGTCCATGGCTGCGGTGAAGGCCTGTATGCCTTCCCGGGTTTCGCGGGGGAGTAACACGCCCCGGGTGAAGGCGGTATCCAGGGCCTGTTCCGCGCTCCCGGAAATCTTTTTCCCCACGGAGAGTATCTCCGGGAGGTTCTGCTGGAAGATGGCGGTGTATTCTGAAGGGGGCGGTCCGGTTTGGGAAAAGGCGGGGGAGGTAAGGAGGAGGAAGAAGAATATCGAACTCCGAACATGGAAAACAGAACCCCCTTCGACACGGATGGATGCGCCATCCTGCTCAGGCACCGGAAAAAATAGAACATTGAACACAGAATACAGAACATAGAACATATCCCCTCCTCTCCGGTACCATGGAGCGGAATGGCATGGGAGCGGGGACGGGGGCGGGAGGGTTGTCCGGGGCATGGCGGTGAGGATTGGAAAAAGCGGCAGGCCGTTTCTGATCCTCTAAATATAAGAAAATCAAGGGGACAGAGCAAGGTTCAATGCTCAATGCTCCGTGCTATGTACTCAAGGTCAGTGGACAATCATCATTTCGTAGCGTCGGGGGTCCATCTTCCGGTAGCCAGGCATCCGGCGGTGGCGGGCCTGTCTTAGGCTTTCCGGATAGGGATCATGAGCAGGAAACAGGGAGAGGGGAAGGGAATATCGAACCAGAAACAAGTTATGATGAAGGAAGGTGCGGAAGCGTTAACCATGTCTTGTGACAGGCTGATGGAGGGAAAGCAGACCAGAGGATCATCCGGCTTTCCTGCCAGGAAGGGGGCCGCATTATAATTCCCCCGAATCCACTGTGAACATTGTGAGGCGCTATTTCACGCCACCATAGGTTTCGCGCTTTGCGCTCGAGCGGGTTCCTGAGCATGAAGCGCCAGGTTTGTATGTCCCCTGCCTGACGACAAAACCATGTTGACATTCGCTTCTTTTGTCAATATTACGTTTCATTTTTCGCTTTTTCTCAATATTATTTCCACAATGTGGAAATGCCTTTCTGCATAATAGTAATGTATTTCTCCATCAAAATCTTTATAAAGTTGTCCGTCTTTCCTCCCAATTTTCTCTTTATTTTTCACTTTCCAGGGGATTCTTTCCGACTCACTGAGTAAAATTGAATCTTTGTTACGATGGTCAGAAAATTTGAAATAAACAGCGTAACCGCCTCTCCACACATTTGGCCAATTGGCGACCTCTAATCTGGAGAAATTTTTTGCCACTCGTCCTAAGGTGTCAAATTCAATAATGTCTGAAAGTGAGAAGCTAGTGTTTTCCGTTTGACGCATATAGTCTCTTGTCAGATAGGAAAGAGCAATCACGTCTCTGTTGGCTTCACCAATTACCTTGATTTGGTCTGTCTTTGAAGTAGTTCTGCAACCAACACATAAAATCAGAATCAATGGAATCCATCGGTACCACATATTCACCCATTTATTTCATTTCATAGCCTTATGATATTTCCGTGCCAGCTAACGTACAAGCAATTTATCTGACTTCCGGGCATAGGACAAGGTTCGTGTGACTGGTTATTGGCGAAGCGAAGGCGAAGTTAAGAACATTGGTCGAACAACCCCGGGAGCGAGGCGCAGGAGAGGGATTCGGGAAAAACGGCAATCACTCTTCACTCCTAACTTCAAGTACTTCAGGCACTCTAAGTACTTTAAGTACTCCAAACTTCAAGCACCCGTGTACCACTAATCCGTTTCCTTATGAAAGCTTAATGCCTGGCCCACTTTCCTTATAAAATCCTTATATCCCGGGTGGCATTTTTGTGGCGCCAATCGTTTCATGATGCCCCTCCGTAACCATAGCCCGCTGCCGTTCGCCCTCGCCTTCTCCCTGGTATCCCAGGGACTGGTCCTGCTGTTCTGTGCACTGTTTGCTTTCCGCCTTGCGGAAACTGTCAGGCCCTTCCTCATGCAGGGAGCGCTGTCGGTGCTCGCCGGAGGCGGGATGCTCCTGTTGAAAAAGATGCAATGGAAGGGGGTGGCCACCACCCGTGAAGCTATCCTCATCCTTCTTTCCGGATATGCTCTGCTGATCCTCCCCGGCACCCTCCCCTTCCTGCTCATCGAGCCGGGGTACACGATCAGCGACGCCCTCTTCCTGTCCATCTCAGGATATACCGCCACGGGAACCACGGTCAGTATGGCAGCCCTCCCCCCTGTCCTGGCATGCTATCACTCGGCCATCCAATGGCTGGGGAGCCTGCTCTCTGCCATTGCGCTGGTGGTAATGCTAACAGTGATGAACGTGGGGGGGAGAAGGGCGATGATGCCCGGTTCCAGGCCCGGTGCAGTCGCCGTGCCGCAGCGGTCCATGATCCGGATGCTGATCCTGCTGTACCTCGGCCTGACCATAGCGGCCATCCTCATGCTGCGATGGTCCGGGATGGGTCCCATCGACAGCCTCTGCTCCGGCCTCGCTATCCTGGCATCCGGGTATTACCAGGGAGGCGCGGTCCCTCCGGGCCTGGGTTTCTCCGCCATCATCCTCATGCTTTTCATGCTGATTGCCGGCTACGGCATGCCCTCATTACTGTGGATGGGAACACGGCAGGCCGGTGCAGGGGACGGACAAGGGAAACTCCTGCGTTTCTACCTTCTGGGCTTCATGACCATCGCCCTCCTATGCAGCGCCGCGCTCTTCCTGAACAGGGGGACCGACCTCCCCGGGTCAATGTCCGATGGGTTCCTCCTGGTAGCCTCGTGTGCAGGAAACTGCGGCCTGGACACCAAGGGCATGAGCCCCTGGAACGATGTGCTTCTGCCGGTGGTGATGGCCCTGATCATGACCGGCGGCCTGGCAGCCTCGGCCGGAGGAGGACTCAAGATGCAGCGCATTGGAGTGATGTTCAGGAGCCTGTGGAACGTGGCCATATTCAATGAAAGCCGCAACAACCCCCTGAAGTGCTGTGGTTCAGACATCGACCAGCGGACCACGCTGTCTATCCTGAGCTATATCGCGGTGTTCGGACTGATGGTCCTGCTCGGAACGCTGATCCTTTCAGTCTATTCCAATAGCCTGACGGACTGTGCATTCCTTTCCATCACAGCCCTGGCGAACTATGGCCACCCCATGGACCCCACCCTGCTGCCCGAAGGCGGAAAGGTGTTGCAGGGCGTGCTGATGCTGCTGGGCAGGCTGGAGATCTATCCCCTGCTGCTCTGGCTGATGCCATTGAACGGTATTCACCCAGAAGCTAACTGAGAGGCCGGCCTCCACCACTACGACTGAACGGTGAAACGCAAGAAGTCCACCCTGTCCATAGTGCTCAAACAGCTCGGCCAAATGCTGATCATGCTGGGCCTGGTGGAAGCTGCCCCTATGCTGGTGGCCCTGTTGTATGGCGAATGGTATACTGCCGCCGGCCTCCTTGCTGCAGGCCTCCTCACCTCATCCCTGGGCTGGGTGCTGCGCAGGACATTCCGCACGGCCGATGAACTGCTCTACTCCCATGGCCTCATCATCTCGGCTGCCGGGTGGATGGCCATCGCCCTGATGGGTTCCCTGCCCTTCCTCATCATCGCCTGGATCACCCCCCCGGCTACCATGAACGGCTTTATCCCTGAAGGGGCCGGCTACAACTCGTCCAGCCTAATGTACTTCCGCAGCCCCCTGCATTGCTTTTTCGAAAGTATGAGCGCATACACGACGACGGGGCTCTCTATGGCCGTGCATGAGCCTTCTATCGGCAAAGGCCTGTTGTTTTACCGCTCTTTTGCCCAGTGGGCCGGGGGAGCAGGATTCATCATCATGGTGCTGGCTGTGTTCAGGCAATCCTCAGGGCGGAACACGGTCCTTCTCTTCGGATCCGAAGGCACCGGGGAGCGACTGAAGCCCAAGGTGCTGCATACGGCCAGGGCAATCTGGCGCGTATACCTCTATGTCACGGCCTTTTCCATGGTTTATTTGTGGATCGGGACACGGATCATCCTGCCGGACTACCCCATCGCCGATGCCTGGTTCGATGCGGTGAACCACGCCATGGCCGGGCAATCCACAGGAGGGTTCAGTCCGCTCGACGACAGCATCGCCACCTACGGTTCCCCCTGGATGGACGTGCTCCTGCTGCTGCCGATGGTCCTGGGTTCCTTCTCCCTTCCTTTCTATTACAAAGTGCTGCAGGAGAACAAATGGAGTGAAATATGGAACGACATCCAGACGCGGGCCCTCCTCTTTGCCTTCGTATTGGGGGGACTGGGACAGGCTTTGCTGCTGATTTGGGCCGACCGGGTGCCCCATCCGGTGAGGGAGGGGGTCTTCCAGTTCATCAGCGGGATATCGACCACGGGCTGGCAAACCTCCAATATCGGTCAATGGGACTGGGTATCGATCGCCTTCATCGTATTCACCGGGATGTTCATCGGCGGGGCTTCCGGTTCCACCGTAGGTGGGATCAAGGTGATTCGGGCCCTGTTGATAACCAAAGGTATACGATGGCAGATCAGCCGGGCCTTCCTATCCAGGCAAACAATACAGCGCGTCACTTTCAACGGGCAATCACTGCGTACGGAAGAGATGAACGAGGAATTCGCCAGGGCCGCTTCCTTTGCCATCCTCTTCCTGCTGATGCTGATCGGATGCACCATGCTGTCGATGCTGTTCCTCGACGAGCGTTTCACCTTTGCGCATGCCCTGTTCGAATCGACTTCGGCCCAGGCCACGGTGGGCTTGTCTGCCGGGATCACCGACCCTGGGATGTCCCCGGTGGTTGAGGTCATTTACATCTTTCAGATGTGGGCCGGGCGCATCGAGATCCTTCCGGCCCTGGTATTGTTCCGTGCCGTGTTCGGTGGTGTGAAGGCCCGAAGGATATGAGACCGCTGCATACTGGTTAAAGCGCGCCGCGGGTGTTGTAACTTTATCGTCCTTCCGGTATGTTCTCTTACCGGTGGGATATGGGAATCCGAACCATGAAGAAACAAAACCTGATCAGTGCCCGGGCGAAGCAATACCTGCTGACGGTGATCGCGATCGGGGTGGCCGTGCTGCTTTGCGCCCCCCTATCCAAGCCCGGCAGCTATCACCTGGTGGCCTTCATCCTGCTGTTGGTGGTATCCGCCCTGGCCACCTTCCTCGATGCCGGCCCCGTATTGCTGGCTTCCACCCTGGGCGCGATCGTATGGAACTACTTCTTTATTCCCCCGCATTTCACCTTTCATATTGAACGGGCAGAAGATATCCTGATGTTCATCATGTTCTATGTGGTTGCCCTGATCAACGGAGTGCTGACCACCCGGGTGAGGCGACAGGAGCGCCTGGCCAGGCTGAGGGAGCAGAACACCCATGCCCTTTACCGGCTAACCCAGGAGCTTGGCAAGGCCGAAGGTGCGGAAGGGGTGATGGAAGCCGGGCGCAGCGGGATAAGGGACTATTTCGGGTTTGAGGTACATTTTCTGATCCCCGGACCCGGGGAGTGGTCTGTCGAATCCTGGCAGCCGGCGCTGGACACGATTGGCCGCGAAGCATCCGCGGCGGCCCGTGAGACCTATGAAAGCGGCAAGCCCTCCGGAAGGTACACCCCTATCCTCCCCCATCTTGGGGTTACCTTCTATAGGCTTCCCGGCTCCCGGACCCATCCCGGCTTAGCCTATATCTTCCCTGACGCCCCCTTTTCCGACCATCAGCAGACCCTCTGGGACACCTTTCTCCGGCAGATCGGCAATGCCCTGGAGCGGGAGCACCTGAACGACCTGGCACAGAAGGCACGCTTACTCGCGGAATCCGAAAACCTGTACAGGACCCTGTTCAATTCCGTTTCCCATGAGTTCAGGATCCCGGTGGCTACCCTGCTGGGAGCCTCCGATGCCCTTCTGACAGAGAACCTCAGTGCAGGGAACCGTTCAGCCCTGTACCGTGAGATCGCCATCGCCTCCCGGCGCCTGGACCGCCTGGTGGAAAACCTGCTGAACATGTCCAGGATCGAAAGCGGCCGGATTGCCGTACACCGCGACTGGCATGACATTCATGACATCATCAACAAGGTGCTGAACGACCTGAGGGAGGATCTGGAAACATTCAGCGTGAGCGTCTTTGTTATGAAGGCCATGCCCCTGGTCAAGGTGGACTTTGGCCTGCTGGAGCAGGCGTTGTACAACCTGCTGATCAATGTTTCAGGGCATGCTGCCGGATCACCCCTGGTGGAGATCAGGGCATCCTATGCTGACCAGCAGCTGATCCTGGAGGTGATGGACCGCGGGCCCGGGTTTTCCGGCGACATCATGAGCCTTCTTCCGGGGAAGCACTCGCGGACGGACAGGAACAGCACCGGTGGACTGGGGCTGGGGCTGTCTATTGTCAAGGGCTTTACAGAAGCCCATCATGGAAACGTATTTCTAAACAACAGGGAAGGCGGAGGGGCCTCGGTCAGGCTGTTCATCCCTGCCCCGCAAGCCGCCTACCCGGAAAACACCCCAGGCATGGATGAGAACGGATGAGACCATACTGGTGATCGACGACGAGCCCCAGATGCGTCGTTTGCTCGGGATCACCCTGGAAACCCAGGGCTACCGGGTCATTACTGCACTCAACGGCCAGCTGGGCGCCGCGGCTGCCGCGTCCCACTCCCCGGCCCTCATCCTGCTCGACCTCGGTCTCCCGGATATCGACGGGCAGGACCTGCTTATCTCTTTACGCGAGTGGTATTTCAAGCCGATCATCATCCTTACGGTCCGTTCGTCAGAAGCCGAGGTCATTACCGCCTTGGACAAAGGGGCGAACGACTACCTCACCAAGCCGTTCAGGAGCGGGGAACTGCTGGCAAGGATACGGGCTGCCCTTCGGAGCGCGGATCAGAAAGAGGAACGATTGGTCATTGAGGCGGGGCCGATTCTGCTCAACATCCCGGATCACATCGCGATGAAATCAGGGGAGATCCTTCGCCTGACATCCACGGAATTTGCCCTGCTCAGCCTTTTCGTCCGCTACCAGGGACGGGTGCTCACGCACGGCTTTATCCTCCGGGAGATATGGGGGACGGGCTATCAGGAGCAAACACAGTACCTGAGGGTTTTTGTGGCCCAACTGCGAAAAAAGATAGAGGATGATCCCTCGCGGCCTCAGCTGCTGCTGACCGAATCGGGGATTGGCTACCGCTTGTCGGGAGAGCATCTTGGGGAAGGGGAAGGGAAAAGGGATTGACGGTTGAAAATGAAAAATCAACCATCAACCATCAATTGGTCTCCAGGATCTTGAAGAGTTCGTCGAGCTTGGGGGTGAGGATGATTTCGGTACGGCGGTTCTTCGCCCGGGCTTCCTTGGTCTTCGCGGCATCCAGGGGAAGGTATTCGCTGCGGCCGGCGGCGGTAAGCCTGCGCGGATCTATGCCCTTATTGTTGGTGAGGATCTTCACCACGGCGGTGGCCCGCATCACGCTCAGGTCCCAGTTGTCGCGGATCACCCCGGCCCCGGCCAGGGGCACGTCGTCGGTATGCCCTTCGATGAGCACGTTGATGTCCTTGTTCTCGGCCAGTACCTGGGCCAGCTTGCCCAGCGCCTGCCGTCCTTCGGCATTTACCTCGTACTTGCCCGTGGCAAACAGCAGCTTCTCCTCCAGTGAGACATAAACCTTGCCGTTGCGCACGTTCACGCTGAGGCCCTGGCCCTCGAAGCCCAGCAGGGCATCCGATACTTTCTTCCGCAGCGCCTGGACCACCTTGTCCTTGCTGTCGAGGATGCTCTGCAGCTCATTCAGCCGGGCCTCCTTCTGCTGCATCTCGGCGGTGAGCAGGTCCAGGTTGGCCTTCTTCTCGGCCAGCTCCTTCTCCAGGAGGTTCAGGGCGTCTTCCTTGGCCTGCAGGCTTTCCCGGGTTTGGTCGAGCTCGCCCAGGATCTTGCGGATCTCCTTATCGCTGGTCTGCTTGAGGGCCTCGTTGTCCTGCGAAAGGCGGGTGTAGCGGTCCTTGAGGTCGGCATACTCGGAAGAGGTCATGCGCAAGGCGGGCCCCAGACGGGCGGTATCGTTCTTCAACGCACCCAGGCTTCGTTCCAGGTCCTGGTACGACAGCTTGCAGCGATCCAGGTCGGACTGGAGGCTGTCGCGGGAACCCAGACAGGCGGCATAATGGTTGGCCAGTTCGTCATATTTCTTCTTCGGTACCACGCAGGAGGGGAGGACCATCGTCAGGGCCAGAAGGGCGGAGGCGAAAAGCGTTGGGGCGGATCGTTTCATCGGGTTCAGGATTAGAAATCAATATCAATAACGACGGGACAGTGATCAGAGTGTACGGCCTCCGGGAGGATGCGGGCGCCGGTCATGCGGCCGACCACGGGCTCGCTCACCATGTGGTAGTCGATGCGCCATCCCAGGTTTTTGGCCCTGGCGTTGGCCCGGAAGCTCCACCAGGTGTACTGGTGGGGGGAGGCGTTGAAGGCCCGGAAGGAGTCCACGAAGCCGCTGTTGAGAAAACGGGTCATCCATTCCCTTTCTTCTGGGAGGAATCCTGAGCTGGTGGCGTTCCTCACCGGGTCATGGATATCGATGGGACGGTGGCAGATATTGTAGTCGCCGGAGATTATCAGCCCCGGCCTTTGCTGTTTCAGGCGGTCGACATAGTCCTGGAAATCCCCGAGCCACTGCATTTTGAAGGCCTGACGGTCGTCGCCGCTGGAGCCGGAGGGGTGGTAGACGCTGACCACTGAGATGTCGCCGAAATCGGCCCTCAGGAATCGGCCTTCGTTGTCATAGCGCGGGATGCCCATGCCGTACTCCACACGATCGGGGGCCAGGCGGGTGAGGATACCCACTCCGCTGTACCCCTTCTTCAGGGCGGAAAACCAGTAGGCGCGGTAGCCGAGGGCTTCGAACTCCAGCTGGGGGATCTGCTCCGGCTGGGCCTTGGTCTCCTGCAGCAGCAGGATGTCGGGTGAAGCGGCCCGGAGCCAGTCGGTAAGCCCCTTGCCCAGGGCCGAGCGTATGCCGTTCACGTTGTAGGTAATGATGCGGGGCATGACTGAAGTTTAGGCAAAAATAAGGGTTGTGGAGGGAATGAATATCGAAGATCGAACAACGATCTCAGATTTCAGAAGGATGGAGAATATCTAACAAGAAACAAGAAACAAGGAATAACGAAGGAAAGGGGTTAGCTGCAAGGGACAAAGGACAAGGGATAACGGCATTCAAAGACCTTCCACTCTACGTACATCCAACTCCATAAACTTAAGGCACTCTAAGTACTTTAAGTAATCTTGACTCCATAAACTTTAGGCACTTCAGCTCACTTTAGGCACGTCAGGCACTTTTTCCTCTGTGGAAATCTGTGTAATCTGTGGTGAATTATTGAAAGTCAACCAGGGACCATAGAACATAGAACATTATCGCGCCATCAACCATCGACATCTCTTCCTATCTTCGCCTGATGAAGGTCTCCGTCTGGCTTGAGCGGTTTCTGGACTGGCGTGTGAAGCATGTCAGCGACCGGCAGTTCATGATCTTGCTGGGGGTTGTGGTGGGCCTTGCCGTGGGTTTTTCGGCAGTGGTGATCAAGAACACGGTATACTTCATCGAACACCTGCTGACGCATAACTTCAGCCGCGACAGCTTCAACTACCTCTACCTGCTTTTCCCGAGCCTGGGCATTTTGCTGGTGGTGCTGTTCTCCCGCTTTCTGCTGAATAAGCCCATCGGGCATGGGGTCCCGAGCGTGCTCTATGCCATCAGCCGCATGGGGGGGCGCATCCGCAGCCACAATATGTTCAGCTCGGCGCTCACGGCCTCCATCACGGTAGGCTTCGGTGGTTCGGTAGGGTTGGAGGGGCCTACCGTGGCCACGGGATCGGCCATAGGCTCCAACCTGGGCCGGGTGCTGAAGCTCAGCGAGCGCCAGATCATATCCATGCTCGGCTTTGCCGCGGCCGGGGCCATGGCCTCCATTTTCAAGGCCCCGGTGGCCGCCATCGTGTTCGCGCTGGAGGTGATCATGATCGACCTCACCATGTCGTCGCTGGTGCCCTTGCTGGCCGCTTCGGTATCCGCCGCACTCACCTCCTATTTCTTTCTGGGACAGGATGTGCTGTACCCTTTTGAGGTGAAGGAGGGGTTCCAGTTGGGGGATGTGCATTATTACCTGATGTTCGGGGTGCTGGCCGGGCTGATCTCGGTGTATTTCACCCGGATGTACCTCGGCATAGAGGACCTCTTCCGCCGCATTGCCTCCTGGCCGGTACGGCTCCTCATCGGAGGGGTGTCGCTGGGCATCCTCATCTTCTTCCTCCCTGCGCTGTACGGCGAAGGCTACCAGGCCATCAACGCCTGCCTGCAGGGCGACTATTCCTATCTTTTCGACACCAGCCTCTTCAGCGGCTACCGCGGGAGCGTTCCGACGGCCATACTGCTGGTGCTCATCATCGTGCTGGCCAAGGTCATCGCCACCGGACTCACCTTCGGTGCCGGGGGCGTGGGCGGCATATTCGCCCCTACCCTCTTCATGGGGGCCAACCTGGGGCTGTTCTTTGCGCTGCTGGTCAATCATTTCTCCCTGGGAGACGTCGTCCCCAGCCATTTCGCCCTGGTGGGTATGGCCGGGCTCATCGCCGGGGTGCTGCATGGCCCTCTCACGGCCATCTTCCTCATAGCCGAGATCACCGGGGGGTACAAGCTCTTCATGCCCCTGATGATCGTGAGCACCATCTCCTACGCCACCGTGAGGCTCTTCCTCACCAATTCTGTATACACCTACATGCTGGCCCGGCGGGGCGACCTGATCACCCATCACAAGGACAAGGCGGTGCTCACCCGCATGAAGGTGAAGAACCTGGTGGAGACCAATTTCCTGACCATTGGGCCCGAAGCCAGCCTGAGAGAACTGGTGCAGCTCATTTCCCGCTCCCAGCGGAACATCTTCCCCGTCACCGAGCCCAACGGACATTTTCTGGGTATCGTGCGCCTCGACGATATCCGGGAGACCATGTTCCAGACCGAGCGCTACGATGATACCACCGTACGCAGCCTGATGGTGGTGCCTGAGGCCATCGTAGAGGTCACCGACACCATGGAGGCGGTGGCGGAGAAGTTCAAGCGCAGCGGCAAGTACAATATGGTGGTGCTGGAGAACGGCCGCTACCTGGGCTTCGTGAGCCGGGCCAATGTGTTTTCCGAATACCGCAACCTGCTGCAGCGCTATTCGGAGGAGTAAGCCAACCTTTCCCTGATTGTCCGGCCTTTTCTCAAAAAAATGGCCTATATTCCACCGTCAAATACCTGATGCCGGACCATCCTGACAAATCTGACTGCTTGATGGGGTGACCTGGAAGCGGGAATTGTCATCTAACCAATACATGATGAGACACTTAATAATCCTGACGCTATGCTGTGCCTCCCTGTGGCTTTCCGCCCAGGAGCGCATGACCTACCTGGATCCTGCTGAAGCCATGAAGGAGGCCGGCCTGGCCATGGAAGCCGGAGAACCAGAGGCAGCCCTGACCCTCCTCAGGGGAATAGATGAAAATGATTCGCTTTACCCTGAGGCATTCCTCATGATCTGCAGGGTGTTGTCGGGCGAAAACCGGCACCAGGAAATCCCTCTGCTGGCCCGCCATGAGCTTGGGTTGGGACGGGGAGAACGACAGGAGCTGATGCATATCATGGTCACCGCCTACCTCAATTTGGAAGAGCCGGAAAAGGCCCTGCATCTGCTGGACAGCGTGCTCATCGATTATCCGTACAGTGCCAAAAGCTACTTCTATAAAGGCCATGCATACAAAAAGCTGAACGACAGAAGGCAGGCCCTGGCAAACTTCATCAGGGCAGCCGAACTCAATGTTTACTACCCCGCTCCCCATCTGGAGATCGGCAACCTTTGTCAGGACGAAGGGCTCATCGCCCAGGCACTGCTGGCCTATAACAGCTACCTGTTGCTGAACAATGGTCCGTCCAACGCCCTGGATCTCCTGGTGTTCATGAACGAGATGGTTTCATCCAAGACTGAGACCAATCCATCGGGATCGGCCCTATCCCCGGACGATGAAGCCTTCAGGGAAATCGATCTGGTCCTGGGCAACTATGCCGCCCTGTCCGGGGAATACCGCACGGACAACCCCATTGATGTGCCCCTGGTGAAGCAGAACCATGCCTTGTTCAGTATGTTTGCTGATTACGAAGGCACACAGGGCTTCTGGAGCCGGGTGTATGTGCCCTTCTATCGGAACCTGATGGAGCGTGGATCATTCAACGACTTCATTTACAGGATCATGAACGCCACGACCAATGAAAAATTCGCCAAAGTGATCAGTAAGAACGAGGGTGGGCAAGCCGCCTTCGTAAACTGGGTTGCCGAAGCATGGAAGCAGCATATGCGCGCTGTGGCCATCCACGATCTGAAACCGGACGGAGGATCCATCCATTACTATCCCTCCGGCGAGGTGAACTCGGTTGGTGCTGCTGATGCCGAAGGCAATCCATGTGGTTTCGGTTACTATTACTTCAAGGAAGGCAACCTCATGTCGGAAGGTAGGCTGGAAAATGGCAAGTACCAGGGGGACTGGATATGGTACAATGCCAGGGGCAAACGTTCCCGGGTTGCGCAAGTGAAGGATGATCAGCTCCATGGAAGATGTGAAGACTATCATCCCAATGGTGTGATCTTTGCCCGCTCGACCTACGAGCACGGAGATTACAACGGGGAATACCGCGAATACTCTGCACAGGGCATACTTCAGCTTATCGCACATTACCGCAAGGGCACCCTGCACGGTGACTATCAGACCTTCCACCCCCTGGGCGAAGCTTTTCCTGATTACCAGTATCATTTCGAAGAAGGGCTGATCCAGGGGGAGGTCAGAAAATACTACCCCAATGGCCAGTTGGAGCTTGCTGTGAGCATGGTGGATGGAAAAAAGGAAGGGAAGGAGGAACAGTACTTTATGCACGGTTCCCTCAAGGAGGTTGTCCACTATTCCGATGGCCTCCGCCAGGGGGAGGTACAACAGTATCACAAGAACGGTGCGTTATCCCTGAAGGGCAGCTTTCAGAACGACCTACCCTCAGGGGAATGGGTCGAGTACCGTGCCGATTCGACGGTATTGCAAAAATACTCCCACAACCAGAAGGGTGAGCTTGAAGGAGAGTACCACGACTTTGACGCGATGGGGAGGCTTGCCTCCATTTCCTATTACGCCAATGGAAAAGTGATGCGGATCGTTTCCTACGATAAGGAAGGGAACATCATTACAGATGACCGCCGCCAGGGGAGCCGCATTCTGCTGGCCAACCGGTATACCAACGGAAATCCCCGAACGGCAGGAGAGTACTACATCGAAGGGCAGAAGCAGGGTAACTGGAAGTATTATGGCATATACGGCGAGTTGGTAAACGAGGAGAATTACGAAAATGGAATACTCGAAGGGCCTTTCCGGGAATACTGGAACGATGGCACCCTGAAGACCTATCATGAGAACCATGCTAACCTGATCCATGGTTATTCGGCAACCTATTATCCTGACGGCAGGATCAAGGAAGAGGGATATATGACGGAAGGGCAAGCGCATGGACCGTGGCGGGACTATTATGCCAACGGAGGCCTGAGGACCAGTGTATTCTTCGACCGGGGCAGCAGGAATGGAATTTCACGCTATTACTCCCCTGAGGGCCAACCATGGTATCAGGAGCACTACCTGAACGGAGTGCTGGAGAAGACCGAGATGACCGACACCCTGGGGAGGGTAGTTCAGACCATTGACCATTTCAGCCTGGACACCTTCAGGACCTTTTTCTATGACGGGCGGTTGCATACGGTGAAGTCCTTCAGGTCAGGGGTGCTGCACGGTCCCTTTCTGACCTACCATCCCAACGGCAAACTCGCTTCGAGGGGAGCATTCTTCAATGGGACTCCCCATGGAAATTGGGAAACCTACCATGAGAACGGAAGCCTCTATAATTCAACGAGCTACCTGTACGGTGAATCACACGGCGTATGGAAGGGCTATTATGAGGACGGGACACCCGAAATGGTGATTAGGTTCTCCTATGGGCAGCCTGAAGGGATATGGACATATTTCAGCTATTCAGGAGACACAACCCATGTGGTCCGGTTCCATAACGGACAAAGGCACGGGCCTGCGCGGTTCATGGACAATCAGGGCAGCCTGCAGATGGTACGGTACTATGAAAACGGTGAGCTTATGGCTTATCTTTCGCCCGGACCCTCAGGCGCCAACGGAGGGATACAACCCCTGCCCGGAGGTAGCGGGGAAATGAAGACGTATTTCCCAGACGGTCGTCTGGCCCGGGTTATGCATATGATGCATGGGGAATTACATGGGGAGTTTACGTCCAACTACAATAATGGCCTGCGTTGTGATTACCAGCAATACAAAACAGGGTCTGGACATGGCCTCCACCTGGAGTACTATCCTGACGGCAAGCCGAAGATCGAAACATCTTATCTAAATGGGGAGGAGCATGGAATACAGAAGAAGTATTCTCCGGAGGGCAAACTGCTTTCGGTGCTGACCTACCAGTGCGGGGTGCTTCACGGACCTGCCCAATTCTATGATGATCAGGGTCGTATGACCCGTAAGGCCATATTTGCAAACGATATGATCGTGTATGAAGAAAAACTCTAGCCTTTGGACAGGTCTGGCGCTCGTGCTGCTGACCGGATGTCTGATGGCACAGCCTCAGCCCGGCCTCCTGCAGGAAATGCGGTCTGCCTATCCCGGCGCCCGTTTCATCCAGCTGAAGCAACGTTCGGTCTATACCATTGATGTGCTGAAGGATAAACTGGATATCAGCCTTTGCCAGGAAGAGCAACTGATGTACCTGGACCATATCCCTTATTCAGATGCCAAACGTTCCATTTACAGCACCGAGTTCAACCAGCTGGTGGACCATGACCTCAGTGTTTACAACCTGGATAAGGGAAAGTACCGTAAGACCCGGGTTACCGGATACAGTGAGATCGTTAACACCCGGGAACGCTCTTTTTATGATGACATCAAGGAATACAGTTTCTTTTTCCCGGGAGTGAGGGAAGGCAGCGTTATGGAGATCAAGACAGAACACCGGTTCACCGATCCCCGTCTGATCTTCGGCCCATTTCTGGCCGAAAGATTCCCCATCCATGAGTTCGAGGTGATCTTCGATATGGATGAGGGTGTGGAATTGGAGGTGTTCGAAAAGCACTTTCAGGCAACGGACATTCAACGTTCTACCCAACATCACAAAGGGCGGCGGATTGTTACCTACACCCGCAGGGCCAGTCCACCCATGCGGGAGGAAACCAACAGTCCACCTCCCCGATACTATTACCCTCACCTCATTCCCGTGATCCGGAGTTTCCGTTCGGGCAACGAACGAATCGATGTTCTGGGTGACCTCCACAGCCTGTATTCCTGGTACTTCAGCTTCATCAGGGACCTGGAGCAGGACATTGATCTCGCTGCGCTCCGCCAGCTCACCGACAGCCTGGTCCGAAATAGTGACCCTCCGAGGGAGCGGATGGAAAAGATCTACTACTGGGTTCAATCCCACATCAAGTACATTGACTTCGAATACGGTATGGGTGGACTGGTTCCGCGCAAGCCGGATCAGGTGCTGGCACAACGATACGGCGATTGCAAGGATAATTCGGGTTTGCTCCATGTATTGCTGAAACTCGCCGGAATCCCCTCCTATCTCAGCTGGACCGGATCGCGTGACCTGCCTTATTCCTATGACGAGATTTCCTCCCCGGCTACAGATGACCACATGATCGTGACCTGCCTGCTTGATGGGGACACCTTTTTTCTGGACCCTGTCACGGAATACCACCATTGTACCCTGCCCAGCCGTTTTACCCAGGGTAAGCAGGTCCTTGCGGCCATCTCCCACGATTCGGCCCTGATCCTCAACATCCCGGTAGTCTCCCCCTCCCGGAATTTCATCCGGGACAGCGTCGCCCTCACGATTGACGGCACAGACCTTCATGGAAAGGGAAGCTTGTATGCCCGGGGCTACCGCAAGGTCGCACTGGCCGATATCCTGACCCGCCCCCAGGGCCCCGCACGCCAGGAAGCCCTGGAAGGATATCTGCAAAAAGGGAACAACAAGTTCGTGGTGGAAGATGTGGAAACAGGGCCGCTGCCCAGCTTTTCGCCTGACCTTCAACTCGGCTACCGGTTCAATATCGGTAACTATGTCCATGCCATCGATGACCGCTTGTTCATCGATCTGAACCTGAGTCGGAAGATGCTGCCCTATAAGCCGGTAAAGGACCGGCAGACTCCAATCGAACTGGGGAGCACCCTGAGCGACACCCTTTTCATCACCCTGGAGATCCCGAAGGGTTTCCACCTGCAATACCTTCCACCGACCATGGAGTTCAGCGGTGCCGACTTCGGGTACAGCCTCAGCTATGCCTCGGAGGGGAACCTCATCAGGGCCAGGCATGCCTTCCGCTGTAGCAAACTAATGATCGAAAGTATGGAAATTCCTGCCTGGGCCGCCTTTATTGCAAGCCTTGAAGCAGCTTTTAAAGAAACCATAATCCTTCAAAAAGATGAAAAATAGCACCCTGCTCCTACTGCTGGCCTTCGGGCTGGGCAGCTGCCTCCTTTCTGTGCGGGCGCAGCAGATCACTTCGTATGACTGGAATCAGCGGTTCACTTATCAGTACCTGTCCGAAGTTCCGCGGGATATACTTTTCCTGTCAGAAATCGTGGAATACGTCTATGAGGAGAATGCGCTGGTCCAGTATGAACTGATGCACCATGCCCACCTTCTTACCACCGATGAGGCTGTGAATGACAACAATAAGCTATACATTTCCATCAGCGAGCGAAAAACTCTGGTCGATGTCAAGATCCGCATCCTCTCGCCCAACGGATCGGTGAGGGAAGATAAGAGCCCCTCACTGCTTTCATCCATCGATGAGGAAAGCGGGCAGTCGTACAGCTATTTTGCCATCGATGGGATCAGCAAAGGAGATATCGTTGAATACATGTACATTACCCGCAGAGATCCCAGGTACAACGGGACCATGAAAACATTCCAGCGCTCCGACCCGGTGAGGGAATACCACTTTCTGCTCCGCTCCCCCTCCAACCTGATCTTCAAGTTCAAAACCTACAGCACTGATGCGGAAGTGGTCCGCGATACCAACGTCAGTGGTTACAATCAATGGTCCCTTGCAGCAAGTAACCTGCCTGGCATCCCAAAGGAAGATTTCTGCCCCACCAACCTGATCTCTGCGCGACTGATATACAAGCTGGACCAGAACACATACAATGGTGCAAGGGATATCAGTTCCTATGGCAGCCTTAGCCAGAACCTCTTCAAAAACCTGAGGGACCTCACCAAAGGGGAAGAGAAGACCATACTGAAATTCCTGAAGGAACAAAAGATACCATCGGAGGCAGCTACCGAAGACCGCATTGTCATGCTTGAACAAGGGATCAAGAATACCATCAGGCTGGATGATGTAGAAGGATCTGACGATGCGGAGGAAGCTATCCGGACCCTGCTGGCCTCTGATTTTGGCATGGTGAAGATCTACCTGCGTTGCCTGGAGGAAATGGGGATCAAGTATGAAGTGGTGCTAACCGGCGACCGGAACTACGCCAGGATGGACGAGACATTTGAGTCGCTCAATTTCCTGACAGACTATTTTCTCTACTTCCCCGAAACCGATGCCTTCCTCGCCCCCAACTCCTTCGCCTACCGTTATGGCATCATTCCTGAAGAATTCACAGATAACAACGGGCTGTTCATCCGGGAAAAGAAACTTGGGGACATGATCACCGGGGTGGGCAAGATCAAGTATATCCCTCCTTCGCCCTACGGGCGCTCATTTCACGACCTGGACATCAAGGTAAAGATGAGTGAAGATATGGGTGCGGCCCTAATCGAGCTGGAGAATTCCATGGGGGGCCATTTCGGATCAGGGGTCCATGCACATATCCCCTTTGTGGATGAGCACCGCAAGGAAGAGATCGTGAAGAACATGTCGGCGGGGATGCTTAAGAACCTGGAGCTTGATTCCTGGGAACTGATCCACGCGACCAAGGATGCTATCGGACGCAAACCCCTCATCCTTCGCCTGAAGGGAAAAGATGCTTCGCTGATCCAGAAGGCCGGGGACCAGTACCTGTTCAAAGTGGGGGAGTTGATCGGGCCCCAGGTGGAGATCTATAGCGAGGATAAACGAAAAACCCCGCTATACAGTGATTATAAACGGAGGTTCACTCGGGTCATCCGCTTCGAGATCCCCGAGGGCTACCGTGTGGTACCTCCAGAGGGACTTCGCATGTTCGAAGAATATACCAAGGATGGCAACCAGGTACTGCTGTTTCAATCGGAATATATAATTGAAGGCAATCTTCTGACCATCAACATTCAGGAGTTCTACGACCAATTGTGGTTCGACCTCCCGGAGTACGGGCATTATCGCCGCGTAGTGAATGCCGCTGCTGACTTCAATAAGCTGGTTCTGGTCATGGAAAAGAAATAGCAATGCCCGTCAACCAGCCTTTATGATCATGCTTGATCCTGGTCTTTCGGCGAAGCAGTGATCCGGCGGATCACCTCTTCAGGATGGTGAAGCGGCGGGGAGCAAGAGTACGCCGTGCACAGGAAAGCCTGGGTATTCCCGGGTACTCGTCTGCTTTGCAGGTGCGGAATCATCGAGCCTCCGCTATCGATAGCTACCATCAGAAAGGGAGGGTTCAGCGCCTTTACCTTTTCGCCCCAGGCTGCTGCCTGGGGCCCCGTGATGAACAGGGTGCCCAGGGGGACGCTGAGGTCGAGGAGAACCAGTCCCCATCCGAGATGCCCGGTGGGCCATTGCTTCATGGCGGGGTGCATGGCGGCGGTCATGCGCGCGGCCCGGTCGCTGAGGTCGTGCCGTTCCAGCAGCAGGCCCAGTTTCAGCAGCACCCCGGCCATTACCGCATTGCTGGAGGGCATCACCGTGTCGTGGGTCTCCAGGGTACGGCTCAGCAAGGCCCGGCTATCCGCCGGGGCAAACCACAGGAGGTCACTGCCTGGTCCGCCGAAACGTCCCAGCGCCTCTTCGGCCAGATGCAGGGCCTGCAGCAGCCAAGGCTCTTCCAATGTGGCCTGGTGCAGGTCGACCAGGGCCGCGGCCAGCAAGGCATAGTCTTCCAGGAAGGCTTCCTGATAGGCCTTCCCCTCTTTCCACACATGGCTCAGCCTTCCCCCGGGAAGCCTCATCCGGTCCACAAGGAAGCGCGCGAGACCGCGGGCCTCCTCCAACAGTCCGTCTCGTCCCGAAGCCCGCCCGGCATGGCAGAGGGCGGACAGCATCAGGGCGTTCCAGGAACAGATGACCTTGTCATCGCAAGCCGGGGCAGGGCGCAATGAACGGGCGACCCTCAGCCGTTCCAGCAGCAACAGCATGCCCTGGTCCGGGTCGCTGAGGCTGCGCAACACATGGCGGCCGCCTTCCCATAGCGAGTGTTGTCCAATACCATAGGCCGTGCTGAATGTTTCAAAATCCTGGCCCAGGACCTCCTTCAGCTCTTCCCTTGTCCAAACATAATACCTCCCCTCCTCCCCTTCGCTGTCAGCATCCAGGGAACCTGAATAGGCGCCCCCCGCTTGCCGTAGCTCCCGCTGCAGGAATTCCAGGCTGCGCAGGGCGGGGATGAGTAAGGCCGCCTCCCCGGTGAGGGCCGCAGCCACTGAGTACAGGCTCACCAGCTGGGCGTTGTCGTAAAGCATCTTCTCAAAATGCGGAACATGCCATGCCTCATCCACACTGTAGCGTGCAAAGCCGCCCCCAACATGGTCGAAGAGCCCCCCCCGGGCCATGGAACGCAGGGTCAGCCCCAGGTGGGCGAGGCCCGACGCATCCTGCCGCAGCCAGGCATGCTTCAACAGGAAGCTCCAGACCACGGGCAGGGGAAATTTGGGTGCCCCCCGGGTTCCACCATGTACAGGATCCCATTGCCGGCGAAGGGCCTGGGCCATGCTGTCGGCCAGCGTTTCCCCGGAGGCCTCCGGGCCGGGGGCCACGGCAAACAGCTCGTTCCGTTGTATCCCTTCGGCCAGTTGCTCCGCCTGCTGCAGCACCAGACGGCGGTTGTCGCGATACACGGCGGCAATGTTCTCCAGCAGCGAAAGCCAGGGACCGGGCCGGAAATAGGTTCCGCCGTAGAATGGCCTTCCATCGGGCAGGGCAAACACATTCAGCGGCCATCCCCCGTTGCCGTTCATGAGCTGCACCGCGGTCATGAACACATGGTCCACATCGGGCCGCTCCTCCCGGTCTACCTTGATGCACACGAAGTGAGCATTCATCACGGCGGCGATGGCCTCATCGGTGAAGGTCTCCCGCTCCATCACATGGCACCAGTGACAGGAGGAGTAGCCTATGCTGATCAGCAGGGGCTTGTCTTCCACAGCGGCCCGGTCCAGGGCCGCGTCGCCCCAGGGATGCCATTCCACCGGATTATGCTGGTGCTGCAGAAGATAGGGACTGGCTGATCCTGCAAGAAAATTGGGCATGACAAGTGAATGGTTAATCTGTCCACCCTTGCATGGGCATGGACAGGAGCAATTATTTCACCACGGCTTTGAGGCTGACAGGCCACCCATGCACGGGCCTGAACCGCAGCAGGTACGTGCCGGCCTGGAGCACTGGCGGCAGTACGAAGTGGCTTTCCCCGGCCGGGCTTGGTCCCTGCCAAAGCAAACGTCCCTCCATGGTGTATAGCTCCATCTCCGCCTGGGGCAGGGGCCGTGCAGACCAGAGCTGGATGCGCTCTGCCGAGGGATTGAGTAGCCACAGGGCCCCGGCCTCGCGCTCCTCCACCGGAGTGCCCGGGCCGTAACGCAGGAGTACCGTGACCGGAAGGTGGTCGGACATGGCATACAGGGCCTGGGCCACACTATCCGGTACATCGGTATTGGGGGGAGAGATGACCGATCCGTTCAACCTCAGGCCATCCTGGCCGACCACATCGTAGGAATCATGGACATACTGCAATCCGTTGGAGCCCTCGAGAAGGGGCAGACTACTGAGGATCAGGTCGAAACGGTCGTCAAGCCCTCCACCGGCGGCGCAGCCGTTGCTGCTGGTGTGGGTGGACTGGCTGTGCAGTTTGCGGAACGATGAACCACCGGTCCAGTTGCCCGGCTGGTTCACCGGATCATAGAAGCGGACAGCGGCGTTGGGGAATTGGGTGAGGTTATACCAGGCTGGCTCGTAGCTGGATTTCAGGTTCATGTCGCCCATCAGCAGGATATTCCCGGTAAAGCCCATATTGGTCAGCCAGTTCAGGATATCCGAGGCCATGGTGGCCCGGTCCTGCTCATCGTCCGTGCCGCTGCCGGCCTTGAGGTGGGTGACGATGCACATCAGGTGGGCAGTGTCGCCTCCCGGCACCTCCGGCAGCAGGGCCAGGGCATAGGCGTCGGCATCCCGCACATCGCAGTAAATGCCGTAGGCCTGCTCCAGGACCACCCTATCCTGATCGTAATACAGATCATTAACGATGTCGGAACCGTTGGCGTTGCTGAAGCCCGCACGGGCATACCGGCCCGGGAACACCGGCTCCAGCACCGAGTCCAGCACTTCTTCATGGTAATAGGGAAGATCAGAGATCTCGTTTACTGTAAGGATGTGGGGCGAAACATGGGCGATCACCGTCCGGAACGCGGCGTTCTTTACCTGGACACTATTGTTGGAACTGGTGCAATAGGAGGTGATATTGCCGTAGTTGAGCAGGTTGTAATGCATCACCCGGAGGGTGTCCTGGGAGAATGCGGGGAAAACGAGAAAAGCGGAGAACGCGAGAAAAACGGACAAGCGGATAAGCGGATAAGCCGTGCTTTGCTTCCTTGTTGCAGGAACACAACCTGTCTTAATTATTAAAAATATATACCTGATTATCAATATACTGGCCCCCTATCAAAATGAATAGTGAATGATCAAACTGTAAAATCAACCCTCAACCATCAACCATCACTTATGTACTTTCCGTACAAACTCCTCCACTTCAGGAACCCCACCCTGATAAACGAGGTACCCGTTATAGGGTTCACGTTCGGTGATCTCGTCGTTGATGGGTGTGAGCATCAGTTTCCTGACCTCTTCCCTGTCGTGGGTTTGTCCGAGGGCCCAGCCCAGCTTGATGAAGGCCACCTCGGGCAACATATTGCCTGCAGGGATGATGCCTTTGGCCATCATATCGCGACCGGTATCGTAGACGAACATGTGCACATAGCCCCAGATGGTCTGCAGGGTCATATACATATGTACACCGGCCTTATTGGCCCTTTCGATGGCAGGATACAGTTCCTTGTTGACATGGCCCAGACCGGTCCCGACAATTACCACGCCCTTGTATCCCTGGTCCACGATGGCATCCAGGATGTCGGGCTTCATGGCGGGATAATAGTACAGCATGGTTACGCGCTCGTCGAAAGTCGGGATGATCTTCACATTGCGGTCCTTGCGCCGGTGGTTGTACTGGGGGTGCATGGGAGTGATCTCCTTGCGGGTCACCCGGGCCAAAGGGATATCGCCTATGGTACGGAAGGTGGAGCGGTAGCTGGAATGCATTTTGCGCACCCGGGTTCCCTTGTGCAGCAGGCCGTACTCGTCGGAGGTCGGCCCGAACATGCACACCATGACCTCGGCCAGGTCGGAATGCCCTGCGGTAAACATGGCATGCATGAGGTTAAGGGCGGCGTCGGAGCTGGGTCGGTCGGAAGAACGCTGGGAACCCACCAGCACGATAGGTACCGGGGAGTTCTGGACCATGAAGGTGAGGGCGGCCCCGGTGTGGTGCAGGGTATCGGTACCGTGGCCGATTACGATGCCGTCCACGCCTTTCTCGATCTCCTTGCCGATGGCCACGGCCAGTTTCTTGTACTGTTCCGGCCCCATGTTCTCGCTGAACACAGCGAACAGCTTTTCGGTCTCCAGGTTACAAATGTCAGCCAGCTCGGGCACCGCGCCGTACAGCTCTCCCGGCGAGAAAGCGGGAATCACTGCGCCGGTGCGGTAATCCAGTCGGGAGGCGATGGTGCCTCCGGTACCGAACAGCTTCACATTTGGCAATCCCGGGGTCACAGGGAACTGCTTTTCAGGGATCTTATAGTTCGCCTTCTTATAGCCCGTTTCCTCCATCGCGGCGATGGTGCGCACATCGATACCTATGTTGTACCCGGTAGCGATCTTCAGGACGATGTGCTGATCGTCGTCATTCTCGGCCCTGGGCAACACCGTTCCCTGGAACATCCCGCGGGAGGTTTCGATGCGGGCCTGGCCCCATACCCTTACGTTGAACCTGCGCAGCACCTGCAGCGCCTCGCCCTTATAACCCTGGAACAGATCTTCGCTCATAATGCGTGCATGCTTACCGTTTAACGTTACGCCCTTTCGTAGGCCAGGGCGCTGAGCTCACTCAGGGGCATATTGCCGCAGGCCATCTTCCACAGTTGCCCCATAATCCAGCGTCCCTCGGCCCCCTCACCCTGGGAGATGCTGATCTTGCGGAACTTCTCACGGAGGAAGGGAATATTGGAGATCAGGTCCTCCTTGCTTATTCTTTTGAATTTCAACACATTCAACACTGACTCAAAGTCCATCTTCGGGTGCTCGAAGATGAGGGGAAGCATGCGGTAGGCCAGTTCAGGCTGCAGTCCTTCCTTCTTCAGGTAACGGAAGAGGGCGAAGATCACCTCGTAGGAAATCTCCGGCGATGGTTTCCTTCGTCCTTCTGCCCATTTCACCCGGTGGCCGAAGAACGTACCGGTGAACACCGGGTCCATATCCAGCTCCTCTATGCACCGGACCAGGAGGGGATAGAGGTTTCGTTTGAAGAGGAAGGTGAAGGTATCCTCCGGGATTCCCCAGGCCTTGAGCTGCTGGTAACGGCTGATGAAGGCCGTGGGCAGGTTGGATCCCAGTTGCCGGATGCGCTCGTCTTCCAGGGGAATGGGAGGCGAATCGGTATCGGGGTACATGCGGTCGGCCCCGGGGAGCACCCGCTCAAAAATAGTGGTGCCGTCGGCAAAGGACTTGCGGGTTTCGTTGGGGACCCCTTCAAAGGCCATGCGGCAGCGTTCTTCCACGGTTTCCAGGGCCGTGGCCATATCGTCCTCCGGACCCCACAGTACCACCTGGGCGTCGCCCGCTTGGGTGCATAGCAGTTCCGATACCTTGTCGAAGAACCCGTCTTCGGCGCTCTCGCCCAGGTCCTCGGAGCAGATCATATTGGGCCGTTCCAGGCAGGCAATGACCTTAAGGCGGTCGCGGAGCTCATCGGCGAAGGACTTGCCCGGCTGCGTGAAATGGCTCAGTACGCCTGCGAAGCCGGGAAGGTTGATGGCCATTACCTTCCATTTGTTCTTCTTGGCATTCTTCAGCGGCTCAAAGGAGGTCCCGTTAAGAAAGTGGTAGGGCAGGAACTCATGTCCCGGCCTCCAGGCTGGGGTGTCGCTGATGGTGTCCAGCAATTTTCTCCGGATGTTCAGCAGGGCCCACTGCCGGAAGGACTCGTTATGCGTGAGCTCAGGGATCCAGCGGGTATGGGCCACCCCCTTGATCTCCACGCGGGTACCTCCCTTGCAGCTGACGTTAACGTCCTGGCGGCCGGCCCCGATGCCGGTGCGTACCAGCCCGGTGCTGCGGTTCAGGAAGCGGATCACGTCGCAGGCCTCCTTCACCTCTCCGGGGTTGACCATATCGGGATAGGTCACCGTTTCGATCAGGGGCATGCCCAGGCGGTCGGTTTTGTATACCCTCACATGGCCTATGTCGGAGATCTCGCGGCAACTGTCTTCTTCCAGGCTCAGCTGGATCAGCCGGATCTTCTTGTTTTTCAGGGCGATCTCCCCTTCGACCCCTATGATGGCCGTGCGCTGGAAACCGGTGGGGATACTGCCGTCGAGGTACTGTTTGCGGGTGATGTGCACCTCTCCCACGATATTCAGTTTGCAAAGCAGGGAGATGAGGATGGAGATGTCGAGGGCTTCGCGGTCCACCGGAAAGGGCGGGGTATCGTCGACCTCGTAGGTACAGGCCGTCCCGTGCTTGATACGGTATACGATCTCCTTGCGGGTTTTGAATTCCATCAGGGCGGTGCCGTCGTATTCGCCCAGCTCGCTCAGGGTGGGGCGCATGTGCCGGATCACTTCGGCATCGAAGTCATCGCTCTTGTTATACCTTCCTGCGGGACAGCGGCAAAAGAGTTTGGTGCGGGTCTTCAGCTGCTGGTGCACTTCCAGTCCCGACATGAACCCGATGCGGTCGTAGTCGTCCTGGGAGGCCTGTTTTCTAGGCACATATCCAATGACTTCGCGGGTGGCCTCATATACAGCCTGTGCCTGCTGCCTTCGTGTGGCTGGTTGCTCGGGCTCTTTTTTTGCTTTGGCGGGTTTGCTGGGCATTGCTTGCTGTCGTTATTCCGTAAACAGCGGCTAAAGTACTAAAAAGTGGCTAGTGGCTGGTGGCTGGTGGCTAGTGTGGTGGAAAGTGAAAAGTGATAAGTGATAAGTGATAAGTGACAAGTGACAAGTGGGGAGTGGAAAGTGGAATGCAGGCAAGGAAGGCGGGAATCGGAAAAGCGTGACTATTCAGCACTCAGTGCGCCCCGCCATAGAACACAGAACACCCTTCGACACGCTCAGGGACCGGACAACAGGGAACATAGAACATAGAACATAGAACATAGAACCCGCCTATCCTCCTCTATATCAGATATCAAATACCGGATATCAGATATCAGATATCGTCAGTACGCCCAGCGCAGGTACATGGCGCCCCAGGTGAAGCCGGCGCCAAAGGTGGCAAGGATAAGGTGGTCGCCCTTTTTCAACTGGTTTTCCCATTCCCAGAGGCAGAGCGGAAGCGTGGCGGCGGTGGTGTTGCCGTAACGCTCAATGTTGATCATGACCTTTTCTTTGGGCAGGCCCATGCGTTTGGCAGTGGCTTCGATGATGCGCATATTGGCCTGATGGGGCACCAGCCAGTGGAGGGTGTCAGAAGTCAGCCCATGCCGTTCCATCATCTCCACGGAAACGTCGGCCATTTTGGACACGGCCCATTTGAACACGGCCTGTCCTTCCTGGTAGATGAAATGCTCGCGGGCCAGGACGCTTTCTATGCTGGCAGGTTTTACGCTGCCACCGGCCTTCTGGTGAAGGTGGATGCGTCCTACCCCATCCGATTGGAGGATGCTGTCGATAATACCGTTCTCCCCTTCGCTGGGTTCGAGCATCACGGCCCCTGAGCCGTCGCCGAAGATCGGACAGGTGGCACGGTCCTGGTAGTCGACGATGCTGGACATCTTTTCGGCACCTACCACCACCACTTTTTTATACTGACCCGACTCCACGAAGCGCCGCCCGGTCTCCAGGGCATAGAGGAAGCCAGAACAACCGGCATTGAGGTCGAAGGAGAAGGCGTTGCGTATCCCGACCTTGTCGCAGATGATGTTGGCCGTTGCTGGGAACTGATGGTCGGGGGTGACGGTGGCGCAGATGAGCATGTCGACCTCCGGGGGGGTGGTCTGCGTCTTTTCCAGCAGCTTGCTGACCGCGGCGGCACCCACGAAGGAGGAACCTTCCCCGGGTTCCCGGATAATCCTGCGCTCCCTGATGCCGATGCGTGTCATGATCCACTCATCGGTAGTATCCACCATGTTGGCAAGCTCATCGTTGGTAAGGACATAATCGGGAACCTGCGCGGCGATGCCGGTGATTGCAGCTCTGATCCGTGTCATAAGAAGCTGGCTTTAGTCTTCCTTGCCCGTCCTTCCGAGGTAACAGTGCATAGCCCTGCGGATCTGCTCTGGTAGGCCGGCCTTATGGATATTTGCCGACAAAAGTATCATATTTTTTATGGCGGTGGCATTGGAGATGCCATGCCCTATCACAACGCTGGCATTGATGCCCAGGATGGGGCTGCCGCCGTAGCTCTCATAATTGAAGCGTTGGATGTACTCATCCACCAGTCCGCGCTTCACCAGCATGCGGTAGGTGGCTTCCATCTGTTTCAGGATGATATTGCCGGTGAAGCCATCGGTAACGATCACCTCGGCCTTTTCCTTGAAGAGGTCGCGGCTTTCCACATTTCCGATGAAGTCGAAGTCCCTGGAGTCTTTCATCAGGGTGTAGGCCGATTGGCAGAGGATGTTCCCTTTTTCCTCTTCTGTACCGATATTGAGCAGTCCTACCCTGGGGTTGCGCACGCCCAGGAGGTAGCGCATGTAAATGTGCCCAAGCAATCCGAACTGGTACATCACGTCGGGCTTGGCATCGGGGTTGGTCCCCACGTCGATGAGCAGGTTCACGCCCCCATCTTCCCTGGGCACCAGGGTACAGGTTGCCGGCCGGATAATGCCCTGGATGGTATTGACGGAATAGATGGATCCCACCAGCATGGCCCCGGTGTTCCCGGCGCCGCAGAAGGCGTCAATGCTGCCCTCGGAGAGCATACGGAAGCCTGTGGCTATGCTGGAGTCGGGTTTTTGGGTGAAGGCTCGGGTGGGGTGTTCGCCCATGCCGATCTGGACGGGGGCATGGACGATTTCAAGACGGTCGGAGTAAGGCTGGTCTGACGGGATGCGTGCACGGATCTCCTGTTCATCTCCGAAGAGCACGAGGACATCCCCGGCCGCCAGTTCACCCAGGGCAAGCAGCGCGCCGTCCATGGTCGCGGCCGGCGCAAAGTCACCCCCCAGCACATCCAGTCCGACCTTCATTTCAGCGGATCAATGGTGTCGAAGGGGGTGCGATTACTCGCCTTTCTTGTTCTCCACCACGAGCTTGCCGCGGTAATACAGGTTGCCGTCCACATCGTAATGGGCACGGTGATACTGGTGAACAACTCCGGTAACGGGATCCTTGGCCAGGGTGGGCGCTACGGCCTTGTCGTGGGTGCGGCGCTTGTCCCTGCGGGTCTTACTGGTTTTTCTTTTAGGATGTGGCATGACACAACGTATTAATGTTCCAAACTATCTAAATCATCCTTCAAACCCCGGAGCGCGTCCCACCGTTGATCGGTGTCTTCGTGCTCCTGGTGCTGTTCCAGGATCCGGATCATCGCGGGGTTGCAGGTGCTGTTGCCGTCCTCATCATCGGGATGGACCTTGCGGATGGGTACCATCAGGGTGATGTATTCGAACAGGTATTGGGTAACATCGATCTGGTGCTGCTCATGCGGGATGACGATCACATCGTCCGACTCCTCTTCATAAACCTCACCGAACTTGATGATCAGCTGCCATCGGCTGTCCACAGGCCAGGCAATGTTATCCAGGCAACGGTCGCAGGGGACGTCTACCGTCCCCCGGATATCGAAATCCAGGACGAGCATACGCTCCTGGCGTTCGAGGTCCAGGTCCACGTTTACCGCGGCACCCTGCAACTCCGTGTATTCCAGTTCCTCAAAGAACGATCCATCGATCTCGTAATGAAAGCGATGGACTTCAAGGGCCAGGCCCCTGAACGGGATGATGAAATCATCCTGCTGTTCCACGATGTCAAAAATTTTAGGGGCTGCAAAGGTAAACAGTAATCTTGTGAATGCCAAATAAATTAGTGGCGGGCCTGCCTGCGGCAGGCAGTGGCTAGTGGCGGGCCTGCCTGCGGCAGGCAGTGGCTAGTGGCTAGTGACTAATGGCTAGTGGCTAATGGCTAGTGGCTAATGGCAAATGTAGTGGTAAGTGGATAGTGAGATGAAAAATCAAATATCAGCCACCAACCATTACTTAAAGGCTTTCTCCAGCAATCCGTCGCCCTGCACGGTGAGCCGGTGGAAGTATTCGGGGACGGGGCGCCCCAGGGCGGCGTCGACGTAGAGCTGGGCCAGGTATTGCCCCAGCATGAAGCCCTGCCCGCGCAATCCGACGAACAATCCATGGGTGGGGTCCACATACATGCGCGGCTCGATGTAATAGCCTGCCCATACGGCCTGGAAGCCGACACTGGAGAGCTGGGGGACCCAGTCGACAAACACCTCCGAGACGATCTCGATGAACTCCTTGCTGTTCACTTTCAGGTTGCGGGCTGTCTCCAGGGGCTCAATGGCCGGGGAGGCGCAACCGATGATCTGGCCGGTCTCGGCCAGCTGCTGCCCGTATACCGCGGTAAATCCCTTGTAGTTGCGGCGGTCGATGAGCATGGAAAGGGGCTCTCCGTCTTTCCCCAGCATAGGCAGCCGGCGGGTAATGAAGGCCTGGTGCTTTACCGGGAACAGATGAGTGTGTATGCCCAGCTTGCGGGCAAACACATCGGCATCTGGGCCGAGGGCGTTGACGAAGTGGTGGCAGCGGTACTCGATGAACTTGCCGTCGTGGTCCTTCACCAGGGCATGCACTTCACTGCCCTGACGGTGCACATCCAGGAGCTGGCAGTCTTCCAGCACGCTTCCACCCTTCTCGGTGCCCATACGGCGGATCAGGTCGATTACCCGGCCCGGGGTGGCCTGCCAGCAATCGCGGGTCACCAGGGCGGCCAGGTAGGTCGACAGCGATGGGTTCATAAAGGGCGAGATCTCCTTGCGGAAGTCCCTGGGCTCCACCATATAGGCGTCGGACCAGGCCCTGCTGGCCTCCAGGGCATGCAGGGTCGCCTCATCGTGGGCAAAATTTATATAGTTTATCGGGCGGTAGTCGATGTTCCGCATCACCTGCAGGTCGCGGAAGATCTGGTGGTTCCTGCGCGCGATCTCTGCGATCTCGGGCAGGCTGAAGGCCGTGCGCCCCCCGGCAATGTTGCGCCAGCTGGCGCCCCGGCCGTAGTTGACCAGCACGGGGTTCTCGCCGGCCTCGGCGAAATAGCGGTACAATGCGCTGCCCCCTATGCCCCCTCCGGCAATGAACACTCCCACCTCACGGTGGTGGAGCTTCATGTGGTGGATGGCGGTGATGTAACGGTCGCTGTGCTGGCGGGGGAACACTTCTGCCATGCCGATCTGGTTGCTGAGCGGCCCGCGGGGAGTAGCCTCGCCCACAATGCTGATGCCCAGGGGCCTTACCAGCTGCTTCAGTCGGGGGATACAACGCTTGCCGCGGCAGGCACCCATGCCCAGACGGGTGGTGTGCTTGATCTCGTCCACACTGATGTACTTGCGGTCGCCCACCACATCCAGGATCTCCTTCAGCGTCACGTCATCGCAGTGGCAGATGTAGGCCTCCGACTCAATCTCTTCCTCCACAGGCCCGAACACCAGGGGTTCCGGGTAGTCGTCCTTCACGATGAACCCCCTCACGTTTACCAGGGCTTCCCCGCTGATGTCGGTGGCCTGCACCCTGGCAATATTGGTCTTGTTGGGTTTACGCAGGATGCGGGCAATCACCCCTTCACCCAGCTTCCGGCCCTGGTTGTCGACCAGGAAGACCTCGGCCCCTTCCTCTGCTTCATATTCTATGGGAAGAAAGACCCAGTCCTTCTTCAGGCTGTACCCGAAGATGGCCAGCCCGGGGCATTGGTACACGCACTCCATGCACCCGATGCACTTCTCAAAGTCGAGGGCAGGTACGGTACTCGTGGAGGTCTTGGTGATGGCGCCGTGCGGACAGGCGAACTCGCAGGGGTTGCAGGCGAAGCCGTAGAGGCAGTCGATGAGCACGAAGGGTTTCTCCATCATGCGCTCCCCGACGGGCAGCCAGGGTTCCTCGATCACGCGGGTAGGGTGCTGCTGGGAGTCGATATACTCCTTGGAGAGGTTCAGGAAGGCATCATAATCGTAAGAGCGGCCCATTTCCTGCATGATCTCGTAGGCGACCTGCTTGCCGCGCAGCACGGCGCTGGTGCCCTCCCCTATGCGTATGGCGTCACCTGCCCCGTAGCACCTCCTCCCGAACACCTCGTTCCCCTTGATGAGCAACTGGTCGTCGGAAACGAGGCCAGTACATATATTTATAGCATCAATATCGCGGATCACCCGCTCGGTGCCGGGTACCGGCCGGAAGTTCTCGGCCCGGGCCACCACGGCCCCCACGATGCCGTCGTGGGCTTCATTCGGGATGGCCTTGAGCAGGATATGCGAGGTAAGGATGGGAATGCCAAGGCGTCGTACCCTGTTGGCCTGTACCGGAAAGCCCCCTTCCCTGGCCTGGGCCTCGATGATGGCCTTGACCCGGGCACCGGCCTGCATGAGCTGGTAGGACGTGAGGTAACCGATATTGCCGGCCCCCACGGTGAGCACGCTTCGCCCCAGAAGGGTGAACTCGGTGTTCATCATCTTCTGCACCACGGCAGCCGTATACACTCCGGGGAGGTCGTCGTTCTCGAAGGTAGGCATGAAGGGTACGGCACCGGTGGCCACCACCAGGTGCTCGGCATCCACGAAGTAGATCTCACCGGTTCGTATATTCTTCACGGCCAGCCGCTTGCCATCCAGGATATCCCAAACGGTAGAGTTCAGGAAGATATCCTCATGGCTCTGCCCTGCCAGGGTACGTGCGATATCGAATCCACGCATGCCCCCGAACTTCTGTTCTTTTTCGAAAAAGAAGAACTGATGGGTCTGCATGAGGAACTGCCCCCCGATCTCGTCGTTGCTGTCGATGACGATATTGTCGATCCCATGGAGGTTGAGCATCTCGCGGGCGGCCAGACCTGCAGGACCGGCCCCCACGATGGCCACTGTGGTGCGGAACACCTTGTAGGGCTCCATTCGCTCCGGTTCCCTCACGGGGGGGGTGAAATCACGGGGGATCTCCCGTACTTCAGTCACCTGGTCGATCTTGGTGATGCAGATCCGCTTGATCTCCCCATCCACCAGCATCTCGCAGGCTCCACACTTGCCTATGCCGCATTCCAGGCTGCGTTCCCTGTCCTTCAGGCTGTGGCTGTGCACCGGGTATCCGGCCTGATGGAGGGCCGCGGCTATGCTGAACCCCTTTCTTCCCCTGACCTCCCGGCCTTCAAAATAGAACACGTGCTCCTCACACTGAGGGACTTCCAAGATCGGATGCCTGTCGATAGTATACATAATGCCGGTTCTCCTGTGCTTTGGCAGCTTCTGTTATTACAATAACAATGTGCGGCAAATTTATTGACAAAATCAGAGGGGAGGGGGAAAGGTGGAGGGAAATCGGGGGGAGAAGCGCTATTTATACTCAGTTTATTCTGTTCTGCGGAATAGGGACGACGTCCCTTCCCCCGGGGGAGCGGCCTGGCACTCATGACCTATGTTGCTGATGGATTGAGAATGAGGCGGATTTTTCATAACTTTGCACCTCTTAAACCAATGGGGGCTTAAATCAGTCTTATGAAAAAAGCCAATGTCCTCTTCGTTGCACAGGAGATTACGCCTTACCTGAAGGAAACACCCATGGGCAGGATAGGCCGGTATCTCCCCCAGGGCATACAGGAACGCGGCAAGGAGATCCGCACCTTCATGCCCAGGTATGGCAGCATCAACGAACGGCGCAACCAGCTCCATGAAGTCATCCGTCTTTCCGGGATGAACCTGATCATCGACGATGCCGACCACCCCCTCATCATCAAGGTGGCCTCCATACAGTCGGCCCGCATGCAGATCTATTTCATCGACAACGAAGAATACTTCCAGCGCAAGGCGGTGATCCGCGACAAGAACGGAAAGTTTTTCCCGGACAACGACGAACGCGCGGTGTTCTTCAGCCGTGGGGTGCTCGAAACCGTGAAGAAACTGGGCTGGCCCCCGGACATCGTCCACTGCCACGGCTGGATGTCGAGCCTGGTGCCACTGTACATCAAGCGGGCGTTCCGCGACAACCCTCTGTTCACCGATACCAAGGTGGTGTTCTCGGTATACGACGACCAGTTCAGCGAGAAATTCAGCAAGAACCTGGTAAACAAGGTAGCCATGGAAGGGATTTCAGAGGATGACCTGAAATACTACACCCAGGGAGATTACGTTAGCATCACCCGGGCAGCCATCGACTACTCCGACGCGGTCATCATCGCCCGTCCCGGAGTGCATCCGGAAATTGCCGAATATGCCGCAGCTTGCGGCAAACCTTTGCTGGACCATCAGGATGAGGAAACCTATATCAACGCATACGACACCTTCTACGACGCCCTGCTGGGAACGGAAGCCTGAAACAGGCCCTACCCTGCCCCTCAACCCCGTATCCAATTTGAAACCATATCCCATCCTCCGGAGCCTGCTGCTCCGTACCACCATGGCCACACTTCTCGTGCTGGCCTTTTCCTGTAAGAAAGACCCTGTGGAAGTCGGCCTGGGCATACAGCCCGAGGAAGATATGATTGGTGTGTTCTACAGCGATACAACTACCATCCTTGCCTATTCCAAAGCCAACGATTCGGTCCGTACCGACGAGACCATACTCAGCCTGGCCGGCAGCTATTTCGATCCCGTGTTCGGTACCTCCACCGCGGGGTTCTACACCCAGTTCCTGCTCTCCAGCAACGAAGCCGACTTTGGATTTTCCCCGGAACTCGACTCCCTGGTGATCAGCCTGGCCTACGCGGGTATGTATGGCAAGGAAGGGGAGCCTGTCACCCTGCGCATTTATGAGGTGACCGAAAAGCTGGAATACGACAGTATATATTATAGCCATTCCACCCTGGACTATGACCCGGTGGAAGTGGCCCACTTCACTTTCGTTCCCAACACCACTGACAGCGTGATGATCGACAGCGTGATGTACCCGCCGCATATCCGGCTGAACATCAGCGAGCAGAACCCTGCCCTGGCGGAAAAGATCCTCAACGGTTCGGAACTGGAACTGGCCGACAACGAGAACTTCGTGGAATTCATCAAGGGGCTGTACATCACTGCCGAGCCGGCAATCAGCGGGGGAAGCATAGTATACTTCAACCTCAACTCCACGGTCAGCAGCCTCGACCTGCATTACAGCAACATCAACTACGATTCCCTAACCTACAGCTTCGAGCTCGGAGGGGAGTGTGCCCGTTTCAACCATTTCAACCATGGGGGCTACCTGAATGCCAACCCCCTGCTCCAGGACCAGCTCGGCGCCCCCACACCCGAAGCGGCCATGGTGTTTGGCGATCAGACCCTCTACCTGCAGTCGCTGCAGGGCATCAATATCAATTTCCGCCTGCCCCACCTTGAAGCTTGGAACCGCAACGGCAGGGTGGCCATCACCCGGGCCGAACTGGTGCTGCCCCTGCTGGAAACCTCTGAGCAATATCCCGAGCCTGCCAAATTGCTGCTGGGTACCTATGATGAGGATGGGGCACTCGTGCAGCTGGTAGACTACAACGAAGGCACCTCCTATTTCGGGGGAACTTACGACAGCACCCGGGCCGAGTACCGTTTCCGCATTACTCGCCACCTGCAGCAGGTGCTGAACGGCACCCAGGAGAACGAGGAGCTGGTGCTGCTGGTGAGCAGCCGTTCGGTGCAGGGCAACCGTGCAATCATCGCCGGACCCGGGCGCGTCAGCGATGCCATGCGCCTCGAGATAATTTATGTCCCTGTTGATTAATACGTTCATACCATGTGCGGGATCGTAGCATACATCGGGCCCAGACAAGCCTACCCTATCCTTCTTAAAGGCCTTTATCGCCTGGAATACCGCGGTTACGACAGCGCCGGCATCGCCATTCTGCAAAAGGAGATTGTGATGTACAAGAGCAAGGGCAAGGTGTCGGAGCTGGAGTCCATCATGGAAGACAAGGCCCTGGGCGGAACGGTGGGCATCGGCCATACGCGCTGGGCCACCCATGGGGAGCCCAACGATGTGAATGCCCATCCCCACTTCTCCCCTTCCGGCCGTCTGGCCATCATCCACAACGGCATCATCGAGAACTACGCCTACCTCAAGGAAGAGCTCATCAACCGGGGATATGTCTTTCAGAGCAACACCGATACTGAGGTCCTGATCCACCTGATCGAGGATATCCTTCAGAATGAGAAGGTGGACCTGGTAGAGGCAGTGCAAATCGCCCTGGGGCAGGTGATCGGGGCCTATGCCATCGTCATCATCTCCCAGAACAACCCTGACATGCTCATTGCCGCCCGCAAGGGCAGCCCCCTGGTGGTGGGTCTGGGAAGGGACGAGTTCTTCATCGCCTCGGATGCCTCCCCCATCGTGGAATACACCAAAAAAGTGGTCTACCTCGACGATGAGGAGATCGCCATCGTGGAGCGGGGCAAGGACCTGCGCATCAAAACGGTGGCCGATCAGGAGAAGCGCCCCTATGTGCACAAGCTGGAAATGAGCCTGAGCGCCCTGGAGAAGGGAGGCTTCAACCATTTCATGCTGAAGGAGATCTACGAGCAGCCGCGTTCCATACGCGACAGCATGCGCGGGAGGCTCAACGCCCGCCAGGGCATCGTTTCCCTGGGCGGCATCATCGACTACAAGCAGAAGCTGGTGAGCGCCAGGCGCGTAATCATCATCGGCTGCGGGACCTCATGGCATGCCGGTCTGGTAGGCGAATACCTCTTTGAAGAGCTGGCCAGGGTGCCGGTGGAGGTGGAATATGCCTCAGAGTTCCGCTACCGCAACCCCGTCATCTATGAGGAGGATGTGGTGATCGCCATCAGCCAGTCGGGAGAAACGGCCGATACCCTGGCCGCCATTGACCTGGCCAAGTCGCGGGGCGCCACCATCCTGGGGATATGCAATGTGGTGGGTTCCAGCATTGCCCGGGCCACCCATGCCGGGAGCTATACCCACGCCGGGCCCGAGATCGGGGTGGCTTCCACCAAAGCCTTCACTGCCCAGGTGACGGTGCTTACCATGATGGCCCTGATGATCGGCAAGGAAAAGGGGACCATCTCCGAATCCCGTTTTCAGGAGCTCATCCACTGCCTGGACCGCATCCCCGAAAAGGTGGAAGAGACCCTGAAGCTCAACGACCATATCATCGACCTGGCACGCATCCACAAGGACAGCCGCAACTTCCTCTACCTAGGCCGGGGGTACAACTACCCGGTGGCCATGGAAGGGGCGCTCAAGCTCAAGGAGATATCCTACATCCATGCCGAAGGCTATCCTGCCGCGGAGATGAAGCACGGGCCCATCGCCCTGATCGACGAGAACATGCCCGTGGTGGTGATTGCCACCAACAAAGGGACCTACGATAAGGTGCTCAGCAATATTCAGGAGGTGAAGGCCCGCAAGGGGCGCATCATCGCCATCGTAACCCAGGGGGATACCACCGTGGCCAAGGTCGCCGACCATATCATCGAGATCCCGGAGACCGAGGAATTGCTGGTTCCCCTGCTGGCCACCATACCCCTGCAGCTCCTATCCTATCATATCGCTGTCATGCGTGGCTGCAATGTGGACCAGCCGCGCAACCTGGCCAAGTCGGTGACGGTAGAGTAGGGTATGCTCCATTCCGGGCCGAAGTTCAGGCCACGGCAACTTTGGGGGTGCTAAAGGGGTCTTCCTTGCGTATCTTTACCAGAGCAATCTCTTCGCAACCAATGCGCTACACCCTCATTGCCGTTGCTGCAGTTTTAGGACTCATGCAGCAGCTTCAGGCCCAGTTGCTCTACGACCACAGGCTGTTTACCCTGAGCCAGGAATATACCCCTGACCTGAGCGGATACCTCCGCTGCATCGATTATACCAACAATGGCCAGGTTTATCCCGTGGATACCTTTCTGTACCTGGACTTCGACATCCTGGGCGATAAGTTGCTGGCCGTCGGGCAGGATGCCCGCGTTTACCAGGTGGCCCCCAACGGCCTTCCGGGCCTGCTCCTGCTCCATGCTTTCCCCGGCGCACAGGCGCGTAAAGGCTTTCTCTTTGGCAGCTGGATCATTTATCTGCGCGACAGCAGCCCGCATTTCCTGATGCATTCTTATTTCGGCCTGGTGGACACCCTGGGGCCCGCCCAGGTCCCCCCCGGCTTCGTGGATGCCATGCTGCACGGAAATGATCTGTATATCCTCTATCCTGATGAGCTGAGAATCGTACATCTGAGCCCACTGCCTTTCGGGACCGTTACGGTGCTTCCAACGCCTGCGCCCTTCCCTTTCGGCGGCATGAACACCTGGATGCTTTCGCTGCGCGACGCCAACAACGAGGACCATATCTACATCAGCATCGAATACGCCACCGCCCTGGAAAGGACCTCGCTGATCGAGCTGGATACTGCAACCCTGAGCTTCGACACGGTATACCATTTCGACATCTTCTCCAACTACTATCGTCCCCTGGCGGCCAATGGCATGCTGTATATGCACAACTTCGACACCCGCTACGATCCGGTGGCGGATACCGTTCTTTTTACCACCGCCCCCCCTTATCCCTTTTATCACGCTGTAGGGTACAGCCCGTTGTGGATGTATTTCCTGCTCCACCGCCCCGACCTGAACCGGGTGTACATCCATGATCCCTGGGCCGGGAACATGGATTCCACCTCCCTGACTTATCCCGTGACTAAGTTCCGGTACTGGTACGATGTCATCGGTGCGGACGCGGAAGTCCCCGTTACCAGCGAATTGCTATACCTTCGTCAGGATGAGCGGGGGTGGACCGCTGAACTCAGGGATCCCCGGAACAGGATCCTGGCGGTGGGCCTGTATGACCTCCAGGGCCGGCAGGTCCCGCCCGGGGCCGGGATGCAGGGCGAGCGGGGGTTGAGGGTAGACCGACCTGAACGGACCGGTATTTATCTGCTGGTGGTGTACACGGCTCAGGGGCGCTTTGTCCGCAAACTGGTCTGTCATTAGTTGCCAGGTCCTCTGGGAGGACCTGCCTTTCCAACGTCAGTTGTCCTTAGAGCGTGGACGGTTTCTGGGCCCTTCCCCGGTCCACGAAACCGGCGGTTTCCCCACCCGACCGCATCTCGCGCAGGGCGCGGAGAAAGGCAGGGTCAGTCCGGAGGTATAGGGGGAAAAACGCCTGGTCGCCGATGAGGTTACGGGCGATATAGGCCTTGAGCAGGGCGGTGATGCGCTCCCGGGCGTAGGCCAGGCCCTGGGGATCCTCGGGCAGGCCTTCCCGCCGGGCGAGGTCCACAAGCTCCTGCAGCATGACAGGCGAAGGGCTGAAGCCCCGGTCGAAGGCCTCGGTGTTTTTGAACTTTGCCATCTCAGGACGGTGACGATCGGTATAGCTGAAGCTGTAATTGTATAAGATCCCCCTGTTGATCAGCTGGTTGTAATAGCCCAGGCGTTCATCCTTTTCAAGGCCCACGAAGATGTCCGGGCTGATGCCCCCGCCCCCGTACACCACCTTACCTCCCGGGGTGGTGTATTTGAGGGAATCGTTGACCGGCAGGCTGTCGTTGCTTTCCATTTCCCCCCCGTGGAAGCGGTCCATGATCTCCATGGCATAGGCATCGGCGCCCTGGTCGTAGGGTCGCTGGATGCAGCGTCCGGTGGGGGAATAATAGCGGGCTACGGTAAGCCGCAGCCCTGAGCCGTCGGGAAGCTGCAGTTGTTCCTGTACCAGGCCTTTGCCGAAGGAGCGGCGTCCCAGGATGAGCCCGCGGTCGTTGTCCTGTATGGCACCGGCCAGGATTTCGCTGGCCGAGGCGGAGCCTTCATCGATGAGGAGGATGAGGGGCTGGGTTTCCCAGTCGCCCGCGGCGGTGGCATAGGCAAAGCGGCGGGGCCGGGCGCGGCCTTCAGTATATACAATGAGCTGGTCATCGGGCAGGAACTCATCGGCCAGGGCGATGGCGGCATCCAGGAAGCCCCCGGAATTGCCCCTGAGGTCGAGGATGAGCTTGCGCATCCCATCCGCCTTAAGGTCCTTCAGGGCCTGGTCGAACTCCTCCGCCGTGGTCATGGAGAAGCGGCTGAGGCGGACGTAGCCTATGCCCGGCTCAGGCAGGTAGGAGATATCGATGCTGTGCTGGGGGATGACGTCCCGGATTATGGTATAAGGCAGCAGGTCTGCGTATCCGCGGCGGCTGATCTCCAGCTCCACGCGGGTGCCTTTGTCGCCCTTGAGGCGGCGCATCACGTCGAGGGTGGTGAGGGACTTCCCTGCCACCGCTTCCCCGTCCACGGTCACGATACGGTCCCCGGCCATCAGTCCGGCCTTTTCGGAAGGCCCGCCCGGGATCACCTGGATGATGAGGATGGTGTCTTCGGGCATATTGAACTGTACCCCTATGCCCTCGAATTTCCCCATGAGGGGGTCGTTTACCTGGTCGTATTCCCGGGCCGGGATATAGGCCGAATGGGGGTCGAGGTCACGGAGCAGGGCCACGATGGCATCTTCGGTAAGGGTCTCCCGGTCCACGCTGTCCACGTACTCCTTTTCTATGTAGTTGAGAATGTCCTGCAGTTTGCTGATCCCGGAGGGGTTCCCGCTGAGCAGTCCGTTGGGGGAGAGGCGGTCGAGGTAACGCCCCCCCAACAGGCCGATGGCCAGGGCCAGGGCGAGCAGCAGGGGAAGGTAGAGGTAGATGCGGGTATGGCTTTTCATAGGCATAACAACACCGATCTTAATGATGTGTTGCGCGACTGCAAAATAAGGGGAAAATCCGTGCTCAGTGCTCAATGCTCAAGGTCAATGATCAGTGATTAGCAGGGGAGGAAAGGGATGAAGGGCAGGGGTAAGATGATCCGGCAGGGCCATGGTTTGCAAGTGCTCCTGAAAGATGTTACTTTTGCCCTGCATTTCCTGCCCGGATGGCGGAATTGGTAGACGCGTTGGTCTCAAAAACCAATAAGGTAACACTTGTGCCGGTTCGATCCCGGCTCCGGGTACAAAAACAGTTTGGAGTTTGGAGGAAGAGTGTGGAGAAGAAGTCCTCACGCTTGCACCAAACCCGGTAGCTATCGGATCCAAACTGCTTTTCCCTCTTCCTGGCCCATAAAATCAAACAATCACGCCTACAGCAAGAGCAACAGCAAGAGCAAGAAAGATTCTGTTGCTGTTGCGGTTGCTCTTCCCTCACTTATCCTTACCTTTGCCCCCCGAAACCTGGGGTAAACCAATCAGCGGAATATGACATCTTTAGTCAAGATCTTCTCCGGAAGGGAGTCGCGTTACCTGGCCGAGAAGATCGCCAGGAGCTTCGGGCTCGAGCTGGGCAAGGCGGTAGTCACCGACTTCTCTGACGGAGAGTTCCAGCCGTCGTATGAAGAGAACATCCGCGGGCACGATGTTTTCATCGTACAGTCCACCTTCGCCCCCACCGACAACCTCTTCGAACTGCTGATGATGATCGACGCGGCCAAGCGCGCCTCGGCCCGCAGCATCGTCGCCGTTATCCCCTACTTTGGTTTCGCCCGCCAGGACCGCAAGGACAAGCCCCGGGTGTCCATCGCCTCCAAGCTTATCGTCGACCTGCTCACCGCCGCCGGCGTGGGGCGCATCATCACCATCGACCTGCACGCCGACCAGATCCAGGGCTTCTTCAATATCCCTGTCGACCACCTCTTCGCCTCCTCCATCTTTATCCCCCATATCCGTGACCTCAACCTGCCCGGACTGGTCATGGCCTCTCCCGATACCGGAGGGACACGCCGGGCCGCAGCCTACGCAAAAATGCTCAACACCACCTTCGTGATCTGCTACAAACAGCGCCTCAAGCCCAACCAGGTGGAGTCCATGCAGCTCATCGGAGATGTGGAAGGCAAGGACGTAGTGCTGGTAGACGATATCATCGACACGGGGGGCACCATCACCACCGCCGCCCAGCTCATGGTCGAAAAGGGCGCCGCCAGCGTACGGGGCATCTGTACCCACCCCTTGCTGTCGGGCAAAGCGATCGAACGCATCCAGGACTCCCCCTTCACCGAGGTGTTCGTTACCGACACTATCCCGCTGAAGGTGAACAGCCCCAAAATAAAAGTTCTGACTACGGCCGACCTGCTCGCCGACGTGATCGGCAGGGTGGTGAAGCACGAGTCCATCAGTTCATTATTCAAACTTTAATCCTTAACACACACTGCGATGAAACAAGTATCTATGAGCGGTTCTCTCCGCGAGAACGTAGGGAAAAAAGATGCTCGCAGGCACCGCACCCAGGGATTGGTCCCCTGCGTCCTCTACGGAGGAAAAGAGCAGGTCCATTTCAACCTGGACGAGAAAGCCTTCGGTAAGCTCATCTTCACCCCCGACACCTATCTGGTAAACCTCAGCCTGGGCGGCAAGGCCTATCGGGCCATTCTGAAAGATGTGCAGTACCATCCGGTATCCGACAGCGTGCTGCACGTTGATTTTCTTGAAGTGACGGATGGCAAGCCCATCGTTACCTCCCTTCCCATCCTCTTCGAGGGCACGGCCAAGGGCGTGCTCCGCGGCGGCAAACTGGTGAAGAAACTGCGCAAACTGAAGGTCAAGGGCCTGGTGGCCGACCTGCCGGATGTCATCCAGATCGACATCTCCAAGCTGAACGTGGCCCAGTCGATCCTCATCCGCGACATGAAACACCCCAAGATGCGCTTCCTGGATCCTGAAAACTCTGTGATCGTGAGCGTGAAGACGGCGCGTGCCGTGATCGCCGACGAGGAAGAAGAAGAGCCTGAGACCGGGGACACCGGCGCAACCAGCGAAGAACCGGCCGAAAACTAATCCTTTCTGCCTTGTAAAAAACCTGGGCTGTCCCTGCAGCCGGCCTGCGCCAGGCCACGGGGACAGCCCTTTTCTTTTGAACCATGAAGTACCTCATCGCAGGCCTGGGCAATATCGGCGAGGAATACGCCAATACCCGCCACAACATCGGGTTCGTGGTAGCCGATGCCCTCGCCCTGGAAGGGCAGGCCACCTTCAAGACCGAGCGCCTGGCTATGGTCACCCGCGTGAAGTTCAAGGGCCGTACCCTGGTGGTGATTAAGCCCACCACCTACATGAACCTGAGCGGGAAGGCGGTGAAATACTGGATGGAGAAAGAGGCTATCCCGCGGGAGAACCTGCTGGTGGTGGTCGACGACCTGGACCTGGAGCCCGGGGTGCTGCGCCTGAGGGCCCGCGGCAGCGACGGCAGCCACAACGGACTGGCGCACATCACCGAGACCCTGGGCACCAACGACTACGCCCGCCTCCGCTTCGGCATCGGGAAAAACTTCGCCCGGGGATTCCAGGTGGAGTATGTACTCGGGAAATGGAGCAGGGAAGAGGAAAAAATCCTGCCCCCGAGAGTAGAACAAGCGGTGGAAATCGTAAAAAGCTATGTGAGCATCGGCATCGACCGGACGATGGCGGCGTACAATAATAAATGATGGGCGCATATGCGCATGGACACATCTACAGCTTTGCTGCGATTTTTCCCGCGATCGCTTCCACCGGGACGCGCTCCTGGGTCATGGTGTCGCGTTCGCGGAGGGTGACGGTATTGTCCTGCAGGGTCTGGTGGTCGATGGTGATGCAGTAGGGCGTTCCGATGGCATCCTGGCGACGGTAGCGTTTCCCGATGGTATCTTTCTCCTCGTAATAGCACATGAACTGCCGTTTCAGCCGGTCCATGATCTCGCGGCCCTTCTCGGGCAGCCCGTCCTTTTTGGTCAGCGGCAGCACCGCCACCTTGTACGGCGCGAGGAAGGGAGGAATGCGCAGCACCACCCGCTCTGATCCGTCCTCCAGCTGTTCTTCGGCATAGGCATGGCTCAGCACGGCCAGGAAGGTGCGGTCGAGGCCAATGGAGGTCTCGATGACATAGGGCACATAGCTTTCGTTGGTGTCGGGGTCGAAGTAGGCGATTTTCTTCCCGCTGAACTCCTGGTGGGCGCCCAGGTCGAAATCGGTACGGCTGTGGATGCCTTCGAGCTCCTTGAAGCCCATGGGGAAGCGGAACTCGATATCGGTGGCGGCGTTGGCGTAGTGGGCCAGCTTCTCATGGTCGTGGAAGCGGTAGTTCTCCTCCGGGATGCCCAGGCCCTTGTGCCACTGGATGCGCTGCTGCTTCCAGTACTCAAACCATTCCCTTTCGGTGCCGGGTTGGATGAAGTACTGCATCTCCATCTGCTCGAACTCCCGCATGCGGAAGATGAACTGCCGGGCCACGATCTCGTTGCGGAAGGCCTTGCCCACCTGGGCGATGCCGAAGGGCAGCTTCATGCGGCCGGTCTTCTGCACGTTGAGGTAGTTCACGAAGATGCCCTGGGCGGTCTCGGGCCTGAGGTAAATAGTATTGGCGCCCTCGGCCGTGGAGCCCATCTGGGTGGAGAACATCAGGTTGAACTGCCGCACTTCGGTCCAGTTCTTCGACCCGGAAAGCGGACAGGTGATGCCGAGCTCTTCGATGAGGGCCTTGATGCCCTCCAGGTCGTTGGCCTCCATGGCGGGGTACAAGCGCCCCCTGATCTCTTCGATCTGCTGGAGATACCCCATTACCCGGGGGTTGGTGGTCCGGTACATGGCCTCGTCGAAGCTGTCACCGAAGCGGGCAGCAGCTTTCTCCACCTCTTTCTGCACCTTATCCTCTATCTTCGCCATGTGCTCTTCCACCAGCACGTCGGCACGGTAGCGCTTCTTGCTGTCCTTGTTGTCGATCATCGGATCGTTGAAGGCATCCACATGACCGGAGGCCTTCCAGATGGTGGGGTGCATGAAGATGGCGGTGTCTATCCCCACGATGTTCTCGTGGTACTGTACCATCGACTTCCACCAGTAGTCCACGATGTTGCGCTTCAGTTCCACCCCGTTCTGCCCGTAGTCGTACACCGCGGCCAGGCCGTCGTACAGCTCGCTGGAAGGGAATACAAACCCATACTCCTTGGCATGGGCTATGATCTTTTTAAGAAGGTCTTCGTTTGCCATGCGGCAAAAATAGGGAAATGATCGGCGAGGGCAATTGGTGACCCCTGATTCAGGATGGCGATTCTCCCCATGCCCATCACCCACTCCTTACTTTTCTTATCTTCGCCACGCAAAACGCACACAGCAAGCACACTAAACACCAAGTCGACTTCCATGAGAAAATGGCGTATTGAAGACTCCGTGGAGATGTACAACATCCAGGGCTGGGGGGTCAACTATTTCTCAATCAATGACAAAGGGCATGTGGTGGTGACCCCCTTGCCTGGTGGAGCCACCATCGACCTGATGGAACTGGTGGAAGACCTGCAGCTGAGGGATGTTTCGACGCCCATGCTGCTGCGTTTTCCTGACATCCTCGACAGCCGTATCGAGTTGATGGCCAGCTGCTTTGCCACAGCACAGAAGGAGTACGAATACAAGGGGGAGAATTTCCTGGTGTACCCCATCAAGGTGAACCAGATGCGCCCCGTGGTGGAAGAAATTGTGGATCATGGTAAAAAGTTCAATATCGGACTGGAAGCGGGCTCCAAGCCTGAGCTCCATGCCGTGATCGCCATCAATACCGACGACAATGCCCTCATCATCTGTAATGGGTATAAGGATGAGGATTATATTGAACTGGCCCTGCTGGCGCAGAAGATGGGCCGCCGCATTTTCATCGTGGTGGAGAAGCTCAACGAGCTCCGGCTCATCACCCGGGTGGCCAGGCAACTGAAAGTGAAGCCCAACATCGGGATCCGCATCAAGCTGGCCAGTTCTGGCAGTGGCAAATGGGAGGACTCGGGCGGGGACGTGAGCAAGTTCGGCCTCACTTCCAGCGAGCTGCTGGAGGCCCTGGAGTACCTCGATAAGAACAAGATGAAGGATTGCCTGAAGCTGGTGCATTTCCACATCGGCAGCCAGGTGACCAAGATCCGGCGCATCAAGATCGCCCTGCGCGAGGCCGCCCAGTTCTATGTGCAGCTCTTTGCTGAAGGCTTCGCGCCCGAGTTCGTGGACGTAGGCGGGGGACTGGGCGTGGATTACGACGGCACCCGTTCAGCCAACAGCGAGAGCAGCATCAACTACAGCGTGCAGGAGTACGTGAACGATGCCATCAGCGCCATGGTCGATGCCGCCGACAAGAACGACATCCCCCACCCCAACATCATCACCGAGTCGGGGCGCTCACTTACCGCCCACCACAGCGTGCTGGTGTTCGAGGTACTGGAATACGCCTCCCTTCCGCAGTGGGACGAGCAGGAGGAAGTGGGCGAGAACGACCATGAACTGGTGAAGGAGTTGTACTATCAGTGGGACAACATCAACCAGACGCGCATGCTGGAGACCTGGCACGACGCCCAGCAGATCCGGGAGGAGGCCCTGGACCTGTTCAGTCTCGGGATGCTCGACCTGCGCACCCGTGCCCAGATTGAACGGCTGTTCTGGTCCGTGGCCCGGGAGATCTCCGGCATGACCAAGGGTATCAAACACGTGCCCGAGGAGTTGACCACCCTGCCCAAACTGCTGGCTGACAAATACTTTTGTAATTTCTCCCTCTTCCAGAGCCTGCCTGATTCCTGGGCCATCGACCAGATCTTCCCCATTATCCCCCTGCACCGGCATACCGAGCGCCCGGAGCGCAACGCCACCCTGCAGGACATCACCTGTGACTCGGACGGAAAGATCGACAATTTCATTTCCACGCGCAACTTCTCCTACTACCTGCCGGTGCACAACCTGAAGGAGAAAGAACCTTACTATATAGGCGTATTCCTGGTGGGCGCCTACCAGGAAATCCTCGGCGACCTGCACAACCTGTTCGGCGACACCAATGCCGTGCATGTTTCGGTGACGGACAACGGCTACCGCATCGATCAGGTGATCGACGGGGAGACCGTGGCCGAGGTACTCGACTATGTGCAGTACAATGCCAAGAAGCTGGTGCGTACCGTGGAGACCTGGGTGTCGTCCTCCGTCAAGGCCGGGAAGATCACTGTGGAGGAGGGCAAGGAATTCCTGAGCAATTACCGCTCAGGACTTTACGGGTATACTTATCTGGAATAGCGGGGTTCTTACCTGACGGTCTCAATGCATCCAAGGGCACTCATACTTATCCCATTGACGGTCCTGATCACCGGATGTATAATCTCCATTAACGAGAACAACTACCGGTTGCTTACCAACAAGGACAGGCCCTACATCAGATCTTTTCATCACTTCGGGCATAGAATCAAGCTCAATCGTATTTCACTGTGTAAAGATTTGGGACTTGATCCTGCTGCCATTCCGCGACATGGTTACGATGACTTCCTGTTCCAGGGTAATGCGCTCATCTTTTATAATAATGACTTGAAAAGGGAACAGCTGGACAGCCTGGTTGGAAAGCCACATTAGATTCCATTCACTTTTACTACAGCGCACCCAGATATTACTCCCCTATGAGGTGTTGCTTGCCCAGGGACCAGGACTGTGAATGATATGTCGGCAAAGGATGGGGCGGCCCTTGAAGGGGGGGTAGGCGCGATTGAAATGCGAGTGCGAGGGAGAAGGCGAGGGTTGGATCTTCCTGGGTACCCGCAATTGAAGTGTGAGTGTGAGGGAGAGGAAGAGGGAGAGGAAGAGGGAGAGGAAGAGGCCTCAGGGGGATCGCAGGGCGTGGAGGCTGTCGCGGCGCTGGGCCATGCCCCGGCGGAGCTGTTCCAGGAGGGTTTGGGTGCTGTCCATTTCCCTCAGCATCACGGAATCCATTGGGCTGGGGCCGCCCGGCAACCCGATAAGTCCAAGACGGGCCGCCTCCAGGCGGGCCTGGGCCGAGTCGAGCTGAAGGAGCGATTGTTCCAGGGAAGCGGTGGCACTGTCGAGGCTGTTTGCAATGGTGGCAGCCCTTTGCTGCTGGCGTTGCGCCAGGGGGCCCGACAGCAGCAGGGTATAGCCCAGGTAGATGAGCAACATGAACCCCAGCAGGGGGAAGACCGTCCGCAACAAGGTACGCAGCTTCTGCCTTTCCATACCTGGTGATTTATGCCGCCAAGGTACAAAGCTTGCGGCAGCCCACATAGGCATTTTAATGAAATATATGTAAATCTTTCGATAATAATGCATAGATTTGCGGCACTTTTCAGGAACCTGCTTGAGCCTGTCGACATGAGTATAAAACACTGGAAAAGAGCGCTTTTCATACTTTCACTTGGCCTGGTCCTGGGCATCGTTCCTGCCCATGGACAGCATCATGGGGACATAACCCACGACAGCGTCCCGGCCCCTGCGGAGGCCATTGCCCATGCCGGACATGAGGCGGACCACGGTCACCAGGACCAGGGGTTCAACGCCGGGGAGATGATCACCGAGCACATCCTGGATGCCCATGAGTGGCACATCGCCGATATCGGCAAGCTGCACCTCACCGTTCCCCTCCCCGTGATCCTCTGGGACCGCGACGAAGGCCAACTGGTGAGCTTCTGTTCCGGTAAGTTCCATCATGGACATGAGTCCTACCGCGGGTACATGCTGGCGCATGAAGGCCCCAACAAAGGCAAGATCGTCAAGGTGCTGCCCGGCACCATGGAGCAGGACATGGACGCCGCCCTGCCGCTGGACTTCTCCTTTACCAAGAATGTGCTCGGGATTTTCGTGAGCATCATTATCCTGCTGGTGGTATTCATCAGCGCCGCAAGGCGCTATGCCCGTCACCCCGGGGCCCCAAAAGGCCTGCAGTCGGTCCTGGAGCCCCTCATCCTCTTCATCCGCGACGACATTGTGATCCCCAGTATAGGCGAGAAGCGTTACATGCGCTACATGCCTTTCCTGCTCACGCTCTTCTTCTTCATCTTTCTGAACAACCTGCTGGGCCTGGTGCCCATCTTCCCGGGAGGCGCCAACGTGACCGGAAACATCGCCGTGACCATGGTGCTGGCCCTGTTCACCTTCGTCATCACCAGCTTCAGCGGCAACAAGGCCTACTGGATGCACATCGTGAACGCCCCCGGTGTACCCTGGTGGCTGAAGATCCCGGTGCCCCTCATGCCCATCGTGGAACTCATCGGGGTGTTTACCAAGCCCTTCGTGCTGATGGTCCGACTCTTCGCCAACATCACCGCCGGGCACATCATCATGCTGGGCTTCATCAGCCTGATCTTCATCTTTGGGGAGATGCACGCCGCCCTGGGCTATGGGGTGAGCGTGATCAGCATCGCCTTCTCCATTTTCATGTACCTGCTGGAGCTCCTGGTAGCCTTTATCCAGGCCTATGTATTTACCCTGCTCTCGGCCCTCTACTTCGGTATGGCTACCGAGGAGCATGCCCATGAACATTAATGAACCACAGCATAACCATCATTGTTAAACCCAATAACCCTTTACTATGTCATTACTAAGCATCTTACTGCAGGTAGCAGCTGATCTCGCCCCCGTCGCCAAGCTGGGTGCAGGCATCGGTGCCGGCATTGCCGCCATCGGAGCAGGCATTGGCATTGGCAACATCGGTCGTGGCGCCCTGGAGTCGATCGCCCGTCAACCGGAAGCCGTAGGCGATATCCGGTCGAACATGATCGTCGCCGCCGCACTGATCGAAGGCGTGGCCTTCTTCGCTATCGTGGTCTGTCTGCTCGTGGTATTCCTCTGAGCCGCGGACCGAAACCTCCCGTCATCCGCGCGATTGGCTCGGATGACGGGTTTTTGTCAAACCTCCTTTAACCACAATACTGACCCATGGAACTTGTTAGTCCCGGTATCGGTCTGATTTTCTGGATGAGCCTGGCTTTCGGCCTGGTGCTGTTCGTCCTTGGGAAATACGCCTGGAAGCCCATCCTTAAGGCGCTGAAGGAACGTGAGCAGAGCATCGATGATGCCCTGCACGCAGCCGACAAGGCCCGAGAAGAAATGCAGCAGCTCAAATTTGACAACGAGAAGCTCCTGGCCGAGGCCAAGGAAGAGCGGGACGTCATCCTTAGGGAGGCCCGCAAGCTACGTGAGAAGCTGCTGGAGGATTCGCGGCTGAAGGCCAACGAAGAGGCCAACCGCATCCTGGATGCAGCCCGCGAAAGCATTGAGAACGAAAAGATGGCCGCCCTCACCGAGCTGAAGAACCAGCTCGCCTCGCTGAGCATTGAGATTGCTGAGAAGATCCTGAAGCAGAGGCTCGCCGACGATCCCCGTCAGCAGGCCCTGGTGGAGACACTCATGAAGGACGTAAGGTTCAACTGATCCCTGCTGCAGGCCGATGAAATCGAATAAGATATCCTCACGTTACGCCCGGGCGTTCTTCGACTTTTTAGTGGAGCAGGGATTCCTGGAGGCCGGCCGGGCCGACATGGCCCTGCTCGCTGCGGTGAACGAAGAGAACAGGGAGCTGCAGAACATGCTGAAAAGCCCGGTGATCGGCAACCGCAAGAAGGAAAGCATACTGCGCGAGATCTTCTCCCGGCACCTGCATCCTTCCAGCATGGAGTTCATCCTCCTGCTCACCCGCAACCGCAGGGAACAATACCTGGCCGAAATCGCCCTGGCCTTCGAGGCCCTCTACCGTGAGCACCAGGGGATACGCACGGTGAAGCTGGTCACCGCTGCCCCGGTGAACGAGCACATCCGCAAGGAATTGGTCCGAAGGCTTACGGAAGACACCGGCGCTACCATTGAACTGGAGGAAGCGGTAAACCCTGACCTGGTGGGGGGATTTATTTTGCAGACCGAGGATAAGAAATTCGACGCCAGCCTGAGACGGGAGCTTGACCAGCTCAAAAAAGAATTTGACGTAAATCTTTATATACGAGAGTTTTAAGTACATTATACCGATATGGCACAGATTAAACCCGCCGAGGTATCGGCAATTTTAAGGCAGCAACTTGCGGGTCACCGTGACGAGAAACAACTGGAAGAGATCGGCACCGTGCTCCAGGTAGGGGACGGCATCGCCCGCATCTACGGCCTGAGCAATGTGCAGTCGGGCGAAATGATCGAGTTCGAGAAGACCGGGCTCCGGGGCATCGCCCTCAACCTGGAAGAGGATAATGTTGGTGCCGTGCTCCTGGGCGGGTCGGGCGACATACAGGAGGGCGATACCGTCCGCCGTACCCGCCGCATCGCCTCGGTGAAGGTTGGCGACGGCCTGCTTGGCCGCGTGATCGACACCCTGGGCATGCCCATCGACGGCAAAGGGGAGATCAAGGGGGAGCTCTTTGAGATGCCCCTGGAACGCAAAGCCCCCGGGGTCATTTACCGCCAGCCGGTGAACGAGCCCCTGCAGACCGGCATCAAGGCCATCGACGCCATGATCCCCATCGGACGCGGTCAGCGTGAGCTCATCATCGGCGACCGCCAGACCGGGAAGTCGTCCATCGCCGTGGACACCATCATCAACCAGCGGGAGTTCTTTGAAAAGGGCCAGCCGGTTTACTGCATCTACGTTGCCGTGGGACAGAAAGGCTCCACGGTGGCCAATGTGGTGAAGACCCTGGAAGACCACGGCGCCATGTCTTATACGGTAGTGGTGACCGCCACGGCTTCCGACGCCGCCGCCATGCAGTTCTATGCCCCCTTCACCGGGGCCGCCATTGGCGAATACTTCCGCGATACCGGCCGCCCGGCCCTGGTGATCTACGACGACCTTTCGAAGCAGGCCGTGGCCTACCGCGAGGTTTCCCTGCTGCTGCGCCGCCCGCCCGGGCGCGAAGCCTATCCCGGGGATGTGTTTTACCTGCACTCCCGTTTGCTGGAACGGGCCGCCAAGATCAATGAAACCGACGTGATCGCCCAGAAGATGAACGACCTCCCCGAAAGCCTCCGTGCCAAGGTGAAAGGAGGGGGATCTCTCACGGCCCTGCCGATCATCGAGACCCAGGCCGGTGACGTCTCCGCCTACATCCCCACCAATGTGATTTCCATCACCGACGGGCAGATTTTCCTGGAGTCCAACCTCTTCAATGCCGGTATACGCCCGGCCATCAACGTGGGCATCTCGGTGTCCCGCGTGGGGGGCGCCGCCCAGATCAAGTCGATGAAGAAGGTGGCCGGTACCCTCAAGCTCGACCAGGCCCAATACCGTGAGCTGGAGGCCTTCGCCAAGTTCGGCTCCGACCTGGACGCCGCCACCAAGGCCGTGCTCGATAAGGGTTCACGCAACGTGGAGATCCTCAAGCAGGGGCTGCACAGCCCCATGGAAGTGGAGAAACAGGTGGCCATCATCTACTGCGGTAGCCGGGGCCTGCTGCGGCGCGTCCCGGTGCGCTCGGTCAGGGACTTTGAAGAGGATTACCTGCACCACCTGGAAGTGAACCATGCCGGGCTTCTCGCTAACCTGCGCGCCGGCAAGCTGCTGGACGAGGACATCGCTACCATGGAACAGGTGGCCCGGGAGATTTCTGCGAAGTACGAAGTAAAATAAGGACCACGGGCCCGCCCCAGGTCATCGCAAGCCATGCCCAACCTCAAAGAAGTAAGGAACCGCATCACCTCCGTCAAATCGACGCAGCAGATCACCGCGGCCATGAAGCTGGTGGCGGCGAGCAAGCTGCGCAAGGCCCAGAACGCCATAGTGAAGCTCAGGCCCTATGCCGTCAAACAGCAGGAGATCCTGGGCAACCTCAGCGGAGCCCTGGAAGAAGCCGACCTTGGGGCCTTTACCGAAGTGCGTGAAGCGAAGAAAGTGCTTGTCGTCGCCTTCTCGTCCAACCGAGGCCTTTGCGGTGCCTTCAACACCAACGTGATCAAGAAGGTACGCTCCCTTATGGATGATGATTTCCCGGCCCTTACGGCCGCCGGTGGGATTGACCTGATCCTGGTGGGCCGAAAAGCAGGAGAGCACTTCGAAAAGAGGGGCTACGCCGTGAAGCTGAGACCGGATGATCTGTACGACAACCTCAGTTTCGAGAAAGTAGTGCCCCTGGCCGAGACCCTGATGCAATCCTTCCGTAATAAGGAATACGATCGTATCATCCTCGTTTATAACCAGTTCAAGAATGCAGCCATTCAAAGGCTGGTGTCGGAACAATTCCTGCCGGTGGTCCAGCTACCTTCCGGGGGCAAGGTTTCATCCCAATCGGCCGACTACATATTCGAACCCTCACGCAATGTGATCCTCCAGGAGCTGCTGCCAAAGATCCTGAAGATCCAGCTGTACAAGGCGATCCTGGATTCCTTCGCTTCGGAGCACGGGGCGAGGATGACGGCCATGCAGCAGGCCACGGACAATGCCAAGGAGCTGCTACGGGAGCTGCAGCTGTCCTACAACAAGGCACGGCAGGCGGCCATCACCACTGAGATCCTTGAGATCGTAAGCGGGGCCAACGCATTGAAAGAACAGTCCTGATGTTGCAAAAAACTTAAACCCTTTGAACCATGCTAACGGAAAAGATCGAAAACGCACTCAACCATCAGATCGGGGTAGAAGAGCATTCTTCACGCATTTACCTGGCCATGGCCATCTGGTGCGAAACCCACGGCTATCCCGGCGCCGCCAACTTCCTTTATGCCCAGTCGGATGAGGAACGTATGCACATGCTGAAGCTGGTGCACTATGTGAACGACCGGGGCGGGGTTGCACGCCTGGGGAGCCTGGAAGCCCCGGTACTGAGTTATGGCAGCCTCCTGGAAGTGTTCCAGGCTGTGCTCAAGCACGAGCAGTACGTGTCTTCGGAGATCAATAAGGTGTATGGCCTTACCCTCGAAGAGCGGGACTATACCACTGGGCAGTTCATGCAGTGGTATATTGCAGAACAGATCGAGGAAGAGAGTACGATGCGCGGTATTCTGGACAAGATGGAACTGGCCGGTGGCGAGCGTGGGGGTATCTTCCACATCGACAAGGAGCTGGATGCCATGGCCGCCGCTTCCGGAGCCGCTGAGGCTGAGTAAGCGCATGACAACGCCCCCTGGGGCATTGAACGATAGCCTGTCCGTTCCGGATGGGCTTTTTTGTTCCCTTCGCTCCAGAAAGTCTCTGCTCACTTTTTCTGTACCTTCTTTTGCGCCTCCCCAAAGAAAATTGGCAAAGTTTTTGCTTCCCTCAGCATGAACCAAAAAACATCCGCCATGAAACGAATCCTACTTTCATTACTGTTTATTGCCCTGACCACGTCCGGGCTACTGCGTGCCCAGGCCATCCCCAACGCCAGTTTCGAGAACTGGACCCAGGATACGATCACCGGGTTCGGGGGCCCGGTCATATACCAACATCCGGTCGACTGGTCCCCGCTGAGCTCCCTGTTCAATGCCCTCTTCGGGGGAACCATCAACATCTTCCAGACCAGCGTCCACTATGGCAGCGGCAATCACGGGCTGATGATAGAGGTGGGTACCGACAGCATCGGAGCCGACATCTTCTCCATGTTCCCGGTGAGCAGCCTGCCCCAGAAACTGTCAGGTTACTACAAATATGAAGGCGGGGCGAACACCGCGGCCAATGTGCTGGTGGGCTTCACCGATTACGACCCGGTGAACGACACCAGTATCCTGATCGCCCAGGGAACCGGTTCGCTCGTGGTTACCGGTTCCTTTACCCAGTTCGAGATCCCCATCGTGGGCACCGGCATGGGAACCCCCGACAGCGCCATCATTATGGTGGAATTTATGAGCGGAAAGCCCGGCAGCAAGCTCTACCTCGATGCCCTCAGCTTCGATGGCACCTCGGGTCTCAGCAAGCCGGGTAACCTTATTGGGATGGAACTCTACCCCATTCCAATGCAGGATGAACTGCTGGTCCGCTGGAACGCCAGTGCTGACCGGACCTACGATATCCGTCTGATGTCGCTGACCGGACAGGTGATGTGGGAGGGCCGTTCTTCCGAAGGGGCCCTGAGCATCCCGGTGAACGAACTTCCCAGGGGCGCCTATATGCTCCGGCTGAGCGACGGGCAGAACGTGAGCACACGGAAGGTGATCAAGTAGACTGCGACCGGGGCGCCGGGCCGGGGCCAGGACGTGATTTTCCCGATTGTATCCGAAACATTAGCGCGAATTTATCAGGTTCACTTGATATTTTCGCGCTAATTTGTTTAATTCTAAGGAATTAAAACCGGGTGTTCCCTCCCCACATGAATGCTCCGTTGAGCCCAATCAACGCTCAGGGGTTCATACCGTCTTGCCAAGGTGCCAGGCCGCGGCGATTTTCAGCTTCTCGTACCATGCCCCGCCAAAACGCCGGATGAGGGGCTCGCGGAGGAACTCATAAACCCTTACTCCTTCCTTCTTCCCGAGCAGTTTTGCGGGCACGCAGATGTGCCAGTGGTGGTGGTTCACCGCGATATGGTCGCCCACTTGCGACAGGCGGATGGGATACAGATGACAGGAAACGGGTTTGCGGAAGCGGGTCTTCCCGCTGAGGAAGGCCTCTTCGATGGCGCAGCGGGCCTCCCCATCGACGAAAAAGGTGAAGGCGCATTCGCGGCCCCCGTTCAGCGGGGTGACGAAGTGGCCCCCGGCATCGAATTCGAAGACGCCCTGCCCCTCTACTGTTGCCCTGCCTTCAGGGGTCATGAAGGGCTTCACTTCGTCCAGGGCGTCCTCCAGAAGCCCGATCTCCTCCTCCTCCAGGGGAGCTCCGGCATCGCCTTCCACACAGCAGGCTCCCCGACACGAGGCGAGGTCGCAAATGAAGTGAACGTCGAAGATCTCCTCCGAGACCAGGGTGTCGTCGATGATGATCATGGAGCAAAAATACCAGTAAAGTTCAGGGCGCACCACGCGTCCTGAACTTTACCTTAACTTCACTACCCAAAACACCGCGCCCCGTATGCGTCGTTCCTTGCTCCTCCCCCTTACCGCCCTGGGTATGCTTTGCATCGGAATTCTTGGCTTCTCCTTGTTCCGGAAGCCGGATCCACGACAGCAATACGCCTATACCATCGAAAACCTTGCCCGGCAGTTCCTGTCACCACAGCGCCTGGCGGCCAAGGGACTTCCTACGCCTGACCGTCCGGATGAGGCGGCCTTCCAGGAGTTTATCCAGACTCTGGACCCCCTCCTGGGCCGGGTACCGCTGGAGCGCCGTACTGGGGCCATGCGGGCAACACTTGCCCTGCAACAGGCCAAGGGGATGAAACAGGTAATCACGGGTTGGCAGGAGAAACATGCGCACATGGGCGGTCGCACCCGGGCCATCCTATACGACCCCGGGGACCCTACCCACAAAAAGGTATGGGCAGCCGGCGTGACCGGGGGACTGTGGTACACCAACGACATCAGCCAGCCGGATTCGCTCTGGCATCCGGTGAACGATTTCTGGGACAACCTGAGCGTATGCGCCCTGGCCAGTGACCCGAACAATGCGCAGGTGCTGTATGCCGGAACAGGGGAAGCCCAGACCGCTGTGGTGATCTACCGGGAATCTTCGGGAAGGGGCTCGGGCATCTTCCGCTCCACGGACGGGGGCTCCACCTGGAACATCATTCCTTCCACGGCCGGGTTTGCCTACGTCACTGATATCCGGGTGAGGAGCGAGAATGGAGCCAGCGTGATCTATGCCGGGGTAGCTTCGGGACAATACAAGGGAGTGAGCTACCTCAGCCAGCCTTCTGACGGGCTTTACCGCTCCGCCGACAACGGGCTCAGCTGGACGCAGGTGCTTCCGGTCATCCCCGGAACCGGCGATCCTTATTGTCCTTCCGATATTGACATCTCCTCCGATGGCAGCCGCATCTTTGTGGGCACCGGCCCCAATGTCAACCTTCAGGGAGGTGCCACCATACTGTACAGTGACTCCGGCACCTCGGGCACCTGGACTGCGTTTACCCAGTACAATACCCTCATCCAGACCAACCCCACCTACAACCTTCCCGGGCGGGTGATGCTGGCTACGGCGGCTTCCAACGCCAATGTGGTGTATGCCCTCGTTGCCAACGGCTGGAACAACGGCTTCAACTTCTACCAGGGAGGGTACATCCTGCGTTCTCAAAATAAGGGCGACAGCTGGACACTCCGCAACAGTCCGCCGGACTACAACAACCGTAACTGGGCCAACCTGGCCTGGCATGCCTTTGCGGTGGGCGTGGACCCCAACAACCCCAATACCCTCTATGTGGGCGGGCTCGATCTTCACCGCAGCACCAACGGGGGCAACAGCTGGTCATTGCTCACCGACTGGGCCCTGATGTATTACGGCGGGGGGCCGGATTATGTTCATGCCGATCAACATGCCATAGTCTATAAGCCCGGCAGTTCATCGGAGATTCTGTTCGGCTGCGACGGGGGGGTGTTCCGCACCACCAACGCCAATGCCTCTTCTCCGGTTTTTGCCGAAAGAAGCCAGGGTCTCAACACCCTGCAGTTCTATACCGGTACCCTTTCTCCGCCGGCCGGGTCGCCGGTGGTAATGGGCGGGCTGCAGGACAACGGCACCCTGCTGTACACCGGCAGCCCCCTGACCATCCACAGCATGGTTTCGGGGGGGGACGGCGCCTATTGCTTTTTCGACAAGGACGAACCCGGAACCTTCCTCACCTCTTCGCAGTATTCCAATTACTCCATCTTCGTGGACACCCAGTACGTCAGCAGCGTGTACGCCAATACGGGAGTCTTCATCAATCCGTCGGCCTATGACTGGAAGGACAACATCCTCTTCATGAACCGGGGTACCTTTTTCGGGGATAACCTCAACTCCCTGGAGGTTGCCGACGATCTTCCGTATTATCCCTATGAATACGATGTCCCGGTGCTGGGGAATGCCAGCACCTATTACAGCCACCTCAGCTATTCCCCTCACTCGGCCAGCGGCGATCCCACCCTTTATCTCGGCACGGCCGACGGGGAGGTGTTCAGGGTGACCCATGCCCAATCGCTGATCCCTACGGTCACCAACATCACCGGGGCCCAGTTCCCGACGGCAGCCGTGTCCTGCATCGCCATTGGTGCTTCCGACGACACCCTGCTGGTGACCTTCTCCAACTATGGGGTAAATTCGGTGTGGCAGACCACGGATGGGGGGCTGAGCTGGGTAAGCAAGGAAGGCAACCTGCCCGATATGCCCATACGCTGGGCGATCTACCATCCGGATAACAACCAGCAGGCCCTGCTGGCCACGGAAACCGGGGTGTGGTCGTCAAGCAACCTGAACGCCGGCGCGCCATGGTGGGTACCGATGAACACCGGTATGGCCAATGTGCGCGTGGATATGCTGCAGCTCAGGGAGAGCGACAACACTGTGCTGGCTTCTACCCACGGCAGGGGCATGTTCACTACCACCTTTCTGGTGGACCCCACTACAGGATCGCCCCAGGAAGAGCCCCTCACGGTCAGGGCCTTCCCTAATCCCGGGCCAGGGCTCTTTTCAGTCTCAGGAACCCAGGGTATTACCACCATCCGGGTTTATGATTTGCATGGAAGGCTCGTTCTGAGCCAGGCCGGCGGGGCCAGTATCGACCTGCGCCATGCCCCTCCGGGCACTTACCTCGCAGAGCTCACCGCAGCGGAGCGGGTCACCACCCTGAAACTGGTGGCGGTACGCTGAGTGCATTGAGCAATGCTCAGTAATTGAGTATTAAACCCTCTATCGTCCACTGGCTGAGCGCCATTCCGTTCCGCCGGTATGTGCCCCAAACTCCGGGGCATACAGGCTCTGTATGCTGGCCGGGCCGGAGGTAAAGCTCCCTTCCTGGCTCACCAACAGGTCGTACTCCAGCACATGGGTCCCCTGGGGAAGATGTTCGAAATACCAGTGGGTGGCCACATCGCGCAGGCTGAGGTACCAACCCAGTCCGCCCTCCCAACGGTAGCCCGAAACCTTGTCGGCGGGTTCCAGCAGGGCCGGTCGCGGGTCTTTCAGGTGAACATAGTCCAGGGAACGGCCACTGGTTATCTCCAGGCGTACCCTGATCTTGTCCCCGGGCTGAAGGACCTTTCCTTCAATCGCTTCCAACGTTTCCTGACCGCCCGTGGTCCTGACCCTGGCCAGCACCCGTTTCAGTCCCAGGCCTTCGGCCTGAGGGAGTACGTCCTTCATCTCGGCGAGGTATTGAAAATATACCGCACCCCAGGAAGGAGAAGAGGAGGAAGAGACCACGGTAACCTCCGTCATGTCGGGGGTGATGGCGCCAGGTGCCCAGTCCTTTCGGAAATGGCCCGTGCCGGCTTCGATCTTAAGCCCGGGATCAGCGGAGGGTAAGACCTCCTTCCCCAGGCGCACACTGACTTCCCCATCGGGCACCAGCCAGGAGGACCCTTTGAGCAGGAAGGCCTGGCAGGCCATGGCGGTGGCCCGGCTACCCTCCCAATGCCGCACCTGCTTTTTCCGGAGCAGCCAGGTGCGCATGGCATCGATGCGCTCCTGTGGGGCGCCGTAGGCATGATAGAATTCCACCAGTCGGGACATGCTGCCTTCAGGGGCGTTGTACCAGGCATAGCCCTGGCCCAGGTCCCTCCAGTACATCCCCGCGTCGGCGTCGCTGAGGGCCCGGTCATTCAGGGAAGCCATGATACGATCGGCCAGCTCCCTTCGCTCATCCTGGAGGGCGGCCAGCCCCAGCAGGGCCTGTACCTGTATGGGATAGGTGGTCCAGGAAGCCCCGGCCCGGTCGAAGAAGTACTTCCAGGCTTCCTTCGTGGCTTCATTCGACTCAATATCCCCAAGCCAGGGTATGAGGGCATAGAGCTCGAACACCTGGCCGCTTCCAGGCTGGTAGGTCTTGTATAGGTTCCCGCCCTGGCGCAGGATCTCCTGGCGGTCGCGGACCCATTCGCCCAGCAGATAGCGTGCAGCGGCAGAACCGGCCTGTACCTGGGAGGCATCCATTTCCAGGGCTCCGCTGCGCGAAAGGAAGCCCAGGCCTGCCAGAATCTCGGTGGTGATGTGACGGCTGACCCGCATTCCTGGAAACCAGGGCCATGCCCCATCGGGGGTCTGCAGTTTCACCAGGGCATCCCATTCGGCTGCCAGGCGTGCCTCGATGTCGTTCTCCTTGAAATAATACCCGATGGCCTGTTTGGCCGCCTGCTCCCCCTGCGCTTCGCGTACCCAGGGCGTTTCTTCCAGCACTACCGCCTTCAGGTCCTGGTTTTTTTCCAGGGCGGAAAAGAGGGCCTCGGGCTGGTATGACTCCCATATCCTGAATACCTCCTTTACGCCGGGATGGCTGCGGATAATGTGCCTGGCCAGGCTGTTGGAGAAGAAGCGGTTGAACACCGCATCGGCCGAGCTGCGGTCATCATCCATGAGGTAGGGCAGGGCCTGCACCACGTACCAGGAGGGGTTGGCGGTGTATTCCAGACTGAGCCTGACCGGCTCCTTTTGCACTCCCTGGGAGAGCATCAGGGGACTGATTTGGGCCGAGAGGGTGGATTTCCCCTTGACATAGAGTTGTCTGGATTCGGTGACCAGCATCCTGGATGAGAGGACCGGCAGCAGGTGTTGTTCTCCGTCGGCCGCCGCTCCCGAACGCGCGCTGAAGGTGAATTGGAGCAGGGGGGTATGGGGAGGAACCTTAAGCCTCCAGGACACCTCTGCTCCCCCTTCGGGCAGGAGGTGAAAAGAATCCTGTACCATGGTAAGGCCAAGATTTTCTGCGAGATCCTTGCCACTGAGGGCATCCCTGACCTCCAGCATGGCCTGCCCATCCAGTGGATTGTCGCCGGTATTGGCCACGCGGGCCTTGATGATGATCTCGTCGCCTTCGTACAAATGTCTCGGAAGATTAGGGAGGATCATCAGGTCACGGGCGGTTATCAGGCTGCGGTTAAGCTGTCCTATCCTGAGATCGGGGGTATGGGCCAGGCCGAAGAGGTTCCAGCGCGTCAAAGCTTCGGGCGCGGTGAAGGATACCGTCACCCCTCCTTCTGCGTCGGTATACAGGGCCGGGAAGAAGAAGGCTGTTTCGGCCAGGTCGCGGCGGATGAAGGATTTGGTTGAAGGCCCTTCTGTGGCAGGGAGAGGGGACTCAGAAACTGTCTGGACCGGCGGCAAATCTGACTTTTTCGCTTTCTGCATGGTGTTCGGGGCTCCCTCCGGCCTGCCGCCGGCATCAAACATTTCAATGTCCCCTTCAGCGGCCATGTAGCGGAGCCCCCCTCCCCCGAACCAGAAGTCCAGTCCGAACCATTTCAGGCGGTCGTATCCACGCTCAGGCAAGGGACCAGGATAGGGTCGGTCGGGCTGGTCGCTGCGCCCCCAGCCGAGGTTGAAGCCATGGCCGGCATGCCAGTGGCGCCCGCCCGGACCGGGGCGGAAGATGCTGAAAGCCCAGGAGTGCGGGGCAATGGCGTCGAGGGAGGCATCGTACATGCCCAGCAGCAGCTCCGGCAACACCTTGCTGCCATCGTCCCCCTTGAAGGTGAAGCGCCACTCTTCAGGCTTTCCGGGCTCGATGCGGTCGCGGAACTTCATCCATCCGATCTCCAGGGCCACCCCCTGGCGGGGTACATCAAGGCGGAACTCGCCCTGATAGCAACGGCTTTCATGGATCGTCAGGTAGCGGACCAGGAGCCCCCCACGGTCTTCTTCGCTCACCCGTATGGGATAGACCAGCTTGTCGCCCTTGAGCTCCACCCACTCCCTGAATTTCAATCCGCCGGCGTTGTAGCCTTCCAACAGCACCCTGAGGCGTTTGGCGCCAGTGCTGAGCAACAGGTCCACTTTGGCGCCGGGTTCGGCAGTGAGGGCAGAAAGGTGGGTCCAGAGCGGCTGACGGAAGGGGTCAGGACCCGGACCCACGCTGAATAGCTCCACCCGTTTCTCCAGAACCACCTTTTCGCCCTGCTTATCGCGGGCACTGAAGCGCAACAGGTACACCCCTTCGGGGAAATAAGTCAGCGCGTTGAGATTTAGCAGCTCCTCCGTGCGGGTGTCGAAGGTCAGGGTGCGCAGGGGTTCCAGTCCTTCCCAGGATTCTTTTTCCATGAGGTAGGGGTCCAGGGGATAGGCTTCCACGAATTCTTTCCGTGCCAGGTAGGCCTGGTCAGGGGCATTCCAGAGGCGGGGCCGCAGCATGCGCCCGGGAAGCGGGAGGGGAATGATGTCGAGGGTGACCTCTGTCCCCACCTTGCGGCCCATCAGATTGAGTGTACGCACGGCATAGGTGTGCCCTGCGTTGCGCGGGACGCGTTCGGGGACATCCGCCTCAATCAGCAGGGACGCCCTGCCCACCTGCACCATCGTTTGGCCTGTCCTCACTTCCCCGGAGATATCGGCGACATCCACCTCAAGGTTGTAGCGGTAAACCGGGGAGCGGTTCTTGCCGGCGCGGGGGTCAGGAAGAGCAGGAAAAAAGATGCGGAATGTCCCATCGGTCGCGGTCATTGCTTCACCGGCAGCCACCTGGACCTGCTGGTCGAGCCATGGCATGCGCCATCCGTCCCACCAGGGGTACCAGGGCATCCAGGCCGAACGGACCACCCGGTAGCTCACCCTTGCGCCACCGATGGAATGGCCTGCATAGCCGATGGCACGTCCAGGAACACTGACCGTGTCCCCCAGCCGGTATTCCCCCTCCAGGCTGTCGAAAAGTACCTCGAAACGGGGCCTCTTGTATTCTTCAACCAATACGGACACACTTCCATAGTCCGTAACCAGGGTATGGGCTCCGGTGAGCATGCCCGAGGGAGCCGTGAACGAGCCTTGGAATGAGCCCCAGTCGTTGGTCTGGTGGCGGGTCTCGCTCACCAGCTGCCCGTTGGCGTCCAGGAACCGGAGCTTCACCTCCAGAGCGGTGCGGGCCTTAGGCTGCCCTTCGTCGCTTTGGTAAACTATCCCTTTGTACCAGATGACCTGGCCTGGCCGGTAAACGCTGCGGTCGGTGAAGATGCGGCATTCGGGCCGGCTGCGGGAGGTGACCTCCTTACGATTAAGCAGGTAGAAATAGTCTTCCCCCGAGAGGAAATCCGTTTTGTACCTCAGGGTGAGGTAGGCCTGGCGCTCCGGGCCATTCCCGTCCGTGCCCTGCAGCACGGCCATCCCTTGCTCATCGGTAGTGGTTACCGGCCCGGGGCTAACCATATATTTGCGGGAGCGGTAGTCGTAGAAACGATAGTAGACAGAGACGATGGCACTGGCCAAGGGCTGGCCGGTGGAACGGGAGCTGACCATGACCTCCAGGGGCCCGTTGTCGCGCTGGTCGGTAACATAGGCGAGGTCTGATACCCAGAAGGACGTGAAGGAAGTGACCGATCCCCCTTCCATGGCGTCTGCATCGGAGGCGAGCAGGGCATAATGACCGTGTCCCAGGGGCGGCAGGGGCAGCTCCACGCGATGGGTCTGATAGTCCCCCTCATTCATCATTGGAAAAGTAAGGTTATGCAGGATGGGAAGGGCCGCCAGATGGGCAAAGGCATCGGAGGGCCGGCCCGACTGGAGCAGCTCCCTGTACTGGTTTTCTTCCACAGCAACGATCCTCAGACGTACCTTCTTCAGGTTATCATGGCTGATGAGCGCCAGGGACGGGACCTGAGGGATGAGCACATTGGCAGCCTGAAGATCCAGGGCCGGCCTGGCCATCTCCTTCATCAGCTGGCGGCAGTGGGGAGCATGGAAGGCTGAGGGGAAGGCCTTCACTGCCGCTTCCATGAGGCGCATGGCCTCCGCCTTGTCCCATCGGGCGGTAGTGTCCCCGGAGGGATCGTAGCCCGAGCCGCTGACCAGGAGGTCCTGGGCCAGGCGGTACACCACATCCACGCTCACCGGCTGCTGTCTCCAGGCCAGGGCCAATTCACGCAGGGCCCGGCGGTAAAGACTGTCGGCCGATTCCCCGCCTATACTCTGCCGCACAAAACTGAGGCGGTTAAGGTCGGCATCCACCAGCGGAAGGGGCTTACCGCCCCTGGAATGAATGCGGAGCAATCGCTGGTACACGCCCAGGGCTGCATGAAGGGGGCCCCGGGCTTCATCCAGGCTGAGTGCGGTGAATGACCTGGCATCATAGTACAATTCCTCCCGCTGGCGCAGGACCTGGGCCTCCTGGGGACTGGCATAGCCTGCATCGTCTGACGTCAGAAACTCCAGGGCGCGGGAGGCCAGTAGGTCGTAGAGGGTGGGCCTGAGCTCAGCGGAGCCCTGCCCTGTGTCGAGGACCAGGGCGAACTCGCGCACCGGCATGGATTGAAGTAGTCCTTCCTGTCCCAAACTGGCCAAATACTCCCCCGAGATACGCTTCGAGAAGGTCGGCAGGTCCCACCATTCCATGCGGTCCCCGGCTTGAGGGTAATACGTACGGCCACTGACGCGGTAGTGGTTTTCACGGAGATAGCGCCAACGCACCTCGGCCAGCAGGGAGCCGAGCACCGCCTTTTCGGCCCCGTTGGCCCCTGCAAGGAGTTCTTCCAGGTAGGCCGCTGATTTTAGGTAGGCATCTTCTTCGAAATCCGCGCTCAGCTTGATATGGTATACCACCGCCTTGACCTTTTGCGGGAGCTGGCGCTCCTTGTCGGCCATGATCATCAGCTGATCCACGACTTTCATGGCCTCCCTGGGCTGGGACAGGGATTCCAGACGCTCCACCTCGGCCCAGAGCTCGGGATAGGTCGGCTGGGCCTGGGTTCCGGCCATGGGAATCAATCCAAAGGTGGCCAGGGCGATGAGCCGGCGGGCCAGTTTCTTCACAGTGTTTGACATGGGAGAGGGGTGTGGGTGGGTGGTTTGGATCTTGAGTTGCTGATATCCCTGAACCGGTGCATCAACGACTGCCTGTCTTGGCTGGCTTCCCCTTGAGGGAGGAGCGCAGGGGATGGGCCAGGTTGGCATAGGAGATCAGCTCCAGGCGCACTGAACCGACAATGACCTCCGACTCGGCCAGCAAGGGCAGTTTATTGGCGTCGTCGGTGACCCAGACTGTCATGGGATAGTCTTCGTCGAAGACATTGCCCTGCAATACCTTGGGCTTGAACTTCAGGCAGGCGAAGCGCCCCATCTTCAGGTCGATGGTGTCGCGGCCTTCGAAGCGTACCCAGCTCGTGGACAGCTCGTCGTCGTATATGAACTCTATGGGGAAGATCTGGCCCTTGCGCGCCTTGCTGAAATCCAGGCTGCGGGTGTAGAACAGGGCAGAAATGATATCGTGAGTACTGGGGGTGATGGATGTCCTGGCCCGGGTACTGGTCACGACCTTTTTCTGATGATCGAAAACATAGTCCTCATCCTTGCGGAACTTCCCCTCCCGCGTGCGGCGGGAATACTTGAGCGGAAGCATGCTTTCCTGATGGATCCAGGTCTCGAAACGTTCATACACCTCGAAGAACCAATTGAACCCCTTGGTGGAAGCCCCTTCCGCCTTCACATGGAAGGAGGGTTTGCCGTTGACCTTCTGAACTACCGGATTGACCTTGAGCGTAGCGTACCCGGCGGTCATATTGCCCACCCAGGAATGATAGTAGGCCCTGAACCGCAGCTCTTCCCCGGGCTTGAACGCCTGGGATTTCACCGGTCCCGATGCGAACAGCGGCAGAAGGCAGAATAAAAGGATGAGGCTGATGAACGAAGGTTTCATGGCTTGCTTTTTAAAGGTACAAACAAAAAGCAGGCCACAGCAGAACTGCGCTTTCATTCCATTTCCCCGGGATGAGCGCCGGAAGGCCGAAAAGCTCAGGATACCACGACGTTGATGATCTTCCCCGGTACCACGATGATCTTGCGGATGCTGAGCCCTTCCAGCCATTTGCCGGCCTGGGGGGCAGTACGGACGGCCTCTTCGATCGCCGGAACCGGCATATCGACGGGAAGGTTAAGTTTGAAGCGCAGCTTACCGTTGAAGGAAACGGGGTATTCGAAGCTGGCCTCCTGCAGCAGGGCCTCGTCGTAGGTCGGGAAGACGGCCCCGGTGACACTGGAGCTATGCCCCAGCTTTTGCCATAGCTCCTCCGCGATATGCGGGGCATAGGGCGAAAGCAACACCACCAGGGGTTCCAGGATAGTGCGCTTGCGGCAGCGCAGGTCGCCCAGCTCGTTTACGCAAATCATCAGGGTACTGACCACCGTGTTGAAGGAAAACCGCTCGATATCCTCACTTACCTTCTTAATGGTCTTGTGCAGCACTTTCAGCTCGGCTTCCGTAGGATCCCCGTCAGCCACGCTGAACCCCGCCTCATCGTGAAAAAGCCTCCACAGTTTCTTCATGAAACGGAACACCCCCTCTATGCCGTTGGTATCCCAGGGCTTGTGATCGGTGAGGGGGCCCAGGAACATCTCATACAGCCTCAGGGTATCGGCCCCGTAACGCTCCACGAGTTCATCGGGGCTCTGGACGTTGTGCTTCGACTTCGACATCTTCTCCACCTCGTACCCGCAGAGGTATTTTCCGTCTTCCAGGATGAACCCGGCGGTGGAGAATTCGGGCCTCCACTGCCGGAAAGCCTCAAGATCGAGCTCGTCGTTGTGTACCATATTGATGTCCACGTGCAGGGCCTGGGTCTCATGGTCATTGCGCAGGTTGCGCGAGACAAACGTATTGGTACCGCTGATGCGGTAAACGAAGCTGGACCTACCCTGGATCTTTCCCTGGTTGATGAGCTTGCGGAAGGGTTCATCCTCGCATACCAGGCCGAGGTCATACAGGAACTTGTTCCAGAAGCGGGAATAGAGCAGGTGTCCCGTGGCGTGCTCATCCCCTCCGATGTAGAGGTCGACATTCCTCCAGTAGGCATTGGCCTCCGGTGAAAAGTAGGCCTGGGTGTTCCGGGGGTCCATATACCGCAGGTAGTACCCACTGCTTCCGGCAAATCCGGGCATGGTATTGGTTTCCAAGGGATATCCCTCGGGTGTGTGCCAGTTCTTGGCTCGGGCCAGGGGCGGGTCACCGCTTTCCGTGGGCAGGTATTTGTCCACGGGGGGCAGCTCTAGGGGGAGCTGGTCTTCGGGAAGGGTATAGGGCATCCCGTCCTTGTAGTACACCGGGAAAGGTTCGCCCCAGTAACGCTGGCGGCTGAAGATGGCATCGCGCAGGCGGTAGTTCACCCTGCCGGTGCCCAGCTGCCTATCCTCCAGGTATTCTATGGTGGCCCGGATGGCGGCCTTGACGTCCATGCCGTCGAGCATGCCCGAGTTCACCATCTTTCCCTCCTTGGAATCGTAGGAGTCTTCCCAGCCCGCAGGATCTGTAGGTTGGTCTCCTGGAGCTACCACCACCTGGCGTATTGGAAGGCCAAAGTGGCGGGCAAAACTGAAGTCGCGGCTGTCGTGCCCGGGCACCGCCATGATGGCCCCGGTGCCGTACCCGGCCAGCACATAATCGGCGATCCACACCGGCAGCGCTTCCCCGTTAAGGGGATTGATGCCGTATGCCCCGGTGAATACCCCGCTGACCTGCTTCACCTCGGCCATGCGCTCGCGCTCGGAACGGTTTCTGGCCCAGCTGGCGTAGCGTTCCACCTCTTCCCGCTGTTCCGGTGCGGTGATCCTCGCCACCAGCTCATGCTCCGGGGCCAGCACCATAAACGTGGCACCGAACAGGGTATCCGGACGGGTGGTAAACACCTCTATCTTTTCTTCATGGCCTTCGATGCTGAACATGACCGTAGCGCCTTCGCTGCGGCCGATCCAATTGCGCTGCATCTCCTTGATGGAATCGCTCCAGTCGATACGGTCCAAGCCGTCGAGCAGGCGCTGGGCATAGGCCGTGATGCGCAGCGACCATTGTTTCATGCGCTTGCGTTCCACCGGGTGCCCTCCCCGTTCCGAGAAACCATCCTTCACCTCATCGTTGGCCAGCACCGTGCCCAGGGCAGGGCACCAATTGACCCAGGTATCGGCCAGGTAGGCCAGGCGGAAATGCATAAGGAGCTCCTGCCGCCCATTTTCGTTCAGGCCGTTCCAGTCCGCTGCCGTGAAGTCCCACACACAGGTATGGAAGGCCCTGGCGCCCTGCGCCCCGCTTACCCGGAAGATGGCTTCCAGTTCCTCCAGGGGCCGGGCCTTGTCGAGGGAGGTATCGTACCAGCTGTGAAAGAGCCGGATGAAGGTCCATTGCGTCCATTGATAATAGGCCGGGTCGCAGGTCTGCACCTCCCGGTCCCAGTCGTAGGAGAAGCCGAGCTTGTCGAGCTGCTCCCGGTATCGCTCAATGTTGCGGGCCGTGGTGAGGGCGGGATGGGTGCCCGTTTGTATGGCATACTGCTCCGCAGGAAGGCCGTAGGCATCGTAGCCCATGGGGTGCAGCACATTGTACCCGCGGTGCCGCATATAGCGGGCGTATATGTCGGAGGCGATGTATCCGAGCGGATGCCCCACATGCAGCCCTGCCCCTGAGGGATAGGGGAACATGTCCAGGACATAGTACTTGGGCCGTGAGGGGTCCTCCGTGGCGCGATAGGTCTTATGCTCCGCCCAATACTTGCGCCACCTGGGCTCTATCTCTCTGAAATTATAATCCATAGGATCCTCCGGGCTCGGTTTTTAAGAGTGCAAAATTAGCATTTTGAGGGATACGGGCCCGTTGGGGCCTGGGCACGATGCCCCTTGCTTCCCCCGGTCGTATTCCTTAACTTTCCCGACTCAGCCTGGCCTGCCGATGAAGGAAGCGCTATTTTACACAAGAGAAGCCCAAGGGGTACGCTGTTCCCTCTGTCCCCAGGCATGCCTGATCGCCGATGGATCTTCAGGAAACTGCAGGGTAAGGCGCAATACAGGCGGACGCCTGATCGCGGAAACCTACGGCAGGGTGTCGTCAATGCACCCTGATCCCATCGAGAAAAAACCCCTCTATCATTTCCATCCCGGAAGCTCCATCCTTTCGTTGGGCACCCTAGGCTGCAACCTGCACTGCCGCTACTGTCAGAACCATTCCATTTCCCAGGCCGGAACCGACGACCTCCCCCTACTCTCGTACCGCAGCCCGGATGAGATCGTGAACCAGGCCAGGACCATGGAAGGCAACCTGGGGATCGCCTTCACCTATAACGAGCCTACGGTCTGGATAGAATTCATGCTCGATATTGCCGGTCCGGCGAAGGGGGCCGGCCTGAAAACCATTGTGGTGAGCAATGGGTACATCCTTCCGGAGCCGCTGGACCGCATGCTGGAAGTCACCGATGCCTTCAATATCGACCTGAAAGGTTTCACCGGGGACTTCTACCGTAAGGTCACCTTCGCCTCCCTGTCCCCGGTGCTTGATACCCTGGTCCGTATCCGAAGTGCCGGGCTCCACCTGGAGCTTACCTGCCTCATCGTTCCCGGCCTCAACGATAACCCGGACATATTCAGGGACATACTTACCTGGATCTGCGACACCCTGGGAGAGGACACTCCCCTGCACCTCTCCCGTTACTTTCCGACTTACCGTATGAACTTGCCGCCCACTCCACTACATACCCTGACCGGGCTGCATTCCCTGGCCAGTGAGCGTATGCCCTATGTGTATATCGGCAATGCCGGTTATCAGGAAAAGGGAAGGGACACCCACTGTGCACGCTGCGGTACCCTCGCCATCCGCCGGGAAGGATACCAAACGGAGGTTCCGGGCCTTGATGCCGGGGGCTTTTGTCTGAACTGCGGTACGCGCGTGGCGGAACGTCACAAATGACTTTGAACACAGGGCCGTGAGCCCTGAGCATTGAATTCCCCCTTTCTTCGTATTTTCGTCCATTGATACCCATTAAATGTCGAAGCAGGAAGACCGCTTTACCCGCCGGAGGCTGCGCACCTCCTATCTCACCACAGTGATGAGCCTGTCGCTCGTCCTTTTCATGTTGGGGCTGCTCAGTCTCATCATCCTGCAGGCCAGGAAGTTATCGGACTATGTACGGGAGAATATCGGTTTTTCCATCATCCTGAAGGAGGATGTCAAGGAGTCGCACATCATGGAGATGCAGAAGCGGCTGGACATGGCGGACTATGTGAAATCGACGGAATACATCCCGAGGGAACAGGCGGCCCGGGAGCTGATGGAGGACCTGGGCGAGGACTTTGTGGAATTTCTGGGATACAACCCCCTGCTCCCTTCTCTGGATGTGCGCCTGAACGCAAGTTATGCCAATGTGGACAGCCTGGCGGTGATCGAACAGCAACTGCTGGCCAACAGTGATGTGAAGGAGGTCTTTTACGAGAAAAACCTGGTCCACCTGGTGAACGAGAACCTGCGCCGGATCAGCGTGATCCTGCTTGGATTCAGCTCACTGCTCCTGCTGATCGCGGCGGCCCTCATCAACAACACCATCCGCCTTTCCGTCTATTCCAAGCGGTTCATCATCCGCAGCATGCAACTGGTTGGTGCCACGCAGTCGTTTATCCGCCGCCCCTTCGTAATCAGCGGGGTGCTGCAGGGCATCTACGGGGCATTCACCGGCTTGCTGTTCCTCAGCGTAGTACTGTATTTCATCCGTCAGCAATTGCCTGAGATCATCCTGCTGCAGGATGTCCGGCTTTACCTGAGTGTCTTCGGGTTTGTATTGCTTGCGGGTATCCTTCTTTCATGGATTTCCACTTATTTTGCAGTCAGAAAGTACCTGAAGATCAATACCGATAGTCTATATACCTAAGAATATGAGCAATAAGAAGATCGTGCCCCCGAAGCCCCGTCCTGCACAGCGTACCGCTACGGTATCGTCGGGTGGAAGCCCCGTGAGCTTCGTGTTCTCACGGGAGAACTACATCCTGCTGCTGGCAGGGTTGGCCCTCATTGTGTTGGGCTTCGTCCTGATGATCGGGGGCGGTTCCGAGGATCCCAATGTCTTCAGCGATGAGATCTTCAGCTTTCGTCGCATGACCCTGGCACCCCTGCTGGTGCTGGCCGGTTATGCCGTAGAGGTCTATGCCATCATGCACAAGCCCCGGAGTCCGAAGGTCACTGCCGGGAGCACTGCTGAAGCTTAAGCGCCCCCATACTCCATGAATTGGTTCGAAGCATTGCTCCTGGGGATAATCCAGGGGCTTACGGAGTTCCTTCCGGTAAGCAGCAGCGGGCACCTGGAGATCGGCAAGGTGCTCCTGGGCCTGGAAGGCACCGACAGTTTGGCGTTCACGGTGGCTGTGCACGGGGCCACGGTGCTCAGTACCATCGTGGTGTTTCGTCAGGACCTGTGGCAGCTGCTGCGCGGCAGCATGCGCCTGCAGTGGAATGAGGAGACCCGTTACCTGGCCTTGCTGGCTGTTTCCATGCTTCCGGTACTCTTCATCGGTATTTTCTATAAAGATGAGGTGGAGTCCTTCTTCACCGGCAGGGTACGTTTTGTTGGCATGATGCTAATGATTACCGCGCTGCTCCTGCTTTTTGCGAGCTATGCCCCTAACCGGGGCCGGCGTATCGGCTTCGCCGATGCCCTGTTGATCGGCCTGGCCCAGGCTGTGGCGGTGCTCCCCGGCATTTCCCGCTCCGGGGCCACGATATCCACCGGGCTTATCCTTGGCAAGGACCGTGCCTCGGTGGCCCGTTTCTCTTTCCTCATGGTGCTTGTTCCCATCATCGGGGCCAATATCCTCGACCTGAGGGATGCCGCCCAGGCCCCGGCAGGCAGCGGAGTTCCCGTAATGGCGTTGCTTACCGGCTTCATCGCCGCCTTCCTTACCGGCTGGCTCGCCTGCCGCTGGATGATCCGGCTGGTACAGCATGGCAAGCTGCAGTATTTCGCACTCTACTGCGCCCTGATCGGCGGCCTGGCCCTCCTGCTGGCCTGAGATGCTGCGTGACCCGTCCACATACGACTTTCCCGGGGGGGAGCTCCTGCTCTTCGACAAGGCCCCCGGATGGACCTCCTTCGATGTGGTCAACTACCTGCGCGGGGCCCTAAGCCGCCATTGCGGGGTAAAGCGCCTGAAAGTGGGCCATGCCGGTACCCTCGACCCCATGGCCTCAGGCCTGCTGTTGGTCTGTACGGGCCGCTTTACCAAGCGTATCGATGAGTTCCAGGGAATGGACAAGACCTATACCGGTACACTGAGGCTGGGGCAGACCACCCCCTCCTTCGATGCCGAAACCCCTCCTGATGCCGAATATCCCTGGGAACACCTCACGGAAGCCCGTCTCCACGATGCGGCCAAAGCATTTGAAGGCCCACAACAGCAGGTCCCTCCCCTATACTCCGCCATCCATATCCAGGGCCAGCGCGCATACACCCTGGCCCGGAAAGGAGGGGACGACGTCCCCGTCCTTGAACCCCGGCCGGTCCACATCCACGCATTCGAGCTCAGCCGTATCGCCCTTCCGGAGGTGGATTTTTTCCTCCGCTGCAGCAAGGGCACCTATGTGCGCTCCCTGGCCCGCGACCTCGGCATAGCCCTGGAAAGCGGCGCCTATCTCAGCGCCCTGAGGCGCACCGCTATCGGACCGTATACCGTGGATAAGGCCATGGATGTCAAGGATTTTCTCTCCCGATTTGCTCATTAATTCCATCGCTGGATTCGCATTTCAAAATCGGCAGTCTTAATAGCCCTTTTCCGCTACTGACGAGGTAATGCACCCACTTTCAATTCTTTATAGACTAACTAACTTGACAAGCCTGCCCGATTGAATTACCTTTGCACTTTGAAATTCTCACATCGAACGAGGTAAGAACGGGTTCAGAAGCAGAGGAAGATGAAGCTATCCCAATTCAAGTTTGACCTACCAACAGAGCTAATCGCCGATAAACCAGCGAAAAACAGGGAGGAATCAAGGATGATGGTGGTTAACCGCAAAAGCGGCCAGATCACGCACCATCTTTTCAGGAACATCCTCGATCAGTTCGACGACGGGGATGTCATGGTGATCAACAACACCAAGGTGTTCCCCGCCAGGCTGTATGGAGAGAAAGAGAAGACCGGGGCCAAGATCGAGGTCTTCCTGCTCCGGGAGCTCAACCAGGAGACCCGACTGTGGGATGTGCTGGTGGACCCTGCACGCAAGATCCGCATAGGAAACAAGTTGTATTTCGGGGATGACGAAACCCTGGTGGCCGAGGTGATCGATAACACCACCTCGCGCGGGCGTACCCTGCGTTTCCTCTTCGACGGACCGTATGAAGAGTTCAAGAAGACCATACAGCGCCTTGGACAGACACCGTTGCCCAAGATCCATAACCGCGCGGTCACCGACGAGGACCGGGAAAGGTACCAGACCATTTACGCCAAGCATGAAGGCGCCGTGGCTGCACCTACGGCTGGACTGCACTTCAGCCGGGAGCTTATGAAACGCATGGAACTCAAGGGTATCAACTTCGCCGAAGTCACCCTCCACGCCGGGCTGGGCAATTTCCGGACCATTGATGTGGAAGATCTCACCAAGCATAAAATGGACTCGGAAGAAGTGATCATACACCAGTCGAGCGCCGGGGTAGTGAACACCGCCAAAGATCTCGGACGCAGGATCTGCGCCGTGGGGACCACTACCATGAAGGCCATGGAGACCTCCGTCTCCATCTCTGGTCACCTGAAACCATACAAGGGCTGGACCAATAAGTTCATCTTCCCGCCCTACGATTTCAGCATCGCCAACGCCATGGTCACCAACTTCCACCTGCCGCAGTCGCCCATGATGATGATGACGGCAGCCTTCACCGGCTACGACCTGCTGATGAAGGCCTATGAGGAGGCCATCAAAGAGAAATATTCCTTCTTCACCTACGGTTCCGCCATGCTGATCCTCTGAGGACTGGCGCGGCACCCGCCCGTCCGCTCATGACCGACTACGCCATCATCCTGGCCGGGGGCGAAGGCCGCCGTATGCAGGGTATCCTTCCCAAGCAGTTCCTCCCCCTGGGGGGGCGGCCCATGCTGATGCACTCGATGGAGGCTTTTCACCGCTACAACGCGACAATCCGGCTTGTCCTGGTGCTGCACCCTGCCTGGCAGGAACAGTGGAAGGTGCTTTGCCTGGAGCACCGATTCGAGCTACCCCATGAGGTGGCTAAAGGAGGCAGGGAGCGTTTCCATTCGGTGAGTTCAGGCCTGGAGATGATCCCGGATTCCAATGCCTGCGTTGCGGTACACGATGCCGCACGGCCACTGCTGGGCCAGGAGCTCATCGCCCGCTGTTACCACATGGCTGAAAAGCACGGTGCGGTAGTCCCCGTGGTCCTTCCGTCGGAATCGCTACGTCAGGTCGACGCCAAGGGTCTGAACCGCAGCGTGGATCGCAGCAGTTACCGTATGGTGCAGACCCCACAATGTTTTCGGGTCCCGCTGCTGAAAAGTGCCTACCTGCAAGACTATAACCCCCGCTTCACCGACGATGCCAGCGTGGTGGAAGCCCTGGGCGAGCCCATCACCCTGATCGAAGGTGAGGTGACCAACATCAAGATCACCATGCCGTCTGACCTCATGTGGGCGGAACACTGGCTAATGGCGGGCCAGCCTTCGGCAGACAGTGGCTAGTCTGCCTTCGGCAGACAGTGGCTAGTGGCTAGTGGCTAGTGGCTAGTGGCTAGTGTGAGTGCGGGGGGAAAGCGGGAAACGACAGGTGACCTTCCATCGGATAACCGGTTAATCTATTGATTTATTGATCTTCCGTCCTTTCCAGGTGGTATTCTTACTGAACGCGGCGAGAGCCACTGCAAGAAGTACCACAGGATAGATAAGGCTCACCAGGGGCGCCAGCCAGATCTGGCGCCATAGCCGGGTGAAGCGTGCCCAGGCCAGCGCCAGGCCCAGGTCGGCCAAAACCTTGATACCAATGCCGATCAGGAGCGTTGCCCCACTGATCCATCCGCCCGTCAAGGCCAGGGCAGCAAGCCCCGGGAACAGGTTGGCGCCAGTGGTGAGCCCTCCGGTAAGACGGGGCCCCATACCCTTCATCCGCAGGGTCTTGCCCGCCCAGCGGGCGCGTTGTCGCAGTAGTTCCTCCAGCCCGGGCTCCGCCCCGGTGGCCACCAGCACCCTGGGGTTCCAGAGGAAGGCGGCCGACCCCCGCCCATACTTCTCCCATACATTGTACAACAGATAGACGTCGTCCCCTGAGCTCAGGCCAGCCTTCCAGGGATCGGGTCCCAAACGCACAAAAGCCGCCCTTCGGATGCCCATACTGGCTCCGGAGGCAAGCAAGGGCCAACCCAGGGACAGGGATGCCTGAGCAGCCAGCATGAGGGCACCGTATTCCAGGTACTGCAGGGCTCCCCAGAAACCCCTTCCCGGACCCACCCTGACAGGCCCACACCACAGCACTACCCCTGGATGCGCCCCGAAGGCCTGACGATAGACCGCCACCCAGGCAGGGGGCAGCTGGACGTCGGCATCGGTGAACAAGACCAGCTCCGCCCGGGAGTGCTGCAGGCCCAGGGCCAGCGCGGCCTTCTTGCCCGAGGCTCCTGCGCCCAGGTGCAAGGAGAGCAGCCGGCCCGCCTCCCACTGCGCGGCAGCTGCATCGGCCAGCGTCCCTCCCCCATCTTCCGAATGATCGTCAACCAGGAGGATGCGGAAGCTTCCGGCCCCCTCCTGCAGGCGCAAGCACTCCAGCAAGGCGGGTAACGCATCCCTCTCATTGCGATGGGGAATGATCACATCCACCGCAGAGTCTCCCGTGAACCCGTTCCCGCCACCAATCCCTGTTCCCCGTTGCCACAGTGCGAACAGGAGCATCAGCAGGGCATAGGCCACCATCCAGGCCAGGAAGAGATAGTCCATAAGCTAAGCCACGGTAAGGGAGAAGGGAGGTGAATTGTGTACCTTTGATCCCTTACCATGGCAACAGACAGGATCATCCTCGGCATAGACCCCGGCACCAATATCATGGGTTACGGCATCATTGCATGCCAGGGAAAAACCTTCCGGGTGCTGGCGCTGGGGGTGCTGAAACTGGGGAGGATAGAGGCTCACGGGGGGAAGTTAAAGAAAATCTTCGAGCGTACCCAGGGGCTCATCGATGAGTTCCATGCCGATGAACTGGCCATAGAGGCGCCCTTCTTCGGAAAGAACGTGCAGTCCATGCTCAAGCTGGGCCGTGCCCAGGGCGTTGCCATCGCCGCCGCCCTCCACCGGCGGATTGAATACTACGAGTATTCCCCGCGCAAGATCAAGCAGTCGATCACAGGGCGGGGAGAGGCCAGCAAGGAGCAGGTAGCTGCCATGCTGGGGCATATGATGCCCCTGCCGGATGTTCCGGAAACTCTGGACGCCACCGACGGCCTGGCCGTGGCGGTTTGCCATGCCCTGCAGGGCTTCACGATGGAAAAACAGCGGTATGGGGGCTGGGACAGCTTCCTGAAGAACAATCCCGGGCGTCTGAAGTAGGTCAGAGGGCCGACGCAATGCGATCGGCGATGGCCTTGAACTCCTCAGGAGAGAACTTCAGTTTCTCCTTGCGGAAGTCGATGTCGTTCACCCCGTTGATGGGTACCAGATGAATATGGGCGTGGGGGACTTCCAGACCGATGACGGCCATGCCGACCTTGGTGGCACTGGACACCTTGCCCAAGGCGCGGGCTACCTGATGGGCGAAGCGCATCAGTTCGGTGAACAGTTCAGGCTCCAGGTCCCAGAGGTTGTCTACCTCCATTTTAGGTATCACCAGGGTATGTCCCTCCGCCAGGGGATTGATATCGAGGAAGGCCAGGCAATGGGCGTTTTCCGCCACTTTCCAGGCAGGGATTTCTCCGTTGACGATGCGTGTAAAGATGCTGGGCATGGCAGTATGGTATTAGCCGGCGCTGATTTCCATGATCTCGAACTGTACCGTACCCGCAGGTACCTGGATGTCAACCCTATCCCCCACCCTTTTCCCGATGAGGCCCTGGGCGATGGGCGACTGCACGCTGATCTTTCCGGCCTTGAGGTCGGCCTCGTTCTCAGGTACAAGGGTATAGGTCATCTCCTTGTTGTTGTTCACATTACGTATTCTTACCCGACAAAGGATGAGCACGCGGGAAGTATCCACCTGGGTTTTATCGAGCACACGGGCCACGCGTATGGCCTCGCCCAGCTTGGCGATCTTCATCTCCAGCATTCCCTGGGCATCTTTGGCCGCGTCGTATTCGGCATTTTCCGAGAGGTCTCCCTTCTCCCGGGCTTCGGCAATCTGCCGGGAAATCTCCGGACGCATCACATTGGTGAGGTAATCCAGCTCTTCCTTCATCTTCCTCAGCCCTTCTTCCGTAACATATCTGCTCTCCGTCATGATATTCAGCTTGTATTCGTTATATGCTTAAAAAGCTTGAAGACCCTTATTGGATAAGGGCCCTCAAGAGATATTCGTATCGTGTACGCCGACCGACTACCGGGTAACGCCTCAGAAGCTGAAGCGTGCCCCGATGGTATGCGTCCCGTCGAAGGGGTTGGTGGTGCGGTAGGAATAATCCACCGAGAACACCGAACCGCTCTCTTTGTTCAGCGGGATCTGCAC
>JAKLHK010000017.1 GCA_022710185.1 Bacteroidota bacterium
GTGACCGACATATGCACCAATACATCGCGTTGGGGAATGATGCCTGTGGTTTTGTCTTTTCGTGGCAAAGGGTAGAACCGGACGGAGTACTTCAAGGTAATTGATTTACATACAAATATACATACAGATTTTACTTATTTTCAGTTTATTTCAATTATTGATGTTATTAAGCATTTATCATTTAACAAGCAGATATACAGTCTATAATATCATTTACTTAACTCATACTAATTTTAGTGAACATATGGCTATATGCCCCGTAGGGGCACCTCGATGGCCAGATTATTCGATTGGAGATTATTCGAATGATCACGAGGCCACTATCCACTTTCCACTGCCAATAGCCACTAGCCACTAGCCACTAGCCACTAGCCACTAGCCACTAGCCAATAGCCACTAGCCACTAGCCACTAGCCACTATATTTGTACAATGCATCCAACAACCCTCGTCCTCGGCGTGAGCCTCAATCCCGTACGGCATTCCTACCGCATGGTAGCGGCACTCACCCATGAGGGATATCCCGTGGTGGCCATAGGAAGCAGGGCTGGCGAAATCTCCGGCGTGACGGTGCATACGGACTGGCCGGAAAAGCTGAAGGTTCACACGGTAAGCCTCTACCTGACGCCGGAGCGACAGGAACCCTTTATCGAGCTGCTTCTGGCAATGAAACCGCGGAGGATTATTTTCAACAAGAAGACTTATAATGAGAGATTGCGTGATCTTGCCATAGCCCAGGATATCCAGGTGCTGGACGCTTGCACCCTGGTGATGCTTGTCAAGGGAACCTATTGGGGGGATTGACCGTTTTTACTTTGGAGTGTAATGAGGCTGATCTCGGGCCGTATGCCTATCCTGGCGGGAAAACCCAGGAAGCCAAAGCCGGTATTCACAAACAAATAACTGTCGTTTTCGCTGTACAAGCCTCCCCAAAGCGGGTATTTGAATGATGCAGGGCTCCATTGAAAATTTCCAAACCGCATCCCCATCTGCATTCCGTGGGTGTGCCCGCTCAGTGTGAGGAGAACCTCCGGGCGCTGCTTTACCTCAGCCTCCCAATGGGTAGGATCGTGGGAAAGCAATAGGGTAGGGGCCCCGGGGAAAAACCCCAGCGCTCTTGCCAGGTCGCCTTCCTGCCGGAAGGGCGGCAAGCCCCAGTTGTCAACACCGGCCACAACCAGCGTATCGCCATCACGAACAAGGGAGACGGCGCTGTCCTCCAGCAGCACAAACCCTGCATCCCGGAAGAACTCCCGCAGCAGGCGGCGATTCTCCTCGGGCGGCCGGATAGTGTCGCCCTTCACATAATCCCCGATGTCGTGATTGCCCAGAATGGCAAACTTGCCCAAGGGGGCCCTGAGCGAACGGAAATCTTCCGCATAAGGCCAGGCTTCCTCGGCCACGGTGTTGATCAGATCACCGGTGAACACGATCAGGTCGGCCTCGGTCGACTGCATCATCCGCAACCCTTTTCGAACATTTTCCGGATGGCCGAAGCTCCCCAGGTGGGTGTCGCTGAACTGGGCGATCCTTAATCCGTTCCATGCCGGGGGAAGACCCGGATGCCCAAGGCGGATATAGTGGACGATATAATCTGATTTCCCTATAAGGATTCCCCAGCTCACTGCGCCAAGCATTGCACCTGCCAGGCCAAGCGCAAGGAAGGCTGTGGCTCTCTTCCATTGCCTGCCCCTGCCGGCGATAAGGCTCAACAGGTGCAGGAGAACAGAGAAGGTGGCAAATACCAGCCGGGGCATCCAGATGAGTGCCATAAGGCCGGTGAATATGAACCACTCCCGGTAGGCTTGCGGATCCAGGCCAGGCATCCCTCTGAGCAGGAGGTATGACACAAAGGCCAGACCGGTTGCCACACTGATCGGGAAATGCAGCCTCCGCAGTTTCCTGAACACCGGGGTATCCCCGGGCCTTCGCAGGTATGCCCAGACCAGCAGGTCAAGAACACCTATCGCAAGGATGAGCGCAAGGATGCGGGTCAGCATGTGGTGGCTTTCCATGGTGTAAGAACAAGCCTGGGCCCGAAAGGTTTCAGGCCGGAAAGTCCATGCGCCCCACCACCAGATGCTCGATACCCCTCAGGGCCTTCTCAAAATGGTCCATTTCCTGGGCCTCACCCGTTAGCTCGACCAACAGGAGGCCGCCGCGGCTGCGGCCATCTTCATCCGCCTCGTGAAGCCCAAGCCGGGTCTTGATCACACAGCCATAGCGGGTGAGTATCTCCTGTACCCCGGTGATGTCCTTGACTTCTGGGGTGATACGCACCCCCAGTATCCTGATCGTTTCCATGATGCTCTGATCATTCAAAGGATATATGCTTTACCTGTATGCCTCCGATGCCCGACAGCTCTCTTTCCAGTTCATCCCAACGGGACGGAGCCCCTGTGAGCTGAAGCAGGACGACACCAACCCGGCTGCAGACGGCAGAGGTGACCTCGTGAAAGCCCAGCCGGCTGCGAATGATGTCGGAGTATTTGCTGAGGACCTGTTGCGTTCGCCCGGCCTCCTTGATGCGGTCCTGGATCATCAGGCCGATAATGCGGATCTCACTCATTTTCGATAGGATTAGAAATACAGATCACGTTCTCCTTGCCGTATGCGTTCCACCCTGGCCTCCACCTCCCTGCTCATTTTTTCATCGTCCATGGCACGGATGTTTGCCTCCATCACCTTCCAGCCCTTCGCCGCAACCGGGGGTGTGGCATAGTCCACCAGGTACTCGGCCAGGGTGAGGATGGCATTGGGGGTACAAAAACGTTTGATGAACCCGGGCACGCTGAACTCCATGAAGTGTTCGCCGGTGCGCCCCAAGCGATAGCATGCGGTGCAGAAGGAAGGCAGGTATCCGTTGTCCAGCAGTTCCTCTATGATCTCCCCCAGGGAGCGGGGATCATTCACTTTGAACTGCTCCCGGTTCAGGTTCTGCTCTTCGTTCAGGCTGTCGGAATAGCTCCCCAGCTCCAGTTTGGTGCCCCCGTCGATCTGCGAGACCCCGAAGCGCATCACCTCATGCCTGACCTCCGGCGTTTCGCGGGCGGTCAGTATCATTCCTGTATAGGGTACCGCAAGGCGAAGGATGGCCACCAAGCGGACAAACTCTTCATCGCTGACCTCATACCTGGGATCCAGATCGAGCATGGAGGCATCCTTGATCCGCGGGAAGGAGATGGTATGGGGACCCACATTGTAACAGGCTTCGAGATGGTTGGTGTGACGTACCAGCCCCATCACCTCAAAGCGCCAATCGTACAGGCCGAATAGCGCGCCGATGCCCACATCGTCCAGTCCGGCCTCCTGGGCGCGGTCGAGGCTGGTCAGCCTCCATTCATAATCTGCCTTGCGGCCGGCAGGATGGTACCAGGTATAGGCTTCCGGATGATAGGTCTCCTGAAACACCTGGTAGGTCCCGATGCCGGCCCGGCCTACCGTGCGGAAGCCCTCAATGTCGAGGGGGGCGGCGTTGATGTTCACTCTCCGGATCTCCCCTGGGCCCTTTTTTACTTCATATACCAGCCTGGCGGTATGAGCGATATACTCGGCGTTGTACTGGGCATGCTCGCCGTACACCAGGATCAGGCGCTTCTGGCCATTGTCCTCCAGGGCCTCCACTTCCCTGATGATCTCCTCGTCGGCCAGGGTGCGTCTCACCGCGAATTTGTTCGACGCACGAAAGCCGCAGTATTTGCAGTCGTTGCTGCACTTGTTCCCGATGTATAGCGGGGCGAAGAGCACGATGCGGTTGCCGTAGACCTTCTCCTTGAGATCCCGGGCTCCCTGTTTGATCTCTTCGATCAGTTGCGGGTCCTCGGTTTTAAGCAGCACCGCGGTTTCTGCCAGCGTAAGTCGCTGCTTGTCCAGGGCCCTGGCGATGATATTCCTGACCTGTCCTGGTTCAGGCCGGGCGTCGTTCAGGTGTTGCCAGAGTTCTGCCGGATCGATGAACGGCTTCATGCGTTCATCAGGGATAGAACAATTTTCAGGATGGAATTTCATAATGAACAAAATTAATAGATCAGATCATCCAGGGCCCTGAGGTCCAGCCCCAGTTGCGCTGCATTCGTGGCTGCGGGACCCATCGGGCCCTCCCGCAGCCGCTTGCGGAATCTCAGCACTACCGCAGTTCCGTCCAGATCCTGTGCCTCTCCCGGGATGACAAGCCGGGGAAGCCGGCGGTCAGGATTGGCGGGGTCAGGGACGATAAGTACCAGGGCTTTACGCTCCCCTTCACCGTATTCCACACCGCCGGCATAGGCTCCAGGGGGAGGGACCAGCTTTTCCTCTTCTTCTGGCCTGAGCAGGTAGACTTGTTCTTCCACGGTCATCGAAGGTCCTCGTTCCAGGCGGCCCATCATCAGAAAAAGATGGTCGAGGTATGCGTTGGCCCGCTGTACTTGTCCTTCCGTCAGCGCTTTACGTATCCGGGTGCTGCTAACGGCCTCGTGTTCCAGGTCCTGTTCGGGGATCTCCTCCACCCCAAACGAATAATAACGGCCTAATTCGTAGAGGTACTCATAGCTGCCTTCGCGTTGATGGCCGAAATGATGGTTGTACCCGATCACAACCATGCGCGCGCCGATCTTCTCCACCAGGATTTTGCGGATGAAATCGATGGAGCTCATCTGGCTGAATCCCAGGGTAAAGGGGATGATCAGCAGGTTGTCCAGCCCGGTTTCTTCCAGACAGGCGATCTTTTCCCGCTGGGTGTAGATCAGCCGAAGTTCCTTGCCCAGGGTGTCGGGGTACAGGATTTTGCGCGGGTGCGGGTGGAAGGTGATCAGCAGGGACTCGCCACCACTGTCCGCCGCCAGGGTTTTTAACCGTCGCAGGATGGCCTTATGGCCGATATGTACCCCATCGAACGATCCGGTAGTCACCACCGGCCGGCGCATGGACCTTATGGCCTCGATGCCTTGAAAGACGCGCATGGAAAGCCTGGCCGGCTCAGCCGGGCTGCTGGTTGCGCTTTACGAAATAGGCCACCTTCTCCAGGCTGGTGATCATATCGTATTCCTGGAGGTAGACATGGGGAGGCACATTGATCGGCTTAGGGGTGTAATTGAGTATGCCCTTGATCCCGCAGTTGACCAGCGTATTGGCCACCCCGGCCGTTTCGGTGGCCGGAACGGTGAGGATGCCGATGGACACCTCTTCCTTCTCCAGGATCTCCTGAAGACGGTCCAGGGGGTAGCATGGCACGCCGCCATAGACCTTGTCGACCTTCTCAGGATTGATGTCGAAGGCAGCGGCGATCCTCAGCTTGGTCCTTTTGCCGCTGAGATAGGTAAGGATGGCCCTTCCCAGGTTGCCGAGCCCGATCACTGCGACGTTCAGGCCGTCCTGGCTGTCGATGATCTCCCCGATCAGGTCGATCAGTTCCCGGATGTCATAACCCTGGCGAAGGGTGCCGGTATATCCGATGAGCATGATGTCGCGCCTCACCTGTACAGGGGTGATGTGCAGCAGGGCCGCGATTTCGTGGGAAAAGATGTGCGTCTTTTCCTGGGCGAGGCAGAGGAGCAGGGAACGCCGGTACTGGCTGAGGCGCTCGATGGTCTTGCCCGGAAGCTTGTTGTTACGTTTCATGGTAGGATATTGGTTGGTCAGGTTGTTGGAAAAAATACGGAAAAGGTGCTCCCCTGGTCCGGTGCGCTCTCCACGCTGATGCGGGCGCCGTACTGTTCCAGGATTTTGCGGGCAATGGAGAGCCCAAGACCGCTGCCACTGATGTCACGGGTCCTGGGGTTGCGGATGCGAACGAAATCGCCGAAGAGCCTTGAACATTCTTCAGGGCTCATGCCGATCCCACTATCTTTCACATCAATATGCAGGCCATCTGTTTCCTGTCTCAGGGTACAATCCACACGCCCCCCGTCGACATTGTATTTCACCGCGTTGCTGATGAGGTTGTTGAACACCATCTCCAGCTCGGCCGCATCCGCGGTAAGATTGATTCCCGGCTCAGCATTGAGGTTCAGACTGATCTCGCGCTGAATGGCATAAGGCCGTATGGTATCCAGGCAGGTCTGTACCACAGCGCAGGGATCCAGGGGAACCAGGTTTCGGGTGCCTTTGCCTGATTCGATGCGGGTGAGGTCCAGCAGGTCGAGGATGAGGTTGCGCATGCCCTGGATACGCTGCATGATGCGTTCTATGGATTCATCGTAGTCTTCCAGGCGTTGGCCCAGCTCCCGGTCCCGGATCATGCGGGCATAGCCTTCTATGGCGTTCAGCGGAGCTTTCAGCTCATGGGACAGCACCGAGAGGAACTGGAAACGGATTTGACGCCCGGCCTGGTGCATTTTTCGCGTCATCCGCTTCAGGAATAAATGCTTGGTGATGGTTTCCAGCGATGACCGCAGCTCCTGGGGAGTGAAGGGCTTGGGGATGAAATCGTAGGCTCCGTCACGGGTGGCTTTTACCGCCAGCTCAAGTGAGGCGTAGGAGGTGATCATGACCACCAGGATGTCGAGCTGCTGCTTCCGGATATGCTCCAGCACCTCCACACCTTCTATTCCAGGCAGCTTGTTGTCGAGCAGCAAAATATCAGGGGGGCTCAGTCGGATAAGCTCCAGTGCGGCTTCCCCACTGGCCGCCTCCATGACCTCATAGGTCACCTGCTCATCCATGAAAGGGTAATCCACCCTGAAGTTCTGCAGTATGCGCTTCACCCCTGAGCGTATCCCTTCTTCGTCATCGACGACCAGTATCCTGAACGTTGCCATTATTTCTTTGGAATGAGTTGATCAATGACGGCCTCCAGTTGCTCTGCGCGTATCCCTTTCTCCAGGATGCGGTCGGCCTTTACCCAGGCTGCCGCATTTCCGGTGTTGCCAAATTGCATGCCTGTTTCGGCGGCCACCGCGGTGGCCAGAATAATCGGTACCCCGGGGTGCAGTGCCCTCAGTTTGTGGCAAAGTATGAAGCCGCTGTCGTCGTGTTCCATCATGAGGTCAAAAATTGCCAGGTCGGGACGGACCTCAGACATGATCTTCTCCGCCTCTTTCTGGCTATGCGCAGACAGGACATTGAAGCCCATCTTCCTCAGCATGGCGCTCGTCAGGAAGAGGTAATCAGGATCATCGTCAGCCAGCAATATGTTCCTCATATTCATTGATTCAAAGATTGGTGCCGTTGGTGCGTGGCAGGATGATGGAGAAGCGTGTTCCTGTGCTTCCCGCAGCAGGATCGTCGTTGGACTCCACATTGATTTTGCCGCTGTGCATCTTCACAATGCCGTAGATGATCGGCAATCCGAGGCCGGTGCCTTTTCCCGGTCCCTTGGTGGTGAAGAAGGGAGTGAATATCTTGTCCATATACTCGTCCGGGATTCCGGAACCACTATCTTCCACGCAGATTCCCACCTGATCCCCCTCCTCACTGAGCGAAATCCTGAGCATACCTCCTTCCGGCATGGCCTCTATGGCGTTCTTTAGCAGATTGGTCATCACCTGCATCATCTGGTCCCGGTCGATCCAAACCATTTCATCCTTCATCTGGTTCTCGATCAGGGACTGGATATTGGATGGAATGACTACGGAATCGAGGCTTTGACGGGCGAAGACCACGACGTTGGTTTCCTCCCGGTTCACCTGGTTTTTACGGGCGAAGTTCAGCAGCCCGCCCACGATCTTACGGCAGCGATCCGTCTGATCGGCGATGAGCTGGATGTCCTGCCGCACCGGATTCTCTGCCGCGGTTTCGTCGAGCAGGATGTTAGCGTACATAGTGATGACACCCAGCGGATTGTTGAGCTCATGGGCAATGCCTGCCGAAAGTTGACCCATGTGGGCCAGTTTCTCCGACTGACGAAGGGCTTCGCGTGCCGATGCCAGTTTTTCGTTCGAGATATGCAGCTCGCCTATCGAACGATGCAGTTTTTCAATGGCATAAGGAAGGCACATTTCGTTTTCAGCCAGGCCCTGGGCGATGGCTACCGCATGCTCGCGGCAAGTGTCGTAGCCGCAGGCGCCGCAGTTGAGGTGGTCTGAAGGGCCCTGTTTGCCCATACTGGCCAATACTTCCTGTATCGGATCATCCCCGGGCTGGGCCAGACGGCGGTCGCGGGGAAAGAATTCCTGGCTGAGGTCCACTCCAGAAGCCGCCTCCATCTCTTGCTCCCAGTGCAGGGAGGATTCATGGTCCAGTTTCGACTGGACATATTCCTTCACCTTCATACGCCGGGCAAAGCGCTTGCCCCCCGCTGAAGTGCCCGGGCCCATGATGCACCCTTCGCAGCAAAGCAGCTGTAAATGCATATCACCCAGCAGGCCCGAGTCAAACTCCCGAATCGCTTCACGAAACTGCACTCTCCCTTCAGCCACGATAATGCCGTTCTCTTTCTCATCTTCATCACGTTTCAGGGTGTTGAGCAACCCGCGACTCACCGGGAAGATGGCGCCCTTGCCGGCATGGGGAGGGTCGAAGGCGCTTGCCGTGGTGCCTTCGGAACGTATGCCTCCATCGAGGAACATCTGGCGCAGCTCGGTAAAGGTGATCACCTCGTCCAATTCGTCGGATTCGACCTTCTTGGAAATACAAGGCCCGATGAAAACGGTGGCACAGTCAGGACCCAGTCGCTGGCGCATTACCCGGGCCATCGCCACCACCGGCGACGCGATGGGAGCCAGGGCAGGGACGAGGTGGGGATAATAATGCTCCACATAGAATACGATGGCTGGACAGTCTGAGGAGATGGAAGGGCCATGTCTCCCTTCGTTCATCATCCGCTCATATTCCCGGGCTACAAGATCGGCACCAAACCCTACCTCCACTACCTGGTCGAAACCGAGCCTCCGGATCATGCCGACCAGGGTTGGCGCGTCGATCTCCTGAAATTCGGCGGGGAAGCTTGGTGCCACCAGCGCAACCCTTGGGCGGTGGCTGGCCAGTATACTCCATACCACACCCGTGGTACGGATGAAATCCTTGGCGCCCTGGGAACATACTCTTACGCAGTTCCCGCAGCCGATGCAGCGTTCGTTGATCACCTCTGCCTGACCATTGATAATGCGGATGGCCTTGACCGGACACTCCCTGACACAGGTATAGCAGACCCTGCAGCGGTCCTTCTCGGTATATACCAGTTGTTTGCGTGCTGCGTGCGCCATCATTCCCCCGTTTTCTCCTTTCGCGGACCATCCAACAGGTAGCTGAGCTCTGCGGAAGACAATCTTGACCTTAGGACTTGCAGCGGATCCGGTATTGCTGATGTAGCACGCCGGTACATTCCATGAGCATCGGCCAAAGCCTTCACCCGTGCCCGGGCGGTGGACTCATCGCGTGTCCTGGAGTGGCCCCCCCCGAAAAGGCAGCCCCCCGGACAAGCCATCACCTCTACAAAGGCTATGTCCCTTCGCCGGGCAATCTGAGCCAAGGCCTCCTCCAGGCGGGCCAGACCATTGACGGCGATGAATGCATATTCCTTCTTACCTATCCTGATGCTCGTCTCTTTCCACCAGCGCGGGCTCCTCATCCTGGCGGAACGGCGTTCCCCTGCCGGCTGGGCACCCAGCTGATCTTCCACCATCTGGGCTACCATCTCTGCGGTCCCCCCACTCATCCCCATGATCTTTCCGGCATAGCTGTGTACTCCCAAAGGGTCGTCGGCAGCCTGTTCTTCCAGCAGGTTGATGTCGATGCCGAAAAGGCGGATCAAACGGGCCAGGTCCCGGGTGGTCATCACCAGCTCTGACACCGGCTTCCGCCCTGGGGGCAGGGGTTCCCTCAGCAGCTCCTGACGCCTGGCTGTACATGGTTCTATGCTTACATGAACGATATGGGAAAGGTTATCCGTGAATGTAGCAGATTCTGGCACTGCACTGAGCAGGGACATCAGCTGGCGTGGACTGGGTGCGTTCGATCTATCCCCGGGCAGATGGATCAGGGGGTGCTTCGAACGTTGCGCCCAGGCCGGACAAGCCAGGGAGAAGAGAGGGGATGGGATGCCCTCCTGTATGCGCCGGCCGACCTCTTCAGCGGTAAGACGGAGGTAAAGGTCGTCGCCGGCGCTCATATCCAGCACGCGCCGAAAACCGATCATACGCAGGGCTGTAGCGAGAATGCCGCTCAGATCCTTGCCCGCCCGGGCCCCCAGGGCTTCACCCAGGGTGAGTGCACAGACCGGGGACAGACTGACGACCGGAAACGTATCTCTTTGTGAAAGCAACCGCGCCACTTCCTCCACCATATCCCGGCTTTGCAGTGCGCCCGTCGGGCATACCAGGGTACATTGACCACACTGGATGCAGTCGGAGAGGTTAAGGCCCTTGTCAAGGGTAGTGGATATTCGAGTCGCCGTGCCCCGGCCTGCAGCGTCAAGGGCGGTAATCCCCATCAGCTCGGCGCAGGTACGTACACAGCGCTGGCATAGAATACATTTGTTGTGGTCCAGCACCAGCCCCTCACTCGAACTGTCCTTTCCCCTTTGGCGCTGGGTGTAGGGGTAGCGGCGTTCGGTGATCTGGAAAGCGGCACCCAGTTCCTGAAGCTCGCACTCTCCGTTGCGGGAGCAATGCAGGCATTCGCCCTTATGGCTGGCAAGCAGCATCTCGATGATGGCCTTTCGCGCTTCCAGAAGACGGGGTGTATGCGTGCGCACCGACATGCCAGGTTCCACCCTTTGAGAGCAGGAGGGCAGAAGCTCCTGGTGGCCGGCAACTTCCACCACGCAGATTCGGCAGGATCCGGTCGGGCTCAGCCCGGGCAGATGACAGAGGGTGGGAATAGACATGCCCTGCCGCCTCAGCACCTCAAGGATGGTCTCGCCCCGCTCCGCCCTGACAGTCTTGCCGTTGATTTCTATCGCAATCTCCATAGTCTCAGTTCATGCGGATGGCGGAGAACTTGCACACTTCGGCGCAGATCCCGCAACCAGTGCATTTCTCCTTATTGATTTGATGGATCGTCCTTGGGCTCCCGCTTACAGCCCCTTCCGGACAGCGTCTGGAGCAGAGGTTGCATCCCGTACACAGTTCCGGAACGATATGGAACGAGCGCAGTCCACCACACACCCCGGCCCGGCAATGCCGTTCGAACAGGTGTTGATCGTATTCTTCCCGGAACTTTCGCAGGCTATCCAGCAGTATGTTTGTAGCCGAACGGCCAAGTCCGCATTGGGAGGTATCCTGCATCACACGGGCCAGCTCCTCCATCTGCATCACCCCTTTGAATCGCTCCAGGGTCTGGTGACCACGCTCATTCTCAGGGCGGTGGACCAGGTCTTCAAGAATACGGTGAAGGATAGCGCTGCCTTCGCGGCAGGGGATGCATTTTCCACAGCTTTCGCGGGTAGCGAACGCCATCACCTTGCAGGCCAGGTCTACCATACAGGTGCTCTCACCCAGTACCATCAGCCGGCCAGAGCCTGGAGAGGCCCCGATCGCTTTCAGGCTCTCATGGTCGAAATGGACGCCCAGCTCCCTGGAATGCAGCAAATAACCCAGAGGGCCGCCCAGCACAACACCCTTGCAGCTGTTTCCCTGCAGGAAACCTCCTCCCGGTTGACGGATGATCTCATCCACTGCACTGCCCAACTCCATTTCCACCAGTCCGGGGCGTGCGATATTCCCCGTGAGCTCGATAAGTTTGGTGCCCGGTGATTCAGGGGTTCCCATCTTGCGGAACCAGCGGGGCCCGTGTTCAATGATGTGGGGAAGGTTGGCCAGCGTCTCGGCATTGTTCACCACGGTAGGATATTGCAGATAGCCTTTGCTGGCCGGGTAGGGGGGCTTGTGCCGAGGGGTTCCCCTCCGGCCTTCCAGTGCCGAAAGCAAGGCAGTTTCTTCTCCACAGACGAATGCACCGGGTATGCTGAAGGTCTTGATGCTCAGATTGAAGCCACTACCCAGGATGTTGGTGCCCAGGAGTCCTGTGGCTGAAGCCTGCGAAATGGCAGTCTGCATCCTGTAGAGCGCCAGGGGGGCATCATCGCGGATCACCACCCAGGCACGGGTGGCCCCGGTAGCATAGGCTGCGATAGCCAGGCCTTCCAGGACCTGATGCGGGTTTGACTCGATCAGGGCAGAGGCAATGCGTGACCCTGGATCGCTTTCCTGGGCATTACACACGAAATACTTCTGGTCGGCCGACTGCTCCAGCGCCGTTTTCCACTTGAGTGCTGTGGGAAAGCCGCCGCCGCCCCGTCCCCTGAGCCCGCTCTCATCCACCAGGTCACAAACGTGGCGGCTGGGATGGCCGGTAATGGATTTAAGGAATGAGGCGTAGCCTCCGTGTGCGATGTATTCGGCGATGCTCCCCGGGTCAATGATGCCCGAAAGCCCAAGCAGCACCCTGCGCTGGGGGCGCATCCAGCTCATGCGCGGGATGTAACGTATGTTCTCCCAGTCCTCCGCACCGGGAACCGGCAGTTGCCCGACCAGCTTGCGGCTGGCCGCTACACCGGAATGCAGACTGTCAAGTATCTCTTCCACGTCCTCCGGCACCAGTTCCGAGTACAGCAGCCGTGACTTGCCCGGAAGCTGCAGCTCCATGGAGGGCTGACGGGAGCACCACCCAAAACAGCCGGTGTCGCGCATCCTGGGAGGGTGCACTTGCTCAGCACACCAACGGGCCACGGCCTCCCTCACCGCTTCGGCCCCTGCGCCGCAGGAGCATGTGGTGCGCGGTACGCTGATCACCGGCGCCTCTATGATCTCGTGCCGAAGCCGTCGTAGGACCGTGAAAAGCCGGGCGGTATCCAGCCTTCCCGTAAGGATGTCGCGGAGCAGTTCAGGTCCTGCAGTCCCGGCCATGGGGTCAGCAGTTGCCGGGGGTAACGGACAATCATAATGCTTGTCCCTGGGTGATGGATCCGACCGCTCGTGCAACCCATCGAAGAAGGTAATCATGCCGTGCAGCCGCGCCGAAGGGATACCTGTACGCAGGGAAATCTCTTCCAACGCTGCCTCCGGACAGTACCCAAAATGATCCTGTAAGGCCAGAACCATAGGGATAACCTCATCGGGGGCCGATTTGGGGTACTTTCGCAGTATCTGCACTATCTGGTCACGCATACCGCTGCTGTTTTCAATACAAATGTAGTTCTTGTTACAAAAATAACAATGTTAGTTTTTTAACATGGGATGCTTTTTAATATCTTTGAATCAAAGATTCCTTAATGAAGGCCGAGATCGTCATTTGCCTGGGTAGCTCCTGTTTCTCCCGGGGGAACAAGAAGATGGTGGGAGCCATCAAGGAATTTCTGGATAAGCGCGGCCTTACCCAGGAGGTGGTATTCCGGGGAGCGCATTGTTTCAGTCTGTGTGAGCATGGCCCGGTCATCCGGATCAACGGCAACGAGTATCGCAAAGTGAACCTGTCCGAACTGGAAGGCATCCTGGATGCCGAGCTCGGCCCGCTCTGTGCAGCGGAAGGAGACCTTTCAACCTAAGAACTACCGAATGAAATCCGCTCCGACATCATTTCCTCCGCTGTTCTCGATCGACCCCCGCCGATGCGATGCCTGTTATGGTTGTGTACGTTCCTGCCCGGTGACGGCCATCACCGTCAGAGTCAACAAGGGCGGCCCCCACATCGATCCGGCCCGCTGCATCGGCTGCGGCGACTGCCTCAGGGCCTGCCCTGAAGGGAGCGTGAGCATCCGTGATTCCATGGCAGCCCTGCGCACTCTGCTGGCCGGCGAAGCTCCGGTGGCCGCAATAGTGGGCCCCAGCATCGCCGGGGAGTTCGAGGATATCACGGATTACCGCAAGTTCGTGCAGATGATACGAAGCCTCGGTTTCCGCTTTGTGCACGAGGCTTCCTTCGGGGCTGATCTGGTGGCCATGCAGTACAGCCGGCTTTTTGAGGACAACAAAGGGAAATTCTACCTTACGGCCAATTGCCCTGCTTTGGTGTCCTATGTAGAGAAATACCATCCCGACCTGGTATCCAACCTGGCCCCACTGGTCTCCCCCATGATCGCCGCCGGCCGGGTGCTGCGCGAGATCCATGGCCCCCACGTGCGTCTGGTCTATATCGGCCCCTGCATCGCCTCCAAGGAAGAGGCCCTACGCTACCCCGACGACCCCGCCATCGATGCGGTGCTCACCTTTACCGAACTCAGGACCCTTTTCAAAGAGAATAATATCGACGAGAATACCCTGGAGTTTGCGGAGTTTGACCCGCCCTTCGGTCACAAGGGGGCCTTGTACCCCATCCCCGCCGGAATTCTCGAGGCCGGGAATATCGACCGCGGCCTGCTTTCGGGAACCGTGATCACCGTGGACGGAAGCGAAGGCATGCAGCGGGCTGTCGAAGAGTTCAGAGGCAATATTGCCGGGATACAGCACCATTTCAACCTCTTCTATTGCGAGGGTTGCATGATGGGCCCCGGAACCTCACCCGGAGGGAATAAGCTCCGCCGCAGGACCGCCATCACCCGCTATGTCAATAAGCGCCTTTCCGACTTCGATATGGATACCTGGGAGTCGTATATGCTGCGTTTCGGCAAACTCGACCTGAGCCCGGTCTTTCATGTCAACGACCAGCGCCTCCCTGACCCTCCGGAAGAGAAGATCCATGAGATACTTACCCTTCTGGGCAAAGGTGACGGACCCGACACGGGTTGTGCCGCCTGCGGGTTCCGGTCCTGCCGCGAATTTGCCACCGCCGTAGCCCATGGCCTGGTGAAGACCGATATGTGCGTGGAGTATGCCATCCGGACCCGCGAAGAATATGTATCCAGCCTCAGGCGCAGCAACGAACGTCTCCAGAATGTCCAGCGCGACCTCATGGAGTCTGAGCGCAGCGCCCGGGAAGAACTCCTGAAAGTGAACGAGGCCCTTGACCGTACCTCCACGGTATTGCAGAAACTGCATTCAGCAGTGGTCGTGGCCGACCAGGAGTTGAGGATAGTCCAGTCAAACCGCAACTTCATATACCTCTTGGGTAAGGAAGCCGCCGAAATCAGTGAGATCATCCCCGGCCTGGTGGGCGCCGACCTGCGTTCCCTGCTCCCCTTCCAGTTCTATAACCTCTTCCTCTATGTGCTCCAGAATGGGGATGAAGCCATCCACCGGGATGTTCATCTCGAGGACAAACTACTGAACGTGACCGTTTTTACCATCCGGAAGCATGAAGTGGTCGGGGCCGTGATCCGTGACATGTATATGCCCGAAGTTCAAAAGGATGAGGTTATCAAGCGGGTTACCGAGGTCATTACCGAGAACCTTGGCATGGTGCAGAAAATCGGTTTCCTCCTGGGAGAGGGGGCTGCGCGCACCGAGCGCATGCTGAACTCCATCATCGAATCCTATCAGCAGGGGAGCAAGGATAAGCCGGAAAGCGATGGATGACAGCTTCTATATCGAGGTGTTCTGTGAACAGAAAAGCCACAGCCAGGAAAGGATTTGCGGCGACGTCTTTGTTTCCCGGCGCGTCAAGGAGGAAGGCCGTACCATCGTCGTCCTCTCCGATGGCATGGGCCATGGGGTCAAGGCCAATATGCTGGCAACCCTCACCTCCACCATGGCGCTCAACTTCACCGAGGAGCATAAGGACGTAGCCCGCATCGCTGAGATCATCATGAATACGCTCCCGGTATGTTCGGAGCGTAAAATGAGCTACTCCACCTTCACCATCATCGATATCGAACACCACGGACAAACGCGCATCATGGAATACGATAACCCCCAAACCCTCATCCTGAGGGGAGGGGAGGAGTTCCAGCCCAACTGGCAGTGCGTTATGCTGGGGGGAGACCAGCATTCCGGCAAGGAGATACTGACCTGCACCTTCCGCCCCCGAAAAGAGGATCGCATCGTTTTCTGCTCCGATGGTATACCGCAGAGCGGCATGGGCAGCGAGAAGTTTCCTTTTGGCTGGGGAAGAGACAATATGCGCGACTATGTGCTTAAACTGGTGAGCGACAACCCGGATGTATCCGCTCGCCATCTGGCAGCCAAGGTGGTGAATTTGGCGCACATCAACGATGGCTATGCGCCCAAGGACGATACCAGTTGCGGGGTGGTCTATTTTCGTGAACCCCGACGCTTGCTGCTGTGCACCGGCCCTCCCATCGACGAGGCCAACGATACTGTACTCGCATCCACCGTGAAAGAATTCAAGGGCAGCCGCATCCTCAGCGGGGCCACCACCAGCGACATCGTGGCCAGGGAATGGAAGGAGAGTATCACGGATACCTTTGAGTTCGATGATCCTGATCTGCCGCCGGTTTCATCCATGCCCGGCATCGACCTCATCACTGAGGGTATCCTGACCCTGACCAAGGTCACGGACATACTGCGGGATTACAACCCCTCCTATAAACTGGGCAAAGGACCTGCCGATCGCATCGTACGTATGCTCATGGAAAGCGATGAGATCCATTTTCTCATCGGAACGCGCATCAATGAGGCCCATCAGGACCCCAGCCTGCCCCTCGACCTTGAGATCCGCCGTACTGTGGTGCGCCGCATCGCCCGTTTACTGGAAGAAAAGTTCCTGAAGGAAGTCGACGTACGTTTCCTCTGATCATTTAGGCCCCAAAAAACAGGACCGCCGGAGGGATGTGCCCAACCGGCGGTCGTTTGCCCCCATTTTACCTAACCAACCAATAATGTGGGACAAGCGTTTCCTGTTCAGTTAGTCATTCTCGTATTCCTTCAGTATGGCTTTCACCTCATCTGGAGCCACACGCCCGTAGGTCTTCTCTCCGATCATCACCACCGGGGCCAATCCGCAGGCGCCTACACAGCGCAGGCAGTTGATCGAGAACTTTCCGTCGGGGGTAGTCTCGCCAATACCGATGCTCAGCTGCTTGCGAAACTCGTCCAGTACTTTTTCTGCCCCGCGCACGTAACAGGCTGTGCCTGTGCAGATAGAGATGGGGTTGCGCCCTTTCGGGATCATGGAGAAGAAGGAGTAGAAGGTAACCACCCCATACACCCGGGCTACGGGCACATTCAGTTCCTCAGCCACCATTTCCTGTACCTCGGCCGGCAGGTAACCGAAAATCCCCTGGGCCTTGTGCAGGACGTTGATCAATTCACCTTCCTGGTTCCCGAAGGAACGGCATACCTCGCGCAGTTTCTCTGCCTGGTGCTGCTTCAGTTCTACCTTGATGCTTGTCATGACTTTCTCTTCTTGATTTCGCCTTACTTAACCAATGGAAACCTTGCGCTTCTTCTTTTCGAAGTAGTGGGTATGCAGCAGATGATGGGCCTTCTCACTGAGTGGCTGGCCCAGGAAGGAGGCATATAGCTCCTGTATCGCTGGGTTCTCGTGGGATTTGCGGATCACTTTTAGCTCATCCTCGGTATATATCGCCTTCTGACGGGCTTTGAGGATGGAAGAATCCCCATGGTGAAGCGGTTGCCCGCCCCCTCCGATGCAACCTCCCGGACAGGCCATGATCTCGATGGCGTGATATTCAGACTTGCCTTCCCTGATCTCTTCCAGCAATTTGCGGGCATTTCCCAGTCCATGGGCAATGCCGATGCGCAACGGAAATCCGTTGAAGTCCACGGTGGCGCTGCGGATGTTTTCCAGGCCACGCAGCTCCTTGAAGTCCACGCGATTCAGGCTCTTACCTGTATGGATCTCATAAGCGGTGCGTACGGCAGCTTCGATCACCCCTCCGGTTGTGCCGAAGATCACTGCCGCACCAGTCGATTCGCCCATGGGCTGGTCGAAATCGGAATCGGGCAGCTGCTTCAGGTCCAGGTTGGCCTGTTTGATCAGGTTCGCCAGTTCCCTGGTGGTGAGGGCATAATCCACATCCGGATTTCCATCTACCGAAAACTCCTCCCGCTGGCATTCGTACTTCTTGGCCAGGCAGGGCATGATGCTGACCACGACCAGATCTTCCCGGTTTACCCCGATGCGCTCGGCAAACCAGGTCTTGGCAATGGAGCCGAACATCTGCTGGGGAGAACGGGCGGTGGAAGGGATGTCCTTCATGTCTGCAAAATAGGTCTCGAAGAAGTTAACCCAGGCCGGACAGCAGGAGGTGAGGATGGGCAGGCGGACCTGCTTGTCACCTTCCAGGAAACGGGTGAGCCGCCCCAGGAGCTCGGTGCCTTCTTCCATAATGGTCAGGTCGGCGGCGAAGTCGGTATCGAAAACATGGTCAAACCCCAGTTCCCTCAGGGCGCTCACCATTTTCCCGGTCACCAGGGTTCCGGGTTCCATGCCGAAGGCCTCGCCCAGGGCTGCGCGCACGGCGGGAGCGGTTTGTACGATCACTGTTTTCCCAGGATCGGCCAGGGCCCTCAGCACCTTGCCGGTATGGTCCACTTCGGTAAGGGCTGCCGTAGGGCAAACCGCAACACATTGCCCGCAATAGGTGCAGGAGGAATACTCCAGGTTCATTTCGAAGGCAGGGGCGACTACGGCCTGGAATCCCCGGTTCACGCCGCTCAGGGCACCCACGGTCTGAAAATCGTTGCACATCATTTCGCAGCGCCGGCACAATATGCATTTGTCCACATCGCGAATGATCGACGGGCTGGTGTCCTTGCGGTAGGTCGACTTCTCTCCCTGATAATGGATCTCCCGTATGCCGAGTTCCTGGGCCATGGACTGCAGGTCGCAGGTGCCGTTCTTGGCGCAGGTCAGGCATTCGAAGGGATGGTCGGATAGGATAAGCTCCATCACCGTCCGGCGGGCGTTGAGTACGCGGATGTTATGGGTGCTCACTACCATGCCTTCGGCACAATCGGTGGCGCAGGCTGGCGCCAGGTTGCGCCGCCCCTCCACTTCCACCACACAAATGCGGCAGCCTGCGGGCTTGTTTTCAATATTTAGGTCGTGCAGCCCCAGGTAGCACAGGGTGGGGATTTGTATCCCCAGACTGCGGGCCGCTTCCAGCACGGTAGTGCCAGCTGGCACACTAACCGGTTTCTTGTCTATGGTGAGGTTGATCGTGTTCATGTCCAGCTTCCTCCTTAATTGATGATCACAGCATCGAACTTGCACTTCTCCAGGCAGGCTCCGCACTTGATGCAGATGGCCTGGTCGATGAAATGGATTTGCTTGCGCTCTCCGCTGATGGCGTTCACCGGGCAGTTGCGCGCGCAGGCCGTACATCCTACACAGTTTTCCGGCACGATTTCGTAACGGATAAGTTCGCGGCATACCCCGGCAGGACATTTATGCTCGTCCACATGGGCCAGGTACTCATCCCTGAAGTTGTGCAGGGTAGAAAGAACGGGATTGGGCGAGCTCTGGCCCAGACCGCAAAGCGAGGTGTCCTTGATGACCAGGCTCAGGTTGTATAAATGATCCAGGTCTTCCCGCGTACCCTGGCCTCGGGTGATTTTCTCCAGCAGTTCATAAAGCCGTTTGTTTCCAATACGGCAGGGAGTGCATTTGCCACAGCTTTCCTCTACGGTGAAATCGAGGAAGAACTTGGCCACACTCACCATGCAGTCGTCCTCGTCCATCACGATCATCCCGCCCGAACCCATCATAGATCCGGCAGCGATGAGGTTGTCGTAGTCGATGGGTGTATCCAGATGGGCAGTAGTGAGGCAGCCTCCCGAAGGACCTCCGGTCTGCACGGCTTTGAAGGCCTTGCCATGCTGCAGCCCCCCACCGATCTCATAAATGACTTCACGCAGGGTGGTACCCATGGGTACTTCGATCAGGCCTACCTTGTTGATCTTGCCAGCCAGGGCGAAGACCTTGGTGCCTTTGGACTTTTCTGTGCCTATGGAGGCGAACCATGCGGCGCCCTTAAGGATGATGGGCGGCACGCTGGCAAAGGTCTCCACATTATTTACATTGGTCGGTTTTCCCAGGTAGCCGGATTCGCTGGGAAAGGGAGGCTTTAAGGTCGGTTCACCCCGCAGTCCCTCCATGCTGTGGATCAGGGCTGTTTCTTCCCCGCATACGAAGGCACCGGCGCCATAGCGCATTTCAATGTCGAAGGCGAAGCCCGATCCGAAAAGGTCCTCCCCCAGAAAACCGTAGTCACGGGCCTGGCGAATGGCGATATGGAGTCGTTCGATGGCCAGGGGGTACTCGGCGCGGATGTAGATCAGCCCCTTGGTGGCCCCGATGCAGTAACCGCAAATGGCCATGGCCTCCAGCACGGTGTGTGGATCCCCTTCCAGAATGGAGCGGTCCATAAAGGCGCCGGGGTCCCCTTCGTCGGCATTGCACACCACATATTTCTGATCGGCCTGCGGACGGGCCGACAACTGCCATTTGAGCCCGGTGGGGAAGCCTCCGCCTCCCCGGCCCCGTAGACCGGAATCCATGATGGTGCGGATGGTACCTTCCGGGTCCCCGTCGGCCAGCACCTTGGCCAGCGCGGCATAGGCACCCTGTCCAATGGCATCCTCGATGTCCTCGGGGTCGATCACCCCACAGTTCCTGAGCGCAATGCGCAGCTGGGTCGCGGAGGTCTTGCCTCCTTCTGCCCTGTTCCTGATTACTGTTTCCTCGTTCAACATTTCCGTCGCGTATTATTCCAGGGTCACCTTTTCGTAGTTCCGGGGGATATGCCCATCCACCATCTCGCCCTGGCGGATGTACCGCTCGATGATCTGGTCTGCCCGGGCCGGGTCAACCCCACCGAACACCATGGGCTCAGCGCCGGGGAGCGTGACCTCTATGGTAGGCTCGGCATAGCAGTAGCCCATGCAGCCGGTCCTCAATACGCGTGCTTCGATGTGGCGTTTGGGGAGCTCCTCCACCAGGTACTCATAAGTGCTTTTCGCTCCTGAGGCCAGGCCGCAGGTGGCCAGGGCTACCCTGACCTCCACTATGCCCTGCTCACGGCGCTCCAGGCTCATCTGCTCCCGCGAAGCCCGGATCCGGTGCAATTGTTCTGCTGTTCTGATGCGTTCCATGCGTTGCGTATACTGTTCAATAACCGTTGTTATTCAAATAACAGCACAAAGGTAGGTATTGCGACGGATCTTCAAAGAAAAATGTGTGAAAAGAGTAACAATGTGAATAAAATAACAGTATTTTATAATGATTCCAATTAATCTCCCCGGGTGAGCCTCCCAACGCTAGTCAGACCAAAACGCGGTCAGCAATAAATGCGCCCATGTGCCCATGCGAACAGGCGCACAGCTGAGTGTCGCCCATACCCAGGGCAACCCACATGACTTTCCTGTCCGCCTTTCTGTTCATCCGGAGAAAAAAAGAGCCGCCCGCAGGCAGCTCTCAATTCAGTCTCAGTATCGTTTCCGCGGTTTGTAATGCGTATGCAGCAAGGCATGGGAGCGATGCCCCAGGGGCTCACCCAGGAAGTCCTTGTATATCTGCACCACCTCCGGGTTCTCATGCGACTTGCGGATCGGCAGGCCTTCGTCTTCGGCATAAATGGCCTGAGCCCGCTTCTCACGGATATCAGCAGAGGTAGGAATGGGCTGCCCACCGCCTCCAAGGCATCCTCCTGGACAGGCCATCACCTCGATGAAGTGGTAGCTTGCCTTCTGGTCGCGGACCGCAGTCATCAGCTCTTTGGCGTTGACCAGTCCATGGGCCACGGCCACTTTCATTTCAACACCTTCCAGGAAGCTCCATTCCGGACGGGTGCCGGTAATGGTGATGGTGGCTTCCCTCACCCCTTCCATGCCACGTACCGGGGTGATGTTGAGGTTGTTGAATGGTACCTCACGGCCGGTAACGATCTCGTAGGCGGTACGCAGCGCGGCCTCCATTACCCCACCGGTGGCTCCGAAGATCACGGCAGCCCCCGTACCTTCACCCATGATGCTGTCGTAGTGCATGTCGTCCAGCTTGGTGAACTCTATGCCCGCCTGTTTGATCATCATAGCCAGTTCACGGGTCGTCAGCACATAGTCTACATCCTGATATCCGCTGGCCCGCATCTCCGGGCGGTTGGCCTCGAACTTCTTGGCGGTGCAGGGCATGATGGAAACCGAGACGATGTTCTTGGGATCCAACCCCTTCTTCTGGGCATAATAGGTTTTAGCCAGGGCACCGAACATCTGCTGGGGCGACTTGCAGGTGGAAACATTGGGCAGCAGCTCGGGGAAGGTATGTTCAATGAACTTGATCCAGCCCGGGGAACAGGAGGTGGTCATCGGCAGCGTAACCGTCTCATCCTTATCCACGATGGCCTTCTTCAGGCGGGTGAGGAGCTCCGTGCCTTCTTCCATGATGGTGAGGTCGGCGGTGAAGTCGGTATCCAGGACCGAGTCGAAGCCGATGTGCTTCAGCGCAGAGACCAGTTTACCGGTGACCCTGTGCCCCGGTTCCAGACCGAGGTCCTCGCCCAGTCCGATGCGAACGGCCGGTGCCGTCTGCACAACCACATGCTTGAAGGGGTTGTTGATATGGTCCCACACCTCTTCCATATAGTTGCGCTCCACCAAAGCTCCGGTCGGGCAGCGGTTGATACACTGTCCGCAATTGGTGCAAACCACGTTGTGCAATGACTTGTCCATGAAGGTGGTGATGCGCTGGTGGTCCCCTTTGCAGGCCACAGCCAGGGCACCCACTGCCTGAAGTTCTTCGCAGGTGCGCACGCAGCGCTGGCAGCGGATGCACTTGCTGTTGTCCTTCTGTATGGAAGGACTGGAGATATCCAGGATCTTATCGGAGGCCTTCACCAGGTCGAGGAACACATGGTCCCCCACACGGTATTCGGCGGCCAGCTCCTGCAGCTCGCAGTGACCGTTCTTGAAGCACTTGGTGCAGTCGGCATTGTGCTCCGACAGCAGCAGTTCGATCACATGCTTGCGGGCGGTACGTACCTTGGCGCTGTTGGTGAACACCTCCATGCCTTCAGCGACGGGCATGGCGCAGGCAGCGGCCAGGGCCCGGGCTCCGGTAATCTCTACCACGCAGACCCGGCAATTGCCGGCCACACTGAGGTCGGGATGAAAGCAGAGGGTGGGGATACGGAAGTTCAGCTTGTTGGCAGCCTGCACTATAGTGGAGCCTTCGGGTACGGAGACCGGGATATTGTTGATCTTGAGATTGACCATATAATTGCTCATGGCTTTCGGAATTTTCGGTGATTAGTAGATGATCTCTTCCCTGAAGTTGTTCACGATGGAGTTGAAGGGGTTGGCCACGGACTGTCCCAGACCGCATTTGGCGGCCACTTTCATGGTGTCGGCCAGTTTCTTCAACTCTTCCAGATAGTCCGGCTTGCGCTCACCGCGCTTCACGGCCTCTATGCCTTTCAGCAGCTGCTGGCAACCAACCCGGCAGGGTGTGCACTGTCCGCAGCTTTCTTCGGTGAAGAACTCCAGATAGTCGTGCAACACGTTGTACATGGAACGGCTGCTGTTGAAGATCATCATGGAGCCTCCGGTGGGGATACCTTCGAACCCGATGATGGTGTCGCGGAACTGTTTACGCGGCACGCAATGGCCTGAAGCGCCCCCGACCTGTACGGCCTTGGTGTCCCCGTCTCCGAAGCTGTCCACGAAATCAGCCAGGGGCATGCCCAGCTCAAGCTCGTAAATGCCGGCGATCGGGGTGTCTCCTGACACGCTGAAAACCTTGGAACCGCGGGAGTCCTGGGTACCCAGGGCCTTGAACTCGGTAGGACCGAGACGGGTAATCATGGTGGTATACACCAGGGTCTCCACGTTGTTGATGGCCGTTGGCTTGTGATTGTACCCCGCACGGGTAGGGTAGGGCGGCTTGTTGCGGGGCTCACCACGCTTGCCTTCCATCGACTCGAACAGGGCGCTCTCTTCACCGCAGATATAGGCTCCGGACCCGGAGCGTATGCTGATGTGGAAATCAAACTTCAGCTCCTTCATCAGGGCGTTGAAGGTCTCCAGCTTGGCGTTCAGGGACCGGAGCAGGAAATTGTACTCCCCCCTGAGATAGATGTAGCCTTCGCGGGCGCCGATCACATAGCCACAAACGGCCATGCCCACGAACACCTTCTCGGGCACCTGGTCCAGGATCTCCCTGTCCTTGAAGGTCCCGGGCTCGCCTTCATCTGCGTTGCAGATTACATACTTATCCTCTGATACCTCGTTGCGGGTGAACTTCCACTTGAGTCCGGTCGGGAAACCGGCACCCCCGCGGCCCTTCAGCCCCGAATCAATGATATCCAGGATGATGTCGTCAGGATTGCGCTGCAGGGTTTTCGAAAGGAGCTCGCGTGGATTGCAGGTGTCCTTGGCAAAGATGATATCGACTTTCTTTATGGTCTTATGTTCCATGGCGTGAGAGGTGTTACGCTTATTTCTTCCGTGCATACTCTTCGACGATCTCGACGGCTTTCTGGGCGGTGATCTGGGGGAAGACCTCGTCATTCACCAGCATCACCGGGCCCTTATGGCACCAGCCCAGGCAATTGGCGGTGAGCAGGGTGAACTTTCCGTCCACTGTGGTCTCACCAACCTTGATCTTGAGCATATCCGAAAGCGCGTCAATCACGACGTCCTTCCCGGCCATGTGGCAGGCAATGGTCTTGCATACCCTGATCACATAGGAACCCCGGGGTACCGTGTCCAGGAAAGTGTAGAATGAAGCGGTCCCGAACACATCGGCTGCCGAAATGTCCAGCTCCCTGGCCACTTCGAGCATGGCCTCTTCAGAGAGGTACCTCTCTTCCTTGACAACGCCCTGCAACACGGGCATCAGGGAATTGCGGGACTTCCCGTGCTTGTCAACAAGCGCCCTGACTAATGTTTCTGTCTTTGACATAATGGTGTAAAGGTTTGAATAACAGTTATATGCAACAAGGTAAGTACATGTATTGTTAACTGAATAACAATCAGTTTTCGCGGCAAAAGTACACATTGGTATTGTTATAGCACTAACAAACATTGCGGATGTCCTTGTCGTCTGGGAATTGTTATTTAGACTAATTATAATCCCTGAAAAAGGATGGGCATCCTTCCTACTTTTGTATGGTCACAGGCGAGGGCATGAGGTATTTTCTTGAGCTATCCTTCAATGGTTCCGGCTTTGCCGGATGGCAACAGCAGCCCGGGTCGCCCTCGGTGCAGGCTGAGCTGCAGCGGGCGCTCACTGGGGTCCTGGGAAGCACAGTGGAGGTGACCGGGGCAGGCCGCACCGATGCCGGCGTACATGCCCGGCAAATGGTCCTGCACTTCGATGGCCCCGACGGCCTCCAGCTTGCACCGGACGCCTTCTTTCGTGATCTGAGCCTCTTGCTGCCTCCAGCCATTCGTGTGCATGGACTCCGGCCTGTACGTGAGGAGGCTCATGCCCGCTTCGATGCCGTCACCCGGGGGTATCGCTATTTCGTAGACCGCGAACGCAACCCCTTCCTCAGGGGTCTCGCCATGGACTACCATGGCCCACTGGATTTTGATGTCATGCAGAAGGGCGCTTCCATGCTTACCGGCACGCGCGACTTCCGTTGCTTTGCACGCAGCGGCAGCGAGGTAAGTCATTACCTCTGCAGTGTTTACACCTCGCATTGGCTGGAGGAGGAGGGTGTGCTCATCTTTGAGATCAGGGCCAACCGCTTTCTCAGGAATATGGTGAGGGCGATAGTAGGTACCCTGCTGGATATCGGGAGGGGCCGCTTCGCCTTGAACGCGCTACCCGGTATTCTCGCATCAGGATCACGCAGCCGGGCAGGCACCTCGGCACCCGCCCATGGGCTCTTCCTTTGGGAAGTGACCTATCCCCGGGAAATTTACCTCGAAAGCGCAGATTGTCAATCCGACGTATCGGGGCCCAGCCTGAGCTCTCCCGGCCTGAGCAGATAATAAATGCCACAGAAGGAAACCAGGAGGCTGATGAGGTAAAACATCAGGCTGAGCCCTACGGCCACTCCCGTATCCAGTCCCAGCATCCCTGAACCCAACAGAAAGGTCAGTTCCCGTGTACCTACCCCGCCCACAGTGATGGGCAGCATGGCCACGATGCTCGAGACCAGGAACAGGAACAGGTATCCGGTAGGATTCCCCCCGCTGCCTATGGCAGTGAGGATGAGCCATGCACTGAGGATCTGGGCCACTTGCACCCCCAGGGAATACAAGGTTGTAGGAACGTACAGGAGGCGCAGAGAGGGCAGCAATTTCCATAACAGGAGATAGGCGGCGGCAAGGGCCAGCGGAGCCAGGAACCAGATCCACCCATGGAATGCCCCGGCCCGGAGCGGAGTGAGGTAATACAGGCCAACGCCAAGCACCAGGAGCGCCAGCAGTCCGCTGGCCCTGTCGGCCAGCACGGTCCATAGGATACGGGTTGCCCTTACGCCGAAGCGGCGGTTGAGCAGATAGATCTTATACCCGTCACCGCCTATGCCCCCGGGCAGGAAGAGGTTGTAGAACATGCCCAGAAGATAGAGCTTGAGGTTGAAGACGGCTCCAATAGGGATACCTGTGGCCTGGAAGAAGCGCCTCAGCCTGACGGCGCTCAGGTATTTGGAAAGGATGAACGCGATCACGGCCGGGAACAGCGGCCAGGGCGAAAGGCCTTGCAGGCTGTCCAGCACTTCCTTGAATGGGATCTTGCTGAAAACAAACCAGAGGGCGGCTATGGTGAACCCGAGCTTGAGAAGGGCCTTCACCGGCCCCGACACCTTAATTTTCACCGGTGGTGATGCTTTTGATCCGATAGGGCTTCTTGTCCTGGGATTCGTAATAGGTGCGGGTGAGCACTTCCAGAATGATGCCCACAGTGATGATCTGCACCCCCATGATGGTAAGCAATATCCCCAGCAGGAGCAAGGGCTTGCCCCAGATGTCGTTGCCCAATACCTTCAGCACCAGCATATAGGCGTCGATGAGGGCACCGATCCCGAAGATGATCAGCCCCAGGTTGCCGAAGAGGTGCATGGGTTTGTGGAGGTACTTTTTAAAGAAAAGCATTAGCAGCAGGTCACTGACCACCTTGAGGGTGCGGTTGATCCCGTATTTGGATGCTCCGAATTTCCGTGAGTGATGCCTTACGTCCACCTGGGTGATGGTGGCCCCGTCGAAGCTGGCCAGGACGGGGATAAAACGGTGCAGTTCCCCATAAAGCCCCAGGCCCTTGGCTATGGGGCTGCGGAATACCTTGAGGGTGCAACCGTAGTCTTTCATCCTTACCCCGGTCGACTTACGTATAATGGCGTTGGCGATTTTACTCGGAATCTTGCGCAGGATCATACCGTCACGACGGTTGGCCCTGACCCCGGCCACGATATCCCATCCGCCCTCTTCGGCGATCTTCAGCATCATCGGGATGTCGAGGGGATCATTCTGAAGGTCACCGTCCATGGTAACCAGGTATTCCCCTCTGGCTTCGGCTATGCCTGCGGCCAGGGCGGGGCTCTGACCATAATTGGTGCTCAGCCTCACCAGCCGGATCCGCTTGCTGTTGATGGCGTTGATCTCCGCCACGGTCTGGTCGGTAGAGCCGTCATCCACATAAATGATCTCATAATCCTCCTCCCCGAGGGCCTGAAAGATCTGTTCTACCAGCGGTCGGATATTCTTTTCCTCGTTGTAAACACAGATCACGATGCTGAGCTTGGGCATGGTGTTGGTCTTGTGGGTTCTTAGGGTAGCCTTTCCGGGTACGGTCCTGTTCAGACCAGGGCGGCGATGAAAAGATAGCAAAAGTAAACTGAAACGGCCAGTTTCATCACGGTGCCGGCCAGGAAGCCGATAAAGGATCCAAACCCTGCCCGCAGCGCAGCTTGCCAGGCCTTGCCGTCCAGAAGTTCTCCGGTCACTGCACCGAGGAATGGCCCGGCGATGATACCCCAGGGGGGCACGAGCAAACCAAGCAATAGCCCGGCCATGCTACCCCATGCCCCCAGTTTGCTTCCGCCAAACTTGCGGGTACCCCATACAGGTACCACATAGTCGAGGAAAGTGACCAGGGCAGCCAGCCCGGCCCAGAGGAACAGTTGTCGGGCCTCGAATGGCCGGAATGAGGTGAGTTGCAGCAGCAGAAGTCCGAAGAAACCCAATGGCGGGCCGGGAATGACGGGTAGAACGCAGCCCAGGACGCCCCCGGCCAGCAGCAGGCCACCGGAAATGATCCAAATCCAGTCCATATCAGGGCAGCTTTTCGATCCAGCCCGAGAGCAGCCAGGCCCTGGCAGCTTCCGGTGGGTTCATCTTTTCGGTGCGGAGGGAAACCAGGTAGCGGCCCTTTACTCCGATAAGTGCGGTGCCCTGCATGGAGCTCAGGTCGTAGGATTCCCAACCGACCTGGCCTTTGGGTAGCTGCAGTTCACGTGCATAGCTGCCATCCCGTTCAAAGCTCAGCTCCGGTTTCCAAAGGCCTGTAGCCAGGGTGTAAAATTGCGGGACCTTGAGGTAGTCGGAGACGGTGACATAGATTTCCTCTCCCCCCTCGCCCTGCATGCTCAGCGAGGCGTTTGCGATGCTGTCGCCGGTAGCGGTGTCGGTCAACAGTATGGTATTGGTCACGTGGTAATCCTGGGGAGGAGGGGGCACCAGGTCAAGCAGGTTTTCCGGAGTCATCAGCCTGGGGCTTACTGCTGCTGGCGAAAGGCCCTCCCTGGTTTTTTCCTGCTTGCAGGAAGTAAATACTACCGTACTGAATATCATCCACAAGGGAAGGCCCAGGACCAGCACGGCCCGGAAATCACGGCTCATAGGCTTCATGCTGCAAATATAATCGATGGATTTGTGAACAAACCATTTGGGAAACGCATTGGATTTTGGTATCTTGATGCGGATTCCGGATGTCCCCTCCGGGTAGTAGTGTCAGCCATGAACCAGGAGAACTACGAGAACGATCTCAGGACCGGTCCCGGGGCCGGGGAGGATGGGTATGACCCCTGTCAGAAGCGTTTTCAGCGTCTTTTCGAGGACCTGGCCCGCATGTTGCCTGCCCTGGTTTTTGAAGTGGATGCAGAAGGACGCATGACCTTTGCCGATGAACCGGCTTTCCGCATGGCATCTTTCGAATCCGAGCGACGTTTTATCCCGGGCCGGACCAGCGTATTCCGTCTTATCGTGCCGGAAGATCGACAGCGGATGAAGGATAATCTGCAACGGATCTTTCATGCAAATGAATCGGAAGCCCTGGGCCTGCTGAGCGGTGACAAGTACCGCTACCGCAATTTGGATGGTGTGATCCGGACTTTCCGGGTTTATGGTACGCCGGTACGTTCCGGCGGAAGGGTAGTCGCGGTTAAGGGAGTGGCTGTCGACGAGACAGAACGCATTGAGGCCGAAGTAGAGCTCATGGAAAGCCGGCGCCGTCTGAGCACCTTGATGGACAATCTTCAAGGGATGGTATACCGCTGCCTCAACGATGCGGATTGGACCATGCTCTTCGTAAGTAACGGGGCCCTCGAGCTCACAGGATATGAGGCTTCGGACCTGCAACTGGGCAAAACGGTACAGTATGGGGACCTTATTCATCCGGAGGATGTCAACCTGGTATGGAGCACCGTACAGAAAGGGGTAGAGAGCAATACTCCCTTTAAGATGGTCTACCGGTTGAATCACCGTACCCAGGGTTACCGCTGGGTATGGGAGCAGGGCCGCAGTGTGGGCCCCGACCCGGACGGAAATATCATCCTGGAGGGATTCATTTCCGACATCACCGATAAGCAGAAAGCGCTGGAAGAGCTGCAGGTGGCCAAGGAGAAGGCGGAAGAAAGCGACCGCCTCAAATCGGCTTTCCTGGCCAATATGTCGCATGAGATCCGTACTCCCCTCAATGCGATCATCGGGTTTTCCAACCTGCTGCTGGAGCCGGATTACGACACCTCACAACAGGCGGAGTACGCCTCTATCATTGAAAGGGCCGGGAAGCAGCTGCTCTCGCTGGTTAACGACATCATCGATGTCTCCCTTATCGAAACCGGGCAGGTGAAGCTTTTTCCAAAGGATATCAGCCTGTCCCGCCTGCTGGAAGAGATATACAAGCTCTATCAGAAGAAAAATACCTTCCGGCCAGGAGTGAAGTTCAGGCTCGATTTGCCTGACTGTGATAGGGACCTTCAGTATCGCATCGATGACTTCCGGTTGCGACAGGTGATACAGAACCTGGTGGACAACGCCCTGAAGTTTACCTGGGAAGGAGAGGTGGTGCTGGGTTGCCGGGGCATCGATACTGACTCACCTGAAGTGGTGGTCTTCGTGAAGGACACCGGGATCGGGATGCCGGAAGATAAGTTGCCTTTTATCTTCGAGCGCTTCTTCCAGATCGACCAGTCCAAAGGCCGGCAGCAGGGGGGTACCGGGCTGGGCCTCGCCATAACACGGGGATACGTGGAATTAATGGGCGGCCGCATTGAAGTGGATTCCATCCTGGGCAAGGGCACCGAATTCCGTCTTAATTTCCCCTTGAGCCATCCGATGAGAGCCGTGAATGGCTCCTTCACCCACACGGAACCGGAGCAGGATAACTTGCATCTCGTCGGAAGGACGGTATTGGTTGTTGAAGATGAGGACCATAGCATGCTCTTCCTGGAGAATGCGCTGAGCAGCGCAGGACTTCAGGTAATCAAGGCAAGGGATGGAAAGCAGGCTGTGGCATGCTGCGAGGATATGCAGCCAGTCGATATAGTGCTGATGGACCTGAAACTGCCGGATATGAGCGGCCTGGAGGCCTGCCGCCAGCTGCTCCGCCTGCGTCCGGGATTGAAAGTGATCGCGCAGACGGCTTATGCGATGGCAGGAGACGAGAAGGCCGCATTTGAAGCCGGATGCATTGGCTACCTCACAAAGCCATACACCCGCGGGGCCCTTCTCTCGGCCCTGAGCAGTCACCTATGAGGCTCAATCCCCGAGCTGTGGTGGCAGGTGGAGACAGAACCCTTGTCCGTGGATATTCTCAAGTTGAATGGCCGGGTCATCCGCCAGGTACCTTCGCATACGGGAAATGAAGACGTCCAGGCTACGCCCGCTGAAATAGTCGTCGGTGTCCCATACCGCACGAAGGATATCTTCACGGCGCAGCCTCTGGTTGGCATGGTCGGCCAGAAATCGTAGCAGGTCAGCTTCCCTTCGTGTCAGCTTGCGCTGCCCACCGGGCCCATCGAGGTTACGGCTGTGCTGATCGAAACGGTAACGACCGATCGCCCGGCTACGGTCGGCGGGGTCGTTCCTTACGATCATGCTGCGCTTCAGGAACACTTCGATGCGCAGGAGCAGCTCTTCGATGCTGAAGGGCTTGGTAATGTAATCATCCGCCCCGGTAGCGAAGCCACTCAGCTTGTCCTCCTTGAGTGCCCGTGCGGTAAGAAAAAGAATGGGGATATGCTGGTTTAGCTGGCGTATGCGTTCTGCCAGGCTGAAACCGTCCATGCCGGGTAACATAACATCCAGCAGGCAGATGTCGAAGCTTTCGGTGCGGAAGCAATCCAGGGCCGGGTTGCCGCTGGTAAAGTGCCTGACCACAAACCCATGACGTTCGAGATTGTCACGGGTGACAAAGGCCAGGAACTCATCGTCCTCCACATATAATATATGTGTGTTCGTCCGGTTCATCGTCCCTGCGTTGGAATCATTATCCTGATGCGGGCTCCCCCTTCCGGGGCCTGGTCAATCCCGATCCTCCAGCGGTGGGCCTTAACCACCCGGGCAACGTAGAACAAACCCAGGCCGAATCCCCGGTGCGACTGCACCCGTCCTTCCGGCACCCGGTAATGCTTCCGGAACACCCGTCGCCGCTCCGATGGGGGGATCCCGGGACCATTGTCCCTCACTTCGAGGATATATGCCGTCGCTGCGGTGTGGCAGCTGAGCACTACCTGGGGCCTCACGGTGGCAAACTTCACCGCGTTGTCCAGCAGGTTGTGAAGTACCCCGCGAAAATGCACAGGGTCGGCCATGAGGCGATACCCGGGGCAGCGCAGGTCTATGGTAAGACCTCCCCCTGCCGCCTCCGCCCGTATACGGAATTGGGGTGCCAGCTCCCGCAGCACATCTTCAACCGACACCTCCTCCCTGCGTAGTTCCATGCGCCGGCGGTCGATGCGTGCCACCTCCAGGATGCGGTTCACATGCGACTCCAGTTGCTGCACCTGCCCGGCGATGATCCCTCCATACTGGGCCAGGCGGTCTCCCTGATCGGCCAGTGCCGGATCCTGAAGTACCTCAGAAGCGATCTTCAGGGTAGCCAGGGGCGTCTTGAACTCGTGGGTCATGGCATTGACAAAGTCGCGCTGCACCTCGGAGAGCCGCTTCTGCCGGAAAATAACGAAGATGGCATAGCCAAAGAAGATCAGTGCCAGGCCAAGCAGTACAGAGGAAAAGAACCACAACCGCAGGTCACGGCTGGTCTCCCGTGGAAGGTCAGGAAAGTTGATCCCGAAATAATAAGTGAATTCAGGCTTCTGGGGAAACTTTTCGGCATCGTGACTGAATTCGCCCTCCACCGGATGCGCACTGGTTCCGGCATATACCATCTGATCGGTGGCACAGTCGTAGATGGCGTATTCGTATGCAAAAGAAATGCCGCGATGTGAAAACTCGGTACTGAGGAAGTGGTCCAGGACCCCCGGTTCGATCACGTCGTTGATATTGACGATGAAATATGTAGGGGAGACCCTCACTACCGGATTCTCGTTCGGAAAGGTGGTGCCCATGAAGGTGGCCATATTGCGGGCCACGGCGATCAGGGCAAGGCTCACTTCCTGGGTGTTCTCCTGATGCTTCATGCGAAAGGCCCGGCTCAGCCAGGTGAGCTGGAACAAGAGTACCGCGGCCACCGTGGCCACGCCCAGGATTACCACCCAACGGATGTTCTTGGAACGCATGTATCGGGCTTTAACCGGATAAAGTTCGTCAATATGAGGTCTACATCCGTCGCCTTCCGGCCCTGTTAACAGCCATTAACAAAAATTTCCTTTCATTAACACCTGTCAAATCCTGCTGGCATTAGTTTTGATGTCAGTAAGCATTAATCAACACACACCATGAAAACAGCCATATCCTTCCTTTTTATCCTGTTCAGTGCCCTTACCCTCCTGGGCCAGCCCCGTACACCCGCTCCCCAGCCGGCATCCGCTCCGGCCCCCGTCTTTGGCTGGGACCAGGAAGAGAAGGACTTCGGGACCATCAATATGGGCGTCCCGGTTAAGGCTGAATTCACGTTTCGCAATACCGGCAAGGCCCCCCTGGTGATCAAGGACGTACGCAAATCCTGCGGCTGTACCACGGTATCCTTCCCCCGGGAACCTATTCTCCCCGGCCGCAGCGGCACCATCAGCGCAGAATACGATGCCAGCGACCCCGGGGTGTTCAACAAGAAACTCACCGTTTTGGCCAACACCGCCGAAGGCATGCATACCCTGACCATAAAGGGTAATGTGAAGTAGACGGGACAGGGGGATGTTCTATGTTCTATGTTCCATGTTATTAGCCACTAGCCACTAGCCACTAGCCACTAGCCACTGTCTGCCAAAGGCAGACTTGCCACTGTCTGCCAAAGGCAGACTTGCCACTGTCTGCCAAAGGCAGACTTGCCACTGTCTGCCAAAGGCAGACTTGCCACTGTCTGCCAAAGGCAGAACTGCCCCTATTTCAGCCATCCATCCAACCAGCGGAAGAACTCCCGCTGCCAGAGCACGGCATTCTGGGGTTTGAGCACGAAGTGCGATTCTTCAGGGAAGAAGAGCAGCCGGCTGGGGATGCCGCGCAACTGGGCAGCATTGAAGGCCTGCAGGCTTTCGGTGTAGGGGATGCGGAAATCGTTGGCCCCGGTGATGATCATGATGGGGGTGTCCCAGCGGTCAACAAAGCGGTGGGGCGAGAAATTGAAACTCGCCGGCCGGGGATTGGACCAGTAGGGGCCACCCAGGTCCTTGTTCACGAAGAAGTATTCCTCGGTGGAGCCGTACTGGCTTTCCAGGTTGAACATCCCGCAATGGGAGATGAAGGCCTTGAAACGCTTGTTGTGGTTCCCGGCCAGCCAAAAGACGCTGAATCCCCCGTAGGACGCCCCGACGGCACCCAGGCGCGCCCCGTCAACATAGGGCTCAGCGGCCACTGCATCGATGGCGCTGAGGTAGTCCTTCATGTTCTGGCCACCATAGTCCCCGCTGATCTGGTCGTTCCATTCCTGGCCGAAGGTGGGCAGCCCCCTGCGGTTCGGGGCAACCACGATATAGCCGTTGGCGGCCATCATCTGGAGGTTCCAGCGGTAGCTCCAGAACTGGCTTACGGCGCTCTGTGGGCCGCCCTGGCAATAGAGCAGTGCGGGATAGGTTTTTGTCGAATCAAAATCCGGGGGGTAGACCACCCAGGTCAGCATATCCTTCTGGTCGGTGGTCCTGATCCAGCGCTCTTCCACACGGCCCAAGGTGATCCGTGACAATACATCCTGGTTCACCCGGCTCAGCGCCTGTTCCTGTCCGTTGCCCGGATCCACGGCGAAGATCTCGGTGGGCATGGAGAGGGACATTTTCGTTCCGATGATGCGGTCCCCGGCCAGAGCGATCGACTGGTAATCGTGAGGGCCACGGGTGATCTGGTGGGGCTTCCGGCTGGCAAGGTCCATGGCATATACCTGATATGTGGCATGAATGCCGCTGATGAAGTATAGCGTGCGGCTGTCGGGGCTCCAGAGGTAGTTCGTGCATCCCTGGTCGAAGCCCTCCGTAAGGTCGCTATTGGAGCCTGAGGCCAGGTCATGAAGGATGATCCGTTCCTTGTCGGCTTCGAAGCCGGGCTCTTCCATGGAACGCCATACCAACATCTTACCATCGGGAGAAAACACCGGGTCCCAGTCGTATCCTTCAAATCCGGGGTCGCTCAACACGCGCGTCTGTCCACTGGCAAGGTCGAAAAGGAAGATCTCCGAATCGGTATTCAGGGCATAGTCCCTGCCAGTCATCTTCTTGCAGGTATAGGCGATCTGACCGCCATCCGGGCTCCAGGTCATCTGCTCCATCCCGCCCCAGGGCAGCATGGGCGCATCATAGCGTTCCCCCTCCATGATGTCCTTGCCTTCCGTGAGCTTCCCGCTTTTGGGGTATGGAGCAAAGAATACGTGGCTGTAGGCGTAATCATGCCAATGGTCCCAGTGGCGGTACATCAGGTCATCGGCGATCACCACCCCGGTCATGGGAAGGTCAGGGTAGTGCTCCTGGGGCGTCTGGTCCAACTTCACATCCTTGGTATACAGAATGTGGCCAAGGTCAGGAGAATATTCGAAGCCGCTGATGCCCCCGGGAATATCGCTTACCTGATGGGGGTTGCCCCCATCTGCCTCACATTCCCAGAGCTGGTAATCGCCGGTTTCTGCACTGAGGTATCCTATCCCGCTGCCGTCGGGCTTCCAGCGGGCATTGATCTCGCTGCCTGCGCTCGAGGTGATCTGTACTGCCTCCCCTCCGGTGGCAGGCATCACGAAAAGCTCACGGTTTCCTTTGTTCTCAGCCAGCCGGTAGCGGGTAAGCCCGTATAGCAGGGTCTTTCCATCGGGACTCACCTGGAGCTCGCTCAGTCTGCCCATTCTCCACATCAGCTCTGGGGTAAGCACTCCGCCGGCCGCCAGGCTGTCGAGACTGGGTTGTTCTGTGCCGGCTTGGGCTGCCGTGTCCGTTTTTCCCCGTTCGTGCTTGCAGGAGAATCCCAGCAGCATGAGCAAGACGATGGATGCAATAGGTAAGGCTTTCATGATCTTGGTTTTTGGATGATTCAGTAACGAAAGTAGGAATTCCTGCACTCAGCCCCAACACGCCGCTCCAGCTTGTGGCACCTTATGTTCCAAATGGCCGGTGAAGCCGGGAAAGATCTTCCCATTCTGGGAAATCGGGCATGGATATAAACTTGTTAATGTGTTGAAAAACAGTATTCAGGATAATGGTGTACAGATTTTGCTATCGTTCGGCCAAATACTGAATACGTGTACCGCATCCTTATCCTTTTCCTCTGTTTGCTTACGGCTCCCATGCTCCGGGGGCAGTGGGCCGGTGTTCCCGACCCTTCGTTCGGGAACGGAGGGATGGTTTGTACGGATGTGAACGGCTTTTCCGACGGGTACAGGGCTATAGAGGAGTTGGCTGACGGGCGCATCCTCCTGGCAGGCTATGCCTCGGCGGCCACCAGCGAACAGGCCGTCATCCGGGCCTATTATCCTGATGGAAGCCTGGATACCGGCTTCAGCCTTCAAACAGCGTCACTACCCTTACCCCCGGGTATGGACATTCAGGCTGAGGACCTTCTTCTGCTCCCGGGCGGGGATGCGCTGGTTGCCCTCCACATGGCGAATGGCGCGAACGGCAGCCTGATCCTGGTCCGCGTCGACGCTTCGGGTGTGCGCAGGACCAGCTTCGCCGGTGCGGGCCTCCTCCCCATCACCAAAGCCGGAGCTTCCCTGTCCGATGTACGTCTGGCCCAGGGTCCCGGAAATACTATCCTGGTTGCCGCCAATGTTCAGCAGTTGGGCCCTGCAAGCATCATGTTGTCGCGCTTTTTCGAAGACGGCACCCCCGACCGCAGCTTTGGTACCGATGGTACCCGTCTGCTTACCTATAGCGGCGCAGGAATCCAGCAAACGGCTCTGGCCACATCGCATACCGGTTTGATCTATGTCAGCGGTGAAGTTCTGACGAACCCCAGCTCCGCTGCCTTCATTCTTTCCCTCGATGTCAACGGTAACATAAGGTCCACCTTCGGTGCCTCAGGCTGGTTCACTCCACCGGCCAGCCTCGGCCAGGTCGCGATCGCCGACCTTCAGCTGACCTCCGGAGGTGCCCCGGTCTTTACTGGTTATGCTGACCAGAACGGGATCCGCCGTATGATCGCCGGTCGCCTGAGCGCTGACGGCAGCCCCGACCTCTCCTTTGGAAACCAGGGATGGTACTTTGCCGAAGCAGGCCAGGGCATTGCCTGGGGTACAGGCCTGGCCGAAACACCTGAAGGCGGATGGGTGGTGACGGGAGGGGCCTATAACGGCACCAACAGCGATATCCTTGTTGCCTGGCTGGATGCCGATGGCGCCCCGGATACACGTATCCCCGGGGATGGGCTCGTCACCCTGGACCTCAATGGTTCCAACGACCGCGCCGATGCCCTTTATGTCAGGGCCGACGGAAAAGTATTGCTGGCCGGGGCCACGGAAACCACTAATGGCTACGACCTTAGCCTGGTGCGCCTCCTGGGCCCCGATCAGTCCACCGGCTTCAATGCCCCGGAAGAGGATGCGCTGCAACTGCGCGCCTCCGGTTCCGGAATATGGATAGCCTCTTCACTTAGGGGGAATGCCCTGGTCACCGATATGGGCGGGCGCACCCTCTCCAACCTGAGCCTCAACGGGGATGCCGTCCATGTGGACCTGCCCCGTTCCGGCGTATACCTCGTGACCCTCATCCATCAGAAGGAAAAATACTCAGCCAGGGTCCTGATACCCTGACCCGGCTGCTGCAACGTGGTGATTACAAGAGGGGCCCTTGTCAGTAGGGTCCCTCGTTTTTTTTTATCGCAGCAGTACCTTGCACACCAGGGGGCGACCTCCGGCCTGCACGCTCAGCAGGTAGAGCCCGGGGGCCCATCCGGTGGTGGGCAGCTCGACCACTGATTCTCCGGCCTGGGACAGGGAATGGGAACCTTGGCCCATGCTGCGCCCCCTCATATCGAACACCTGCAGCGCAAACTCCAGGGGACGATCCGTGCGGAAAACAACCTGCAAGGGATCACCGGCCCTGACCGGGCTCAGCATGATCTGGAGGGGCAGATCTTCGGGATCAACCCAGCCGGTAGGCTCCCCCCCGGAGGTCGTCTTCATCAGGGTTCCCGCCAGTCCGCATACATATAGTGTATTTAGGCTGCGGTGGCAGAGGTTGTACAGACTTTGCAGCGTCCCCGAGAGCTGGGTAGCCCAGGTCAGGCCCCCGTCCGAAGATTTCATTATCACCCCATCCATTCCGCAGGCAAGTATAGTGGAGGCGTTGGTGTATTCCAGGTCGTTCAGGGTGCGGTTGGTTGGGGAGGTCATCTGGGTCCAGTTGGCCCCACCGTCGGTGGTACGGTGGATCTGACCATCACAGCAGGTAACCACCCCATTGTTCACATCCCAGAAAGCTACGGCGTTCACCGCCCCGGTGGTGCTCGTCATGGGGTTGGTCCACGTGCTTCCCCCATCCACCGTCTTGTACACGCTGAGCATGGAGCCGGAGACGTATCCGTTCATAGCATCCAGGAAGTGACAGGAAAAGAACCAGGCCGAGGAAGAGGGACCCACGCTGGTCCAGTTGAGCCCGCCATCGGTTGTCTTCCAGACACTGCTGTACCAGCCCACGGCATATCCTGTGCTGCTGTTGACAAAACAGATGTCCCGCACCGGACTGCTGCCCGGAGTGGAGGCCTGGGTCCAGCTCGCGCCCCCATCGGTAGTACGGATGATCTTGCCGCCTTCACCCCCGGCCACGCCGGTATTGGCATCCATGAAATGCAGGGCATAGATGTGATAGCCCGGTTCGGAGCGTACCGTGGTCCAGGTGGCTCCTGCATCTGCCGATTTCCGGATGATGCCATCCCAGCCGGCAAAGTAGCCGACCTGATCGGTGGGAAAATCCACGGCGTAGATGTGGTTGCTGGTGCCGGTGACCGATTTCACCCATCCCGGCTGGGACAGGCAGGGGATGAGGGAAAGCAGGAAGAGAGTAAGCGCTGAGAAAAGTTTCATGATGGCATGCGATTGATTCCGAGCCTATAAGGTACGAATCCAGCGTTCGGAAGTCAAGGGCGCCGCAGGCGGTCTGTTATCCGTTCGCCCGTTGGAAAACGGAGCCATAGGCATGGATATGAACATATCCTGCTATATTTAGGCAACCAAAATCCACGGAGTATGAGAATCACTTTCCTCTTGACAATCAAGACGCTGATCCTGTGTTTCAGCGCACTCGCGCAGGTGCCGGCCTATGTGCCAAGCCAGGGCCTGCTGGCCTGGTATGGTTTCAGCGGTAACGCTAACGATGCCAGCGGCAACGGAAACAACCTTACCAACAACGGGGCTACACTCACCGCCGACAGGTACGGCAATGCGAATTCCGCCTATCAGTTCAACGGGACGTCGGGATACCTGGTTAATACTACGCCGGGCTTTATTGTTTCCGATACCTCGAGCTTCACGCTTTCCGTTTGGGTCTATCGTCCGTCTACAACCTATGGGGTATATATTATGCATGGAAGCACGGTGGGGGGTAACTTCAACTACAATATTCAGGGTTCGGCCACTGGCATCACCAATTTCGGAGCAAATAAGCAGGGCTCAGCCTGGATATGGTGTGCGGCCCCGTATTCTTCCGGGATATGGGAGCATTATGCCGGCACCTATGAGAATAAGATCCTGAAGTTATACAAGAACGGGGTACTGATATCATCCAACAACTATACACATACCAATGTCAATGCGACAACCCTTCCTTTTTATGTAGGTCGTGGTGTTTCAGGGAATTATGTGGCAGCAACCCTGGATGATATCGGAGTATGGTCGAGAGCACTCACGCCCGCCGAGATCTGGGATACGTATATGGCCTGCAGCAACAACCTCATTACCAACCAGCCCAGTTCACAAACAGCAAACCTGCTCGATGATGCCTTGTTCACAGTAACCGCCACCTCTGGTGCCGGATACCAGTGGCAGGCCCACAACGGCAGCGGCATCTTCAACGATATTTATGACGGGGGGCAGTTCAGCGGCACTGTCACCGACAGCCTGACCATCAGCGATGTTACCCTCGCCAACCAGGGCACCTGGGTGCGTTGCGTGGTGTTCGAAGGCACCTGCGTCGACACCTCTGATCCTGTGATGCTTAGCGTAAACTGCATTCCAGCCATCAGCACCCAGCCTGTTTCCCAAACTGTTGCAGCGTGGACCAACGCCAGCTTCCCGCTCAGCGTGGCTGATCCCCAGACGTCTGTACAATGGCAAAAGAAGAACGGGAACCTCTGGAACGACCTCAGCGATGGGGGGATGTACTCCGGCACCCAGACCACGACCCTGGGGGTGACCGGCGTGCAGCTGACCAACAGCGGGGAGCAGTACCGTTGTGTGGCCGATCTCCTGGGCTGTCCCGACACCTCGGACGTGGCGACCCTTACCGTAAGCCCCCAGGTCGGGATGCCCGATGCATCGGCGGGCGCGGCCGTCCGCGTGTATCCTTCCCCATCCGACGGTGAGTTCACGATAGAGGCAGATACGCGGTGGATAGGTGCAACCTACTCCGTCCTCGATGCATCCGCCCGGGAGGTCAGCCATGGGACCATTACCCAGAGGAATACCCTTCTCCAGCTTAGCCACCTGTTGCCCGGGGCCTATGTATTCCGCTTCTTCGGCCCGATAGAGTTTTCACGCACGCTGATTATCCGCTAAGGAAAGTTTGCCCTATTCTTAGGATTTCCCTGGCCGCCCTTTGCGGGCAGGGATACCTTTTCGTCGCTTTCTTCCTGCTGCATTCGGGTGCTCCTTGTGAACAGCTTCGTATGCAGGAGCTATAGCTGTAATGGGCCTCCGGTTGAAGCACGCGAAGAATGTGCCGTTCCCCAGGTGATACAGATAAGGGTAAGATCAATATTCATGCTGGGCGCATCTCCCACGAACTTGTCGCCTTGACAATGGCCCCTTCATATCGTAAATTCACCGGGTTCCAAACTTCCCATCATGAATTTAAAATCCACCATCCTGATATGGTCAGCCCTATCTGTATTTGGACTATTGGGTAACGGTCAGACCTATTGTGATGCCAGCGGCACCGGAGAGGTATGGATAGGAAATGTCAGTATAGGGTCGATCGATATCACCTCGTTGGGCCATGGATATTTTGACTATACCGGGTATAGTACGGTAGTTCACCCTGGACTTGACATCATAATTCGGAGCAAACTTGGAACAAACCATTCGTTTGAGGTATCTGGTATGGGGACAGTTTGGGCAGACTGGGACCAGAATGGCTTTTTTGATCTTGACGAAGGGGTCAGCGCGACCCTGTACTCGGCAAAAGAAACATCCATTACGTTCCACGTTCCTCCTGGTACACCGGCGGGAGCCACCCGCCTGCGGATTAGAGTGAGCGGAGGAACCGCGAATCTGCCCTGTGGCGAAATGGCGGGGGGTGAAGTGGAGGATTATACCTTGAATGTAGTGCCATTGGCGCACAATGCCACCCTGCTTGGGATCATGGCTCCATCCGGGGCAGTGATCACCGGTCCTCAGGATATCCTCGTCAGGGTGCAGAACTCGGGAACGGATACCCTGCGTTCGCTGAACCTGCACTACAAGCTTGGTGCCTCACAGACCGGTCAGTATCACTGGACAGGCAATCTACCCCCCCTTATGTGCGATACCGTAGTGATCGGGACACCAACCCTCCCTTTTGGAAATCATACGCTGCAGGTTTGGTGTTCCGATCCGGAGGGTATCCCGTTGTCCTTCCATCCACCGGATACCCTCAGCAGCAACCTATACGGATACAAGGTGCTGAACGGAACATATACTATAGGTTATGGCGCATCGGACTTTCCGAACATACTTACGGCAGTAGAGAATCTGATATACTCGGGTGTCCAGGGGCCTGTTATTTTCGATATTCTGCCGGGTATCTACGAAGGAGGCCTGGTAATCCCGGAACTGGCAGGGGCAAGCCAGGCCAGAAGCATCACCTTCCGATCCTGCACGGGCAGGCCTGAGGATGTGATTATTGAGTACCAATCAGGATATTGTTTGAATGACTGCCCGCCTGCCATTACCTTGAATGGGGCGGATCATATCCATTTTGAAAACATCAGCATCCTGACCGTTGGTTATCCGGAAAATTCTAACTGGCACTCTGGTGCCAGGGTTGTATTGCTGGAGCACGGGGCATCTCATAATACCTTTAAAGGCTGCATACTGGAATCGGATCCCCGTTCGGCGCTGGAGAATGGTTCCATTTGCGTACATAGCCCGTCAGGAGGCAATGGAGAGAATACCATCCAGGAATGCAGATTGCTCAATTCGCATACTGCCATAAAAATTGAAGGGGATCCTTCGTATGGCTACCCGACGGGGTGGACCATCACCAACAATACGGTGACCGGTTTCGCCGAAAATGGCTTTAATATAGGATTTCTCCACGCGCCCATCATCACGCATAACTCCTTGGAAACCGCTGCCGGCGGTGGTCTGACGGGGATATACCTGGGTAGGTGCACGGGATCAACAATAGTGCTGGGAAACCGCATCCTGCTTACCTCAGTGGGAGAGGTCACAGGGCTTCATCTGCTCGAATGCACAGCAGGGGATACCGCCCGGGGTATCGTAGCCAATAATATGATCAGCCTGCTCGGGAATGTTACTTCCGCGAGGGCTAATGCTATGCTGATCTCTCATTCGAGCAACCTGGATATCTGTCACAATTCCTTGTTTCAAAGAACAGGGTATACGACATCCTCGGCTACATGTGCATTTTTGATGACGAATAATCTGTATTGTACGCTTACCAATAATCACATAGTCAATGGAATAGGAGGCTATTCTGTGTCATTTGCGGGTTCATCCCTGCTCCAGAGCGATTATAACAACTATTTCACCCAGGGCCCGGTTTTGGGGCAGTGGTACATACCGGTCGATAACCTGGGCTATCTGCAGGCGATCAGTGCAATGGATAGTCATTCCGTGAGCATAAACCCGGGATTTCTCAGCAGTGATGAACTCTTGCCTACGAACCCGTCATTAAATAACCAGGGACTTGGCTTATCATACCTGAGCACGGATATGCTTGGCGTTCAACGCAATCCGCTGAGTCCGGACATGGGTTGTCTGGAATATGGAATCCGGGATGCAGGGATATCCACCATCGAAAGTCCTTCAACGCGTGAGCTTCCCGGTCCAATAGGCATCACCGTCTTACTGAAGAACTTTGGTTTGCTCCCGCTCGACTCCTGTACCATCTGCTATTCCATTGACGGAGATTCGACGAGATGCTCTCTATGGACAGGTCACCTAACTTCTCTTGCGGTCTCTGCGCCCTTGCTGCTTGATAGCATTAATTTGCCGCCCGGGCTGCACCAATTGCAGGTCTGGACGAAAGCAGCTGATGATCTTCCCGATGACAATACCTCCAACGACAGCCTGGTGCTGACCATCGAAGTATGTACTGGAATGGCGGGAACCTATGTCATTGGACATCCGGAGGACACTGCCGATTTTCATAGTATCGGCGAGGCCATTGATGCCCTGGAAGGCTGTGGGGTAGCTGATTCAGTAAGTTTTCTCATCCTTCCGGGCCTGTACGTCGAGCAGGTCACCCTCCCTCCGATAAGGGGCACCGGCCCGGATGCTAGGATCAGTTTTCGCGCGCTGACCGCCAATGCTGAAGATGTGGTTATTCAGCATCGTATCGATTTTGCCAGGGATTTCAACTGGGTGTGGGGCTTGATCGGTGCTGATTATATTACAGTCAAGGACTTGAGCATAGTCGTAGATCCGGAAGCGTTGATCGGAAGAGCTGTGGTCTTTGATCAGGGTGCAGATTATAACATCATCGAAAATAATATCATAAGAACAAATCCTATAGCTGAATACACATCAGTCAATATAAAAGTTGACGGAGAAGACTATCCGTGTTCCCAGTTCATCGAAGGTATTCATTCCCCCACGTCAAAGGATCAGCATAACCTCATTCTTAACAATACCATACTGAATGCAGGGATCACTTTCCAGGCGGATTATGACCATTTGGAAGTTGGGAATAAGTTCATTGGGAACTATGTCAGTGGCAGCGGGATAGGTCTCAAATTTCAATTCGCCCCGGAAGTGTCAAATAATCAGGTGTTTGAGAACGGTGGCTTGTCTTCAAATCTTGGCATTACCTTAACTCAATGCAAAGGCCAGTCTCGCGTCACAGGGAATAAGATCAGGATGTCCGGATTAGGACAAAATCAAGGGATAGGCTTCATATACTGTGAGGCTCAACTTGATGCCCCGGCCCAGATCAGCAACAATTATATCGAGGAGATCGCCCCTTCATCAAGCGCTTACCTTAATACCACCACATCGACCGGCATTGCCATCGTTGTGAATAATGTGCAGGTGCTGCATAATACAATCAAGCTGATTTCAACCACAGCGGAGACCTGTCCTTTTGTTATTTATAATAAGCCCACGAGTCAGAGCCTCAGTATATTAAATAACCTGTGGTGCCATTACGGGGGCGGGCATGCGGCCCGCTTCTTCGACCCGTTCCCTGGAATCACGGACATAGACCACAATGATTACTTTACCTGCGGGACGCAAGCGATACTTCACGACAGCCTTTCATACAGCTTGAATGGATGGGTGACGGCTATGGCCCTGGACAGCCACTCCTTATCCCTTGATCCCTTGTTGTCGGATGACCCGATCAGCGTCCCTCAACTGGCATCGATGGACAACAGAGGAGCACCCACCCCATACGTTTCCCAGGATATCCTCGGACAGCCCAGGGACAACGTTTCTCCCGATATGGGGGCCATTGAATTCAGTCACCGTGTTGATGCGGGTATTACGGAGATCATTTCCAGTCCGGTATTGGATACCAACAACACATATACTGTTCAGATCATTATCAAAAACTACGGCTGGGAGGACCTGGACTCAGCAAGCATACACTATGTTATTGACACGGATACGGGTTTGGTTATACCCTGGACAGGAAAGCTGTCCATGGATTCATCGGGCGCACCCCTTACCATCGCCCATCCATCACTTGGAATTGGAACCCATTGCATAAGATGCTGGTCATCAAAACCCAATGGTCAGGATGATCATCATTTTTGGAATGACACGGCCGTAATCCTCGTTTGCAATAACCCATCAGGGACCTATACCATAGGAGATACCACCCAGGGCGCAGATTTTGCCGGCTTCCAGGAAGCAGTGGATGTATTGAGCTTCTGCCCGTTCCATGATACGGTGGTAGTCAACGTTGAGCCGGGATACTATGATGAGCAGGTGGAAATAGGGAAAACCGCGTCTTCAGATACAAATATGCATTGGGTATTTCAGTCATCCACCGGAAATGCACAGGATGTTGTATTGCATTACCAGCCTGCAGATGAGAATAGTCCCTTTGTATTGCTTCTGGATGGTGCGATGGGTATTACCTTCCGTAATCTTTCCATAGCCGTCGACCCTGGGGCAAGCGTCGGAAAAACGGTAGTACTGAGGAATGGCTGCAGGAATATCACCTTCGATGGTTGCACGATACAAAGTCAGAACCTGGAGGATTATCCGTCCAGTGCCATATATTCTGAGTATGGGCTTACGGATGCCCTTGGCAACAGCAACATTCATATCCTTAATTGCAGGGTGTCTGACGGGAATACCGGGATAGTTTCCTACTCTGTTTCCAAGGGGGTCTCCATACAGGCTAGTTCTATCAATGGATGGAAAACGTGTGGGATCGCAGGCGGTGGCGATGGGGCGCTTAACATTCTGCACAATCGTATCGAAAACGCAGGGGGGCAGTATTCACCCGATGGCATCATCCTGGCCAACCAGGAAGGGCCCTGCGTTGTTGCCTACAACGACATCCGGGTATCCGCCCTGGGCGGAAGTGGTGGCATCTCCCTGTATGAATGCGGTAACTGGCACACCCAGCCCACCCTCATATTTAATAACTATATCCGCTCGATGAGCCCGGATAACGCATTCTGCATCGACCTAAGCTATAGCGGGAATGCAAAATTCTGCCATAACACCTGTGTGGCCGGCTCGGGATCACCGAATACCAAGGTACTCCGCATCAATGGATCGTGTTGGGCAGTTGATATCCAGAATAATCTGCTTATTGCAGATTTTGGTAAGTCGTTTTACTGCTACCATCCCAACTTTCTGGCAGGCATCAATTCGATGGACTACAACAATCTGTATTCCCGTGATCTGGATTTGATTGGGGTCAATACAACCTCATACCAGGACCTGGCCTCCTGGGTTGCCTTCTCAGGCCTTGACCAGCATTCGGTACATATTGATCCCGTTTTGCTTCACCCCGACAAGCCAGTCCCCACCAGTAGGGAGCTCAACAACCTGGCCCTGCCTGTTCCCTGGGTAACTGATGATTGGTACGCTCAGGCAAGAGGAATGTCACCCGATATGGGTGCAGCAGAGTTTGATACCTTAAGGTATGATGCCTTGATCAGCGGGTATACTGTGCCTGAGGGCGGTTGTGACCTGGTCGGGGATACCATAACGCTGGATATTGCCAACCATGGATCCCAGGCCATAATGGATAGCCTTCTGGCGATGGTTCAGATCATTGGGAATCCTTCCATTGTGAGCGAATTAGTTACTGTGCCCCTACCCGCAGGGGATACCATTACCCATACCTTCAGTACCCTCTTACCTCCTGCCCTGAACGCCGACACCATACTGCGAATCCGTTTATGGGTTCATCATCCCTCGGACCTCAACCCGTTCAATGATACCAGCACGGTGATCCAGATCGCGTCCTGGCAGAGTCCTCCGGCACCTCAGGTTAGGGATACCTCCATTATCCGGGGCCAGACGGCAACCCTTGCAGCCTATGGCGATGGCCCTGCAAATGAGTACGATCGGTATCATTGGTATGATGCCCCGGCGGCATCCATCGCCATTGCAGACCATGATACCTTCTTCACTCCGGCCCTGGACACTACAACGGTATATTATGTTGAATCCCTTAGGGGAACAGGTAGGAATAGCTTGCTTACCACCTTTGCCCGCGGTGAGCTTTGGCATGGCAGTATGTTTAACCTGAGTGCGAAGCGATCCATTGTCATCGACAGTCTGTACATCAATGCCTGGGGAAGTGGGACCGTTGAAATATACACCCGGGTCGGCGGTTATACCGGCTATGAGCTGCAGTGCGATGCGTGGAGGTTACACGGAAGTGCCGAGGTAACCACCAGCGGAGCAGGGGCAAGCACATTGGTAGCCATAGATAACCTTCACATCACTGAGGGGCAGGTAATGGGCCTCTATGTTACTATGAACGAGGCATCTGGGCTATATATGAGCCCCACGACCATGGCCCCCGACAGCTTCTCGGACGAAAACCTGGAAGTACGTTGTGGTGCAGGAGTGCAGTATCCTTTTCACTGGGCAGAGGAAGGCCATGTGTGGAATGGAGTTATCTTCTATCATCATGGCAGTGGCTGCACCAGTGTGCGGGTCCCGGACACGGTCTTTGTTACCACTCCTGTCCTTGAGGTAAATGCGGGTCCTGATAGTTTTCTCTGTTTTGGTGGAAGTATACCGTTGTCCGTTTCCGCCTCTGGAGTGGCTGGTCCATACAACTACAGCTGGAGCCCGTCCTTTGGGCTCAGTGACCCTGGAATCCCAAACCCTATTGCCAGTCCGGCAGCGACCACAACATATATCCTTACCGTTACCTCCGGTTCGTATTCAGCCACGGATACGCTTACGATTCGTGTGTATCCTGCACCCATCCTCGAAGCAGGGCCCGACACCTCTCTTTGCGCCGATGCCCTTCATTTTCAGCCGAGGGGATATTATAGCCACTGCGGCAGCGGTTCGGCGCATTGGTGCGGTGGCTATGGAAACTGGACGGGGGATTCCTACGCCATCGCTCCTGCAGACCACACAGGTGGGGGTGCCAGATTGTACTACCGTGATTCAATAACCGGCTTGCAGGACAGTCTGTGGCTTCACTTCCTGCATCATCCCACCTATTGTCCTGCCGATGCACGCGCTTATGTGAGCGATGCTCCAATTGCACTGAGCGGCGCTTTGCCTGCCGGTGGAACATACTCAGGGATTGGAGTAGTGAATGGAACCTTCTATCCCGAACTGTCCGGACCTGGGCTTCATACCATTACCTACAGCATCCTCGATTCTGCGGGATGCACATCCAGCTGTGAATTCGCATTCGATGTTAAGGATTGGCATATCAGGCTTCAGGGCGAGGTACACTACGACAACATCCAGCAGTCCCCCATGCAGGATGTAGGGGTGGTGCTCACCGGTCTTGACGGTAAAGGGGCCGATACGGTCTTTACCGGTCCCAACGGCGCGTTTGAGTTTGATGGTATCGGAACCGGGGAGTATCTGATTGCCGGATATTCGGACCAGGCCTGGGCCTGGGGAGGGGTTAATGCAACCGATGCGCTGCTTATTGCCCGGCATTTTGTGTTGCTGGCCAGCCTGAGCCCTTTCAGGGAACGCGCAGGTGACGTTAATCTTTCAGGTGGTCTGAATACTACGGATGCCCTGCAAGTGGCCCGGCGTTTCGCGGGAACCCTGCCGGCGTTTGGACTCGCGGACTGGGTCATGTTAGGCGACACCATCTATTTCCCTCCTGCAGACACCACGATCTTTCGATCCTTCGCCGTGCTGGCTGCCGGTGATGTAAACGGGAGTTTTGTCCCGGCCCTGAAGCATTACCCCATGGGATCGCTCGGAACAATAGGAGAGCTGGCAGCACCGGTTTCGGGCAAGTTATCCATCCCTGTATGGGCCCTCGATGACATCCACCCGGGAGCATTGTCATTGCAGTTGATCATTCCCTCAACGATTAAGCTGAGCAATGTTGTAATGAATCCCTTGCTGGGAGGGCAGTTGAGTTACCATCGTGCAGGGGATCGCCTGAATATCGCCTGGTTCAGCATGGAGTCATCACAGCTCCCCGCCGGCGATGAGGTCCTTCGACTCGAGGTAGAATCACAGGATCTTTCAGCGGCGGTGGGTATTCATCTGGGTGAGGTGATGGAATTTTCAGATCCCGGAGGCAGGGTGCAGGAAGGGGCACGACTGGGGATGCCCTTGATCCGGACAGATCAGACATCCGCCCTGTCCTCCTGGACTTTCCCTAATCCCTTCTCAGATCAGGTAATCATACGATTCAGCCTGCCTGAGGCAGCAGAGGTGAGCCTGGTGCTCTACGATATCATGGGGGAGAAGGTCACCGAGCAATCTCTTCGGGCGCTGTCAGCGGGGGATTATCAGGTTTTGATCAAAACAGAAAATTGGGCCTCAGGAGCGTATACCTATCTCATCCGGGGTACATGCTCTTCCGGATCTCAGCAGGTGTACGGTAAGCTGTTGCTGGTCAGGTAGTTGCCATATCAGTCGTAACATGAAGAAACTCAATCTCCCGAAGCGTATGTCAACCCAGCATAGATTCGCTACCGGCACCACAGCCTTGCTCCTGCTGTTCTCTTCCGGCCTGCGTGCCCAGACCTATTGTGTACCCCAGATTGATCCTGATCTGGAGTTCATCAATGCGGTATCGATAGGCAGCATAAACAACGTGACCGGGAATAGCAGCTATACGGATTACACGTATCTAACCACGGCCGTGGTCCCTGGAAACACATACCAGATCAGTATCCTGGATGGACGGCCCTTCTATGTACCCTTTGGAAGCGCCGGTGATCACCACTCCATATGGGTCGACTGGAATCATGATGGCGAGTTTTCTTCAAGTGAAGGACTGCTTAATATTCCTTCCTACACCCCAGGTCCATACATCAGTAGTATCACAGTTCCTCAGAATGCCCACACCGGAATCACCCGGATGCGGATCATAATGCATGGTCTCACTCCCTGCAGTGGAGGCCGTGAGGCGGAGGATTATGGTCTTGAAATTCAGGCGCTTTACGCTATGGATGCGGGGATTGCCGGGATCACAGCTCCCCTCAGCCCCAATCTGCCAGGATTGCTACCACTTTCAGCTATACTTTTCAATAATGGGGCAGACACTCTGCATTCAGTCAGCCTTTTTTACAGCATCGATGGGGTTCCCGCCACACCTGTTGTATGGTCAGGGAACCTTGCTTCGGCCGCACGTGATACCTTATTGCTCGATTCCATCCCCTTTTCCCCGGGGCAGCATATCATTCAGGTCTGGGTACAGAATCCCAATGGAGTGGCCGATATGTTCGTTCCAAATGACTTGTTGATGGACACGGTAATTATTGCAGACACCGCGAGTAACCCGCCTGGCAGTGCAAATATGCTGATGGATAGCGCCTATGTGATCGGTGGGCCAACAGCCGATTTCCAGACCATCACCGAGGCGATCACCGCTGCCGTAAATGGTGGTATCGGCCAGTCCGTTTGCTTCTATGTCTATCCTGGTACCTATGCCGAGCAATTGACCATAGCGCCCATTCCCGGGGCCTCTGCGCAGAACCGGGTGTGTTTCCGGTCCTTGACGGGTGATCCGGCGGACGTGATCATCCGGAACACGGCGTACTCGGGCGCAACCAACTGGACGCTGATGCTGAATGGTGCGGATTATGTCTGCTTCAGGGATCTGACGATCATGGCTGATCATACGTCCTATGCCCGGGTGGTCGATATCCGGAACGGGGCCGACGGCATCTGTATTGAAGGCTGTGTCCTCATCAGTAATCCTCAGGCCAGGAGCAATTCCAATTCAGCCTGCATCTATGACAATGCGGGGAATGACAACTTTCTGACGATCAGAAATAATGAAATGGTCAATGGCTATTATGGTGTTTTCAGTCTCGGAAAAACGGTCTACGACTATACGGACTCAACGCAAACACAACGGCACCTCCGGCTTGTAAATAATGCCATCGCTGATTATTATACCTATGGGGTCAGGACGGAGTGGCATAGCGCTATGCACATAGACGCAAACGACATTAGGAACCACACCAGTAGCCCAATATGTATGGGAATGTACTTCAGGTACTTGTCTGGAATTCCGCGAATAACAAACAACACCGTAGTTTCCGTTAGCGACGGACAACCCGGCGGCCTGGACCTGGGATACTGTTCCGGTAGTTCCGGAGCTATGGGGTTGCTGGCGAACAACTTGTTCTATTGTACCGGCTCCTCATCCGGATACATTGGCCTGGTCAATAAGTTCGATCACATCGATTACCTGAGAATTATTCATAACACGTTTTATTTGACCAACGGAGGAACATATACAGTCGCTGTACAGTATGCCAATAGTTCAAATTGCCAGCATATCAACAACATCCTTGGGATCGGACGCAACGTTGTAAGCTCGGCAAAACTGCTCGATATCAGGGGTTTTCCCTTCTCGATAAGCGACTATAACAATTATTTCTGGCCCCCAAGCTGTACGCTGGGCTTTCTGACTTTATCGAACTACTCCTCCACTTCGGGCTTCCTGATTGAATATGGCAGCGATGCCAACTCTGTCAGCCTTGATCCCTGGATTGGTTCCCCTGATGTTCCCGCGCCCCGGAACTTTGACCTCTACGATAAGGGAACCCCTGTTCCCGACATTCCATTTGATATCCGGGGGACGGCCCGTTCCGCAACAGGTCCGGACATGGGGTGCTACGAAGTCATACTTCCGCCTGATGATGTATCTATGTATGCTGTCGAAGGCCCTGAAAGCCCGATGGAAACGGGAACATACCCGGTAATCGTCAGCATTCGCAATACCGGTGCCCACTTGCTCAGCTCCTGTTCACTTTTTGTTTACCTGGATGAAACCTTGACCCATCAGGCCCAGTGGAACGGCTCGCTGATGAGCGGGCTGGTTTCTGCTCCCATTGCATTAGGTAATGTGTCCGTTGACCTGGGGGAGCATTTGCTGAGGGTGTATTGCTCCCATCCAAACAACGAGATGGATGTTGTCCTCATCAGGGATACGCTCGAGCTTGCACTGACGGTATGTGAATATTTGAGTGGAACCTATACCATTGGCGATACGGCCAAGGGTTCAGATTTTGGTTCCTTCACCGAGGCCATCCTGGCTATGTCGGGATGCCGGATTTCAGACAGCGTGACCTTTCTGGTGGATTCCGGGGATTATTTCGAGCAGGTTCAGGTTCCGGTAATCCTTGGAGCGGGTCCATCCTCAGGAATAACGTTCCGGTCAGCCAGCGGAAATCCTTCCGACGTCAACCTGCATTATACTCCCTCCCTGTACCCTTATACCTACGTGTTTTCTGTTTCAGGGGGGAACTATATCACGCTGAAGGACATCACCATCAGTGTTGATCCCGGTTCAAGTCAAAGCAATGCGATAGAATTCCTCAATGCGGCTTCGCATAATCAGCTCATCCATTGCCGGCTGAATATTGGTTCCGGCGCATACGGCGTGTATTCGGACGGCACTGCGACAGAATACAACCGGATAAGCCGCTGCTCCATCTCCGGAGGGTACAGGGGTATCCATCTCGATGGAGCGGGCCTGGGTGCACGGGGCAACATCATCGAATACTGTACCATTTCAGGGAGTGCGGCGGATGCCCTCAGGCTCAGCCGGCAGTTTGCTCCCCTGGTGAAGAACAATATGTGCACATCTACCCTAAGCCTGGAGCAATGCACAGGCGGCAGCAGGATAGAAGGAAATGACATAAGGATCACAGCTTATTCAACCTTCAACGGAATGTCTTTATACTCCTGCCTCGGATTGCCAAACCAACCCATAACGATCGTCAACAACATCATCACGATTTCCAATACGAGATCGAATACTATCTGCGTGTATCTGCGGCAGGTATCAGAGATGGTGCTGGCGAATAATACGATCAACAACAGGTCAACCGGAAGCTCGCTGACCGGATTGTACGGCCTCCTCTTTGGCACCAACACCCAGATACTGAATAACTGCATCCGCGTAAAGGATGGATTGGCTGTCCTGGTCTATGACGCCCCCTCCTTGGCTTCCATACAGAATATGGATAATAATATTCTATATGTGGAAAAAGGAAAAGTAGTAAAATCTGGAGCCCAATCATTTAACCTGCCCGAATGGATGGCATCCAGTGGCCATGATGTACATTCCCTCTCCCTGGACCCGGAATTCCTCAGCCTTGCGCTTCCTGTGCCAACGAATATGGCCTGCAATGATATAGGTTTCCCGCTTGCCCTGGCCCCATCAGATATTTTTGGAGCCATCCGTGGCGTTCCACCGGATGCCGGTGCCATAGAGTTTGGTCGCAGGCCCCTGGAATTGAAGCTTATAGAGGAAATGCGGGATACCAGTGGCTGTGGATTGGGAATGTACGCGTTGGATGTTTCGATCGTAAACCAGGGACTGGATACGGTCAGCGACAGCCTGAGTGTTACCTGCGAGCTTGCCGGTTCAACGCTGATGCTGGATGAGCAGGTGACCGCGGCCATACCCCCCGGGGATACGCTCCGTTATTCATTCACCGGACAGTTGGACCTTCACGTGGATCGGGATTCACTGTTTAAATTTCGGTTCTGGATAGCGCATCCCTCCGATCCGGTCCATGGGAACGACACCTCCGAATGGACCCGTATCCTTTCCCTCCCCAGGCCATTGAGCCCAACGGTTTCCAATGCCTGTGTTGAACAGGGTAGTCCCGTTACACTTAGAGTGCTGAATGCGGATAGTATGGGTCCATTCGATGAGCTGTTATGGTACGATCAGCCACAATCGCAGAGCTCCATTGGTCGTGGGGATAGTCTTTACCAGCCCTCTGTTGTTCAAACAACACCGTATTATGTGGAAAGCATAAGCAGTGACCTGGCAGGTAGGCTTAAGACCCTCATGAGTCCTACACATTACACCAATGGTTATATGTACGATCTGCAGACGAATGCACCTGTATTGATAGATAGTTTCTGGTTTAACTTCCTTAATCTGGGTGTCCCTTTAACCATCCAGGTCTATTACCGGCAGGGATCCTATGTGGGGGTTGAGAATGACCCAACCGCGTGGACCCTGCTGGGAAGCGTGGCCACCACGACTCGCGGCTACAATAAAAATTCCCTGATTCCCGTGGGAGGCCTCTTGATAATGCCAGGTCAAACCTATGGGATCTATATCACATCAACCAGCCCGTATTCCCTGTATACGCGATACACAGGGAGCAGACCCAGCTATGCCGATGGAGCCATGACGCTCACTGCAGGCGTAGCTTTGCTGCACCCCTTCGGTAGTCTGGTCGGGCCTGCCATCTGGAATGGAACTGTGCATTATAGCTCGGGCAACGGATGTCCCAGCCACAGAGTTGCGGATACGATTTTTGTCCGCATTCCGGTGGACGCTGGCCGGGATACCTCCCTATGCCTCAATGAGCCTGCATTCGCCCTGTGCGGAGGCCTGCCTGCCGGGGGGATGTATTCCGGGCCAGGGGTCAGTAGCCACTCCTTCAATCCTTCGTTGGCCGGACCAGGTCTGCATACTATCCACTATACCTATACTGACACTTTTGGAGTCCAGAGTACCGACTCCCTGCGTATACTTGTGCGGGAACTTCCGCTGGTTAAATGCCCTGGTGAAATCTATATTCCTGGCAATCTGGCACCTATTGATCCGGGAGCCTTGCCTTCCGGCGGGACCTATTCCGGACTGGGGATTGTTCAGAACCTCTTCGATCCCGCTGCTCTTGGTCAGGGTTCCTATCCTGTGACTTACAGTTATACCGACAGCCATCAATGCTCCAATACCTGTTCCTTTGAGGTAATCATCCGGCCTTATGAACTCCGGGTGGAAGGGCAGGTGGTATATGCTAATAGCGCTTCCTCGCCTTTGCCCGGGTTTGGGGTAGTACTTACCGATTTGCCTTCCATGAACTCCGACACGGTATATGCCGGCCTCAGCGGGCAGTTCAGCTTCACGGACCTGCTTCCTGGAACCTATAGTCTGTATGGCTTTGGTCGTGCACCCTGGCCCTGGGGAAGCATCAATGCGACCGATGCGATGCTGATCGCCCTGCATTTCGCTCAGCTGGCTCCTCTGCCCCCGTTCAGGGCTTTGGCCGGTGATGTCAACCTCAGTGGCAGCGCCAACGTAACCGATGCCTTACAGGTGGCTCAGCGGTTTTCTGGGATATTGACCCACTTTGCAGCGCCCGACTGGGTCCTGAGCCGTGACACCCTGGAAATCCCACCCCAGGACACTTCCCTCATCGTCAGCCTGGCTGCGTTGGCCGCAGGCGACGTGAACGCAAGCCATGTTCCTGCCACCAAGAATAGCCCCGAGGGGGTGCTGTGCAGTACCGGTTGGCTCGCTGTGGATCAAGGCTCGACCATAGATCTTCCTTTCAGTCTTATGCAGGAAGCGCAACTATCAGCATTCTCCGTCCAATTGATGCTCCCTTCTGGACTGGAGGTGATTTCGCTTGAAATGGATCCTGATCAGGGAGGCCTTTATACCTATCAGGTGGAGGATCGCACACTAACCATGGCCTGGTACACCCTGGAGCCCCTTCAGTTGGCCGCAGGAACGGTACTCTTCCATTTGCGCTGCAAGGTAACCCGGATCAGCTGTTCACAGCATTTCGAGTTAGGCGATGTGCTGGAGTTTGCGGATATCAAGGGCCAGTCCCTCTCCGGCCTGATGATGGGAGTACCCCTGATCGTCCCATCAGATGATCCGGTCCTCCACCTTGAGGCCTATCCCAATCCCCTTGGGGAGACCACCAGTATAGCTTATAGGCTGCCGGTTGAAGGCCAGGTGAGCCTTGAGCTGAGGGATATGGCAGGCCGCAGGGTTTGCCTGCTGGAGTCTGGTGTCAGACCAGCCGGGGCATACCAGCTGAGCCTGGATGCCCGTCCTCTGGCTCGGGGGACCTATGTTTGCATCCTGAGTTTGGCGTCGGGGACTCAGCGCTTGACTGAAACCCTGAAGTTGGTGGTGATTCGGTAAATTGTTTGGGGATCGGATTGATCCCAAATCTTAGCCTGGAATTCACAAATGGTTAATAACAGACCGCCGCCACGCTATGCGTGGCGGCGGTCGTTTGTGGCGAGAGAGGGAATTGAACCCTCGACCTCCGGGTTATGAATCCGACGCTCTAACCACCTGAGCTATCTCGCCGGGAAAAGGACTGCAAAGGTAAACGATTTTTCTTTCTGGGGAAATGGACAGGAGATTTTGCTAACCCCCGCACTCCCCGCTGCTCCAGTCTTCCTCGCGCTCCAGGGTGATATGATAGGCGATGCCCCGCCGCTGCTGGTCTTCCAGCATAAAGGTGGAATACTCCGCCTTCCTGCCCAGGGCTTCGGGTGGGATGATGCCCTTCAGTCCCAGCCTCCCGCTGGCCAGCAGCCGCAGCGCCGAGGTGGCGGCATAGCCGGTGGTCCGGGCCATGGAATGCACGCCCAGCTCCCGGTCGTACTCGTCAAACAGGGCCGCAGCAAAGATCACCCGGCGGTGGTCCTTGCGCCCCTCGGCCATCACGCGCATCACGGTGAGGTCCTCGTCGCCCTCCCGCATCTCCCAATGACGGAACAGCAGGGCAGAGGTGAGCTCCCGGGGAACCACGGGGGTGTCACCCAGACGGAGGGGTTTCTCGTCGAAGAGCCCGGTGTCGCGGAACAGGCGCATCATCTCGGCATGGCCGGGGTAACGCAGGGTCTTCTCGATCATGTCGGGGGCCTCGATGGTGCTCAGCAACGTGCGCAGCCCGTCGCTGTTGAAGGCCTCCAGGCTGCCCAGCCCGGCGATGTCTACGCGCTCCACTCCGCTCAGGGCCTCGCGGGTCACTAGGCGGCCGCCCTCCACGAAGCGCGCGGGACGCGTGTATTCCTCAATCACGTCCACGGGACTGAATCCGGCCTTGTATTCGAAAGGCTTCACCCGCTCCCGGGGCAGTCCCCCCACCAGGATGCGCAGGCTGTGCATCTCGTCCATCTCCCGGGCGGCGCAGCCGCTGAGGAGGTTGCTCATCCCGGGCGCCACACCCATGTCCACGATGGCGCGGGAGCCTGTCTTCAGGGCCAGCTCCTGCAGGCTGAGCGGATCTTCCGGGGCAAAGCAGATGTCGACCAGCGCCCGCCCCCGCTCCACAGCCTGCCGGAGTAGTCCGAAGCCCAGATGGCCCGGCACGGCGTTGAGGATGAACCCGTCCACCGCCCACAGCTGGTCAAGGAAGCCGGCCTCGCGTATGTCCCCGCAGCGCTTCTCCAGCCCGGCATGTTCGCCCAGACGGTCGAGCTTGCGGGGATCGATGTCTACCGCCGTTACGGTGAATTCCTGTTCCCTGAGCAGGTCGCGGATCATGGCGCTGCCCACCAGCCCCGCCCCCAGGGCGATGACGTGTTTCCTGGATTCCATCATAGGATGTTATTTGCACCGAAAGGTAGGAGGAAAATCAATGCTCAGTGCTCAAAGCGCAGTGCTCAAGGGATGTTGTATGTTGTATGTTGTCCGATCCTCGCTGGTCACGGTCTTTTCTTACCGCGAAGGACGCAAAGGAAATCCACCTTATACTCCCATCATTCCTTGTTTCCGCCAGTAGGCGGACAAGCCTTGTTCGACATTCGATATTCAGATTCCTTCTTATTTCAGGGATCGTAGATTCCGCCAGTAGGCGAACAAGCTTTATTCGATATTCCCTTGTCCCTTGACTTTGAGCACTGCGCGCTTGGAATTAAGCAATGGCGGGCTGCCGCCTCCCGGCCTGGCTAAGCACCACGCCGCCCATCACCACAGCGAGGGCCAGCAGTTTGGGAAGGTCGAAATGCTCCTGTCCCATCAGGAAGGCGGCCAGCGCGGTGATGGCGGGGATGAGGTTGGCCATCACGCTGGTGCGGGCGGCGCCAATGGTCTGCAGCATCCTTACCCAGAAGATGAAGGCCAGGGTGGAAGCGAATACGGCCAGGGAGAGCAAGGAAACGACCAGGGTGGGGTTCAGGGGTACATGCACGACCTCATCCACGTCGAACCACAGGAACAAGGGAAGGAAATAGAGCATCCCCATGATGTTCTGCCAGGTGATGATGAAGATAGGGGAGTAGCGCTCGGCCAGTTTCTTGATGGTCAGGGTATAGCCCACCGCCGCGGCCACGCCCAGCAGCAGGAGCAGGATGCCCGCCGGATTGCCTGCGAGCGAGTGTCCACCCTGCAGCAGCAGCCACAATATCCCGCCGAAGGACACCCCGATACCGAGGACGTTCATCGGCCCGAGACGCTCTTTCAGCACCAGCCAGGCGGCAAAGGGGGTGAACAAGGGTATGGTGGCCACCACTACCGCGGTGGTCGTGGGTGTGGTAAGGGCCAGGCCGTAGTTCTCCCCTAAGAAATAGATAAATGGAGAGAAGAAGGCGGTGAGCAGGAAGCGGGGAAGGTCGCTGCGTTTGATGCTGAGGCTTATGCCCTTGAAGGACAGCAGGCTGAGAAGGATCAGGGAGGAGGTGAGGAGCCTGAGAAAAATGGTAGCCAGGGGGCTGTAGTACTGGAAGCAGATCGTGGACCATACATAGGACAGTCCCCAGAAGATCACCGCCAGCAGGGCGGGCCAATAGGTTCCAAAAATACTGCGCATTCGGACCCGGCCTTAGGACCGTCCTGCTTCATGCAACACCCTGGTCTTGTGCTTCAGGGTGCGCAACACCAGCGCCAGCAGGGCAAAGGCGACCATCACCAATACAGAGGTGCGCTGCCATTCCCAGGCCCCACTCACAGACCTGGTCCTAAGGATATCGATGAAGGCGAAGCCGATGGCCGTAGCCAGCCAGCCGGAATATTCCCTGCGGAAGGCGCTCTTGAGCGAAAAGGGGATGGACGGTTTACGGAAGCCGTTGAGCCGGGGAAAGAAGGCCGGGGCGCTGAGCGACCAGTCCACATAAGCCTGTCCGTATTTCCCCTCAAGGAACCGTTCCTCTGCAAACATAATGCGCTCGTAATAAAGCCAGTACACCAGGGAGATCACCAGGATGAACCAGAAATGGCCGGTGAACAGCAACAGTCCCGCCCACATGAGGTAATTGCCCAGGTAGAGGGGGTGCCTCACCACGCTGTATATGCCGGTGCTGTTGAGCGCTTCGGCCACCTGCTGCTGGGTGTTCCTTCCGGAAGTGCCGGCCGGGGTGGTACCTATGGTATAGGCCCTGATGAAGGCGCCCCCAAGGCTCACTGCCACGGCAACCAGGGTCAGCACCAGGGCAGGGGCGCCCTGAAAGAGGGAGTGATCGGACAGCAGGACCACGGGAGCGGCGAGCAGGAAAAATACGACCGGGATCTGCCCCCGGTAGCGGAACAGCAGGTTCCCGCTGCGTTCGAACTCGTGGATCAGGCTCATAGCGAGGAATGCCGATGGTGAGAGGCAAAAGTAAGCAATTGTATTCAGGGCTCAATGCCAAACGCTCATCGCTCACCGCTCAATGCTCAACGTCATCTATCGTTATCCCCTGAACAGACAACTCCCACCTGATTTCTGCAGAGATCCTGCTTACCCTTGACTGGACCGATCTTGCCGAAGCCTTTACGGTAGTGGATATTCCTGCGGTTTGGCGTAACTTGATTCCCGAAACGATCCTGGGCCGGAAAACCAATCTCTAATGGGAGACCAATGAAAAGGATCATTCTGTTAAGCATTGCATTAATTAGCACTGCCATGGCCCACGGCCAGTGGAACGCGCTTCCGCAGTTCACTACGGCACGGCTCAATCAGGTGGCATTTTGCGACATTCATTATGGCTGGGTCCTGGGGGATCACTTCGCCGATACCACTTACTACATTTTCAGGACAAAGGATGGGGGCCATACCTGGGACAGCACCCATTTCAATACGATGGTCCGAAAGATCTTCCTTCTGGATCAAATGCATGGTTTTGCGCTGACCTCCACCCTCAGGTATACGAATGACGGAGGCGAGCACTGGTATTCCAGGTATCTGCCTGGTGAGGCCAGGGATATATTTTTCGTGACACCAGATACCGGCTGGCTTGCTTCGGATATCGGACTCTACAAGACAACCAACGCCGGGAGTACCTGGATACCGCTTTCGGGTTTTACCGGCAGTCCGGTAAAACTTTGCTTCAATAACAGCCGGCAGGGGTATGTGATCGGCTACGGTTCAAGCGGATGTGTGTTGGGGCGCACGACCGACGGGGGAACGAGCTGGGGGTATCGCGATCTTCCCGAAGCCGATGGGTTCCGGATGTTTGCTTCGGGCGTAGGCTATCTGCTGCAGTATTATGAGCATCCCATCCTCGGGGTTAAGTCCTACCTGATGAAGACCCTGGATCACGGCTTCAGCTGGGATACGCTGAGCCTGCCGGGGTATAACGTATTCGATCCAAGCGATGTGCTGAATTGTTTCTTCCTGAATGAAAATACCGGCTGGATCACCTTGCTCCCCGGGAATACCATGGTTCAAGGCATATACCGTACGGACGATGGCGGGAACAACTGGGCATTCCAATCGTTGTCCGTCCCCAGGGCTATCTCGTTTGTTAACAGGGATTTCGGTTGGTGTGTGGGGGCTCCTTCCCATATCGCGATGCACACCATCAACGGTGGGGGCGGCCCCATCGGGATAGCAGAAATTGAAGGAGATCCCCTCGGCCTGAAGGTATGGCCCAATCCTTGCAATGATCGGGTATGGTTTCAATGCGGCCTTCAGCGGCCTGAGCTGTTGACAGTACGGATTATCGATATGACAGGAAAAAGTTTCAGTTTGTCCACCCGACTCGCATGGGACTCCGGCCAAAGCGGCATGGAATTAAGCTTGCCGGACCTCCCCCCAGGGATCTTTCTGCTGGAGGTAACTTCAAAATCCGGATCTTCCCGTTGTAAAATACTGAAGATGTGATGGATAAAGCCCAGATACCCAGGTGGCCCATGAAGAGAACTGCCAAGGTTGAGTGCTATTCGTAACTTTGTGCCAGAATAACGTCTTATGAAGATCCAACATCCCCTCTGCCTCTTCCTCCTCCTGTCCCTCATCCATTCCTCTACCATCCTCCCTGCCCAGGACAAGATCATGCAGCGGCACACCAAGGTCACCGATTTCTCCTCGGTAATGCTGAACGGGGACCTGGTGGTGGAACTGCTGATGGCTGATGTCCCCAGTGTGACCATAATTGGTCCGGAGGTGGACCTGAAGAAGGTGGATGTCAACATGGACGCCGGCAGCCTGATCGTGAGCCTGACCGAAGCCCGCACCTCCGACTCGGTGATGCGGGTGGAGGTACGTACGCGGCGCCTGATGAAGGTGAAGGCCTCGGGAGGGGTCATTCTTGGCACCCCGGAGCCCCTGGCTGCGGATGCCCTGATGATCGACCTGGCCGGGGAAGCAAGCGCGGCCATGGACGTACGGAGCATGAGGGTGAGTGTGCGCCTCGACAATAGCGCGGACCTCACGCTCAACGGCAGTTTTGCCGTGCTGCTGGGAGAGATGGCAGGGCAGGCCCATCTGAAGGCCGCCTCAGTTCCCTGCATGCGTGCGGATCTGGCCATGACCGAACGCTCCAAAGCGGAGGTCCAGGTTAAGGACAACCTGAAAGCCAGGATGTCCGGGGAAGCCGTGCTGCAGTACAAGGGCAATCCCAAGCTGGAGACCGAAGGCCGCAAGGAAGGGGTGAAGCGCCTCCCTGGTACCCCATGATCATTCTTTTCCGATCATCTGCAGCAGCTCATCCTCGCTGATGATCCTGATCCCCAGTTTTTCCGCCTTCTCTCTCTTTGCAGGCCCCATGTTCTCTCCTGCCAGCAGGAAATCGGTCTGAGCAGAAAGTGAAGCAGTATTGCGCCCGCCATGTTTTTCGATCAGGTCTTTGATGGCGTCGCGGGAATAGCGTGCAAACACCCCGCTGACCACAAAGCTTCTCCCGGATAAAGCGCCACCGGAGGACAGGGCCTGTTGGCTGTGAAATTGTAACCCACTGGAAATCAGTCGTTCGATAAGGCGACGGTTCTCTTCTTCCCCGAAGTAGTTGAGCAGGCTCTCAGCTATGCGGGGCCCGACTTCGTCCACCCTTAGAAGTTCATCCAGGCTGGCCTGCATCAGGGCGTCAAGGTCGCCGAAATGCCGAGCCAGCTTTTTGGCGGTGGTCTCTCCGACGTAGCGTATGCCCAGGGCAAAGAGCACCCGCTCGAAGGGCACTTCCCGTGATGCTTCAATCCCGGAGATGATGTTCTCCACGGTCTTTTCCCTGAAGCTCACCTTCCTGAGCTTGCCGCTTTCCTGATCTTCCCAGGTCTTTTCTATCCCAAGCAGGTGCATGGGGGCCAGGTCGTAAAGGTCGGCGGGGTCCTGGATGATGCCCAGATCGTACAATAATTCCACTTTCCCTTCGCCCAGGCTTTCAATGTCCATGGCACGCCGGCTGATGAAGTGGGCGATCCTTCCGCGGATCTGGGGAGGGCAGGCCCGGCTGTTGGGGCAGTAGTATGCCGCCTCTTCTTCCCTGCGCTCCAGCAGGCTGCCGCATTCCGGACAATGGGTGATGAACTGCATGGGCTGGCTGCCGGTCTCCCTGCGTTCAAGGTCGACCCCGGTGATCTTTGGGATAATCTCTCCCCCTTTCTCAACAAAAACATGATCGTGCTCATGCAGGTCAAGGGCTGCAATGATATCGGCATTGTGAAGGGATGCCCGTTTTACCGTAGTACCAGCCAGCTGCACGGGTTCGAGGTTGGCCACCGGGGTGATGGCGCCGGTGCGGCCTACCTGATAGCTGACCGACAACAATCGGGTAGAAACGTTCTCCGCCTTGAATTTATAGGCGATAGCCCAGCGGGGATTTTTCGCTGTAAAGCCCAGGGCTTCCTGCAGATCAAAACGGTCCACTTTGATCACCACCCCGTCGATGTCATAGGGCAGGGCCTGCCGTGCCTGGTCCCAGTAGCGGATAAACTCCTCAATTTCCTGGATGTCGCGGCAGCGGGTGAGCTGTTCAGAAACACGGAACCCCCATCCCCTGGCCTGTTGCAGGCTATCGAAGTGTGTGCTCTGCGCATTTCCGGTGCCGGGGACGGAATAGAGGAAGCAATCGAGCCCACGGCGGGCGACTTCTGCGGAGTCCTGCAATTTCAAGCTGCCTGCTGCGGAGTTCCTGGGATTGGCAAAGGTCTCCTTGCCTTCAGCCCGGCGTTCCCGGTTCAGATGATCGAAACTGACCCGGGGCATGATGATCTCCCCTCGCAGGATAAGGCGTTCCGGGTATTCACCCCTCAGCTTCAGCGGCAGACTGCGGATGGTGCGCACGTTGTCGGTCACCACATCGCCTTTTTCCCCATCTCCACGGGTAACGGCCTGGACGAGCTGACCCTGAAGATAGGAGAGGCTGATGGCCACCCCATCATATTTCAATTCACAGGTGAACGTGACTTCATCCGTGATGCTCTTTTCCACCCTGGCAATGAAAGCTTCTACCTCTTCGAGGGAATAGGTGTTCCCCAGGGAAAGCATGGGGTACTCATGTGTTGCGGTGTCGAAGCTGCGGGTAATACTGCCGCCAACGCGACGGGTAGGGGAGTTGGGGTCATCGTATTCGGGAAAGCGGGCCTCGAGGGACTCAAGTTCCTTGAGGAGCTGGTCGAAGGCCTGATCGGAGATCAGCGGACGGTTTTCCGCATAGTAGCGGTGGTTATGTTCTTCGATGGTCCTGCGCAGGTAATCGATACGCGCGTATGCCTCGGGTGCTTGCATGGGGGCGGTTAATCCGTGATGGATTGCAGCAGGGCATTCAGCCTTCTCATGTTCGTTGCCTTACCCGGTTCACGCAGGATGCGGGCCGAGGGGGTGTGGTAGCGGTGGGCCCGGAGGTATTCCAGTTGAAACTGCAGCCAGGCGCGATCGGGATATTCGGTGCCGCGCAGGGCCCATTCCAGTCGAAGCCGGGTGGATACGGTAAGGAAATCCTCCCGACCCAGGTAATCCAGGTCGGCATCGCAAAGGACCTGGGAAAGCCGGTCCCGCGGATGCTCACCGGCCATGGTGGCTGTAATGGCCCCCGTGATGCGGAGGATGTCATCCTGGGCGTAACCATATGCAGGCAGCGTTTGCTCCGCCATGCGCACCGAATGCAGCTCATGCCCATCATAGGCATAGATGAAGCCGGCATCATGGAAGGCCGCGGCCGTCCGGATCAGATCGAGGCTATGGGGCTGCTCGCACTCCATACGGCAAATCCGCTCTGCCGCCCGGATTACATCAAGGGTATGCCCGATCTCATGATAGAGCAAACCCTCGGGGAACTCGCGCTCCATAAGGGAAAGGATATGTTCAATGGCGGACTTGACCTGCATGGGCATCAGGGGCTGAGCGGGCCTGGAGGTCCCGGACAGAGAATGTTTTCCAGGCTTAAGAACGGAAGATCTTTTCCCAGTTGTACTTCCGCGGGTTGATGCACATCACCGGGATCTGGGAAGTATTAAAGATCACCTCTTCGTCATAGGTGCCCAACAGGAAGCTGGTCCAGTTCTTGTCGGGAGAGGTCATGATGAGGATCAGGTCGGCATTGTTGCTTGTGGCATAGTCGAGTACCTGGCGGCTGAAGCCGGCGCTGCGCCCGGCCACCACGGTCCGCGAAACCACGTCTTCCTTTTTCAGGAAGTCTTCCAGTGACTTCACTGTTTCCATGATTTCGGGCGATTCATCGATCTGGAAGATATGGACCCTTGCGCCGAAGGTCTTGGCCATGAAGGCGGCCCAGCGGGTCTTCTCCAGGGGGCCGGCCTCGCTGGTAATTGGGAGCACTATATCCTTGTACCCGTTCTGGAATGGCCGCTTCTGAACAACCACAACAGGGACTTCGCTGCTGGTAACCACTTTGATGGCGAAGCTTCCGGTAAGCTTCTGTATGCCCGACTTGCCATGGGTGCCCAGGTATATGAGGCTGGCCCCGATGTCCCCCGCCACCTCGGCGATGGTGGTGAAGATGCTGCCCTCCCGGACCAGCGCCTCCACCTTCAGCCCATAACGGGCCGCTTTCTGCCCGGCGAGGTCCTTCAGCCTGAACTCTACCCCTCCTTCGTCCAGGCCCTCGGCCTTCATCCATGTCCTGCTGTCACTGTTGAGGACATGGAGCAGGCAGATGCTGTATCCCAGGGAATGGGCCGCTTCGCAGGCCTGGTTGATCGCGTTGTCGCACACTTCCGAAAAATCAGTGGGAACAAGAATGACGGATTTTGATAAGGGATCCATAGGTATGCTTAGGTTAGGTTAAACGATGCAGGATTGCGCACCCAAACTTACTGAAATTATCCGGCGAACACAACCGAATTCAGCTCCTGCCCGCCTTGAGCGAGAGGATGCGTAGTGCTCCCCGCATAACGATCAGGAACACCAGACAACCGATGATCAGGTCGGGCAGGGGATGTTTAAGCCACATTACCAGCAGGCCGGCCAGGATCACCCCGGCATTGATCAGTATATCATTGGCAGTAAAGATCAGGCTGGCCCGGATATGCACTTCACGGCTCCGGGCCCGCTGCAGGATGATCAGGGTAACGACATTGGCCGCCATGGCCATAGCGGAGATCCCGATCATTCCGAGGTAATCGGGCAACGCGGCGGACGACAGGAACCTGCGCACGACCTCGGCCAGTCCGGCCACGGCCAGCAGGGCCTGAAGGACTCCGGCCAGGCGTGCCGCACGTCCCTTGGCGCGTACTGTCCGTCCGATGGCCCAGAGGGCTACGCTGTAGACCAGCGCATCCGCCAGCATGTCCAGCCCGTCGGCCACCAGGCCCAGTGACCCGAAGATCAGTCCGCCCGTGGTCTCGCCGACAAAGAAAGCGGCGTTGATGCCCAGGGCCCACCATAAGACCTTTCGCTGTATCCGTGGGTCCTCCGTTTCTATGCTATTCCCTTCTATCGGGGTAGTGCTTCTCCATTCGGTGCCCAGAGAAAGTTCCTCCAGCGCTGATGTGATGGCCAGGGGCTCCCCATCATGGGCAACCACCAGGGTGCGCGACTGAAGGTCGAAGGCAAGGTGGTGAATGCCAGTGAGCGCATCCAGCTTCATCCGGATCAGGGCTTCCTCTGAAGGGCAGTCCATTTTGCGGATGTGGTATTCAGTGCTGTTCATGGTTATCTGTTCCTGTCAAATCTAATCCTGAGGAAAAGGGTGCCGCACGCATCAGCGTGGTTGTTGCACCATAGCGAAGAGCTCCATCAGCAGGGCGATGCCCCCATGGATGAATACTCCCCCATATATGTTTCTGGAATACAACGCAATGACCCCGAGGATATACCCTCCAAAAACCGAAGAGATGGTCTCGCCCATCGGCTTGCCGAAGTGGTAGGCACAATAGGTGGCCGCCATGGCAAAGACGGCATTGCCCCCCAACAGGCGCGACATGCCGATGACCAGAAAGCCACGGAAGAAGAGTTCCACGAACAGGAAATTCATGAGGTATGCCACTTCAAACATCACTTTGGCGTAAAGCTCCGGGATGCCCAGGGCCGAGGCGAACAGGGCACCGTGCGCCCGCTTGTACACCGGATAGTAGGCGATGAAGTCAGGGGTGAGGGAGGCGAAGAAGACCAGGGGTGTCATGATACCCAGCATCACCCAGTAGGCCTTGAGCTGGATGTTGCGGAAACGGAGCCCGTACAGGCCTTCCCTGGTCCCCCGGTCAAAAAGGTACCTGAGCAGGAAGAGGGGCAGCATGACGGTCAGGGCGGGCAGCAGGTTGTGGCTTATCTTGGCAAAATAGCGATACGTCTCCGGCCGTGAGATTTCCATCAGCAGCTCACGGTGGTAATAAAAGGAGCGGTCGAGGGCGAGGATAAGAAAGCCGAGGAGCAGCTTCAGGAGCGCTTTGCCGTTCAGCACAGAGCGCTTGCGGCCTGTGAGCTGAAAGATCAGGAACACTGCCGCCCAACTGAACGCGTGCAGGGCGAAGAACAGCAGTCCGTGCAGGGCCGTGCCGTGGTGACGGTCGATCACATGGTCTTCCAGTTCAATGCTGTAGTTGAAGGCGATGAGGGCAGCAAGAAACAGCAGGGCCAGGCCATAGGCCCTGAAGGAGAAGTATTCCCGGTGGAAGTCCCTGAAGTAACCTATGAAGCGTTTCATGGGCAGTTAGGGAAGCTGGTCCTTCTTCAGTTTATCGCGCAGATAACCCGCAGTATGGGAGGACTCACATTCCAGCAGTCCCTCCGGAGGGCCCTCATACAACAGCATGCCCCCGTGCTGTCCTCCATCGGGTCCCAGGTCGATGATCCAGTCGGCGCATTTGATTACCTCCAGGTTATGTTCTATCACCACCAGGGAATGCCCGTGTTCCACCAGGGCGTTGAAGGCTTCAAGCAACTTGGAGATGTCGTGGAAGTGGAGGCCGGTTGTTGGCTCATCGAAGATGAAGAGGGTGGGCTTTTCGGCATTGCCCCGGGTGAGGAAGTAGGCCAGCTTGATGCGCTGGGCTTCGCCCCCGCTGAGGGTACTGCTGGGCTGGCCCAGGTGCAGGTAGCCCAGTCCCACGTCGGCCAGGGGCTGCAGACGGGATACGATGCGCTTTTCGCTGGTGTTGTTCTTGTCCTTTCTTCCGAAGAACTCCAGGGCTTCTCCTACCGTCATTTCCAGGATGTCGCTGATGCTCTTTTCCTGATAGCGGACATCCAGTACCTCTTCCTTGAACCGCTTTCCACCGCAGCTTTCGCAGCTGAGGTAAATGTCGGCCATGAACTGCATCTCGATCTTCACCCTGCCTTCGCCTTCGCACTCCTCGCAGCGCCCCCCTTCGATATTGAAGGAGAAGAAACCGGGCCGGTAGCCCCGCATTTTGGCCAGGGGCTGGCTGGCGAACAGGGCCCGGATATCATCGTAAGCCTTAACGTAGGTCGCCGGATTGGAACGGGAAGAGCGTCCGATGGGGTTCTGGTCGACCATCTCCACGGCCTGGATGAGGTTGAGGTCGCCGCGGATGAGGTCGTGCCGCCCGATACGGTCGCCCAGCCCCCCGAACTCCCGGCGCAGTGCGGGGTAGAGCACTTCACGCACCAGGCTCGACTTGCCGGAGCCGCTGACCCCGGTGACTACGGTCATGGCGTGGAGGGGAAAGCGGGCCGTTACATTACGCAGGTTGTTCTCCCTGGCCCCAACGACCTCCAGAAAGTCCTTGGCCCTTCTGCGGCGCGGCGGCACAGCGATCTCCCTGGTCCCACGGAGGTATTCGGCGGTAAGGCTGCCGGACTGAAGGGGCAGTTCATCGAGGCTTCCCTGGAACACCAGTTCCCCACCGTGGCTCCCGGCCAACGGACCGATGTCGATCAATTGGTCTGCTTCCCGTATGATCTCTTCGTCATGTTCCACCACGATCACCGTGTTCCCAATATCGCGGAGTTGCTTCAGCACACGGATCAGCCGATAGGTATCGCGCGGATGCAACCCGATGCTGGGTTCATCCAGGATGTACATGGACCCCACCAGGCTGCTGCCCAGGGAGGTGGCCAGGTTGATCCGCTGCGACTCCCCTCCGGAAAGGGTATTTGACAGGCGGTTCAGGGTGAGGTAGCCCAGGCCGACATCCTCCAGGAAGCTCAGGCGGTTGGTAATCTCCAGCAGGATGCGCTCGGAAACCTTACGGTCATGCCCGCTCAACTCCAGCTCACGGAAGAAGGTCAGGGCGGAGCTCACCTGCATGAGCACGATCTCGCTGATGGAGCGCCCACCCACTTTGACGTAGCTGGCGTCCTTGCGCAGACGCGTCCCTTTGCATTCAGGGCAGGCTGTGCGCCCGCGGTAGCGGCTGAGCATGACACGGTACTGGATCTTATAGGTCTGTTCCTCCACCTGGCGGAAGAACTCGTTCAGACCATCAAAGAATTCGTTTCCGGTCCATAGCAGTTCGCGCTGTGCTTCACTGAGCTCATACACCGGTTTATGGATGGGAAAATCGAATTTGTAGGCGTTCATCACCAGGTGTTCCCGCCATTGGCCCATCTTTTCCCCCTTCCAGCAGGCCACGGCCTCCTCATAAACCGAGAGGCTCTTGTTCGGGATCACCAGGTCCTCATCTATGCCGATGATGGTTCCGAAACCTTCACATTTCTTACAGGCCCCGTAAGGATTATTGAACGTGAACAGGTTGATGCTTGGCTCTTCGAAGCTCATCCCATCGCGTTCGAAGCGGTTGGAATACTCCTTCCGTTGTGTGACTTCTCCGCGCTCAAAATGAACTATGCAGGAACCAGCCCCTTCAAAGAACGCCGTCTGCACCGAATCCGCGATGCGGGCCGTAAGGTCGGGATCGCCCTCCTCCCTCCGGATGCGGTCGATCACCAGATAAGTGCGCGAACGGGCCCTTAGCCCCGCCTCCTTTTCCAGAAGCTCGCTGATCCGGACAATTTCGCCTTCATATTCCACCCGGCTGAATCCGATCTGCTGCAGCACCAACAGTTGTTCCTTCAGGCTGCGCCCTTCCTTCACCATAAGGGGGGTAAGGATGAGTGCTGTGCTTCCCGCCGGGAGCGCCAGAACGAAGTCAGTGACCTCAGTCACCGTGTCCCGTTTCACCTCTTCCCCGCTGACAGGAGAAAAGGTATGGCCGACCCGGGCAAAAAGCAGTTTGAGGTACTCGTAGATCTCCGTCGAGGTGCCCACCGTGGAGCGGGGGTTGCGGGTGTTGACCTTCTGCTCGATGGCGACCGCCGGAGCGATCCCCTTGATGTAATCCACCTCGGGTTTGCTCATGCGGCCCAGGAACTGGCGGGCGTAGGCGCTCAGGCTCTCCACATAGCGGCGCTGGCCTTCCGCATAGAGGGTGTCGAAGGCCAGGGAGGACTTTCCACTGCCTGAAAGGCCGGTAACCACCACAAGGCGGTTGCGGGGGATGGCCACGCTGAGGTTCTTCAGGTTGTGAACTCTGGCACCCTTGATAATGATGTATTCCCGGGGATCGTACCGTTCCGGGTCGAAATCCTGCATCTACCCTTGAATTGAGGGCCAAAATTAACCAATACTTGCAGATTGGTATCCTAATCGTATATTTGCCGTATGAAGCATGACAACAGATCTGCTTCCGCAATAAAGCAAGATTACCGACGTTAACCTCATCGCTCACCCTTAATTCTGGAGGACACCTATAGGCCGATATCTACCCTTTTAAGTTAAACCTTTAAAAAGGGAGGCACCATGAAGAGCCATGAACTTAGCGATACCTCGCTAATTCATAGATATTTGGCCGGCGATGAGAAAAGCCTTGAACAGATTATACTCAGGCACAAGAACCGCGTGTACGGGTATATTCTTATGGTGGTCAAGGACCGCCAACTGGCCGACGACATTTTTCAGGATACCTTTATCAAAGTCATCCATACCCTGAAGGCCGGGGCCTACAAGGAGGAAGGAAAATTCCTGCAGTGGGTGATGCGTATCGCGCACAACCTGATCATTGACCATTTCCGGCGCGCCAAGCGCATCCCTGTGGTAGACAATGGAAGGGATGACTTTGATATCTTCTCCACCATCCGGGTGCTGGATGCCTCCATTGAGGAGCGCATGATCACCGATCAGATCCACAAGGATGTGCGCAACCTGATCGAGCTGCTGCCCGAGGAGCAGAAGGAAGTGCTCAAGATGAGGCATTATGCCCATATGAGCTTCAAGGACATTGCAGAGGTGACCGATGTGAGCATCAATACCGCCCTGGGGCGTATGCGCTATGCCCTCATCAACCTTCGCAAGATGATCCGGGAAAAGGATATCGTGCTGACAACATGAACTCAGGACGGGATACAATATCCCTGCATAGGCTGCGTTATCTCCCCGTGATTGCATTATTCACCAACACGGGTTGCTTATGCAGCGAAACCTTACCCCCAAGTCATTCAAACCGTTCACTGACAGAACCCCGAGGTCCGGGAAACCGGCGGCCGGAAGCAACGGCATCTCACCTGCACCCCAGGTGATCGCCAACCTGCTGAACTATTCCAGGGCCCTCACTGTCGAACGAACGCAGGTCGCCGGAACACTTTCCTATATCCTGAACTAAGGGTAGAGCGGGTTTGGCCGCCGGTTCCACAGGAACCCGGCGGCCAGGCCATTTTGTGCCAGGCCAAACCCGGGAGCCACTAACTTTGCAGCATGCGCATCAAGGAACGATATGCCCGGGTCATCACCTGGTTTTCCGAGCACATGCCCGTGGCCGAGACCGAACTGGCCTATGCCAGCCCCTTTGAGCTGCTGGTGGCCGTCATCCTTTCGGCCCAGTGCACTGATAAGCGGGTGAACCTGATCACACAGGATCTCTTCCGGCGTTTTCCTGACCCGGAAAGTCTGGCCGCCGCATCGGAGGATGAGGTATTTGCCTATATCCGTTCCTGTTCCTATCCCAACAATAAAAGCAGGCACCTGGTGGGTATGGCCCGCATGCTGATGGGGGAATACGGGGGCGAGGTGCCCCACGATATTTCTGAATTGCAGAAACTGCCCGGGGTGGGGCGCAAGACGGCCAATGTCATTGCCTCAGTGGTGTTCGATCAGCCGGCCATGGCTGTGGATACCCATGTATTCAGGGTCAGCGCACGACTTGGCCTCACCACCCGGGCAAAGAACCCACTTGAGGCGGAGCGCCAGCTGGTGCGCCATATTCCGGAAGCCCTGGTGCACAAGGCCCACCACTGGCTTATCCTGCATGGAAGATACGTTTGCCAGGCACGCAAGCCCAGGTGCGCAGAATGCGGCCTTCAGGAGTTCTGTACTTATTTTCAGAAAAAATTTCCGCCAGGAGGTCCCCAGAACGTCTAATTAGAAGCGGGGATGTTGAAAACTCCGGGCCCGCAGGATTGTTAGTTCAGTGTCTTTTCATTTGATTTGCAATACTTCTATACCATGGAAAAACTCAAGGAAGGCATGGCCGCGCCTTTATTCGAAGCGGCTGATCAGCAGGGAAACCCGTTGTCGCTCAGCGCCTTTCGTGGGCGAAGGGTCATCCTCTATTTCTATCCCAAGGACGATACCCCCGGTTGTACGGCCGAGGCCTGCAATTTCAGGGACAACCAGCAGTTGCTCCTGGACAAGGGCTATGTGGTGCTGGGGGTTAGCCCTGACAGCCCCGCTTCCCACCTGAAGTTTGCCGGCAAATATCAACTCGGGTTTACCCTGATCCCGGATACGGAAAAGAAAATCCTTCAGCAATACGGTGTCTGGGGACCGAAGAAGTTCATGGGCAAGGTGTATGATGGGGTACACCGTACCACCTTTGTTATTGGGCAAGACGGGAATATCCTGAAGATCTTCGACAAGGTGGATACCAAGTCGCATACCGAGCAGATTCTTAAAGCATTGGAATAATCATAAGCAATAGCATTCTATCATGGCCAAACAGCAAAGTGACGAACACGTCCATTCGGAGAAATTAAAAGCCCTGAAGCTTACCCTGGACAAGCTCGAGAAGAGTTACGGAAAGGGGGCGATCATGAAACTGGGCGACAGTGCGGTGGAGGATGTGGAGAGCATTTCCACCGGCTCTATCGCGCTTGATCATGCCCTGGGTATCGGGGGCCTTCCCAGGGGGAGGGTGATTGAGATCTATGGTCCGGAGTCCTCCGGAAAGACGACCCTGGCCATCCATGCCATCGCCCAGTCGCAGCGCAGCGGGGGCATCGCGGCCTTCATTGATGCTGAACACGCCTTCGACCGTTTCTATGCCAGGAAGCTGGGGGTGGACATTGAGAACCTGCTGGTTTCCCAGCCCGACAACGGGGAGCAGGCCCTGGAAATCGCGGACAACCTGATCCGTAGCGGGGCGATTGATATCATCGTTATCGACTCTGTTGCTGCGCTGACCCCCAAGTCGGAGATCGAGGGCGAGATGGGGGATGCCAAAGTAGGGCTGCAGGCCCGACTGATGTCGCAGGCCCTGCGAAAGCTGACCTCAACCATTTCCAAGACCGGGTGCTGCTGCATCTTCATCAACCAGTTGAGGGAGAAGATTGGCGTGATGTTCGGCAGTCCGGAGACGACTACCGGGGGCAATGCCCTGAAGTTTTACGCATCAGTGCGTCTCGACATCCGCCGGCTGAACCAGATCAAGGAAGGTGATGAAGCCATGGGCAACCGTGTCAGGGTTAAGGTAGTGAAGAATAAAGTGGCCCCGCCTTTCCGCATGGCCGAGTTCGATATCCTGTTTGGCGAAGGCATCTCGCGTACAGGCGAGATCATCGATCTCGGAGTGCAGTACAACATCGTGCAGAAGAGCGGCTCCTGGTTCAGTTACGGGGAGACGAGGCTGGGGCAGGGCAGGGATGCCGTGAAACGCCTGCTTATCGACAACCCTGAACTCAGCGATGAGCTCGAGGCCGCCATCCGTCAGGCAATGAACAACCCCAAGGAAGGATGATGCGCATTATCCCGGGTATCCTTATCGTCAGTCTGGGGATGCTGTTTCTGGCCCCGGCCTGCCATAGCGGCAATGGCAAGGAGGGGCAGGAGGTGGCGGATACCCTTGCACTGGTCGGTGTCGGAGATTCCGTGCAGATGGCTATGCTCAACGAGCGGCTGAAGCAGGACCCCGGGGACCACGGCGCATTGAACGAACGCGCCATGCTGTACCTGAACAATGGCCACATGAATGAGGCTCTGCGTGATATCAGTAATGCGCTCAACCTTCAGCCTGATAAGCCGGACTACCTCCTCACCCTTTCTGATATCTATCTGGGGCTCAGCCAGCCCCAGAAGACCAGGGAAACCCTGCTCAAGGTCCTTGGCCTGGAGGAGCAAAACACCAACGCCATGCTTAAACTGGCTGAGCTCAGCCTGTATTATCGCGATTATGAGGGGGTGCAGAGCTATGCCCGCCGGGCCCTCCAGGTTGACCCGGGACTGCCCCAGGCCTATTTCATCCTGGGTTTCATGAGCAAGGAGCAGGGCGATACCTCAGCGGCCATACGATATTTC
>JAKLHK010000018.1 GCA_022710185.1 Bacteroidota bacterium
CGGCATAATGGAAAGGTAGTGGCGGTCGATCACTGCCGGGCTGGAATGGGTAGTGATGGCCATAATCAGCTCCTTGGGCATTCCCAGGTAGAAGGCTATGCTCACAAAGGTCTTGCGGCCTACGTGTGTGGTCAGGCGCTCATACAGCGGAACCGGGCCTATGGTCACCCGTTCATCGCCCCGGAAACGGGTGATTACCACGGGTTCTATTAATCCCGCTCTCTTACCCACTTCTTTCAGGGCAGTGTTCACCCGCTGGCTCTCCCGGTCCCAATCCCCCAGGTCCACCCGCAAGCCGGTATAATGGATCACACGCTACCCTCCCCAGGTGACCGACATATGCACCAATACATCGCGCTGGGGAATGATGCCTGTGGTTTTGTCTTTTCGTGGCGAAGGGTAGAAACAAGAAACAAAGAACATAGAACATAGAACACAGAACATAGAACACAGAACATAGAACATAGAACATAGAACATAGAACATAGAACATCCCTCCCGAACATATCCATATCCCGGATTGTTTACCATTCTGAACATCCCGGAGGTCCGATTTCGAATCCGGGAACAATCTGTTCCGGATGGAAAGACGAGATTTCCTTCAAACGCTGGCCATAGCCTCCGCCATTCCTTATACTATGAAACTTAATGCCCTGAATAAAGCCTTCAGCGGGCTACCGCCGACGGAACGTATGCCGGTGGTGTTCGCCGGGCACGGAAACCCTATGAACGCCATCGAGGAGAACGAATTCGTGCAGGGTTGGCGCCGGCTGGCCGATGATCTTCCGCGTCCCAGAGCCATACTCTGCATTTCGGCCCACTGGGAAACCCAGGGGACCTTCGTTACGGCGATGAAGAAGCCCCGCACCATTCACGATTTCGGCGGATTTCCCCGCGCGCTCTTCGAGGTTCAGTACCCAGCCCCCGGCGATCCGGAACTGGCCACTTCCACGGCCAACCTCATTTCGGGCACCAAAGTGGGTATGGACGATGATTGGGGACTGGATCACGGCTGCTGGTCGGTGGTGATGCGGATGTACCCAAAGGCCGATATTCCGGTGATCCAATTGAGCCTCGACCGCACCCAAGGTCCGGCCTGGCACTTCGATCTGGCATCCCAGCTTTCGGATCTCCGCAGCAAGGGTGTACTAATCCTCGGGAGCGGGAACATCGTACACAACCTGGGCCTGGTAGACTGGAGGAACCCCGCTTCCGGACACGATTGGGCGCTCGAAGCCAGTGAGGGCTTCAACCGGATGATCCTCGAGGGTTCCTTCGATACCCTCATCCAATACCGCAACCTGCCCAAAGCCTATCAACTGGCCGTACCCACCCCCGACCATTACCTTCCCCTCCTGTATACCCTGGGACTAAAAGGGGATAAGGAGCAGGTGAAGCTGTTCAACGATAAAACGGTGATGGGTTCGATCTCGATGACCTCGGTACGGATCGGCTGAGGGGCCGCCGGAAACAAGAGCGAATGCGGGGCTACATCCCAGTGGTGAAGAAGAGGTTGTCGTTGGAACGAATACCCGCCACCCAGCCCATGAGCTCGGCACAACCAAGCAACAGGCCGATGTCGGATTTCACCATTTCCAGCCCTGTATTGCTTGCGGCGGGCGGGGCCACACCCAATGCAGTGTATTGTTCCTGTTCTTTCCGGAGCGCTGAAGGGAGCGTCTTCGTGTAGATATGTTCCCGCATCGCCTCCACAGCGATCCGGACCCCTGCCTGTTCCCCGGAGAAATGCTCCGTCTGAAGTCTGATCCCAAGCTCCTTCAGGGCGGCACTCCGCTCCTCACAGCGATCGCTGGCATCCCTTATTCCCATTTCGCAGGGATATTGCTGCCGTATGCCCCCCACGGCAGCTGAATATTCATCGCGGAAGCGCTGCATCGCGGATTCCAGGTCCTGGCCAAGCTGTATGGAAACCAGCAGGTCCGACTGGTCGGTGTTGACCTGCTCGATCATCGCGCTGATCTCTTCAGGGCTTTTCTCCATCATATGTTCCTGATACCGGGCCGCCATCTGCATTGCCTGCGCCGTGGTCATCCCCTCCAAGGCGGTTTCCTGCTGGTCACCCTTGCTTTCCAGCTGCTGGTCCAGCTCGTCCCTGAGGGTCAACAAGGCGGTAGTGTACGCCTCCACGCTGCTGAGCGTAAGGTCTGCAGGCCAGCCGGGAAGCCGGTCGCGGTATTGCTGCCAGTTGTCCTGGGCCTGAAGCAAGGTACAGGACCACAACAGGATAAAGGAGAGTAGTGTGCGCATGACGATGGGTTTTGGATACAGATAATTGTGATGGGACCTTGTGTAGGCAACCGACGGCCGATGCTCCTCTGCAATCGCAACATCCTGCAGCCAGGTGCACCGCCGATCTCTCCCAAAGGTAATAAATATTGAGAAGATCGATATCCGGCGCTGATGGTGACCATTTGGTGGACCTGCTTCCTCCCTGCCCTTGCCCTGTGACCGGCATGAACACTTTATCCGCGTCGGTTGTTAATGTTGGTTAACGCCATAATCAGGCTCAAATCCATATAAATCAAATGCTTATGAAACGCATATCTTTCTGGTTCAATACACTGCGCACCATTCCCCAGGTTAGCAAGGAGGAATGGGCCTCACTTGATGTGGTATCGCGCTGGCTGGTAGCCAGCCGCTCGGCCGTATTCATTATGACGGCTATGTCGGCGGCTATTGGTGGGGTTCTTGCCTATTACTATACCGGGAACTTCAATACGATCAATTTTCTGCTGGCCATGGTAGGCCTGGTATTCGCCCACGCATCCAACAATATGCTCAACGATCTGGTTGATTTCCGCCGGGGAGTGGACAGCGGCAATTACTACCGCACGCTCTACGGCCCCCAGATCGTGGAATCGGGCTACCTGAGCAAGGCGGCCTTCAAACGCTATATCGGGGTCAGCCTGGCGGTGGCTATGGCCAGCGGACTCGTCCTGGTTTACCGTACCGACATCAACACGGCCTACCTGATGGCTGCCGGCCTGGTCCTGCTGCTGTTCTATACCTGGCCACTGAAATACATCGGCCTGGGCGAGCCCACCGTTGTAGCCGTTTGGGGCCCGCTGATGATCGGCGGCTCCTACTACGTTACTTCCGGGGGATCCTGGAACTGGGACGTGGTGCTACTCAGCGTAGTGTATGCCATTGGCCCTACCAGCGTGCTGTTCGGCAAGCACATCGACAAATCGGACATGGACCGGGCCAAGCGGGTTTTCACCCTGCCCGTGATCCTGGGTGAAAAGATTTCACGCTACACCACCATAGGGATCTGGTTCCTGCAGTACGCCCTGTTTGCCTGGATGATCATCGACGGCAGGTTCGGACTCTCCCTGCTGATCGTGGTTCTGGCCCTGATGGACTACATCCGAACCTCGCGCATCTTCCTGAAACCCAAACCTTCGGAACAGGATCCTGCCGTGAAGACGACCTGGCCGCTCTTCTTCGCCAGCCATGCCTTCGTATACAACCGAAGGTTCAGCGGCTTGCTGCTGCTCGGACTCATCCTGCACATGCTGCTTCCGGCGCCCTTCTGACAGGGCAATTGCTATCGTCGACGACCAGTGTAGGCCCCGGAGCGATTGATCCTTTCCGGAGGAGCAGGATTTGCCCGGGCATTTCGTAACTTGAGCCTTTCTTAGGTACACTGCCATGTCAGAAGCCCTGAACCGGCACATGGCCACGCTGCTCGCGGAAGGCCAGGCCTTTGCCTATTGTGTGGTGACATCTACCCGCGGTTCGACCCCCCGGAAGCGGGGCACGGCAATGCTTTTGCTGCCTGACGGCAGGACCTTCGGTACGGTCGGCGGAGGAAGCATTGAGAAAGAAGTGCTGGACTGCGCGCTGGAAGCGCTCAGGGAAGGTTCCCCCCGATTATGCTCCCCCGGAGAGGCTGCCACGGAAGGCTGCGGAGGGAAAATGGAAGTCTTCATCCAGGTGTTTGGTACCGAGCCTGTACTGCATATTTTCGGTGCAGGGCACGTGGGCCTGGCCCTGGCCCGGATAGCCCCTTCCCTGGGGTTCCGGGTCGTCCTGCTCCACAACAAGCCCGATGACGTAAAAGCAAGCATCCCTTCAGGCGTGCGGCTTGTAAACGGAGATCCCGAAACCCTGCTGAAGGCCTGTTCCTTTGGACCTGGCTCATTCTTTGTGATCGCCACCAGCGAGCATAAAGCCGATATAGAGTATCTCGCGGCACTTGCAGGAAAACCCCTGGTCTATCTTGGTATGCTGGGCAGCCGGAACAAGGTGAAGGAAGCCCGGGAGCAATTGCTCCTGCTTGGTATATCCGAAGATGTGATCGACCGTATAGATATGCCTGTGGGACTCCCCATAGGAGCACAGGGCCCGGAGGAGATAGCAGTAAGTATCGCAGCCCGGCTCATTGCCGTCAGGAGGGGCGCGATGTTATGAACGGCAGGAACTACATCACTTTCCTACTGGGGCAGAAAGAGATCAGTATCAATCTGGAAGGAAGAAATCACCCCTTCACCCGGCTCATCGATCATCTGAGGGATGAGGAGGGTTTGCGCGATGTGAAGGAAGGCTGCGGCGTGGGCGATTGCGGGGCCTGCACGGTGGTTCTGGCAAGACCGGGGCCGGAAGGCAGACTGGAGTATGTGCCCGTGAACTCCTGCCTGCTGCTTCTGCCGATGGTGCACGGCTGCCAGGTAATCACCGCCGCTCATCTGGCCCGCAATGGAATACTGCATCCGGTACAGCAGGCCCTGGTTGACCATCACGGCAGCCAGTGCGGCTTCTGCACCCCCGGACTGGTTATGTCGATGTATGCGCTCTGGATGCAGGACGGGACGACGGATGCCGTAAGGATAGCAAAATACCTCAGCGGCAACCTGTGCCGGTGCACCGGATATCTGCCCATCATAGATGCCATGCAGACCGCGATGCAGAGTCGTGATGTGCCGGGTTTTCAAACTGCGAACGAAGGCGCTTATTCCCGCCTGGTCCAGATCAGGGAAGATCAGGCTCCCATCATATCCGGTCATCTGCCTCATACCTATACTAAAGTGTTCCGGCTCTCCGATGCACTGGATTTGCTGTCCGCGCATCCCAAAACCCGGATCATTGCCGGGAATACCGACCTGGGCGTCAAGTTCAGGTTACCAGAGGAACCCACACATTACCTCGACATTTCGGGCATAGCGCAGATCAATGGGATACGTTACGAAGCGGGTTTCCTCGAGCTGGGCGCTGCACGGCCACTGGAAAAGGTGCGCGTGGACTGCCGTGAATCCCTGCCTCCCCTGGCCGAGATGCTCGATCTCTATGCCTCGACCCAGGTGCGGCATATGGCCACGGCCGGGGGCAGCCTGGGCACGGCCTCGCCCATTGGCGACCTAAGCCCGGTGCTGCTGGCCATAGGTGCGGAGGTGGTGCTGCAGAAGGCCGGTCAGAAACGCAGGATGCACCTTGAAGACTTTATCACGGGCTATCGTACTACCGCCTTGCAGGCCGGGGAAATGATCACCCATCTGCACCTGCCTATACCCGGGCCAGGGCATTACAACCGCGCATATAAAGTATCCAGGCGAAAGGAAGTGGATATCTCCTCGGTGAGCGCCTGTTTCAGCCTGGAAATTGAAGAGGGAAAGGTTACCGATCTGAGGATCGCCTATGGCGGTATGGCAGCCAAACCCCTGAGGTTGAGAGCGACCGAAGAACTTATGCTCGGAGAACCCTGGAACAATGCCACAGTAGAGGAAGGGATGGCGCACATCAGGCAAAGCCTGCATCCCATCTGCGATGTCCGCGGCGATGCTTCCACCCGCAGCCTTGTCGCGGGAAACCTTCTGCGCAGGTTCTATCTTGATTCCCTCGAATGGCAACAACAGCAAGGCCCGACGCTATGAAAAACCGGCCGGAGGACAAGATGAGTGTTCACGAGAGCGCTGTTTCCCACGTTACAGGCAAGGCTTTGTATGTGAACGATATACAACTCAACCGTATGCTGTACGGCTGTATCGTGACCTCACCCTACCCCTCGGCAGATATCCTTTCCATCGAAACCACAGAGGCCAGGGCGTACCCGGGGGTATTGGCCGTGCTCACCGCCGCCGACATTCCGGGAGAGAACAATATGGGTCCGGTGGTGAAGGACGAACCTTGCCTGGCACAGGATGAGGTGATGTTCCGGGGCCAGGCGGTAGCCCTGGTGGCCGCGGATTCCCTGGAGGCGGCAAGGGAGGCTGCCGGCAAGGTCCGTATCGATTGGAAGGAGAAGGAAGCTGTACTTGATCTCCGCCAGGCAATGCAGCTTGGCGGGCTCCTGTCGCCGGAGCGAAGGATCTGCACAGGGGATGTGGAGCAGGGCCTCGCCTCTGCCCCATACTTCCTTGAGGGGGAACTGGAAACCGGGGCCCAGGAACACTGGTACCTCGAAACCCAATCGGCCCTGGCAATCCCCGAAGAGCAGCATATCCGTATCCTTGCATCCACCCAGCACCCGAGCGAAACCCAGGCCCTGGTGGCCGGGGTGCTCGGCCTGGCCCGCAACCTGGTGCAGGTGGAAGCCCCCAGGCTCGGAGGGGCCTTCGGTGGCAAGGAAACGCAGGCCTCCCATGTGGCCTGCTGGGCCGCCCTCATGGCCCATGCTACAGGGCTCCCTGTGAAAGTCCACCTCGACCGCCAGCAGGATATGTCGATCACAGGCAAACGCCACCCTTTCCTGGCCTCATACAAGGCAGGTTACGATGAAGACGGTCGACTGCTTGCCGTGGATATCGTTCTCAACAGCGACGGAGGCGCGGCCCTCGACCTCAGTGCTGCCATTATGGAAAGGGCGATGTTCCATGTGGACAATGCCTATTTTGTTCCCAACCTTAGGGTAAGGGGCAGGATATGGAAAACCAATCTGCCCCCAAATACGGCCTTCAGGGGTTTTGGCGGACCTCAGGGAATGGCCGTGATCGAGACCATAGTGGACCGCATTGCCAGGGAAAGAGGTAAGGACGCCGCTCAGCTACGCAAGCTGAACTTCTACGGATTGAACGACCGCAACCTCACGCATTACGGGGAAGAAGTGGAGCGCAACCTGCTGCATCGATTATTTAATGAGCTGATGGAAAGCTCGGGCTACCTGGGGCGCCGCCGGGAGATCGACCGGTTCAATCACGGGAATACCTGGAAGAAACGCGGGATGGCGCTGACCCCCGTGAAGTTCGGCATCAGCTTCACCACCTCTTTCCTCAACCAGGCCTCGGCCCTGGTGAACCTGTACCAGGATGGCAGCGTGGTGGTAAACCACGGGGGCGTGGAGATGGGCCAGGGACTGCATACCAAGATGATCGCCATTGCTGCGGAAACCCTTGGTGTGTTCCGCTCCAGCGTCAGGATCAGCCCTACGGATACGCAGGTGACGCCCAATACCTCGGCCACCGCCGCTTCCTCAGGCAGCGACCTGAATGGTATGGCCGTACAGGATGCCTGTATTCAGATCAGGGAACGCCTGGAATGGATCGCCAGGGAACGCCTGTTTGCTTCCCTGCCGGGATCTCCATCCCCCGCGCAGGTGCATTTCAGCGAAGGATGGGTATGGGAAGAAGGACAGGAGGTAAACAAAGTGCCCTTGAAGGATCTTATCGCCCTGGCATACCGTGAGAGGATCAATCTGAGTGCCAGGGGGTTCTACCGTACACCCGATATACATTTCGATAAAGAAGCGGGGCGCGGGCATCCATTTCATTACTTTGCCTTCGGCATGGCCGTGAGCGAAGTGGAAGTGGACCTGCTCCGCGGCGTGCACAAGGTGCTGAGGGTGGACATCCTTCACGATGCGGGGGCAAGCCTGCACCCCGCCATCGATCTGGGGCAGGTCAGGGGCGCTTTTGTGCAGGGCATGGGCTGGGTGACGCTCGAGGAAGTGGTTTGGGACGCCCAGGGACGTCTTCTTACCGATTCTCCCGACACCTACAAGATCCCCACCTTTTGCGACATCCCGAAGGACTTCAGGGTGAAACTGCTGGAGGATGCGCCCAATCCGTTGGCCGTGAAGCAGAGCAAAGCCGTCGGCGAGCCCCCATTTATGCTCGCACTCAGTGTTTGGCTGGCCATCAAGGATGCCCTGAGCGCCGTGGACGATCATGAAAAGGAACCTCCTTTCCGTTTGCCGGCCACCTATGAGGTCATCCTCCGGACTTGTGTAGCTTTGCAGAAATCCTGCTGAATGCTCAATCTCCTCCTGGCCGTTCTGTTCTCCACCGCGATCCTGGTGGCGTTCAAGCTGTTTCCCCGGCTTGGCATACGGGTGATGCCAGCCATAACCATCAACTACGTCGTGGCGGTCACTTTCGGAATTCTGCAGGCCGATGGGGAGCCCAACCTTAGTTCATTCGTTGGAAAGGCCTGGCTACCGCTGGCCCTTATCGTAGGGCTCACCTTCATCATCACCTTCTATCTGTATGCCGCATCCACCCAACGGGTGGGCGTTGCCCTGACCTCGGTGGCGGCACGTATGTCGGTGGTTATTCCCGTCCTCCTTGGCCTCTGGCTGTTCCGCGACCCCCTTCCGGTCCTCAAGCTGGCCGGGCTCCTGCTGGCCCTGGTGGCGGTCTACCTTACTTTTAAGAAAGAAGGACACATCGTACTCACTGCCTCCGCTGTGCTTTTCCCCTTGTTGCTTTTTCTGGGGAACGGCACCAACGACTCCCTGATGAAGGTGGTAGAGCATTATTATATCCGCGATGATTTTGAGGAATTCCTCACGGTGGTATTCTTTGTGGCGCTGCTTACCGGCATCCTGGCCTCCCTGGTAAAACGCGAACGGGGGCAGGGGGTATTCCATTCCAGGGACCTCCTGGCCGGGTTGATCCTGGGGCTGCTTAACTGGTATTCCACCTACTTCTTCATGTCGGGAATGGCCTTTTTCGATATTTCGGTGTATGTGCCCCTGGTGAGTGTGAGTGTGGTAAGCCTTTCGGCCCTGCTGGGCATGTTCCTCTTCAGGGAACGCCTGTCGGTCGTCAACCTGGCCGGCATCGGCCTGGCCCTGGTTTCCATTACCCTCATCGCTTCGGCCTGATGCCCCCGCATACCTGCGCTTTTTGCGGTGGTATTCCTGACGATTTGCCTTAAATTTGTCCGTAACCCATGCGGGACTCATCCTTACAATCCCAAACCTAACCCATCGACCCATGGTCCTTCAAAAGATCCTTGTCATTTATCCGGAAGTGGAATTCACCAAGATCGCGGTATATCAGAACAAGAACCTTCTCTTTCTGAAGATGATACGTCATAAACCGGAGGTCCTGGCGAGCTTCAGCGACATCGTGGAACAACTGGACATGCGTACTGAAGCCATCTTGAAAGAGCTGGAAGACAACGACATCCGCCTTAACGAGATCGGCATTGTGATGGCCCGCGGGGGCTTGATCAAGCCGGTGCCTTCCGGCATTTTCAAGGTTAATGAAGAGATGAAGCGCGACCTGCGCATCGGGGTGCAGGGGGTGCATGAAACCAACCTCGGCGGACTGATCGGCGATGCCATCGCACAGAAGATCGGCGGAGGGGTGAGTGCCTACCTGGCCGATCCTGTGGTGGTGGACGAGCTGGACGAGGTGGCCCGCATCACCGGGCATCCCGAGATCCAGCGCAAGAGCGTGTTCCACGCCCTCAACCAAAAGTTTGTTTCCAGGGAATATGCCCATTCCGTCAACCGCAACTACGAGGATATGAACCTCATCGTGGTGTATGTAGGTACCGGTGGTATCTCGGTGGGGGCACACAAGCAGGGCCGGGTGGTCGACGTGAACCAGGCTTTCGACGGGGGAGGCCCCTTCTCCTTCACGCGTACGGGCGGATTGCCCGTGGGGCGGGTGGTTGACCTGTGTTACAGCGGAAAGTATACCAAGGAGGAAATGCGCAATATGGTGACCAAGAACGGGGGCCTCAAAGCCTACCTGGGTACTACCAATATCGCCGAGATTGAGGAGCGCATCCAGGGCGGGGACGAGTATGCCGAATTCATACTGTATGCTATGGGCTACCAGCTCTCCAAGGAGATCGGGGCTATGTGCATGGTGTTCGAGGAGAGGCCTGATGCCATCATTATGATGGGCGCTATCTTCAACAGCCGCCGTTTTTCTGATTACGTCACCCGCCGGGCGCAGAAGATTGCCCCGGTCATCATCTACCCGGTGGTGAACGATATGGATGCCCTCGCCTCCAACGGCCTCAAGGTGATGGAAGGCAAGGCGGTGGTGTTGGAATACAAATAGTGGCTAGTGGCTAGTGGCTAGTGGCTAGTGGCTAGTGGCGGGTCTGCCTGCGGCAGACAGTGGCTAGTGGCGGGTCTGCCTGCGGCAGACAGTGGCTAGTGGCGGGTCTGCCTACGGCAGACAGTGGCTAGTGGCTAGTGGCTAGTGGCTAATGTTAGTGGAGAGTGAAGAGTGGAGAGTTTGCCTGGATGGGCATACACCCTCACTGCGGCGGGTGAGTTGGCCGGGCGTACAGGATAATTCGTGCATTCGTGGCGAAGTACGCGTCCCAGGAGGACCCTGTAGGGGTCCGACCTCAATAGCACGTTGGATACGGAGGTAAGCACTGCGCCCTGTAGGGGCGCAACCTATAGGAAGTATACGCGGACGGGCAGAGTGCGAGTGTGAGAGTGAGTGTGAGTGTGAGTGCGGGTGTGAGTGTGGGGGAAAATCGTGCCGGAACGCACACCTGGCGTTTATAAAGGGTCGCTCCTACGGAGCTATTGATTCCGGGAAGGTGCACGTTCTAAGGAAGGGGGGCCCCTGCGGGGCCGGGGGAGTGGTAGAATATCGAATAAAGCTTGTCCGCCTACTGGCGGGACTAACGATCTCAGATCTCAGAAGGATAGAGGATGCTGAACACCGAACACCCAACCAGGAATGTCGAAGGATGGACGAGGTCGATGGACGATTGACGAAGAATCGCCAAGCCTTCCGCTCGAGAAACAGAAATCAGTGCCAATAAACGTGTAGTAGATGGTAGGGGCATCCAAACTCACTGCAGCGCAGTCATTGGCAGGCCGTGAAGGGAAATTCGTGCATTCGTGGCAAAAGAATGATGATCGCATGTACGCATGTACACATTTTCGCATGTCCCTTTAACTTATGAAACCTAAATTCGCTAATTGATATTATTCTGTTTCTTGTTCCTTGTTCGATATTCAATAGCCACATCCTCAATCCCAGCCTGCCCTGCCGGCTGGCAGGAAGTAATCATCATTCAAGTAACCACTAATCAATTAATCTACAAACACTTCTTTGATTACCCGCTTGATCGAGCTGATCTCTTTTGACGAAAGGCTGCCGATCCGTTTTATCAGCCTGGATTTGTCTATCGTTCGTATTTGATCGATAACTACCCAGTTTTCATTTCCGTCCAGGCTTATTAAAACTCTGCTGGGATATTTTCTTGAGTGGGAAGTAACCGGTGATACCACAACCGTATCCAAATGCCTGTTCATTTCATCCGGAGAGATGATCACGCAGGGCCTGGTTTTCTTTATTTCACTGCCAACCGTAGGGTCGAGATTGACAATAAATACTTCGTATTGCTGAACGATCATAATTCAAGATCTTCGTCCTCAAACACATCCGGGATGATCAGCTTATCATCGCCATTCTCATGCATTTCCTTGAAGGCACTTTCCCAATTAATACGTGGCTCAACAACAGGTTTGATTATGAGATACTCCTCATTGAGAATGAGCTCAACCGAATCCTTGAAATCATACTTTTCAATCAGGGTTTTACTTAACCTGATCCCTTTGGAATTTCCAATAGGAATGATAGGGATTTTCATTGCTTGTAATTATTATGTAATTACAAAGATACGCAAGGAAGTTAAAAGTGAAAAGTTAGAAGTGAAAAGTGAAAAGTTTGACGATGGTTCATGCTTCGACAGGCTCAGCACAACCATGGACCATCAACCTTCAACCCTGCCTGCCGGCAGGCAGGCATCAACCATCAACTTCTTCCACTAAGCGCCTTCGGGATTCTCCCGGTACGGATGCTCTCTGACCGCAGACGGCGGCCGGTGATGCGTTCCACCATCTGACCGATCTTAAGCACACGGTCCACATCGAGGCCGGTATCAATGCCCATCTCGTCCATCATCACTACCATATCTTCGGTGGAAACGAGCCCTACAATGCTGGGGTCCTTGTAATAGTACTCCCCCGTGCCTGATACGGGCACCCCGTCCACGAAATTGGCAGGCTGTCCGCCAATGCCACCCATAGTGGATTCGTAATTGGTCATCCCGGCCTGGAGGGCGGCCAGCACATTGGCCAGACCCCATCCGCGGGTGGTGTGCAGGTGTACGATATGCTTCTCGGGATGGGGTATGGCATCCATCAGGCGGGAGAAATAGGCGTATATGCGGTCAGGGGAGGCGGAACCGTCGTGGTCGGCGTGCTCCACGTCGGTAGCCCCGATGTCGAGCCAGCGTTTGGTGAAGTCGATGGCCTTGCCCATATCCGTCGGCCCCTCGATAGGACAGCCCCAGATGGTGCTCACGGTGCCGTTCACCTTCATCCCGGCCTCCCGCGCCATAGGGATGTATTTCTCGGCCATAGCCCAGTAATCTTTAAGGTTGAGCCCTGAGTTCTTATACTGATGCGATTCGCTGGTGGACACCATCAGCAGGATACGGTCGGGGCCATAACCCTCCTTGCGGGTCTGGATGGCACGCTCTATGGCTTTTTCGCGTATGGTCACCGCGGTGAATTTCACCTGGTCGATGCGGTCGGCAATGCGTTTGCTGGATCGGATCTTGCGGAAGATGTCATCAGCATCCCTGAACTGGGGCATACCGGAAGGGTTGCCGAAATTGGTGACCTCGATATGGCGGAACCCGGCCAGTACCAATTCTTCCGTGAGCCAAAGCTTGGCCGCGGTGGGGATGAACTTCTCCTCGTGCTGGAATCCGTCGCGGACGGTGATGTCGCCGATGACAACCTTTTTCGGGTAATTCATAATGATCTTCCTGTGATGATGATGTTACGCTACTGTTTATCTGCTTCCCGGCCTACACATTCATTTCAGGGATCTCGCCTTCCACCATCAGCCTGCCTTCGGTGGCGGCGATGATCTCCTCCACGCTCACCCCCGGAGCCCGTTCCAACAGGCGGAAGCCTTCAGGCACCAATTCCATAACCGCCAGATCGGTTACGATCTTCTTCACGCAACGCACCCCGGTAAGCGGCAGGGTACATTCCTTCAGCAGCTTGGAAGCGCCGTCCTTGCTGGTATGCTGCATAGCCACAATGATGTTCTTGGCTGCAGCCACCAGGTCCATTGCCCCGCCCATACCCTTTACGAGCTTTCCCGGCACTTTCCAAGAGGCGATATCACCCTTTTCGCTTACCTCGAAAGCGCCCAGCACGGTAAGGTCGACGTGACCCCCACGGATCATCGCGAAACTCTCAGCCGAATCGAAAAAGGAAGAACCCGGAAGGGCTGTCACGGTCTGTTTTCCGGCATTGATGAGGTCAGGGTCCACCTCGTCTTCCGTTGGAAAAGGGCCGATGCCCAGGAGGCCGTTTTCGGAATGCAATACCACCTGCATCCCTTCCGGGATATAATTGGCTACCAGTGTGGGGATACCGATGCCCAGGTTCACATAATACCCGTCGCGCAATTCCTGCGCTATGCGTTTGGCGATGCCGTTCTTGTCCAATGCCATTGTACCCTCCTATTTCTCCCGTGTAGTAACAAACTCAATTTGCTTCACATAGTTCACGCCCTGGAAAATGCGCTGTACATAGATCCCGGGGGTATGCACCTGGTTGGGATCGATGGAACCCACCGGCACCAATTCTTCCACCTCGGCTATGGTAATGATGCCCGCCGCGGCCATCATATTGTTGAAGTTATTGGCGGTATGCCGGTACACCAGGTTGCCCAGGGCGTCGCCCTTCCAGGCCTTCACTATAGCGAAATCGGCCCGCAGTCCGTATTCCATCAGGTACATCTTGCCGTTGAACTCCCTCACTTCCTTGCCTTCCTGCACTTCAGTGCCATATCCGGCCGGGACATAAAATGCGGGAATGCCTGCACCGCCTGCCCGTATCCTCTCTGCCAGGGTCCCCTGCGGAATGAGCTCCACCTCCAGCTCCCCGCTGAGCAACTGACGCTCAAACTCTTTGTTCTCTCCTACATACGACCCCATCATCTTACGCATCTGCCTGTTTCGGAGCAGCTTTCCCAAACCCACATTATCGATGCCGGCATTGTTGGAGATGCAGGTGAGGTCGCGGATATCACTTGCCGCAAGTGCCGTGAGACAGTTCTCCGGGATGCCGCAGAGGCCGAAGCCCCCGAACATCACGCTCATCCCGGATTCCAGTCCACGAATGGCCTCTTCGGCATTCTTTACAACTTTGTTCATTCTATCTTATTGATTAACAGTTGCTTTGTAAAAACGGATAATCCGTATAACCCTTTTCCTCTCCGGTATAGAAGGTCCGCTGATCAGGTTCATTCAGATACTCTCGGATGCGGATACGCTCCGGAAGGTCCGGGTTGGAGATGAACAGGCGACCGAAGGCCACCATTTCGGCTTCCCCTTGATGAATTACCTCAGCAGCCAAAGTGGCGTCATAGCCCCCGGCAGTAATGATCCTTCCCTGGTATATCTTGCGGAAATGCGGGAGCACCTGCGCCAGGTAGTTCTCCGGGATCTCCGTAAGCGGCTCCACGAGATGAAGGTAGGCCAGGGGGAGTTCATTCAGTTTCCTTACAAGCCCACCGTAGGTTTGTACCGGGTCACTGTCGAAAGTACCGAACCTGACTCCGCTGGGTGACAGGCGTATCCCTACGCTGTCCTCTCCCCATATATTCAGCAGTCCCTGAAGAATTTCCAGGATGAAGCGATACCGATTGGTTGCCGGTCCACCGTACTTATCGGTACGCTGATTGGTGCCATCGTTGAGAAACTGCTCCGGGAGGTAGCCGTTGGCCGCGTGGAGCTCCACGCCATCGAATCCGGCTTGCAGAGCCATACTTCCGGCATGGAGATAATCCTGGACCGTGGCTTCCACTTCTTCGGTGCTCATTGCCCTGGGAACCGGGAAGGGATGGCGGTTGCCTGTTGCCCTCACTGCGCCTTCCCCGGCAATTGCCGAAGGTGCGACAGGGTGCATTCCAGGGGGCAGGAGGTCGGGATGGGACAGTCGCCCTGTATGCCAGAGCTGAATGAATATCCGGCCACCAGCACTATGTACCGCATCGGTGACGATTTTCCAGGCCTTCACCTGTTCCGGATTCCATATCCCGGGAGTGCCCGGATAACCTTTGGCCTGAGGGCTGATGTTTGTACCTTCCGAAATGATGAGGCCTGCCCCGGAGCGCTGCCGGTAATATTCGGCCATCAGGGCATTGGGGATCCCCTCCTCCCCGGCACGGCAGCGGGTGAGCGGGGCCATCACCAGGCGATTGGGCAGGAGCAATGAGCCAATGCGAATACTGTCGTGCAACCCGGTCATACTGATCAGGCCAGGTAAAGGTTTATCGGACCATAGGCGTGGAAGAAACCGGTGAGCAGGACGGTATTCACGTCCTTCTCGTTCAGGGCGATGCCGTCGGCCACGAGCTGCTGCCCGATGTCCCTTGAACGTTTCACATAGGCCCTGGCCAAGGCAGCTCCCTCGGTGTCGAGGGCGCCCAGGTCCTGGAAATAGGCCGCAAGCTTCGCCTCCTTCTCCGGGTCCTTTACAACGTCCTTCCATGCAGGAATGGAGGCAGGAAGGCCTCCCAGCCTGGCCTCACAGCCAGCCTTGAAGGTGGATAATTCCACATAGCTTCCGTTATCGGGATCATATACGGCGGTGGGGCGCCCTTCCTCATACTTCAGGAAGCCGTCCTTCTGGGATCCATCGTGGTGCTGACCTCCCTTCACTCCGGCCTCGAAGAGGCGGTCGAGAAGGGCGCTGTGCAGGGTCTCATTGGGATAATAGGGATCCATCACGGCCAGGATGAAGCGGACCACGTCGATGCCTACATAATCGATGAGTTGGAAGATGCCCATCGGGCGTACCAGGAACTTGGCGGACACGGTATTCACCATGTACACGGCCTCGTGCAGGGGCATGCCCTTGGCCAGGCGTTGTGCTTCGGCTAAGCCGAAGAGGGCATCACGCATGAAATGGCCGTTGCCGATGAAGCCGGCATGGTCGTTGGCGGGGACGATGATTTTGCCCATGTTCCGGGCAAGTTCCAGGGCCACCTCGCGCAGTTCGGGCAGGGTGGACGAGGTGAGGATGAGCTCCACCAGGCGCTGTACCGCCGGGGGGTTGTAGAAATGGAAGCCCAGGATGCGCCCGCCGAGTCCGGCGCGCTCATCCAGGAGATGGATGGGCACTGAGGAGGTGTTGGTAAAATACCAGACGTCCTGCTGCCCGCCGGCCTCCTCAAGCTCACGGAAGAGCTTCACCTTGAGGTCAGGGTTCTCGCTCACCGCTTCGAAAACCAGGCCTGCATTACCGGCTTCCGATATGCTGGTGGACGTACGAATGACGGAGAGGACACGGTCGGCATAGGCCTGTCCCAGGCCCTCATCATCCAGGTCGGCCCACTGCAGGCAGCGGCTGCGGTACTGAGCGGCCATTTTGGCCCCTTTGCGGGCACTTTGTTTGTGGACATAGCGGAGAAGCCCTTGCAGGGCCTCATCGGAGATGTCGATGGCCATCAGCTTGAACTCCCGGCCCGAATAGACGGGGTCGAGGGAGCGTTCGGTCATTTCCTGGGCCATGAGCAGGGTGATGCCGCTGCCCATCTTGCCGGCAGCGCCAAGGACGGCGGCCCGCTGAATTCTTGAGATGTAGTCCATATCGTTGATAAGTATCTGATTACCATTCCGGTTTTCTTTTTTCCAGGAAGGCCTTCATCCCTTCCGCTCCTTCGCTGCCTGCGCCAAAGAGGCTGCCGAACTGCTCGTTCTCTATGTCCATGGCTTTCTCATACTCACGCCGCATGGCCTGGCGGGCGACCACCTTGACCTTACGCACGGCTTCGGGTCCCTTGCTGCAGATGAGGCGTGCAAGGCGCATGACCTCCTCCATAAGGGCCTCCGGAGCCACTACCTTGCTCACCAGGCCCATATTCAAGGCCTCCGGGGCCTTGATGGCCTCCCCTGAAAGCAGGAGCATAAGGGCATTCCCCAGACCTACATAGCGCGGCAGGCGCACTGTACCCGCAAAGCCTGGGATCAGGCCCAGGTTGACCTCCGGCTGGCCGAACACCGCCTTTTCGCTGGCAATGCGAAAATCGCAGGCCATGGCCAGTTCGCAGCCCCCGCCCAGGGCGTAGCCGTTCACCGCCGCAATCACAGGCACCTCCATCACCTCCAGTCGGTTGAAGGTATCCTGGCCGTATTTGGAGAAGTCCCGGGCCTGGGCCGGATCCTTGTCCAACATCTCGGCAATGTCGGCCCCGGCGGCAAAGGCCTTGCCTTCCCCGGTGATCACCATTACCCGGGCTTCCTCCGGCAGCTCGTCGATGACCTGGTTCAACTCCTGAAAAAATCGGGTGTTCAGGGCATTCAGGGCTTCAGGACGGCTCAGTGTGACCAGGGCCACGCCATCTGAAAAGGTAAAGGTCAGCGTCTTGAATTCCATGAAGAATATTGGATTTGATGATGTCTGCTTGAACTACAAATATATCAATAGAAGTATATATGTCAAATCAAAAAAAGCATTCCTGCCTTTAACGCTATTTAACACCTCATTAACAATGTATTGCAACATTATTCGGAATGAATTGTTATTTTAACAGTAATTTTGTACTCAATTAGGTGCTTATGTTGATCAAGGTATTCCATATCCTCTTCGCTGCCTGGATGATCCTGGCCAGTGGGGGTATTGCCTTGTTCGAGCATATCTGCCACTGCAGCGGGGACACGGATATCACGCTGAGCTCGGCCCACCGATGCCATGGCGAGCAGGCCATGGAAACTGACTGCTGCGTTGTGGAGCGGCCTTGTTGTAGCCTGTCGGAGGCTGATGGTCAAGCTTGCGGGTTGAGCAAGGAGAAGGGGTGTTGTGAAACGGAACGTCTGGCTTTTCTGAAGACAGACGTCTTTACCCCGGCATCCTGGGCCAAGGCAAAGCTGATCCCTGAGTATGAGCTGGCGGTTGTGGACCGGACGTCCTGCCCCCTTCTCCTACCGGAAAAGCAGGAACCCATCCTTATACCCGCCCACGGGCCACCATTATTGCCGGACAGCCGGTATTTTCTGCTTCATTCCACCGCAGCCTTCCACTCAACCCTTTCGTAAGCCGTCCTCTTTTAGAGACCGGAGAAGCGGCCTTATGGCCGTTCGTTTTGACTATATACTTACGAAAGAAGGCTTATGAAAACCATAATGTATATCCTGCTCCTGCTGTGGAGCGGGTCGCTGGTCGCCCAGGAGTCCGTCACCGGGCGGGTGTTCGGCAAAACCGCCGCCGGCCAGCGCGAACCACTGCCCGGCGTTAACGTGTATTGGGAAGGCACCCAGCTTGGGACGGCCACCAATGCGGAAGGGAGCTTCAACCTTAAATCCGGGACCAATGGAACATCGAAGCTGGTATTCAGCTTTATCGGCTTCAGGAACGACACCATGGATGTCAGCGGCCGCCGGACCGGCATCGAGGTAGTCCTTACGGAAGCGCGGGAATTGGAAGGGGTTGTGATAAGTGAGCGCTCATCCTCCAGCTTCATCTCCCGCACCGATCCTATTGTAACCCATCATATTACCACCGGTGAGCTGCAGAAAGCGGCCTGCTGCAACCTGAGCGAGAGTTTCGAGACCACGGCCTCGGTAGATGTGAACTACAGTGATGCGATTTCGGGGGCCAAGCAGATCAAGCTGCTGGGCCTGGCCGGGCGCTACAGCCTGGTGCAGACGGAGAACTTCCCCAACCTCAGGGGCCTGGGCAACACCTTTGGCCTGAGCTATATCCCCGGTCCCTGGATGGAGTCCATACAGGTTTCCAAAGGGGCGGCCAGCGTGAAGAACGGATATGAGTCGACCACCGGGCAGATCAATGTGGAATACAAGAAGCCCCATTCAGAGGAAAAGCTGCACCTCAACGGATTTGCCAGCGATGCCGGACGGCTGGAGGGCAATGCCAATGTGCGCTGGAAACTCAAGGAGCACCTGGGTTCGGTCCTCTTCCTTCACGCCAGCCGCCAGAAGAAGGAATTCGACATGAATATGGATGGCTTCCTGGATGAACCCCTGGTAGAACAGCTCAACCTGATGAACCGCTGGGAATACGAGATACCTGGTAAACGGCACCACCAGCTGGGGTTCAAGATCCTGGATGAGCAGCGGGAAGCCGGCCAATCAGAAAACCTGGCCCATGCCCATGCCGCCGAGGATAGTCTCTACAGGATAAACATCGGTACCAGGCGCTATGAGCTATTCACCAAAAACGGCTTCATTTTCGCCCGTCCGGCCACCAGCCTGGGCATCCTGGCCTCAGCCACCTATCATGAGCAGAACAGCCGCTTCGGGCTGAGCAAATTCGACGCACATCAGACCAGCCTTTATCTGAACGCCATCTTCGAAACCTATGTCGGGAATACCCGACATAAGCTGGCCACAGGGGCCAGCCTGAGCTACGATGATTACGCGGAGGACTTCAGGGACATCGCATCGGAGCGACAGGAGCGCGTCCCGGGGGTATTCGCCGAGTATTCTTACAATCCCAACGAAAAGGTGACCCTATTGGTAGGAATGCGGGCCGATCATCATAACCTCTTCGGCACCTTCTATACCCCCCGTGCCCATCTGCGCTGGTCGCCCCGCGAACATACCGTGCTGAGGGCCTCCGCCGGCAAGGGCTACCGTACGCCCTACCTGGTGGCCGAAAACTCATGGATCATGGCCAGCGCCCGCATCCTCGTCATCGAAGAAGCCCCCGGCCAGGAAGAAGCCTGGAACTATGGGCTGAATATCACCCAATACGTGGACATCCTGGGGAGGGAGCTCCGGCTGAGCCTCGATGCCTACCGGACAGATTTCCTCCATCAGTTGATCGTGGACCTCGATCGCAGCCAGGATCGCATTTTCGTATACAACCTCAAGGGCAGGTCCTTCTCCAACAGTATTCAAGCCGAGGCTCAATACGAGATTCTCCGCGGATTGGAGCTTACTGCCGCCTTCCGACTGAACGATGTCCGGTCCACCACCGCCCTTAAACTCCAGGAACAGCCCCTGGTGAACCGCTACAAAGGACTGGTGAGCATGAGCTGGCAGTCGCGGATGAAGCGCTGGCAAGCCGACCTGACCACCCAGTTCAACGGCAGCGCCCGTCTCCCGTCCACAACGCTGAGCCCCGAAACCTATCAGCGGCCCGGACGTTCCAGGGCGCATACCCTTCTCCTTGGACAGGTCTCCTACTTCTTCCGGACCTGGAGCCTGTACCTGGGTGGGGAAAACCTGCTTGACTTCAAACAGAAGGATCCCGTGATTGCCGCCGATGACCCCTACGGCCCCTGGTTCGATGCCGCCTCTGCATGGGGGCCAGTACACGGTCGTAAGATCTATGCAGGATTCCGTTATACCTTAAAATAATCCATCATTATGAACACCATCAATATTTCGATCGAAAACCTGAAATGCCACGGTTGCGCAAATACCATTCGCAGGGAACTCTCCCGGCTTGAAGGGGTGCAGCAGGTGGATGTTTCGCACGAAGACAGCAGTGTCAGCATCAGCTGGGAAGGTGCAGCTGAGATGAAGGAGTCCTTTCTCCGCACCCTCAAGAAGCTCGGCTATCCTGAACGGGGTACAGGCAATACCATCGACAATGTGAAGTCGTATGTGAGTTGTGCCATCGGCAGGGTGAAGAGCTAAGGCATTTTTCATTGCTCAGTTGCTCAATGCTCATAGTCATTTTACATTTAACATTCTTCTACCAAGATGAAAAACAAAAAATCATTAATCATCCTTATGCTGGCCCTTTCTTTCCTGGGGCTTTTTGCGCAGGACAAGGGAGTTAAGGAAATTGTGATCAGCACCAGTGCGCAGTGCGGGATGTGTAAGGACCGCATCGAGAAAGAGCTGGCCTTTGCCAAAGGTGTAAGGTATGCCAATCTTGATCTTGAAACCAAGGATGTAACTGTCAGGTTCAGGGAGGGAAAGACCACTGCCGAGGAAATACGCAAAACCATCAGCAAGATAGGCTATGATGCCGATGAGGTCCTGGCCGATCCGGTGGCTTATGAAAAGCTGCCGGCCTGCTGCAAAAAGGGCGGCCATGACCAGGATCATAGTCAAGGCTCCTCCCATTGAGCTGCTTCCCTCCGGTTCGGAGGGGGCATTGGGTGATCAGGGATTCTGCGAGCGCAGGTGTGCCTGGTAGGCCTTCCATCCGGGACACCAGCGGGTGTGCCAGCGCCACACGCGGGACCAGAAGGTATCGGGGTGCTGCTCGGCGCGCAGGCGCATCACGCAGTCCTCACAGGCAATTTTCTTCTTTTCTTTCATGGGGGTGGGGTTATTCGAACAGTCCTTTTACCCTGGGTTTGGCCGCCACAAAGTCTTTAAGGTAGTATGGCTCAAAGTAGGCCACATCCTCAAACGCCCGGGCGGTGAAGCGCTCCCATCCGATGCGCGATAAGTGGCCGGCGGAAGGATGGAGGCTGGTATTGAAGGAAGCGTTGGGGTGGCGGATGACCTCACGGCATTTGTCAGCCCCGCTGCCGAAGAACAAGATACTGAACTGGTCCAGGTACTCCTGGAAGGTCTTCTCCTCTACGATTTGGGCCCGGGTTTCCATTACCGTTTCCATGGAGGGATTGTAGAGCGCGGTATACACCTCCATGCGGCGTGCGTCGATCATGGGGCAGAGTAAGGTGCCGGGCGGAGCCTGCGCCAGGGCTCCCAGGGCCATGCCCTCCAGGGTCGGAACAGCGATGAGCGGGATACCGAGGCCATAGCACAGGCCCTTGGCGGTGGATACCCCTATACGCAGGCCGGTGTATGAGCCGGGGCCCTTGCTAACGACCACCCCGCCGAGGTCTGGCATGGCCAGCCCGGCTTCATCCATCAGTTCGCGCACGAAGCCGGCCAGAAGGCGGGAATGGGCATTGGGCTCATGCGTTTCCCTTAGAAAACGCGTCTCCCCAGCATGGGACAAGGCGACCGAACATACCTGGGTCGCCGACTCTATCGCCAGGAGCCAGGCCATGCTATTTCTCCTTATCTGTGAAGAGTTCTTCCTTGGGGACCTTGTTCACGGCATCCCCGTCCTTAAGCTTGCGCGACACCGCCCGGTAGGGGGCCGTAATCACTTCCTGCCCTTCTTCCAACCCGGCGGTGATCTGAATAAAGGCGTTGTCCTGTATCCCTGTGCTCACGTTCACCATGCGGGCCTTTCCCTCCTCATAGATGAACACCACCTCCTGAATTTCCTCTTCTTCCTTGCCCACCAGGTCCATCGAATCGGCCGTAGCTTTCATCAGGCTGTCGTTGCCCGAGCGGGTGGTAACCGCCTGTATGGGCACGGTAAGCACTTTGCGGACCTTTTCTGTCTGTATGTCTACCGTGGCCGACATTCCCGGGCGGAAGGGGGAGTAGCGGGCATCCCCTTCAGGGACCATATCGGCATAGGATTCAGCCAGGATGCGCACCTTAACGTCGAAATTGGTGACCTGGTCGACGCTCACACCGGAGACAATGGCCGAGGTCGCGATTTCGGTGACCACTCCCCGGAAATCCCTGTCGAGGTATGAGTCTACCTCCACGATGCAGGTATCGCCCAGGCTCACGCGGACGATGTCGTTTTCATTCACGCTCACGCTCACTTCCATGGAGTTGAGGTTGGCGATGCGCATGATCTCGGTGCCGCTGGAGAACTGGGAGGCTCCGACCACCCGTTCTCCCTTTTCCACGTTAAGGCGGGAGACCGTGCCGTGGGTCGGGGCATAGATGGAGGTCTTCTGCAGGCTCTCCCTGGACTCTTTAACGGAGGCTTCGGCGCTGCGTACCGTGAAGGCGGCGGCCTTAACGCCCTGTTCGGCAGAAAGGACCTCGGCCTCGGCCACCTCGTAAGAGGCCTTGGCCGCGTCGAACTCGGCGGCGGATATAGCCCCGTCCTTCCAAAGCTTCTGGCTGCGCTCGAAGCTGAGCCGGCCATTGGTGAACTGTGCCCGGGCCTGGGCCAGGCGGGCCTGGGCATTCGCCTCATTGGCCTTCTGGGTGTTCAGCGAGGCCACCGCCCGGTCAAGGGTGGATCGATAGATTTCGGGGTCGATCACTGCCAGCAGGTCGCCGGCCTGCACCTCATCCCCTTCCTTAACATGAAGTTCAATCACTTCCCCACTGATGTCGGGGCTCACCTTCACCTCCACCTCGGGCTGTATCTTGCCGTTGGCAGATACCACCTCGGTGATGTCCCTGCGTTCCACCTGCTCGGTGCTTATTTTAATGGCGTTCTGCGGGCCCAGCCATCCCTTCTTTTTGCCCACGGCCAGTATGATGATCACGATCACCCCCAGGGCGATGAGGTAGGGATAAAATTTCTTCAGGAATACCATGGCGGCAGGTTTAGGATATAAAATTACGCAAGAGCGCAGCCCTGACAAGGCCCCAGGCCATTATTTCAGGCTGATGGGCTTGCCCAGGTAATAATCAAGGATGGTGGTGCGGAAGATGTGCTCGTACTTGGCCTGCAGCACCTCTGATCCGGACTGGGCGAGCTTGTTCTTGGCGTCATTGTACTCCACTGAGGTTACCATGCCCACATTGAACCGTTGCTCGGTATAGGAGAAACTTTCCTCCAGGGCGTTGCGGGAGGTCAGGGCGGCCTTCCAGCGCTTCAGGGAAGCCTGGGCATCCGCATGGCTCTGCTGGATATCCTTGAATAGTTGGTTCTTCTGCAGCTGCAAGTCGTACTCGGCGTTCTGCAGGCCAATCCTGGCGCGCTGCATGGCCGATCTTGCCTGGAACCCGTTGAAGATGGGCACGGTAAGGTAGAAACCCAGGGTGGTGTTGTTATTCTGATCGATCTGGTCGCGGAAGGGGATCTTTTCGTAGGAATATTCAAACGCAGGGACCCCTACCGGCACCGGGCTGGCTTCGATGGTAAAGCCCAGGGTATCTATCCCTGTGACCTGAAAATCCTTAAGCTGCTTGCTTGCCCCGGAATATCCAGTTCCCCACGATCCCTGCACGGCCAGACTCGGGCTATGTATGGATCGGGCGATGGCCAGGTCACGGTCGGCACTCTCCAGGCGCAATTCAGCAGCCTTTATGGCCGGCTGATGCTCCAGGGCATAGGTGTAAATCGCTTCTGCCCCCTCGGCAGGCAAGGGACGTCCTTCTCCGGCCAGCGCAGGCTTCTGGATGGAGAATCCCTGGAAATCCTGAAGATCGAGCATCTGTGTAAGGGTAAGATAACTCATTTCCAACAGATTCTCCGCATCCACCACCTGCTTCTCTTCCTGCGCCTGCTGGGCCTCAATGGTTAGCAGCGAACCTCTGGCCAGGGTGCCTGCCTCCACCAGCTTACGTGTGCGTTCCACCTGCTGCCGAGTGATTTCTGCCTGGTTGCGGATGTTGGAGAGCTGCTCTTCGGCAAAGAGGATATTCAGGTAGGCCATCGCGATACCCAGGGAGATATCGTCCCGCATTTTATCCACATCATAGCGCGACGCCAGCAGGTCCACCCGGCTCTTCTTCACCGTGTTCAGCAGGCGAAACCCATTGAACAGGTACACCCCGGAACTGAGGTAGAAGTTGTTGAACTGGACCCTCTCCGTGGCAAAATCGTTGGTGAAGCGGTCGATGGTACGCCCCCAGTTATATCCATGAGAGGCATTGCCGTTGAGCGTAGGCAACATGGCGGCACGGCTTTCCAGAAGGTTCTGCTCGGCCAGGTCCACCGCCAGGGCCTGCTTGCGGACCTGCAGATTGTTCTCCATGGCATAGGCGATGCAGTCTTCCAGGCTCCATACCTTCTTCTCCTGGGCGATGGCCAGCCAGGCCCCGAGCAGGAAAAGCAAACTCAGCACGGGCCTCAGTCGGAGGGCCGGATGTAAGTTGAGGGTTGAGATCATGCGATGCGCAGGTTATGGGGGTTCATTCCGTCGGGAGGAAGGATGCGAACATTATGCCACGTTCACACCTTGTTGATGGACAATCATTTATAGTCTGCATGCTGAAATGGTGCCTTAGGTGATGTAGCGATCAGACACAGGTATGTCCGGTACCGGACAACGCCATTCCGGCTGCGGGAACCATAGTTCAAAGGTAGGGCTTTCACATCGCTCATCAATATGTACCTTAGGGACTGATTTTGCATGCCATGAACATAAGGTCCGATAACGTCATCCCCAGGGGGTTCATTGCTCCATTGCTGATTGCGGCCATCTGTTATACGGGAACGCTCAGCGCCCAGATCAGCGACACGGTGGACGTGGTCCATTACCGGGTGCACATCGACAGCCTGAACTTCCCACAGAAATACCTGGAAGCCCGGGCCGAGATTTTCCTCACCCCGGCCTCCCCCAGCCCGGGCCTGCAAGGGGTTTGCCTGGAGCTGCTGGGCCTGCAGGTAGACTCGGTCATCTCCCCGCAGGGGCTCTCCATGCCCTTCACCCAGTCGGATACCCTGCTGAAGTTCGGACTGCCCTCCCCCCTGAGCAGCGGGGATACGGCCCTTTTCTGCATACATTACCATGGGAACCCGCATGTGGAACCATACAACTGGGGAGGATTCCATTTTCAGGGCAGCACCTTTGCCTACAACCTGGCGGTGGCCATTGAAGATATCCCCCACAATTATGGTAAGGTGATGTTTCCTTGTGTGGATGATTTCAGGGACCGGGCCAGCTATGAATTCCTGGTGAAGGCCCCGGCAGGCATGCAGGCGGTGTCGGTAGGCACACTCCAGGGGGTCATTCCCCATGCCGATGGCAGCGCAACCTGGCATTGGAAGCTCGACCAGCCCATCCCCACCTATCTGGCCTGCATCGCTGTGGCTGACTATCTCGCCCTGACCGACACCTTCGCTTCCGTGCAGGGGCCTGTACCCATCACCCTGCATGTGCCCCCGTCCGACTCGCTCAAGGCGCGTCAGTCCTTCGTCAACCTGCCGGAAGTGTGTACCCTGTTCGAAGACCGTTTCGGGCCCTATGCCTGGCCCCGTGTAGGGTATGTCGCTGCACCCAAAGGGGCCATGGAGCATGCCACTTGCATCACTTATCCGCGCAGCATGATCGACGGCACCCTGACGTACGAATACCTGTACGCACATGAACTGGCCCATATGTGGTTCGGTGACCTGGTGACCTGCGACGACGCAGGGGAAATGTGGCTGAACGAAGGCTGGGCCAGCTTTGCCGAGTTCATCTATATGGAAGGGTTGTATGGGGCCAAAGCACGAAAGGACTATGTACGCAAGACCCTGAGGGGCATTCTGCAGACCGCGCATATCGAGGAAGGCGGCTATCGTGCCCTTTACGGCATGCCACAGCAGTTCACTTACGGTACCAGCATATACGACAAGGGCGCCTGCGTAGCCCATACCATACGCGGCTGGCTGGGGGATTCCCTCTTTTTCCCTGCGGTGAAGACCTACCTCGGACATTATTCCTTTCAAACTGCAACAAGCGCCCAGCTCAGGGACATCCTTGCGCAGGAAAGCGGCATCTCCCTTGACGATCTCTTCGATGCCTGGGTCTATGGGCCGGGGTTCCCCCATTTCCGCATCGATTCCTTCCGTATCCTACCCCTGTCCATGCCCCCCCCGGCCACGGTGGAGGTATTCATGAGCCAGCAGGGCAAGGGAACGCTCAGCACGTGCGGGTCGTTGCGCACCCAGGTTCTCTTTATGAACGATCAATGGCAGCAACACACCTGTACCATCGACTTAACAACCAGCAGCGGGAGCGTCGTGGTGGAGGTACCATTCTGGCCGCAATATGCCTTCATTGATCCGGAGGAAATGCTGTGCGATGCCACCACCGATGCCTTCCTCAACATCAAGAGTACGGGCCGCAAGAGCTTCCCTGACACCTGGTGCGAGGTGGACATCACAGGGATCAGCGATTCCTTGCTGCTGCGCGCCACCCATCATTGGGTGCCCCCCGATCATCCCGCGCAGCCTATGCCCGGTTTCAGGTTGTCCGACTACCGCTACTGGACCATCGACCGGGCCGGGGCCTCCCCTGTGAGCGGTAAGCTGCGGTTCTTCTTTACCCGGTTCAGTTACCTCGACAACGGCATCATCCTCCATCCGGCCGATTCCGTGGTGCTGATGTACCGTAAAGGACCTGGGCATGACTGGATTTCGGCAGATGCGGTGATGGAAGGACAGACCTATCAGGGGTATATGGTTACCGACAGCCTGAGGGCTGGCGACTATGCGATCGGGGTTTGGGACCATACCTACCTGGGAACGGCTAAGCATGACCATGAGGAAGCGCTATTGAAGGTTTGGCCCAATCCTTCCTCTGATACCTTCGTCATCCTGTCACAGCATACTGCAGCTTACCGGTTCAGGGTCTTTTCCATGGACGGCCATGAGGTAGCCTCAGGAGCTTGCGGTTCGGCGGCCAGTGTTTCATGGGATGCCCGAAAGGAATCCCCGGGCACCTACTTCATCCTCATTGAAGACCAGGCAGGGAGGAGCCTGGGATCATGCCAGGCAGTTAAGCAATAGCCGTCAGGCTGGCCCGGTTTACCGGAGCCGGGCCCCGGTCTCCTGCTCCAGCGCCTGGCGTATCCTGTCCATCGCTTTTTCGATGACCTTGTCGGTCAGGGTCTTTTCCTCATCTCTGAGGATGAAGCTCAGGGCATAGGACTTCATTCCGGGTTCTATCCCCTTGCCTTCGTATACGTCGAAAAGGTTGACCTCCTGCAGCAGGCGGCGTTCTGCGCGCAAAGCGCATTCCTTCATTTCCGCGAAGCTCACCTGGCTGCCCACCAGCAGGGCGAGGTCTCGCCTCACCTCAGGGAAACGGGGCAGGGTTGAGAACTTCATGCTCACGCCGGCGGCCCGCCGGACGATCTTCTTCCAGCTCAGTTCCGCTGCGAACACCGGGGCATCAATATCGAAGGACTTCAGCAGTCCCGGCTTCAGCTCACCCATCCATCCCAGGGAGCTGCCATCCATGGTAATCTCCACGCCTTCCGACAGTATGGACCGCTGGGACGGGACATAGGCGAACGCCTTCAGGCCCAGCTTTTGCCCGATATTCTCCAGCGCAGATTTGAGTTCGAACACGTCGGCGGGGGCTGCAGGCCTGTTCCAGGCCTCCGGTCCTATGCTCCCGCTGAGCAGGATCAACAGCGAGGCCTCTTCGGAGTAGGGCGTTAAGGTCGCCTCAGGCCGGGGCATGCTGCCATCGGTGCGATAAACATTGCCAAACTCGAACAGGCGGATGTCGTTCACACGGCGGTTGCGGTTATGGCGGACGGTTTCCAGTCCACCGAACAGCAGGGTCTGGCGCATCACGTCCAGGTCCTGGCTCACCGGATTAAGGATGGGGACGCAGTGCACCGCCTTCCACTCATCCTGGATATTATAATACCCGGATGTGCTGAGGGAATTGCACATGGCCTCATGGAAACCCTGTCCGGCCAGCATGTCCGACACCTGGTTCCTCAGCTTGTCGCTGTCGGGATGCCGGCCTGGGGCAATGGCCGACCGCAGGTGTTCGGGATCTTCCACATTGTTGTATCCATAGATCCGGAGGACCTCCTCGATCACATCGGCCTCCCGGGTTACATCTACACGGTAAGGGGGAACCTCAATGGAAAGGGTGTCTGCCTGGCCTCCGACCACCCGAATATCGAGGCTTTCCAGGATATATTCCAGGTGTTCCCTGGGTATCTTCTTCCCGATCAGGGCATCCACCCTGGAGGTACGCAGGTCCATGCGCACCGGGACCACCGGGACCGGATAAACATCATAGACAGGGGAAGAAACCTTACCTCCTGCAATTTCCCGGATGAGCTGCACAGCCCGCTGCAGGGCATACACCGTGATGCAGGGATCGGAGCCCCGTTCGAAACGGAAGGAAGCATCGGTTTTCAGTCCGTGCCTGCGTGACGTCTTGCGAACACTCACAGCGTTGAACGCCGCGCTTTCGATGAAGATGGCGGTGGTACTTTCCGTCACCCCAGAGCGCGTTCCCCCGAACACCCCTGCTATGCACATCCCTCCCCCGGCATCGCAGATCATCAGGTCTTCTGCTGACAGCGTGCGGGCCACCCCATCCAGGGTAGTGAATGGGGTCCCTTCGGGGAGCTGGCCCACGATGACGGATCTTCCGGAGATCTTTTCGGCATCGAAGAAATGCAGGGGCTGACCGGTTTCCATCATGACGTAATTGCTGATGTCGACCAGGTTATTGATGGGCCTCAGGCCAACGGCCTCAAGGCGGTCACAGAGCCAGCGGGGAGAGGGGGCCACCTTGAGCCCGGTCATGGTGAGCCCGGAGTAGCGCGGACAAGCCGCGGGATCCCGGACGACAACCTGCATGGGCAGGTCATCGTTGTCCTGGCGGAAAGCAGAAACGTCAGGTTGTTGCAGCAGAGGGCCAGGGGTTCCGGCTACGAAGGCCTCGTTGCGGAGCACGGCCACCAGGTCGCGGGCCACGCCAAGGTGTGAGGCGGCATCGGAGCGGTTGGGGGTTAGCCCGATCTCGAAAACAGTATCCGTGCTTAGGTTGAAGTACTCCCTGGCCGGGGTACCCACCCTGGCCTCTGCAGGCAGCACCAGGATACCCGAATGGGAGGTGCCCAGGCCCAGTTCATCCTCGGCACATATCATCCCCTCGCTCAGTTCCCCGCGGATCTTGCTCTTCTTCATCTCCACCTCCTGGTCCCCCATCTTCACCCGGGCACCGGGGCAGGCCACCACCACCTTTTGTCCTGGGGCCACATTGGGTGCCCCGCAAACGATATGCAGGGGTTCCCCATCCCCGATATTCACGGTGGTGAGCGTCAAACGGTCAGCATTGGGGTGAGGGGCACAGGTGAGCACCTGACCGATCACGATCCCATGAAAGCCCCCGGGGACACTCTCACGGGTTTCCATGCTTTCCACCTCAAGCCCGCAGGCGGTGAGGCGAAGGCTGACTTCTTCCGGGCTCAGCCTGGTGTCAATGTATTCTTTGAGCCAGTTGTAGGAGATCTTCATCGCAAGGGGGATAATGCGACAAAGGTAGTGATTTTGCGGGGTGCCGATGCCTCAGAGGATGCGGCTCCACACGCCGGCGCGCTTGTCCCTATCCTGCAGCTCCCATTGGTACCGCAGGTTTTCCGGCTTCTCCAGCCCCGGGTCCGAATCCAGCAGACGGATAGCTTCTTCCCGCGCACGGGTCAGGATCTTCTCGTCTTTCACCAGGTCAGCGATGCGGATATCCAGGTTGCCGCTCTGACGGGTCCCCATCATATCGCCCGGCCCGCGAAGCCGCATGTCCACATCGGCGATAAGAAAGCCATCGGTGCTCTCCACCATGGTTTTCAGGCGGGTGCGGGCTTCGGTGGTCAGCTTGAGCGAGGACATCAGGAGGCAATAGCTTTGGTCGGCCCCGCGTCCTACCCTGCCCCTCAGCTGGTGCAACTGGGAGAGCCCGAAGCGTTCGGCATTCTCGATCACCATCACCGAGGCATTGGGGATGTCGACCCCAACCTCGATTACGGTGGTCGCCACCATGATCTGGGTCTCGCCCTGCTTGAAGCGCAACATCTCATAGTCCTTGTCGGCTGGCTTCATCCGACCATGGACGATGCTGACGGCGAACTCGGGGGCCGGGAATTCCCTGACGATGCTCTCATACCCGTCCATCAGGTCCTTCAGGTCCAGCGCCTCCGACTCCTGGATGAGGGGATATACTATATAGATCTGGCGGCCCTGAGCGATCTGCTGGCGCATGAAATGGAATACCTTCAGGCGGTCGCGGTCCGTATAATACAGGGTCTTTACCGGTTTGCGGCCCGGTGGGAGCTCATCGATCACGGAATAGTCCAGATGGCCGTACAGGGTCATGGCCAGGGTACGCGGGATGGGAGTGGCGGTCATGACCAGGATGTGGGGGGGAGTGTCGCCCTTTTCCCAGAGCCTGGCGCGCTGCTCGACCCCGAAGCGGTGTTGTTCGTCGATGACCACCAGCCCCAGCTGCCTGAACTTCACGTTGTCTTCCAGCAGGGCGTGCGTCCCCACGAGTATGTGCAGGCTTCCGTCCTCCAGGGCGGAGTGCAGCTTACGTCGTTCAGCCTGACGGGTGGAGCCAGTAAGCAATCCAATGTTCACGGGAATCTCCTGAAGAAATTGGCGCAGGGTGTTGAAGTGCTGTCCGGCCAGGATCTCTGTGGGTGCCATGATGCATGCCTGACAGCCGTTATCGATAGCTATCAGCATACTCATGAGAGCCACCAGGGTCTTTCCGCTGCCTACATCGCCCTGCAGCAGGCGGTTCATCTGTTTTCCGCTGCCCAGGTCCTTGCGTATCTCCCGCATCACGTTCTTCTGTGCCGCGGTCAACGGAAAGGGTAGTGCTGAATAGAAGGCATTGAAATGCTCCCCTACCTTGGGAAATACGATCCCGCGGCTCTTCTCCTTGCGCAGGTGTTTATGCTTGAGGAGCCACAGCTGAAGAAAGAAGAGCTCCTCGAATTTCAGCCGGGCCTCTGCGCGCTTGAGGCGGTCGGGGTGCCCGGGTTGGTGGACCTCTTTCAGGGCTTCGGCCCGGCCCGGCAACCTGAGGCTGTGCATCAGGTCGGGCCCCAGGTTCTCGGCCACCTCAAACTCAGGCATGCCGAGCAGGGTACGCAGCAGTTTCGAAAGGCCCCGGCTGTCCAGTCCCCTGGCCTTAAGTTTCTCGGTGGTATTGTATACGGCCTGAAAGGGTGTTGACAGGGAGGCGTCGAACTCTTCGGCCGGAGTGATCTCGGGATGGGGAAGGTTGATCCTGCCTTTGAAGATGGTTGGTTTGCCGAAAGCGACCACCTCCAGTCCAGGTCTGACCTGGGTAAGCACCCAGCGTATCCCTTTGAACCAGATCAATTCGAGGGTCCCTGAGCCGTCGTTCAGCAGGGCGATGAGGCGTTGTTGCCGGGGAGGGCCAGAGGTAAGCACGTCCGTGATTTTTCCCCTGACCTGGATGAAGGCGGTATCGTCGGCCACGTCCCTAACGCTGTATAGGCGGCTGCGGTCCACATAACGGAAGGGGATGTGCAGCAGCAGGTCGCGGAAGGTGGATATGCCCAGTTCAGCGCGCAGCATTTCTCCCCGTTTGGGGCCCACGCCCTTCAGGTATTCAATGGGTGTATCGATGAAAGCCCTCATAAGCGCTGGCGCTGTCGTCTGGCGTAGGTGTAAAAATAAAAAAAAGGTGCCGCAGCAGCGGCACCCTGGGTATAAGGATTTCAGTTAGCGGGGATCAGAATTCCCACAGGTCGTGTTCGAATTTGAAGAGGTCGTTCTTGACGCGCTCGGCCTCCAGCAGAGCGTCCATGCCAGTGGCATAGTCGGCGATCCTTCGGTCGTAAACATTCTGTTCCTTGTAGACATAGCTGCCGAACACGCGTTTCCAGAAAATTTCGTCGTAGGTCCTGCGCTCGGAGTCGTTGAAACGGTTGAAGATCACATTACGGGCAAACACCTGACGGGCTTCCGGGAAGTAGATCCAGAAGAGGGGGTCGAATCCACGGAAGTTTCCGTTCTCGTCATAGCTGTCGCGCACAGGGCAGATGCCCAGGATGCGGACATCCATCTGGGAACGCTGCTTGTCGAAGTACCAGTCCTCCTTCACCCGGATGCGCTTAACATCCTGGCTATTGAACTTGGTAGTGATCACGGTGTCATAATAGTCGTAGGGCGGGAACGGCCGTTGGAGCTGCACCGTATCCGATCGCTCCAAACGGGCCATGATCTCCTCAAAGGTGAGGGGGACCAGGAACTCGTCCGTTTCGGTGATGTCATAAGCCGTGATCGAGCCTTCCCTGAGGGCGTCCATTACGATGGTCATGAAGCTCTTCCAGCCATTGTGCGGAATGAGTGGATAGTAGAAGGGATGGTTGATCTTCTCCCTGAGGTCGATGACCCTCCAAATCCGCTTGGACCATACCACATCCGCTTCCCTGAGGTGAACGTAGGGAATGGGTTTCTTGTCCAGGACCTGTTGCTTCTCGTACACTCCGTCGCGGGGAGGATTGTCGAGAACCTGTGCCCTGAGGGGCAGTGCCAGGGTGAAAAGCAGGCTGGCAAGGACGGTGATGACAAGGTATTTTTTCATGACGCTGTAATGGTCGGAATATGATTATTGTACCTGCAGCGCGATGGTACCCAGCTGGCGGTTGCCATCCGGTCCGGTCGCGATGATGTTTTCAATCCAGATCTTGGTTCCGCGCTGGGAATTGTTGATCATGGCCCTCATTTCGTCGGTGAAGCGGTTGCCACGGCCATTTCTTTCGAAGATATCGCCGCTGCGTACGGTCACGAAGGTGAAGGACTGGATCTCAAAGAACAATTCGAATTCAAAGTCGTCGGGCATTTTCGGGATGATACCGGGGGCGGCGGCCAGCTGTGATTTCTGGATCAGTCCGCTGTTCTTGCCGGCCACGGTGGCCACGGGGTCAGGAACGCGTTTCACGCGGAACTCCTTGTTCCCCATGCTCCGCATCTGCCCGTCGAAATCGGCACTCACGTTGATGGTGGCTTTGCTGGCATCGCGCGGGACTTTCACCACATATCCTGCTCCGGAGCGGTTCAGGGAACCGACGGAGATACTGGGGCGAAGCCGTTCTGCGGGTATACCCGGAACCGAAATCTCCACGGGGTTTTCCACCCCGATGTAGAACACATTCATCTTGGTGGCGGCCACGGTGAGGGCCGGTTCACCAACGATGTACTCGCTCTTGAAGTGATAGGGGATGGGCAGACCAGCGGGGTTCTGCACATAGATCACACCGGCATACTTCTGGATTCCAAGGGATCCGGCAGGTATGCTAAGGTGGACTATACCGCCTTCGCCAACGATCTCATTTCCCCCCTGCAGATTGGTCATGGTATCTGCTCCCATCATGTAACGTACCCTGGGGTTCTGTTTGGAATCCCATGCGGCCACGATGATGTCTGCTTCGTAGCTGTCGCCTTTGAGCACATAGTTGCTTGCGGGCAGCACCTTGGCCCTGATCTCATCAAACTTGAAGTCTTCTGCATTCACCGAGGCGAAAAGCAGCTTGATCACATCGAACTCGGCGTTGCGTACCTCATTGATGAGCTTGTTGAGGATGGTGACATCGGCAGCCAGGATGCTGTAGTAGAAGTTGTGCTGCATCCAGGTCTGGCGCTGACCGTCGGCATCATAATAGGGCCCTTCGGTTTCAAGACCCAGGTTGAGCACTTCACGGTACTTGGGGTCAACCAGTTCGAGCAGGCTTTTCTTGTACTCCTCGATCTTGTTTTTAAGCTCACCGGAACGTCCGTTTTCCCCATCAGGAGATCTTCCGAAGAAGAAGCGGGTGGGTTCGGTATACTTATCCCTGGCAGCGATCTCTCCCAGCGGCGTGGCCTTGGCCTGCTCAACGGTCTTGATCTTATTGTCGGTGGCTACGATGACCTCATGTTTGGTCTGTTCGATATACTCCACCATTTCATCGGCAAGTTGCTTGGCCTTTTGTGCAGACAGAAAGTAGGGTTCTACCTTGTCCTTGTTCAGGGTGTAGGCCTTCTGGAACTCCGAATAGGTGTCTTCCAGCTTGCGGGTGAAGTTTCCGGTGGTTGTTTCGATACTCTCATTCACGACGATGAAGGACTGAAGGATCTCCTTGGACACATTGAGTGCCAGGAGTGCCGTCAGCACCAGGTACATCATCGCGATCATTTTTTGCCTCGGTGTTTCTTTATATCCAGCCATTTCCGTCTTGTTTTATCTGACTCCTTTTGGCGATCGAGGCAGTACTTACTTCACTTGTACGTTCATGGCCGAAAGCATATTGCCGTATACCTGGTTAAGGGCGGCAACATTCTTCCCGAGAAGATCCATGCTCTTGGAATAATCTTCAGCTTTGGATACGGCATCTGTGAGGTTCCCGAGGTACCTCTCCATCACGCCTTGCAGCTGGGCAGCGCTTTCCTTCTGGGCGGTGCTGTGCTGGAGCTGGAGTTCGTACACAGTGTTGAGTGCGGAGAGGTTATCGGAGATTTTGCGGAGCTTGTTGTTGAAATCGGCATCCTGCAGCGTGGAGAAGTCGAGGGCTTCGGCTGATTTGGTGAGCAGCTCGGTCGACTTGGAATAATGGGAGCTGAGTTCGTCCACCTTGGAAGTGGCGTTCTTGATGCTGCTGGCGAAGGCCTTGGTGGCTTCCAGTTCGTTGTTCATGTTCTGCGCAGCCTCGGTATAGGAGGAGGAAAGGCTGGATGCGGACTCTGCGGCCTTGCGCATATTGGTGAAGTACTCCTCGGCCACATCAGAGTCGGCCACGAGGGCTTCGGAAGTCTTCTTGTAGGTATGGGAAAGCTCTACCACTGACTCGGAGGCCTTCTTCACATTTTTAATATAATCTTCAGAGGCGACGGCAGCGTCGGAGACCGTCGACAGCTTCTGGGTGTTCTCGCTGAGGTTGCGCAGTCCCTCTCCCAGTCGCTGGATGAGGTTCTTGTCGACGTTGGCATCGACCAGCATCTTGTCCAGTTCACCGGTAACGCCCTTCTTGGCGGCCAGGATATCGCTGACATCGGTGCCGTGGTACATTCCGGCGAGTTCCGGATACACCAGGCTCCAGTCGGGTTCTACGTGAGGGGGTTCGAAGGCAGAAAAGAAGAAAATGATAGCCTCGGTACCCAGACCCAGGATCAGCATATAGTCTGCTCCGGGATAATGGTTGATTTTGAACAATGCTCCGAGGATCACCACTGCAGCACCCCAGCCATAGAGTTTGGCCATGAAGTTCTTAAACCCTCTCCCTTTAACTAAATTGTTGATACCCATTGTGATAAAAGTTGATTTTGGTTTTTGGAATGATGATGATTAGAAGGATCAATAGACGTTGGAGGCAGCCGAGAGGTTATCGCCTTTCTGGCGGCCCAGGTAGGTCTGGACGCAACGGAACCCGAGGTAGCACTTGGCGGTATCCTGGTATTCGTATGTACGGGAGGACACCTGCATGTAGTAACCTACATCTTTCCATGATCCGCCGCGGACAACTTTGCGCTTGAGCACGGGCGGGTCGCTTTCCTTGGCATTATATTCGTAGCTGGGGTTCAGGTCCCAGGTGAAGTTGTAGGAAGATTCGTCGAAGGCGTCGTTGGTCCATTCGGCCACGTTTCCAGCCATGTCATAGAGGCCGAAATCGTTGGGGGCATAGTGTCCTACGATGACGGTATGCAATCCGCCATCATCCACATAATCACCACGGAGGGGTTTATAGTTTCCGAGGAAGCATCCTTCGGTATTTCTGACATATGGGCCGCCCCAGGGATAGGGGCTGGCATCGAGGCCGCCGCGGGCTGCCCATTCCCATTCGGCTTCGCTGGGCAGCCTGAACTCGTTCACCACTGGTTCGCCACGTCCTTCGAGGTATCCGTTCATGAGGCGGGTACGCCAGACACAGAATGCCTGGGCCTGCTTCCAGCTTACACCCACCACGGGGTAGTGGTCATAGGCCGGGTGACTGAAATAGCTCTGGGCCATGGGCTCGTTGAACGAATAGGCGTAGTCGTGGATCCAGGAGAGGGTATCGGGGTATACGTTGATGACCTCCTTACGGATAAACACGCTGCGGTCACGCAGGCCCTGGGGGCGGTTGGCCCAGGAGCCGGCCTCGTTGTTGGTCTCGCTGAAGTCCTTCTGGGCTGCGGCCATATAATCGATCCAGTAATACTCGAAGTTGAGCTTGCGGGGGTCGATGGCCCGGCGACGGTAGAACCGCTCATGCTCCGGGTAATAGAGCTCTTCGAGGGCCTCGCGCTCTTCTTCCCCGTCCCAGATAATCTCCATATCCCAATTGAGCCTGGGCGGATCGATCAGGTTGCCGTACTCGTCCTCCTCGATGAGGTAATCCTCAGGAAAGAGGTCGCCGAGCAGGGTGCGGGCAAGGGAGTCCCTGACCCAGTAGACGAACTGACGGTACTCATTGTTGGTGATCTCCGTTTCGTCCATGTAGAAGGCCTGCAGGGAGACGGTACGGGGCTGGTGCACCAGGGCGTAGGGTACATCCTGGTCGGCGGTACCCATGGTATAGCTTCCCATGGGGATGAACACCATGCCGTAGGGATCCGGCTGATAGAAAATAGGCCGGTCCTGCACGCCGATCAGCTCTCCGTTACCTGAACCGCCGCAGCTCGCCAGGAGCAGGGGCAGCAGGAGCACTGACAGTTTCAGCATTCGATTTTTCATATGGCGGAGCATTATTTACGCTGGTTTTGGGTTCGGGTGATGCAACTAACGTCAGGATCAGAGGTATAGTGTGTTCTTGTAGCTTGTGCGGTATTTCGGGATCTCGATCTTGAAGCAGTACTTAGCCATGATTTCATGGCTGCCGGTGCTGCCCACCGACCCCAGTTTGCTTGTGGTGAGGTCGTAGGAATAGCCCAGGTCGAAGTTCTTCACATTGAGCCCGATGATGGCTGCCACCCCGTCCTGGAGGCGGTAGCTGAGCCCACCCCAGAATCTTCCTTCATAGCGCACCATACCGGTGAGGTCGAACGACAGGGAGTTGCCGTCGGACTTGACCAGAAAACTGGGCAGGAGCTCGAAAGAAGGGTTGGATGGCAGGGTGAAGTCGTATCCCGAGGTCAGGTAATAGTGACGGGCCAGGCTGTAATCGGCATCGCCGATCGGGCTCATGGTCTCGGCCAGCTGGTTGGAGGAAAGCCCGATCCAGAACTTCTCCGGGACCTGGTAGTACAGCCCGAAGGCAAAGTCGGTGAACATGGTGCTCTTCTCGTCCTGGGCGGCAAGTACCGGGTCGTTCTCTTCAATGGGGATGAACTTGGAGAAGTCGATGGCCTTGTTCAGGAAACCGGCCTGGGCCCCAACGCTGAAGTTGCCGTTTCCGAGGAAGAAGCGGTAAGCATATCCGATTTTTACGCCGATATTCTTTTCGAAGCCCAGCTGGTCCTGGTAGATGGTCAGGCCCATACCCCCATGCAGAAAGGCCACCGGGGCATCGAGAGAGGCCAGGTAAGTCTGCGGGGCCACTTCATTGCCGAGCTCATCCTTGAACCCGACCCACTGCTGGCGGAGAAGTCCATTGACACAGATGGCTTCACGGGCGCCGGCATAGGCCGGGTTGAAGGCCATCTGGTTGAACATGTATTGCGTGTACTGCGCTTCCTGTTGTGCCCGGACACCCGCGACCCCAAGCAGCACCATCAGAAGCAGAACTGTTCTTCTCATCATAACCAAAGTGTTGCCCCACATAAAAGGGGGATAAAGTAAACACTTTTATCCCACACCACCAAATACAATGTGGCATGCAGGATGGGCCGTTCCGCAATCCCCGGCCCAAACCGACCGGTAGGTTATACCCTCCGGAGGGGCCTAAGGTTACGGAAACGGGGGTAAAGGTAAAGAAATCCGCATTTCCCACACCCCGGCCGGGGTGCATGCGAGAATATAAGGAAACTCATTGCCAGGCCTTTGCCTTTTCAGTCTCCTTAATTTAGAATGAATCCATGCAATATCCTTCAGCGGAACAGGCGGAAGATGTCGTTCCCGATCACGAAAACCATGAGGGCCAGCAGGAGCACCATGCCCACGAGCTGGGCCTTTTCCATGAATGCATCGCTGAACTTACGACGGGTGATGACTTCGATGGTAAGGAAGATCACATGCCCGCCGTCGAGGGCCGGTATGGGCAGGATGTTCATGAAGGCCAGCACCAGGGAAAGCAGTCCGGTGATGAACCAGAACTTGCTCCACAGCCATTCCCCCCCATAGATCTGGGCAATACCTATGGGCCCCTGCAGGGACTCGGTGGCCTTTTCCTTTCCGGAAAGTATCTTGCCGAACCCAATGATATTGGCTTCCATCAGATCGATCGCATCCTTAAACCCATAGCGCATTGCGGAGGTCAGGGTATATGCTTTCAGGGGATAGTCCGCCTCGGTCGAAAACACGCCGATACGGCCGTTGGTATCCACCTCCACCGGGAGAATCAGGGTATCTTTTCCACGCTGAACGAGTGCTTGTACCACCATGCCCTTGCGATCCGATACATGCTCGGCAAAACCGCCCCAGGATCCTGGGCTCATCCCGTCGAGCGCCAGTATGCTGTCCCCTTTCATCAAACCCGCTGTGGCTGCCGGCATGCCGGGCAGCACACTGTCGATGGTGAAGGCAAAATTGTCGGCAGAAATGATGCGTGCGCCGGGTTTATCCTTCAACCTTCGGTACAGGTCATCCGGAACCTTCACTGAAACGGTTTCCCCGCCCCGTTCCACCTGTACATCCGAGCCGAACAGCACCCGGGTGGAGAGGATGTCGCTGAACCTTTCCACATGCTTTCCGTCCACGCTCAGGATATGGTCCCCGCTTTGAAAACCGATCTCCCTTCCCAGCTCATAGGCGTAGATCCCGTCTTTCACGTTGTCGTTCGGCAGGTATTCCTGGTTGTAGCGAAGCAGGACGAAGGCGAAGATGAGGATGCCGAGGACCGCGTTCACGGTAACCCCTCCGAGCATTACGACCAGGCGCTGCCAGGCGGGCTTGGAGCGGAATTCCCAGGGCTGGGGGGGCTGCTTCATGGCCTCCTTGTCCATGGACTCGTCGATCATTCCGGCGATCTTCACATAACCGCCCAGGGGTAGCCATCCTATGCCGTATTCTGTTTCCCCCAGGCGGAAGCTCAGGAGCTTGACGCCCCAGGCGTCGAAGAAGAGGTAGAATTTCTCAACACGTATCCCGAAGGCCCTGGCGGCCAGGAAGTGGCCGAGCTCGTGCAGGATTACCAGGATGGAAAGGCCCAGCAGGAGCTGGGCGGCCATGATCAGTCCGGTCATAGGGTTGCGCTTACATTATCTGTTCCCTGGCCTTCTCCCGGGCTTCCCTGTCGCATGCGAACAGGTCGTCGAGAGAGGGGGAGGGAATATTAACCATATTTTGCATTACTTGTTCGGTAGTGGCCGCTATGTCGTGGAACCCTATCCTGCGTTTTAGGAAGGCTTCCACGGCGATCTCGTTGGCGGCGTTCATCACGCAGGGCATGCTACCCTCCTGCCGCAGGGCCTCGTAGGCCAGGACAAGGCTGGGGAACCTCAGGGTGTCTACAGCCCCGAAACTGAGCTGGGGGTAGTCTGTAAAGCGGAAAGGCGGAAAGGGAGTTTGCAGTCGTTCGGGCCATCCCAGCGCATACATAATGGGGCCCCGCATGTCGGGGTTTCCCATCTGGGCTTTAATCGATCCGTCGACGAAGGCTACCATACTATGGATGACGCTCTGGGGGTGTATAACGACTTCGATGCGGTCCGCCGGCATTCCGAAAAGCCAGCGGGCTTCGATCACCTCGAGGCCTTTGTTCATTAATGTCGCGGAATCGATGGAAATCTTACACCCCATGGACCAGTTGGGGTGGCGCAGGGCCTGTTCCGGGGTCACCTGCCGCAGGGCTTCGGTGTCCCAGTTAAGAAAAGGGCCGCCAGAGGCGGTGAGAATGAGGTGGTCGACGCTCCCGGCTGGCTCTCCTGCCAGGCACTGGAAGATGGCCGAGTGCTCGGAGTCCACGGGCAGGATGAGGGCCGATGTTCTCCGGGCCTCCTCCATCAGCAGTGCCCCTCCCACTACGAGGCTTTCCTTGTTGGCCAGGGCCAGGGCCTTGCCCTCCTGTATGGCCGCCAGCGCCGGCCGCAGTCCGGAAGCCCCCACGAGGGCCAGCAGCACCATATCGATATCGGTGGAGGACACGATCTGCTCCACACTGTCTTCACCGGCATACACCTGAATAGGATAGGAGGACAGGGCCTCACGTACCCGTTCATAATGCGTTTCTTTCGCGATGACCACTGCACGGGGCTGAAAAGCAATGGCCTGCTGCACCAGCAAGTTCCAGTTGTTCGCCGCAGTGAGCACTTCCACACTGAAGCGTCCGGGATGTGCCTTCACCACTTCCAGGGCCTGGGTGCCGATGGAACCCGTGGAACCCATAATGGCCAGCCTCCTGGGCTGATCGGACCTCAGCTTGGGGGATGGCATTTCAGAAGGAAATATAATCCTGGGGGTTGACCGGAAGGCCGTTGTGCCACAGCTCGAAATGCAGGTGGGGCCCGGAGGTCAGCTCCCCGCTGTTGCCTACGATGGCGATGGGATCCCCGGCGCGGACGAAGTTTCCCTGGCGCCTCAGCAGGGAGGCGTTATGCTTGTATACAGAAAGGATGTTCCCGGCATGGGCTATACCGATGACATAACCCGTCTCCAGGGTCCAGTCGGAAAAGACCACATGCCCATCGTACACCGCCTTGACCGGCTCATTGCGCTGGGTCACGATATCGATGCCATAGTGGTTGATCCCCGGGTCGAAGGTGTTGACGACGATGCCCTTGATTGGGGTGAAGAAAAGGAAGGACGATACTTCCTGTTCGTTCAGGGTACGCAGCCCTTCCGCCTCGGTGAGTGCCCGGCCGCTGTATTGGTCGCGCTGGGCGTCCACCTCGGAACGCAGCAGGGAATCATCCTCCGATCGTGACAGGGTGATATCACCATAGTCGGGGGTGGAGTCCGGCCGCTCGGGAAGCCGGTCGACGATCTCCTTCCCCTCGATGATCTGTTTCAGGTTATACACATAGAGGTCTTTCTCCGTGAAGGCCTCTTCGAGGCTGTCGGCACGCCGCTGCAGTTCGTATATCTTCTCACTCATCCCCACGTTGGCATAGCCCGGGATGTACTCCCTCAATGGGGTAAAGGCGATTATATAGGTGGTGAGAAAGATAAGCAGGATGGAAAGCCCCCCGACCAGCACGAATACATTGAGCCGCGAAAGCCGGAAAGAGAGCTTCTCTTCAAAGGTCTGGTCGTTCATGATGACCAGACGGTACTTGTCTCTGAGCTTACGCAGCCAGTACCTCAGACGTGATTCCCCGGGTTGGTCCAAAGTGATTCGGTTGGCCCCGCAAATATAGTGATAATGGCCGCGCAGGGTGAGGGGGCCAGTCTGGCCTCCCCTCTTTCGGAAAAATAAAATATTTTTGCCCTCTATTAGTTATTACCTATTGCCGTTGCGCGAGAGCACGGACAAGAACCAGCAAGACCCGAGCCTGCAGATGACCATGCGCCTATCCCGCCCTGTCCTTTATACCCTGATTATCGTGGCTGCAGCAGGCCTTTCATCATGCAGCACCAAAAAGAACACGCTCACCCGGAGGGTATACCATAACCTCACCGCGCATTACAACACCTACTTCAACGGCAACGAAAGCCTGAAGGAAGGGCGCAAGGATCTGCGCAAGAAGGCTGTGGACGATTACAATACCGTGTTGCCGGTTGAGAATTTCGGCACAGAGAAGGATGCGCAGGCCATCTTCCCGCAGATGGACAAGGCCATCGACAAGGGGGTTAAAACGGTGAGCATGCATTCCATGTATTTCAAGAATGTGGAGTATTGCCGCTGGATAGACGACTCCTATATGATGATCGGCAAGGCCTACTTCTACAAGCGGGACTTCGAGATGGCCGGGCGAACCTTCGATTTCGTCATGAAGCGCTACCGCCAGAACGACATCAAGTGGGACGCGATGATCTGGCTGGCCCGCAACCATACCCGCAGGGAGGAGTTCGACCAGGCGCTGAGCATACTCGACATGGTGAACGACAAGCTGGAGAGCGGGGAGATGCCGAAGAAATACGCCCGGGATCTTTCCCTGGCCTTTGCGGAGCATTACATCAGCCAGAACAACTACCCCCCGGCCATAGAGCACCTGCTGAAAGCGATCCCGCTGATGCACAAGAAAACCGACAAGAACCGTCTGCGTTTCATCCTGGCGCAGATTTACCAGGGTACGGGACAGCTGGCCGAAGCCACCCAGCTCTATGGCAAGGTCATCCGCAAGAACCCACCCTATGAGATGGCCTTCCGGGCCATGATCAACCGGGCCAAATGCTTCGATGCGGCCACAGGGGACAGCAAGGCCATTGAGAAGCAGCTGAACAAGATGCTGGCCGATGACAAGAACAAGGAATATCTCGACCAGATCTATTTCGCCCTGGCAGAGCTGGCCATGAAACGCAAGGATGAACCCAAGGTGATCGAATACCTTACGCTTTCCGTTAAGAACAGCGTTTCCAACGATTATCAGAAAGGACTCTCCGCCCTTTACCTCGCCGATCTGTACTTTGAGAAGCCGAAGTATGTCCCGGCCCAGGCTTTTTATGATTCGGCGGTTCAATACCTGCCCAAGGACTACGGCAATTACGAGACCATCGAACAGAAATCGCTGATCCTTAATGAGCTGGTTGGGTATATCGTGACCGTGGAAACAGAGGACAGCCTGCAGCGGCTGGCCCAGATGTCGGAGAAGGAACGCGACGCGGTGATCAGTAAAAAGATCGCGCAGATCCAGGAGCAGGAGCGGCTGGCACGCATGAACGAGGGTTCGATGCGGCAGGGTCTGGGGTTCATCGAGCAGGCCAACCGCGAGCGCAACCTCAACGCCCAGTCGGGGACCAACTGGTACTTCTATAATCCGACAGCCCTGAGTTTCGGATTCACGGAATTTACCAAGAAATGGGGCCGACGCAAGCTGGAAGACAACTGGAGGCTGAGCAATAAGGTACCGGTGGCCAACTTTGGTACCGATCCTGCCCTGGCCACCGATTCGGCTAACCTGGACAGCAATGCCGTGGTGCTGGTCACCGACCCCAAAGACAAGAACTTCTATCTTCAGCATATCCCGCTGACCGATGATAAGATGGCCGCTTCGCACGCAAAGGTGAAGGATGCGCTGTACAAGCTTGGGTTGTTGTATGACGAGCGTTTCAACGACCTGCCCAAGGCCATACTTTCCTTCGACACCCTGATCGACCGCTATCCCGGCGATTCGGCCTATGTGCTGAAGTCGAGCTACCAGCTATACCGCCTGTACGCTGAGCTGGGTCAGTCTGCCCTGAGCGGCAGCTTCCGTGACAAGATCGTGAAGGAATATCCTGAAAGCGATTATGCCAGGATCATCCTCGACCCCGACTATTACAAGAAACTGGCCGAGGAGCTGGGCCGGGAGAAGCGCCTGTATTCCGAGGCCTATGTGGCGTTCCGCTCCAATGACCACGCGAGGGTGCTGAAGCTTGCACAGGAGGCCCGGACGGAATATGACGACCGGGAGCTGATCCCCAGGTTCCTGTTCCTGGAGGCCCTGACGCTGGGTAAAACCAGGAATGCAGGCACCATGAAGTCTTCGCTTGAGGAACTGGTGGCTGCCTATCCTTCGCATGCAGTGACCCCGCTGGCCAGGGATATCCTGAACCGCATGAACGGCGGCGACAGCACGGTGGTGAGTTCCGACCAGACCCTGTCGGCCAGCAGCGGCCCCGGCAGCCCGGTGGCACTCTATGCCCCTGATCCTTCAGCCATTCACCTGTTTGTGATGGTGGCCGATATCAAGAATACCAATATCAATGCGCTCAAGATCCGGCTGTCTGACTTCAACCAGAAGTTCTTCAGCCTGGAAAAACTTACTGTCAGCAGCCTGTTCCTGGACGACACGCACCAGATGATCACCGTGAGCAACTTCAAAGGCAGCAGCGAAGGGATAAAATATTACCAGACGGTGAAGGAGAACGCCTACGTTAATTCCCAGCTGGAAGGGAGCCAATACGAGCAGTTCATCATTACCGTGGGCAATTATCCCACCCTCTACCGCGACAAGAGTGTGGACACTTATATGAAATTCTTCCGTGAGAATTACCTGAAGTGATCCAGGCCTCCGTTGAATTCGTATATTTGAGCTTCTCCACGCAATCAATCGCTACTGTATATGGCCAAAAACATGACCAATGAAACGCCTTCCATCAACCTGCTGGGGCCTGGCACCACAGTCAAGGGCGACATCCAGTCGGACGGTGACTTTCGCATCGACGGTTCCCTGACCGGCTCCATTAAATGCACGGGCAAAGTAGTGATCGGGGTGACAGGGAAGGTCGAAGGAGAGATTCACTGCGGCGACCTGGACATATCGGGTAAGGTGGATGGCAAGGTCAGTGTGGGAGAGCTGCTCAGCCTCAAATCCACCGCCCGCCTGAAAGGCGACGTTATTACTTCCAAGCTGAGTATAGAACCCGGAGCGGTATTTTCCGGCAAATGCACGATGGACGGTCAGTCCGCCCCCGTACCGAAGGCAGTCAGGGATGATCCCCCAAAAGCAGAGAAAACCGTTTGATTCCTACCTGCGGTACAGCAACCTCGCATTCCAGATGGCCGCGGTGATCGGCCTGGGTGTATTCGCGGGGGTCAGGCTGGACCGGTGGCTGGAATTGTCTTTCCCGGCATGCACCCTCGTGCTTTCCCTGTTATCCGTGGTTGCGTCGATCTATCTCGCGGTGCGTGATTTCCTAAAAAAACCATAGCATGGCCCCTTCCAGCGCACGCTTCTCCAAACAACTGCTGGTGTTCACCCTGATCACAGGCCTTGCCGGGTTTATGCTGTGGCTTGCGCTGCCGCTGGCCTGGCGCAGTCCGGTTTACCCCTATCTCGTGGTGTTCTTCTTCGCCAGTACCCTGCTGATGCACCGTCTTCTTTTCGTCAAGACCGGGGAGCGCCTGGTGCGTTTCATCAACCGTTATATGATGGTCACAACACTCAAGATCATCGCATTTCTGGGGATCATCCTTATATACGCCTTGCTGGTGAATCCATCCGATGCCATCCCCTTCACTGTGACCTTCTTTGTTCTTTATGTTGCCTTTACCCTGTTCGAGTTGCTGCAGCTGCTCAGGGCAGGGCGTCAGAACGGGGCAGGGGAGGAATGAGTGGATAACCCGACTGTTTCCATGGATTATGCGTACCACAGATCCAATCATGCCGAACTTTCTGATCCACTGATGCCAATCATTCTTGCATTTGCAGGAGCAGAACCGTTTATCCTTTCTTCCATGTAAGGGCATATCACACCATCTGCACCAAGTCTGGATGCTCTCCGACATTTGTTTGAGGGAGGGGCTACCATCGAGGGCACTTCGATCAGGGAGCATTCTGATATGATCGGTTGGTAGCCGATAACAAACGTTTTAAATGCCGACGACATTTTTATATATATCACTGATATTTTGACCCTTATGATACATATAACCGTTAAAAACGGCTCGTAATGGCTAATAACGGTATTCAGCACGGAACACCTTGCTACATACCTGACATTATGTACTTTAATCGATATTAGTCCAACTTTCTCTCACCTTTTCCTGCCCTTTCATGGAGCCAACAGTTCCCCCAGGGCATCTTCCAGGCGCTCATGCCGGAACACGAAGCCTTCCGCCTGCAACCGGGCCGGAACCACTTCCTGCCCTTCCAGCAGGACGGCTGAGGCTTTTCCCATAAACCCTTTCAGCGCCAGAGCCGGCACAGGTAAAACGGCCGGCCTGTGCAACACCCTGGCCAGGGCACGGGTAAACTCACGGTTGTCCACCCGTTGGGGCGATACCATATTGACCGCCCCCCGTATCCCGTCATGCTGCCAGAGGAACTCCACCGCTTCGGCAAGGTCCCCGCTATGGATCCAGCAGAACGGTTGGCGCCCTGTACCAATGCGCCCTCCCAATCCGGCCCGGAAAAGCGGCAGCAGGCGCGCCAAGGCACCCCCTTCCCCATCGAGCACCACGCCCAGCCGGAGGATAACCAAACGCGTCCGCTCCGCTGCAGGCTGAGCTGCAGCTTCCCAGGCCTGGCACACCTCACCCAGGAAGCCCCCGTCGAAGGATCGGCTGTCTTCCGTATGCAGACCTTCTGTGGTATAGATCCCGATGGCCGAAGCGTTCATGAGTAGCGCCGGTGGGCGGTCCATGCCTTCGATGGCCTGCACCAGAGAACGCGTGCTGAGCACCCGGCTGTCCATGATCTCTCTTCGGGCCGCAGCAGTCCAGCGCTGGGCAATGGGGGCCCCGGCCAGGTTGATCAGGACCGCAGCACCTTCCAGCCTGGAGGCGAGCTCGGCAGGTGAGAGCCTCAGCTCGGCGCGGCCAATGGTTCGGACAAGATGCCCCTTCTCCCGGAAATACTCCTGCAGCCGCCGTCCGATCAGACCGCTTGCCCCGCTGATCACTACCATGCCATTCATTCGCTTAGGTTCCATTGATTCTACCGGTGAAGTTACAACAGCCGGCCACGTGAAAAAACAGTATTTTTGCGGCGCATTGTGAAGATAATAACAGTGCATTCGAGCTATGGAAGAGAACAGCAGACCCGAAGCCTGGAAGGACCGCTTCCCCCCGGTAAGCACGGAGGCCTGGGAGCAGAAGATCAGGGAGGACCTGAAGGGTGCGGACTATGACCGCAAGATGATCTGGAACACTCCGGAGGGCTTGCGACTGAAGCCCTTTTACCGCGGAGAAGACTTGAAGAGCCTGGGCCACCTGGGACATTACCCGGGTGAATTCCCCTATATCCGGGGAAAGTCAGCCTACGGCAATTCATGGAGGATACGCCAGGATATCAGGGTTAAAGATATCGGTGAGGCCAACAGCAAGGCCCTTGACATCCTGATGAAAGGCATCGATTCCCTGGGCTTTATCCTGGACGAGCAACACGATTACACCCGGGACGAGATTGACGCCCTGCTGAAGAACATCCACGCACATGCCGTGGAGCTTAACTTCATTTGCGGGGAGCAGGCACCCAACCTGGTGCGTATCATCGATCAGCTGGTGAAGGACTACAACCGCGACCTGGAGCAGATTCATGGAGCGGTGGACTATGATCCCCTGGGGCGTATCTTGATGAAAGGGAGATTCTCCAGTGATGAGGAGACAGCCTTTGAGCGTGCGCGTGACCTGATGGAGAAGGCCGCGCATCTCCCCCACTTCCGCGTGATGGCGGTCCACGGCAGCCACTTGCACAATGCCGGTGCCAATACCGTACAGGAGCTGGCCTTTGCCCTGGCGGCGGGCAATGAATACCTGGCTCGGATCACCCAGCTGGGGGTTAGTGTTACCCAGGTTGCCCCCCGTATCCGTTTCAACTTCGCCACGGGGTCAAGCTACTTCATGGAGATCGCCAAGTATCGGGCAGCACGGATGCTTTGGGCCCGGATAGTGCTGGAGTACGGGGGGGATGCGCCGGCGGCCAGGATGAACATCCGGGCCCTTACCTCGTCCTGGAACAAGACGCTGTATGACCCCTACGTCAATATGCTGCGCACCACCACCGAAGCCATGGCGGCCATCATTGGGGGCATGGACAGCCTCACGGTGGGAGCCTACGACGGCACGGCCGGGGACCCTTCGGAGTTTGGGGAGCGTATCGCCCGCAACCAGCAACTGCTGCTTAAGGAGGAGAGTTACCTCGACAAGGTAGCGGATCCTGCTGCGGGGTCATATTACATTGAAAACCTCACTGACAGCCTGGCCCGCGAGGCCTGGAAGCTGTTCCAGGAGGTGGAGGCCGAAGGCGGCTTCCTTCAGGCAGTCCGCAACGGCAGCATTCAGCGTGCGATCGCTTCCAGTGCTTCCGCCCGCGATATGGCGCTGGCCACACGCAAGTCGATCCTGGTGGGAACCAACCAATACCCTAACTTCAACGAATCACTCGATGCCCTGGAAGACGAGTCGGTCCTCTGGCCTTCCGTCGCGGCCCTGCCCGATGCGGAAGTGGAAGTGCTGAAGCCCTACCGTGGTGCTCAAGCCCTGGAGCGCCTGCGCTATGCCACCGACCGCCATGTGGCCGGAGGGGGCCAAAGGCCAGGGGTCTTCCTGTTTACCTATGGCAACCTGGCCATGCGCAAGGCCAGGGCCATGTTCAGCGCCAACTTCTTCGCCTGCGCTGGGTTCAGCATTCAGGACCATCCGGGGTTCGGGACCGTTGAAGAAGGCATTGCCGCAGCACGGGCTTCCAAGGCCCCCTTTGTGGTGATCTGTTCTTCGGACGAGGAGTATGCTGACATCGCCCTTCCCATCTTCGAGGCCCTCAAGGAGGAAGCCACAATCATCCTGGCCGGATATCCCCAGGAATTGCTCGACACCCTGAAGGCAGGCGGGCTGCAGGAGTTCATCCATGTCCGTTCCAACCTCTTGCAGACCCTGCAGCATTACCAGGCCATCGCCGGCATACGGCAGTAAGCACCCTTAGATTCTATAGACCATGAGACCTAAATTTCAGGATAAAGATTACCGCATCCCCTTCGCTTCCCCTGTTTCTGCGGAGGAGTGGCTGAGATCCAAAGGCGTACGCGAACCCTGGATGACCCCTGAACGCATCGCTGTTCGGGGGGTATTCACCCGGGAAGACCTGGAAGGCATGGAGCACCTTGAATATGCGGCAGGCTTGCCGCCCTTTCTGAGGGGACCCTATTCCAGCATGTATGTCACCCAGCCCTGGACCATACGGCAGTATGCCGGCTTCAGTACGGCTGAGGAATCGAATGCCTTCTACCGTCGCAACCTGGCCGCCGGCCAGAAAGGCCTCAGCGTGGCCTTCGACCTGGCCACCCATCGTGGCTACGACTCGGACCATGAACGCGTGGAAGGTGATGTGGGCAAGGCAGGAGTGGCTGTAGACTCCATCCTGGACATGAAGGTGCTCTTCGACCAGATTCCCCTGGAAAAGATGAGCGTATCCATGACCATGAACGGGGCAGTGCTTCCTGTGATGGCCTTTTACATCGTGGCCGGACTGGAGCAGGGGGTGAAGCTGGAACAGCTGAGCGGTACCATTCAGAATGATATCCTCAAGGAGTTCATGGTGAGGAACACCTACATCTATCCCCCCCTGCCCTCCATGCGCATCATTGCGGACATCTTCCGCTACACTTCGCAGCACATGCCGAAGTTCAACAGCATTTCCATCAGCGGGTACCATATGCAGGAGGCCGGGGCCACCGCTGATCTGGAGCTGGCCTATACCCTGGCTGACGGAATGGAATACCTGCGTGCCGGGGTGGCGGCTGGACTGGACATTGATGCCTTTGCCCCCCGTCTTTCCTTCTTCTGGGCCATAGGCATGAACCACTTCATGGAGATTGCCAAGATGCGGGCCGCTCGTCTGCTGTGGGCCAGGATAGTGCAGCAGTTCAACCCGCGCAACCCCAAATCCATGGCCCTGCGCACCCACAGCCAGACCTCGGGCTGGAGCCTCACCGAGCAGGACCCGTTCAATAATGTGGCCCGTACCTGCGTGGAAGCCCTGGCCGCCACCCTGGGGCATACCCAGTCGCTGCATACCAATGCCCTGGACGAGGCCATCGCCTTGCCTACCGACTTCTCTGCCCGCATCGCCCGCAACACACAGATCTATCTTCAGGAAGAAACCGATATCTGCAAGGCCATCGATCCCTGGGCCGGATCCTATTATGTGGAGACCCTCACCCGGCGCCTGGCGCAACGGGCCTGGGAGCTCATCCAGGAAGTGGAAGAGCTGGGGGGCATGGCCAAAGCCATTGAGACGGGAGTGCCCAAGATGCGCATCGAAGAGGCTGCGGCACGCAAGCAGGCCCGGATCGACGCCCACAAGGACACCATCGTGGGGGTAAACAAGTACCGTCTGGAGAAGGAGGACCCCATTGAAATCCTGGAGGTAGACAATACTGCAGTGCGTCTGGCGCAAATCCGCCGCCTGGAGCAGTTGAGGGCCGGGCGCAACGAACAGGAGGTACAGGAAGCGCTGGCAGCCATCACGAACTCCTGCAGCAGCGGAGAGGGCAACCTGCTGGAACTGGCTGTAGATGCAGCAAGGAAACGAGCCTCTTTAGGCGAGATCTCTATGGCCTGCGAAAAGGTCTTCGGACGCTACAAGGCTGTGATCCGTTCCATCTCTGGGATCTATTCCTCGGAGTCCAGGGAGGATGAGTCCTTCCGTAAGGCTTGTGAGCTCGCCGACCGCTTCGCGGAGATGGAGGGACGACGTCCCCGCATCATGATCGCCAAGATGGGCCAGGACGGCCATGACCGGGGCGCCAAGGTGGTGGCTACTGGCTATGCCGACATTGGCTTCGACGTGGATATCGGCCCTCTCTTCCAGACCCCGGCCGAAGCCGCCCGGCAGGCTGTGGAGAACGACGTTCATGTGCTGGGCGTGTCCAGCCTTGCCGCCGGACACAAGACGCTGGTGCCTCAGGTAATGGAGGAACTGCGGAAGCTGGGCCGCGAAGACATCATGGTAATCGTAGGCGGGGTGATCCCGGCCCAGGACTATCAGTTCCTATACGATGCCGGTGTGGTGGCCATTTTCGGGCCGGGCACCGTGATCTCGGAGGCTGGCATCCGCATCCTGGAAATCCTGCTGGAAACCACGGCCTGATTCCCATTAAAGCGGGGTGCATGGAATAGAACGACCGATGAACCCGGGTTCATCGGTCGTTCGTCAATATCCGGACCGGGGCTACTTGCCTTTGGCCTGGTTTGCCACCTTGTCCATAAGCGCTTTCACCACCTCTGGATCTCCGAGGAAAAAGTCCCTCTGCAGCTTCATCGCATCATCGAACTCAAAGATGTAAGGGATGGCCGTAGGGATGTTGAAACGGATGATCTCGTCCTCCCCCATATTCCTGAGGTATTTCACTATCCCGCGAAGGCTGTTGCCGTGGGCTGAAATGATGATCTCTCCATGCGCTTTCAATGCTGGAAGGAGTTCCTGTTCCCAATATGGGACGATGCGGTCGATGGTGTGCTTCAGCGCTTCGGTATCCGGGACATCCCTGGGATCGAGCCCGGCATACTTGGCATCCCTGCGGGTGCTCAGCTCACTGTCCGGGTCTATGGGCGGGGGAGGGATGTCGTAGCTGCGCCTCCACAGCAGGACCTGTTCATCGCCATACCTTGCTGCAGTCTCAGCCTTGTCGAGGCCCTGCAGCATACCGTAATGCTTTTCATTGAGGCGCCAGCTCTTGTGTTCGGGGATCCAGAGCAGGTCCATTTCCTCCAGTACAGTGTGAAGCGTTTTGATGGCGCGCTTCAGGTAGGAGGTATAGGCCACACGGGGGGCATAGCCTTCCCGCTTCAGGGTGCGGCCGGCTTCGATGGCCTCGCCAAGGCCTTGCGCTGACAGGTCGACATCAACCCAGCCTGTAAAACGGTTTGCCCGGTTCCATTCGCTCTCACCGTGGCGTATAAGGATCAATCGGTACATAAAAGTATTCTTTGAAAGGTGTTTCCGTCGTCAAGTAAATGATCAGCCCTTGCTATCCCTGGGAGCATAGGCATATCTGAACAAAATCCAGGCACCCATAAGTATGAAGGGGATACTCAGCAGTTGTCCCATGTTGAGCGCCATGCCTTCCTCGAAGCCCACCTGGGGGTTCTTGATGAACTCTACCAGGAAGCGGGTGGTAAAGAGCAGCACGAGGAACCAACCGAAGTTGAAGCCCTCTTTCAGGCTTGTGCGCTTCTTTTCGTAGGTTAAGTATAGGAAGACGAAAATCAGCAGATAGGCCAGGGACTCATAGATCTGTGTGGGGTGACGGGGCAGTTCCTCGAAATTCCTGAGGAAAAGAAAGCCCCAGGGCAGGCTCGTAGGTTCCCCGTAGATCTCAGAGTTCATCAGGTTACCCAGGCGGATGAAGCTGCCGGCCAGGGCCACGGTAATCACGATACGGTCGAGTATCCAGAGGAAGGATTTCCCGCTTTTCTTTGTGAACCACCACAAGGCCAGCAGTATGCCGATGGCTGCCCCATGGCTTGCCAGGCCTCCCTTCCAAACCATGAACATCTCCAGGGGCCGGCTCAGGTAGTATTCGGGTTCATAGAACAGGCAATGTCCCAGGCGGGCACCGATGATGGTAGCGGCGATCATGAGCAGGGCCAGTTGGTCAAGCCTGGCCTGGGGAACTTTCTCGATGCGGAAGATCCGCGCCATGATGAGATATCCAAGATAGAACCCCAGTGCGAACAGGAGTCCGTAATACCTCACCGCGAGGTTTCCGATACGGAAGATCTCGGGATCAACGTTCCAGGTGATGTAGGCCGTGAGCATGGGCGTAGTGTTAGCCGGGAATTACGCGAAGGTACGACATTCCGTGCACCTGCCCACGCCCTCGGGGAGGCAGGGTTATAGCTGCACGATCAGGACCTGTTTCTTCCCTTCCCTCACGATATCGAGGGAGATGGTCATGCCCTTCTCCAGCCCCTTCAAGCGGGCCATGTAATCGTATATATTGCCCACGCTTTTCCCGTTGATGGCGGTGATCACGTCGCCCTTCAGCATACCGGCGTGTCCTGCCGGCCCTTCGGGGCGTACGGCATCCACCCTCAGGCCGTCGTTCCCCGAGCCGGTGAAATCGGGCATGATTCCCAGAGCTACTTTATATCCGCGCCCGTGGCCTCCCCTGGCTTTGGGCCCTGCCTCGGTGAAGGCCAGCCTGCCGCTGCGGTTCGCCAGTTCCCCCATGAGGTCGTAGCCAAACTCTGCCACCTGGGCAGCTGAGGCATGGTCCAGCAAGGCGGCGTCGTCCCTGGAGGTGTGGTAATCGTCATGGGCGCCGGTAGAGATAAAAAAGACGGGGATGTTCCTTACATAGAACGCGGCATGGTCTGATGCCCCAAAGCCTTCGGGGCTGTATGCCAGCTCAAATTTACGCCGCTTACCGACCTGGTTGAGGATAGCCTCGCTTTCGGCCGAGGTGCCCGTTCCGCCTACCATCACCTTGCGGTCTTCCTTCATCCGCCCGATCATATCAAAGTTGATCATGGCCTGCACGTTGCGAAGGGGTACAGGACAATGGTCTACGAAATACTTGGAACCCAGCAGTCCCATTTCCTCGCCGCTGAAGGCAACGAAAATAACGCTCCGGCGGTTGCTGCGTTCCGTTGCCAGGCGCTGGGCCACTTCCAGCAGACCGGCCACACCCGAGGCATTGTCGTCGGCGCCGTTGTGCACTGCCACGGTATCCGGCTCTCTCGACCCGGATCCGGGACCTCCCAGTCCCAGGTGGTCGTAATGGGCTCCCATGATTACGTATTCATTGCGCAGGTTCTCATCGGTCCCTTCAACCATGGCCACCACATTTCGCGTCCGTTCGACCTTTTGCCGCACATCGGTCTCCCCGATCACCTGTCCCAGCACTTGGCGGTCGGAGCGCCACTTGCCATCATTAAGCTGGTTCTCAGCCATGCTGAGGTCGAGCCCGTCCTCGAAAATTCGGGACAGTACGGCCCGTTTCACCTGCACTACAGGGATGCGGGCCAGGGCGGCACTCTTATCGAAGTACATGTCAGGCAGCTTGTCGTCGGCATCAAACTGGGGCCCGTTCACAAAAATAACCCCGGCAGCCCCCAGGTCTTCGGCAATGAGCACCTTATGCCGCTCCCCGGCATATTCTACATAAGGGCTGCGGGCATTGTCGGGCTGCGGTTCCCCACGAAGGATGAGGACCCAACGGCCGCTGACCTCCTGTTCTGCGTAATTATTGACCGACATGCTGTCGTTTTCGAACACGAATCCATAGCCGGCAAAGATGAGCTCTCCCTCGGCCAGCGTGGAACGCGAAAAGGAGAGGGCCACATAGTCACTGCCAAGCTCAAGCTGTTGATTGTTGATCATCAGGCGATTGCTCCCTCCGGCTTCGGCACCGGTCACGACTTCGAACTCCTGAAAGCCCTTCTCCCCCATGAGCTTGAGGCCAGAGCGCTGGAAATAGTCGCGTATGTATTCGGCTGCCTCCAGGTCGCCCCGGGTTCCCGGCTTTCTTCCCTCCAGCTTGTCGCTGGCCAGGAAAGTGGTGATACGCTGCATATCTTCCGTGGTGATCTGGGTCGTTTGTGCCTGAACCAGGCCGAGCAGGCCGAGCATCATGGCCAGGAACAGGCCATTCATTGTTGCTGATCTTGTCATAACTGTTGAAATTCGAAAGTGGGGTAACCTTTTTCCCCCTGTTGATTATAAAAACCGATGAAACGGAGCTTGAAAAAATAACCTTCTGTCGTTCGGACGAGATAATTGATCCCTGGGAGCACTGTATAGCTGGTGGCATTGAAGTCATACCATTTCCAGTCGTAACCGATGCGGTCGGCCGCTGTGGAATACTCCAGTCCCTGGGCAAAATCGAAGTCAATGGCGGCAAATTCCTGTGTGGTGTCTACGGCGACTTTGACGCCGTCCCTGTAATTTGTAAGCACCCCGGTAACGATATAGGGATAGGGATCCCCTTCGTTGGTATACAACAGGGTGGTATACTGAGTGAACCAGAGGTCCCAGGTGCCCGGAACCGGCCAGGCTCCGCTCACAGCCTGGTGGTTGATCAGGGAAAAGAAGGCCATGGGCAGGTCCTGGACTTTGTTCACCTTAGCCTGACGTTCGTCGGTACCGTCGAGGCGGGCATAGGTGATGGTATAGGCTGTGCCGTCATAGCCGGTGACCTTCAGCTTGCGCAGCCCCAGGGGGGTGCCGGTGCTGGTGAAACCCAGATCGATCACATACACTTCCTGCTTGCTCATGGTATCGGTGCCAACTAAATCAAACCATGTACCGAAGCCGGTAGAATCGGGGTCGCCGTCAGATTTGTCGAATCGCCAGGTCAGGCCCACTGTATCCTTAACCATTGACATATCGGTAGTACCTGTTGCGGCGACCTTCATGAAGCGACTGGTATTGAGCCATATCCGCCATTCCCCGGGGCCACTGCCAAAGGCCAGGTCCCAGTCCATCTTGCCTTTCTCAAGCACAGGGGAAGCGGTGCCCAGATCATAGAATACCATCTTGTCGTAAAGCTGTCCCATGGCTGCCACGTCAGTCTGTACGTTGCCCGGATCATGGGGAAGCACTCGATCATCCTCCTTAAAGCAGGACGAGAGCAAGGCGAGCAGGGGTATGAAGAGGCTTATCCTGGGGATCATTCCTGTCTGACGTGGTTCAAAGCGTAACTGAGTCTGATGAAATAGGTCCTCCCATAGCCTGCCAGCATGCTTCCTGTGCTGCCATGGACACCAGAGGTACTGCCGCCGATGGCGATATCGGTATTGTTGAAGAGGTTCTTGGCCCCGGCCGAAACGCTGAGCTGACGGTTGAACAGGCTGCGGGACAAACTGAGGTCCAGGGTATGGTAATCCGAGATGAACCCTTCTTCCAGTTCACCCTCCGAACCAAGGTAGAACTGGGGGAGTCGGCCGGTGTATTTGTAGAAGGCTGCAGCCTCCCAGTCCCCTCCTCCCGGCCTGAGCGAAACGCTGAAGGTGACATCACTGGAGTACCGGTAGTCCCGGTTCCCGCTTTCGTTGCCCTCCAGGATGCTGGTCCTGCCGGTATGGCTGTACCCAGGACGCAGCGTCAGCCAGGGATACCAGGCCAGGGTGCCCTTCAACTCGGCACCGCGGGTATGGTAATCATCGACATTAATATAGGTATACAAGGTCCCTGACTCCTGGGCAAGGGTGATAATGTCTTTGATGTCGTTCTGGAACAGGTGAAGCTCGGTCGACCAGTTCAACCGTCCTTTTCGGCCGGTAAGGCTGGCAGAAAGGCCGGTATTCCAGGAATATTCTGCTTCAAGCTCCGGATTGCCCCGGATGTTGTGGTTGATGTCGACGAAAAAGAGATAGAGTTCCTTGAGGGAAGGTGCCCTGAACCCCCGGCTGAAGGATCCCCTGAGGGTCAGCCGCTCCTGAGCGGCCCATTTGAGGTGGGCCGACCATACCAATGGTGGGTTATAACGGATATTATAGCTGTATCTGAGCCCGGGTTGAAATTCGAGCCGGGCCAGGGGTTTTAGCTGGAAGCTTGCAAACAGGGCATAATCCCCAATATCCTGACGCTTGTCAGTGATCCTCACCCCCTCCCCGAACTCGTGGTTGATGTCAGTCCCGGCCTGGAATGATACCGGCGCTCCGTCTCCGGCACGGGTAATGAACGCCCGCAGCATGACCGAGGAGAAGACCGAGGTATCCTGATCCTCACGGTTGGCGCTTCGCACCTCGGTAAGGGTAGTGAGGTCATTGAACACCGTTTCCTTCTCCCGTCGGAACGACGACCAGGCCCCGGTAGCTTCGAGGCGGGTGCCCTTGCCCAGTTCCCTGCTCCCTTCCATCCGCGCCGTCCAGCGCCGGGTGTGGAAGCGATTGTCGAAAGCCGTCTCGAAATAAGGCGGCAGCAAGGCGCCGCGGTTGAGCAGCAGCTCATGGAAATAGCGCAGGGAGGTACGCAGGTGGGTGCCCTCCTTTCGCCAGGTGTGCCAGACTTCCGTGTCGTACTGCCGTTTGGGCTTCCAAAGCTGGAACCGACTGTCGCCCGAGGGATCCCAGCCGGAAAAGAAGTTGCGGTTGGCGCTCACCGACCAGGAATGGCCCTTATAGCGGGAGGAGGCGTAGGCCCCGAAATTATAGGTGCCTACCGATTCGACATAGGCATCGGCCCCGGCACGGTACTGACCCGGGAAATTATCGCGGGTAATGATATTGACCACCCCAGCAAGGGCGTTGGAGCCATACACTACCGACATGGGGCCTTCGATCACCTCCACATGGTCGACATTGTTGAGATTGAGCTGGCCCAGGTCGATGCCGCCGTTCATGCGCCCGATGACGGGCACCCCGTCGATGAGGAATTTGATGTGCTCCCCGCTGAGTCCGCGCAAGCTGAGGTTGGAGCCCAGGGCCCCATCCTGGTTGATGCGCATGCTCAGCTCGTCCGAAAGCAGGTCCCTCAGATCGGGACTGCCCTTGCTGCTGATCTTGGCCGCCCCGATCACCCTTACCGGGTAGATCGACTGGTCGGCACGGCGGGGGCTGTACTGGGCCGTCACCACCAGGGCATCCATCTCGAGCACGGCCGGACGAATCCGTATCTCACCACCCCTGCCGGGCTGTACGGTATCCTGATAGGGCTCAAAACCCATACAGCTCACCCTCAGGCGGGCCGGGCTACGAAGGATATTGGTCACCTTTCCATCGATGCCGCTGGCCACCTGGTGCACCTCCGATCCGTCAAGGCTTTCGAAACGCACATGGGCATAGGGAACCACCATTCCGCTCACCGCGTCACGGACGGTAAAAACGGCATCCTGCGCCAGGCCGTTCAGGCCGCACAGGATGCCGAGCAACGATATGAAAAGGATTTTCTTCAAGATCAGCGGACGATGATTTTGGTAGTAACTACCCGGGTGCCCAGGTCGAGGTTAAGGAAGTAAATCCCTTGCACCAAGCCATCGAGGGATAGCGGGGTCTCTTCCGCCTCCGCTGCACCTTGTATGGTATGCTGCCTTACAACCTTGCCCTGCAGATCGACAAGCCGCAGGTTCGCGGCCTGCCCAGGCTGGAGATTGGTGACCACCATCGTGCTGCCGGAAGCCGGGTTAGGGTAGGTAAATATCCCCTGCTCCTGAGCCAGTAGGTCATCCAGGCCGGCGGTGGACATCTTGAACTTGCGCAGGGTGATCTGACCGGTCATGGACCCGGCAAAGGTTTCAAAGTACAGCTTCCATACATCCTCGGGACCGGTCTTGATGAAGAACACCACTGAATCGTCTACCGTATAGGAGAAGGTACCCAGATCGAAATATTTCCAGTCGTAGCCAACCACCGAGCGGCTGGAGTCGTAGGCCTGGGCCTTGAAATCGTTATACAGCAGCTGGCTCACGCCGTGTACTTCCGCGATGCCCAGGTCGTAGTTGCTGAGGGCGCCGGTAACGACCACAGGAGCCCCTGTGGGGTGCATGGCCATGTACTTGGTGAAGAGCAGGTGCCAGTCAGCAGCGGCCGGCTCCCGGTCGATCACCAACCCGGTGCTCAGCGAGTAGTAAATGAAGTTCTTGCTGGTATAAGGGGTACAGTCGATGGTCACCGTCTGGTCGTTGGTGCCGTCCAGCAGGGCGGTACGGAAGATCCACACCGGCTTGCCGGCATTATAGGTCTTGCGCTTGATCCAGATCTTGTATACACTGCCGTCATCTCTTTTCAGGAGATAGATGGAATCGCCAACCACTTCGTGGGTAAAATTGTTGTATACTCCCCAGCCGTAATCGGGATGGCCAAGATCGTTGCGTGTAAACGCGCCCATTTCCCAATCCTCGGGATCGTTGTAGAGGGGACCCCAGGCCGACATGCCCACGGTATCCACCATGGCCCATCCGGAGGTGTCCCCCCCGCCCCAGGTGTACAGTTCCCCCGCGGTTCCGTCGTTGATCAGGATAGAGGCGCTGAACACCTTGGTCGAAAAGCCCAGGTCCCACAAGGCCCTTGCGGCGGTGGATTCCACCCCCGTCTCAAGATTATAATAAATGTCGTTCGCATAACCGGACCCCATGGTCACGGTATCCTCCTCGGCCTTCAGGACCGGAGCAAAGGCCGTCAGGGCGAAGCATGCAGCAATCAGTTGGATGGTAAAGTTCTTCATGGTATTGTGTTTTGAAAAAGTGCTCTGGATGTGATGAATGATGGGGTGAGTAGTGCTCACCAATACCTTCGCCTCACCGCAAAAGGGTGCAGTGGGGGCATGATGGCCTTGCAGGGATTCAGGAAGCGGGGGGGCCGCGGTAGGAAAGGCCGGAGAGCAGGGGATGTCCCGTGGTACCTGAGCCCGCGATGGGCGGATGGGCGCAGGTACTGCAAAGACAGGGAGCCCAGGGCTGACCCGGGGCGGGTACAGCCAATTGGGCATGGTCGGTGAAAAGACTGTGACGGGCTGCGGCGTTCTGCTGCTCATCCTTCTTCAGGGTAACCGAGGAAGAAGCATGAAAGATCAGCACCTTGCCGAAGACATGGTGCTGGTGAAAATTCACCAGGGTGCCGATGACGATCCATACGAAGACGCCGGCCATCAGGCTGGCGATGTTCTTGCGTATGTTCCTGTGTCGGCTCATGCCTGGCTGATATTCATTATTAATCGATACAAATATATGTCATAATTGCAATCTAAACCCCTTCCTTTAAATTCCGCCGGAAGACTACGTTCATTCCTTCAGCAATGCCGTGATTATCGCAGAAACCCGCGTTAACTTCCAGCACATAGGTGGAAGGGGCCCTGGAAGGGATGGAGGACTCGGAATAGGGGGTGGTGTATTTATGGATGGTGTTGATGACCCCATCCTGGCCGATAAAAAGGATATCCAGGGAGAGAATGGTGTTCTTCATCCAGAAGGAGCGGTACTCCTCCCTTCCGAAGATGAAGAGCATGCCGGCGGACTCCGGGAGATAAGGCCGGTGCATCAGTCCGCGCTCCCTGTCGTACTCTGTATCGGCAATCTCGATCACGATGGTCTTCACGATAACACCGGTGCTGTCAACAAGGTCGAGCTCCCCCTCCTGGGTGAAATTCGATGGTCCTTCGGCCGGAGCGACCTGCTTGTCGGAAGGGGTCGTGGGCTTCCCTTCTCCGCAGGCCTGGGCGGCCAGGATAAGGACCACGCACAGGGCAGGGAGAAGGAGTAAAAGGCGGAATCTACGGGCCATAACCTGCGTTAATGAATTCACAAAACTACATATAATACCCGGTGGGCAGTAGGGGTCAGCTATTTATACTGGGTATAAATTTTAGGTGAAGGGGGGCTAAACTTGAATATTGCCTGAAATCAGCCTAAGTTTGCCCCGGGTTGCGAACCCATTGACAGCGAATTATTCACCAACACACCAAAGAGATGGCTTACATAATCACGGATGATTGCACTGCCTGCGGCACCTGCATAGATGAGTGCCCGGTTGATGCCATTAGCGAAGGTGACATCTACAAGATCGATCCGGACCTTTGCACTGATTGTGGTTCCTGCGCTGATGTCTGCCCGGTAGAGGCGATCCACCCGGAATAACAACGAGCATACCTGATGCAACCGGCCCCCTTCACCGCGGGCCGGTTTTTTTTTGCAAACAGCTGTTGCGGCCCTGGCATGCCGGCCCCACATCCAGGATCAGAGGGCTCATCCTTCTGAAAATATTTTATTTAAGAAACAACACGTAATTAAGCCAAAAAATAGTTGCCTGAGCAGCAAGCCAGCGCTATGCTTGCGGGGATATTCCCTAACTTGAACTGATTTTTCGCCTCCCTTCAACGCAAGCCGCCATGATCAACAGCATTATCGCCTTCTCCCTCCGTAACCGTATGGTCATCGCCCTGCTCACCCTGGCCATGATAGGTCTGGGGGTGTACAATTTCATCCGTTTGCCCATCGATGCGGTCCCCGACATCACCAACAATCAGGTGCAGGTCATCACGGTTTCCCCCTCCCTGGCGCCCCAGGAGATCGAACAGTTCATCACATTCCCTGTGGAAATCGCCATGGCCAACCTCCAGGATGTCAAGGAGATCAGATCCATCAGCCGCTTCGGACTCTCGGTGGTCACCATCGTGTTCCGCGATCGCCTGGATCCCTACCGTGCACGGCAGATGGTGAATGAACAGATCGCTATTGCCCAGCACGATATCCCCGAAGGATATGGAAGCCCGCAAATGATGCCCATCACCACAGGCCTGGGGGAAATATTCCAGTATGTGCTGGTGGTTGAACCGGGGTTTGAAGACCGGTACGATGCCATGGAGCTCCGCACGATACAGGATTGGATCGTGAAGCGCCAGTTGTCCGGCATTCCGGGCATTGTGGAGGTTTCCAGCTTCGGGGGCTACCTGAAACAATACGAGGTGGCCCTGGATCCTAAAACTCTGGTCGGCATGGACCTCTCGGTTGCAGAGATCTTCGATGCGATGGAGAGGAATAACCAGAACACCGGGGGAAGCTATATCGAGAAAGGCCCTTCGGCCTTTTACATCCGCGCTGAAGGCCTGATCACCGACCTGGAAGATATCCGGAACATCGTTATCAAGACCATTAACGGGGTTCCTATCCGTATCGGGGACATCGCCAAGGTTGGCTTCGGATCCCCTGCCCGGTTCGGGGCAATGACCAGGAACGGCGAAGGGGAGGCCGTCGGGGGTATCACCCTGATGCTCAAAGGGGCCAACTCGGCAGAGGCCATCGCCAATGTAAAGGAAAGGATAGCCCAGGTCCGCGAATCACTGCCCGAAGGGGTTGACATCCATCCTTACCTGGACCGCTCAAAACTGATAAGCAAAACGATAGGTACGGTAAAGACCAACCTCACCGAAGGAGGGCTGATCGTGATCTTCTTCCTGGTCCTCTTGCTGGGGAGCCTGCGCTCCGGGCTGATTGTAGCCTCGGTCATCCCGCTTTCCATGCTCTTCGCCTTTATCCTTATGAACCTGTTCGGGGTAACGGCTAACCTGATGAGCCTGGGAGCCATTGACTTCGGGCTCATTGTGGACGGTTCCGTCATCATCGTCGAAGGGATCATGTACAGCCTTCACAAACAAATGGGCGGGCGAAGGATCAGTCAGGAAGAGATGAAGGAGACGGTTTTCAGCGCCAGCTCCAAAGTAGCCAATTCCGCCACTTTCGGGGTCATCATCATCCTCATCGTCTATCTGCCCATCCTCGTATTCACCGGCATAGAGGGCAAGACCTTCAAACCGATGGCGCAAACCGTAAGTTTCGCCCTGATCGGTGCCCTTATCCTGGCCCTCACCTACGTCCCGGTCGTTTCTTCCCTCTTCCTCAGCCGCAAGGTCAGTGACCGCAAGAACTGGTCCGACCATATCGTCGAGTTCTTTCACCGGGCACACAGCCCCGTGCTGGAATTCGCCCTGCGGCAGAAGTCCCTGTTGCTGGGGATCACCCTGATCATCGTGATCGCCAGCTTCTGGCTGTTCAGCCGAATGGGCGGGGAGTTCCTGCCCACCCTGGAGGAGGGCGACCTGGCGGCCCAGATGACCCTTCCCCCGGGGACTTCGCTGAGCGAGAGCATCAACACCTCCACCAGGGCGGAACAGATCCTCCTCAGCAAATTTCCCGAAGTGCTGGAGATCGTTTCCAAGATCGGTACCGCCGAGGTACCCACGGATCCCATGGCTGTTGAGGACGCCGACATCATGATCGTAATGAAGGAAAAGGAGGAGTGGGTGTCCGCCAAAGACCGGGAGGAGATGATGGAGAAGATGAAGGAGGCGCTTTCGGTCCTACCCGGGGCCAACTTCGAATTCACCCAGCCTATCCAGCTGAGATTCAACGAGCTGATGACGGGAGTGAAATCCGATGTAGCAGTCAAGATCTATGGCGAAGACCTGGACCAGCTGTTCGAACGCGCCAACGCCGCCGCCGCCCTTATCCAGGATATCCCGGGGGCCGGGGACGTACGGGTGGAACAGGTCACGGGCCTGCCGCAGGTCAGGATCAGGTACGACCGGGAAAAGCTGGCCCGCTTCGGCCTGAATGTACTCGAGGTGAACAAGGTCATCGCTACGGCCTTCGCCGGGCAGTCTACCGGGGTGGTGTTTGAAGGGGAAAAACGCTTCGACCTGGTGGTGAGGCTGGGCGAGGCCTACCGCAAAGACGTCCGGAACATCGAACGCCTGAGGGTCAGCCCGCCCCATACAGAACACATCATCCTAAGCCAGGTGGCCGGCATCAGCATAGATACCGGTCCCATGCTGATCAGCCGCGACGACACCAAACGAAGGATAACCATAGGCATCAACGTCCGTAACCGGGATGTGGAGTCCTTTGTTATGGAGACGGACCGACTCCTCTCCACCCGGCTGGAGCTCCCTCCGGGCTATTACATCACCTATGGCGGGCAGTTCGAAAACCTGCAGGCGGCCCGCCAAAGTTCAAGCATCGCCGTTCCCGTAGCGCTGGCGCTCATCTTCATCCTGCTGTACTTTGCCTTCCGCAGCTTCAAGCAGGCCGTACTGATCTTTACTGCCATCCCCCTGGCCGCCGTCGGGGGGATCCTTGGCCTCTGGATCCGGGGCATGCCGTTCAGCATCTCCGCCGGGGTGGGGTTCATCGCCCTTTTCGGCATCGCCGTACTCAACGGTATAGTGTTGCTTGCCTACTACAACCAGCTGGAAGAAGAAGGCATGACCGATATCCTGGAACGGGTACGCACCGGGACCCGGCTGAGGCTGCGCCCGGTCCTGCTCACCGCCTCCACCGATGCCCTCGGGTTCCTCCCCATGGCCCTTTCTTCGGCCCCGGGAGCCGAGGTTCAGAAACCGCTGGCAACGGTGGTCATCGGCGGACTGATCACGGCCACCGTGCTTACCCTGGTGGTATTGCCGGCCATCTACATCATGTTCTACGACAAGGACTGGTGGACCAGGCTCCTGAGGCTGGGACGCAAAGGCCCCGCACTATTTATGCTTTTTGTGGGGATGGCTGCCGGAGTGTTCGCCCAGGACCAGGGTTTCCCATCGCCCCTCAGCCTGAACAAGGCCCGGGAAATGGCGCTCCGGCAAAACCCACAGATCGTCGACGCCAGACTGGCGGCCGAAGCGGCCCGCAAGTACCGCAAGGCCTCCGTGGACCTTCCGCCGCTCAGTCTGGACTATGAACACGGCCAGATCAATTCCTCCATGGAAGACCGCCATCTTTCCATCGCGCAGGAAAGCGAATTCCCTCTCGTATATGCCTATCTGTCGGTACGCTACCGGGAGGAAGCCGCCGCCACGGAAGCCGCCTACCGGCTGCAGGTCGCGGAAGTCATGCGCCAGCTCGACCTGGCCTGGTACGACTGGTTGTACGAACGCGAGGTGCTGAGGCTGCTTGCCACGGAGGACAGCCTGTACGGACAGCTGAGCGCCATGGCCGGCCTGCGCTTCCATACTGGGGACATCAGTGCGCTGGACCGGCTCCGTACGGAGGCCCTCAGCATGGAAGTGGGCCTTTCGCTCGTCCAGCAGGCTACCGCTGTGTCACTCGCAGAGAATGCCCTTTGCCGGATACTGAACCACAAGGCCAGCGGCCCGCTTGACACCGAAGAGCGACTGTTTGCCATGGGCGCGCCCTCAGGAGGGTTCGGTGATAGTACGCAGGTCTTTGCAGGGATTGCAGAGCTGCAGCATATGCGCAAAGCCGCTACGGGGGCGCTGCGGGCGGAACAGATGCGCCTGCTTCCTGCGCTGCAGCTGGGCTATTTCACCCAGAGTATCGATGGAACCTCCGGCTTCGAAGGGGTGATGGCAGGCATCCGCATCCCCCTGTGGTACCGTCCCCAGCAGGCCCGAATCCAGCGGGCATACCTCGAGCGCGAGATACTCACCAACCGCCTGGACCAGGAGGAGTTCAGGGTGGGGAAGGAACTGGAGGCCTTGTCGCTTCAGAAAAACCAGCTCGTCCAGGGCATCGCGTTTCAGCAGCGCATGACCCTTCCCCAGGCAGACCAGATGCTCCGGGATGCGCTGATGGCATGGAAGGCCGGTGAGATCGGCTATACGGATTATGTGCAGACCGCCTCCGCCGCGTTCCGGCTGAGGCAGTCCTACCTGAAAACACTCAGGGATCTAATGAAAACCAGAACGGAACAATCATTCTATCAAGGATATTAAAGATCATCGAGCCATGCGAAACGGAATTTTTTCTACCATGATCCTTGTCCTGGGCACCGCCATGATGATGGTGTCCTGCTCCCGGGATCCCCAGGCACTCCAGGAAGAGCCCGCCAGGGCTGATGAAGGTACGGTGATCCTCACACCGGAACAGCAGGCGCAAGCCGGACTGGCTTATGGCAGCATCGAGGAGAAAATGCTCAGCAGCGACTTCCCTGCCCGGGGAAAGCTGATCCTCCCCCCTGCAAATCATGCCCTGGTCACCTCGGTTAGCGGGGGCATCATCCACGATATCCTGGTGGTCCCCGGACAGCAGGTCAGCACAGGGCAGGTGCTCGCCTACATCAAGGACCCGGAGCTGATCCGCCTGCAGCAGGATTATCTGGAGGCCAGGGCGGCGCTGGGGTTCCAGGAGAAGGAAGTGGAACGGCAGCGCCTGCTGGGCAAGGAAGAGGTGAATGCGGCCAAGGTCCTGCAGAAGGCAGAATCGGAACTGGCCTCCCTTAAAGCACGGACGGAAGGCCTGCAGGCCAGTCTTCGCCTGGCAGGTATCGATCCCACTTCCCTCAGCCAGGGCCTGACCGAACGCATACCGCTGCGGAGCAGGATCCCTGGAAGGGTGGAAAAGATCATGGCCAGCCTGGGCCAGCACCTCAGCGTCGAAACCCCCGTTTTCGAGATCGTGGATGCGCGCCGGCTCTACCTCGAAATGGCCGTGTTCGAAAAGGATATCCTTACCGTCAGGACCGGACAACGGGTCACCTTCGACCTGGGCTCGGCCAACGAAAAAGAATATGAAGCCAGGGTGTTATCCATCGGCTCCGTAGTGCAGGACGAAGCACGGGTTGTCAGCGTACTGGCCGAGTTCGTAAATGAGGAAGGGCTGATGCCGGGGATGTTCGCCGCGGCGAAGATCCATGCAGGGGAGAATTTGTACCGGGCCCTCCCGGAAGAGGCCATCCTGACCCGAACCGATCAGGAGCAGTACCTGTTCTACACCCTGGATACCCCCGGAAAGGGGGACATGACGTTCCACCGACTTGCGGTCAGCACGGGGTTTCGCGAGGATGGGTGGGCTCAGGTGGAATGTGCCTCTCCCCTGCCCGAGGGGGCCAGGGTGGTGGTAAAAGGGGTATACTATGTCTGGGCCGAAATGGAGAAAAACGCGGAAGAGTAAGGTCGCCGGATCGGGCAATCCTGGACTGCTTTCTTAGAGGAACAGTAGCAGGCTCAGCGCCATCACCCCCATGCCTGCGATCAGGCCGTAAATGGACACATGGTGCTCCCCGTACTCCCGCGCTGCCGGCAGCAGCTCATCCAGGGAGATGAACACCATAATGCCCGCCACGCCCGAGAACAGCAGCCCGAAGACCAGGGGACCCATGAAGGGCATGAGGACGAGGTATCCGATGAGCGCGCCCACGGGTTCGGCGAGGCCGCTGGCAAATGAATTCCAGAAGGCGCGCCGCTTGCTGCCGGTAGCATAATAGATGGGCACAGAAACCGCGATCCCTTCGGGGATGTTGTGGATGGCGATGGCAACGGCGATAGCGATCCCCAGGCTGGGGTCCGACAAGGCCGCTGTGAAGGTGGCCAGGCCCTCGGGAAAGTTGTGGATGGCGATGGCCAGGGCCGTGAACAGGCCCATGCGCATGAGCTTGCGGTTAGGCCCACCCGACACCGCATCCTGCACATCCTCCACCGAACGCATCTCATGGGGGTTGTCGGCCGTCGGAATGAGCTTGTCGATGATGGCGATGAGAAAGATGCCGGCAAAAAACCCCCCGGCGGTCATCCAGGCCCCGGCGATATCCCCGGCCGCTTCCGATAGGCTGGTCCGGGCCTTGGACAGGATCTCCACGAAGGAGACATAGATCATCACCCCGGCTGAAAAGCCGAGTGCCAGGCTCAGGAACTTGGTATTGGTACGGCGTGAGAAAAATCCTATGGCACTGCCGATGCCCGTGGCCAGGCCTGCGAACAGGGTGAGCGCAAATGCGAACAGTACGTTCTGATCGAACATCATGATTTTCAATATCCCACGAAGGGAATCTCTCCCCTTCCGTCAAGGGATGAAATTACAGCTTTTTCTTTTGCAGCAAGGCAGACGCCCTCAGGGTCTGAGGGCCCCGGTATTGAGCTCGTGAGACCCGTTGACATCGCCAAAACACACCACAGGCAGTCGGAGCACATAATAGCCAGCTGCCACTTTTAGCCTGACTCCATCCAATACCCAGTCGCCGCCGGCAAAGTCATGGATGATTGAGGCAAAACGCCGGGCGATCAGCATGGCATCGGTAGTATTAGTGGTCAGCGAAGCGTCCACATCGGCGGCGGTCAGCAGCAAACCCGTGAGGGTATCCAGCTGCACGAAATGCCGCAGCACCAGCAGGGCGTCTGTGGCGTTGCCCCCACCCCAGGGAGCGCTGACGAGGGGTCGCAGCACATACTCCCCCGGGTTCAGGTATCCGGCCAGGTAACGGCCCTCAGGCCCGGTCCACAGGGTGTCCAGGGCCACTCCCAGGCTGTCGCACAGGATTACCCCGGCATAAGCCAGGGGCGTCTCCACCCCGTTGAGGTAATGCACCTGTCCCGAAATGTGCGCCAGGGTGGGCGTAACCGTCAGCGTGAGCTGGTCCGACCCGCTGCAGCCCAGGGAATCCATGACCTCAAGCCGGTAGACGGTGGTGCGCCAGGGATGGGCCAGCGGCGAGGCAATGACGGTATCCGAGAGCCCTTCCCCCGGTGACCAGTCATAGTTGAGCGGTCCGACCCCCCCGCTCACCAGGGGGTTCAGCACCACCGACTGGGTATCGGCAATCAGGCTGTCGCTCCCCGCATACACCCCGACCCGGGAGGCCAGGAGCAGGCTGTCAGCACGGAAATGCATCACACTGTAGCGGTTCGATGCGCGCAACAGGGCACCCAGCACTCCGGCCTGCTGGAGGTTCACGCTCAGGCTGTCACCTTCCAGGGTATCCCCGGTGCTAAGGAACCAGGTGTGCGTCAGGGTGTCAGCAGGCGCGGCATACACCTCCTCCACCCAGAGATTCACCGTAGCGGGAAGGCAAAGGAAGTCCGTATCCGCCTTCAGCACCGCTTCCAGACTGGCATACTGGGCCCCTACCACGCGGCTGTATAGCGTGGAGTCCCATCCGTAGCGGCAGTGATAGAAGGTATCCACCAGCACCAGGGTGTCCTGGCCCTGGATCACCACATGCTCGCAGGTGCATACCGAATCGAAGCCGAACAAACATTCTCCTTCCTGGATGACGCAGTACACGGAATCCAGGCCGAGCAGGCAGGGGGAAGTGCGGAGCAGGCGGTAGTCATGTTGGCCCGGGGCCGAAAAGAGCGGGTCGGATGCAAGGTGACGCCGGGTGGAGGCCACGGCATGCTGAGGCTCCAAACCCGTCATTCCTGAGGGGAGCGGAACAGCCTGCAGGGCGTATCGGTCGTTCATCTCCTCCCCCTGCGCCAGGGCCGGCAAGAGGGTATCGTTGGCGTATAGATTCATTTCGAGGATATTATACCCCAGCATGGGCCCGGGAAGAGGGCGCGAAAGGTCCCCATCGGAATAGATGTCCGCATGGGCCCCCAGGTTCCGGTAGTGCACCCAGAGCGGGGCCAGGAAGGTGTTGTGGTCGAACAGCAGGCGGCTGTGAAATCCGAAGGGGCTGAGCTCTTCCAGCTCCCAGAGGTTGATGGCGGAATCGCTGGAGGCCAGGATGCAGCCTGCCAGGTAGCCCCTGGCGTTGCGCAGGTGCAGCACGCTGTCCTTGCCAATAAAGCTCAAACCGGCCACCAGGGTACGCCCTCCACTGTCCTTGATCCGCAATACCACGCCGCCCGTGGTATCCACCACACGGGTGCTGTCAGTCATCTCCAGGTTCAGGGTGTCCCCGAAGGCGGTGCCGGTAAGCAGGACCCCTGAAGGGATATTCAGGGGGAAGGCTTCTCCATCGCCCGTATAGGCAGGGGAGACGAGGATGCGATCGCCCGGACGGGCCGCCGCCAGGGCCTGGCTGATGGTGGCGTAAGTTACCGGCACCTCCAACATGGCATCGCCCCAAAGGCTTGCCGTGGGAGAGGGGTTCCATCCCACACCCTGCAATGGATAGGTGAGGGCCAGGCTGTAGTTCCCGCTGTCGGGAGCGGAGAATACCGGGATAGCCCTGAGGTTCCCCTGCATCAGCGCGTCTTCCTTCCAGGCCCCGCCGGCCACCTTCCCGATCACGCTGCGCATCAGGTTGCCCTCCACCCGGATAAGCAGGCTGTCCTCACGCAAAAGGGTATCCGCGTACAATCCGGAAGCTTCGAAGCTCCCGAAATGATCGATCACGTTGTGCCTTACCAGGCAGCTGTCGCCCAGGGGGCCACCAACAGGCTTGCCAATGAATATTTCGTCGCCCAGGCCCTCCGTAAACTGATCGTAGGCCATCCGCCCATACACCACAACCCCACGGGGCAGGGAATTCATGAGGCCGTTGTTCTCGGTCAGGGTGTTCCGCTCCAGGCGCACCTCTCCCCCGCCCAGCATCAGGCCCGTCCCACCGGCATTGCCCGTACTGCGGTTGCCAACCACCCAGTTGTCCGTAACCCTTGCCTTGCAGGCCATCAGGGCCAGGCCCCCTCCAAAGCCATAGACAGTATCCACGCTGGCCGTATCGAACCCCGCCGAATTGCCCATGATCTCGTTATACCTCAACAGGAGGCCGGAGGACTGGGCATAAACCCCTCCCCCCCGCGAACGGGCCAGGTTGCCCTCCAGGGGCTGCAGTCCGCCGATCACGTTATTGACCAGCCGCAGCGTATGGGTTCCGTGATCCTCTGCGGCTACGCCCCCCCCCCAACGTCCCACATTGCCTAACAGGTAATTGCGGATCACCCGGTTGACCGAGGAATCAGCCCCATGGTCCCCGATGAACACTGTATCCCCGGCGTTTCGGACGTATATGCCTCCTCCGAATCCCCGGGCAGTGTTGGCATCCCTCCAGTCCGGGCCCCCGATGAGGTTGCCCAGGGTAAGGGTCTCCGCACTGTCGACTACCGCCAGGAATCCCCCGTTCATGGTCAGGATGGAATCCTCTACGGCCGGAAGAAAGGTGTCGGGCAGGGCCTTCATGCCTGCCTGCCCTGAAGCGGTCATGGGCGGCAAGGGCAGGGCCAGGCCCTTCCACACGCTGTCCTCCCCGAAATGGAATACGCTCCCTTCGATGGATATCGAATCCGGCAGGGCTGGGAGCGGCCACATCCAGGTGCTGTCCACAGGCAGGGGATAGTCTGCTGGCCACGGCAGGGAGAGGGAATCCGTCGTATAGGCCCCGGGCAGTTCGCCCATCATCCCCCCGGCCGGGGGCGAAAGCGTCATCAGGGCCGGGTTTCCGCAGGCCACGGTGGTGGAGGTCAGGGTGGTCGGGGCCACATCAAGCACCGGGCGATGGGTCGGCTGGAACATCATGGAGAAGTTGAGGGCATCCAGGGTGATCTGGCCGCTGTTGCATCCAATGAACACCTCGGGCCATTCGGCCTCCACACAGGTGTAATATTCTCCCTTTTCCATCAATACCGGAAAAAAGGGATAATCGCTGATGGCCCCTGAGGAAGCAAGGCTGAAGGCCCTCACCATGGCTGTATTGGTATCGGCCTGCAGGAAATTGGAGGTCACCAGGAGCAGGCTGTCGCTCAGTTCCATGTCCGACACCCTGCCGTCGAGGGCGGTCATCCCCAGCGGAAGGAAACCCAGGGGAGTGATCGCGTAGGAACGGATCTCCGAGAAGGGGCCGTTGCCGCAGGCCAGGACATACCGCTGATGGACGGGGTCGGCCACCCCCATGATCGGCTCCAGGCCCGAAAGGTTAAGGGTATCGATCCGCTGGTACCCGGCCGCGCCCAGGCTGAGGAGATGGGCGCTGCTGTCCGCACCCAGGGCCACGAGGTATCCGTTCAGGGCGTCGACTCCCGTCACCGCGGTCCCGAAGGCCAGGGTGTCCAGGACCAGGGGCGGGAGGCCCGCATGCAGCGCCCCGGCGTCGATTACCTGCACCCCGCCGTCCCCATCGGCCAGGTAGAGCACGAGGCCCGGCCCTATTGCCAGGTCCATGGCATAGCCCAGGCTGGGAAGGGTATCCAGCACCACGAAGAGCCCCGGGAAGCTCACATCCACACACAGCAGTCCCTGCTCCCCCTGCGTCACCCAGGCGATCCGCTGCATGGGGGAGCTGAGATCCAGTTCCAGGGCGCTCACGGGATCATAGGTAATAATGATGATATCGGTGTCCGGGACCAGGGTGTCGGGGAATACCGGCACCGGCACCAGGCTGTCGAGCTCCAGGGTATCCTCCAGCACCAGGCTGTCCTGGGGCCAGGGGATCTGCGGGAGGGTGACTGCATGGACGAAGCCGTAATTGTTGTTCTGGACGATGTTGCCGAGCATGGTATCGGCGAAGGGGTGGTGGATGATCGCATCGTCGTTATGCCCTCCAATGGTGGCCCAGCCCCCTTCGCCCCGGAGATAGATCGCCCCCCCGTTGTGGGTGCAGGCGTTGTGGTTCCTGAACACATTGCCTTCCACCTTCATGCTGGCCGGGCCGTGCAGCGCCAGGGCCCCGCCATTGGCCAGTCCGGGAAAGGCCGGGCGCCCGGCGACGTTCTGGTCGAGGTAGTTCCCCTGGCCATCCGGCGCATTGCCCCCTAGCTGAACGCTGGCCCCGGAAGCCACAAACAGCGCCCCTCCATCCCCTTCCCCGCTGAAATACCCGGCCTGGTTGGCGGTGAAGGTATCGTGCTGTACCACGGCCTCCGCCATCTGGCGCACGGCCAGGGCCCCACCATAGGCGGCGGTATTGTAGCTGAAGCGGTTGGGCTCCCCTGGCCTGCCGATCTGTGCCAGGCTGCCGGCCCCATTCACCAGGCAGGCACCTCCCGCCCCTTCCCCGAGGCTGTCCTTGTCCGCCACGTTGGCAAAGAAAGCGCAGCGCACCAGGGTATCCCCCGCCCCTCCTTCCAGGGCCAGGGCTCCGCCATCCTGGGCGGCATTGCTGCGGAACACCTCGTCATGAACCATCAGGTTGCAGCCGCTGACGTATAGACCCCCGCCCCTTCCGGCCCCATGGGTCAGGTAGCCGGCCACATTCGCCAGGTAGGTATTGTGGTGGACCTGCGGACGGGCCCCCTCCTCGATGGAGGTCCCTCCCCCATGGCCC
>JAKLHK010000019.1 GCA_022710185.1 Bacteroidota bacterium
GCGTGGGGCTTTTGTACTGGCCTCCCCCCCTGTGGATCACGCTGGGCACGCAGTGCGCAGCGTAATCCAGTGCCATGCCGAGCGTGGGGCTTTTGTACTGGCCTCCCCCCCTGTGGATCACGATGGGCACGCAGTGCGCAGCGTAATCCAATACCACGCGTAGAGTGAAGCCCTGGGCCACTCTACCCATTTTCTGAGGTAACCCTTTTTCATTTGAACCTCTCAATAATCCTTGCTCCTGATTCCAAAAAACTTCTACCTTTGCACGCTCAAGGGGTGATTAGCTCAGTTGGTTTAGAGCGCTACCTTCACACGGTAGAGGTCACTGGTTCGAATCCAGTATCACCCACTGGCGAAGGCCGGTCCACAGGACCGGCCTTGTTCATTCCAAAGCGTCCGGAACTTGTTCCTGTAAGCGTGGGTGCGAGAATAGGAATGCCGCTCACCCGCCCTAAACCACGCACTCACACTCACACTCACATTCCCCCTCCACACTCAATCCTTCAACTCAAAAATGACGTTGAGCATTGAGCACTGAGCACTGATCCACATATGCACGCCGATTCCCCCCTTTGCCTACATTTGTGTATGCTCCCACGCCCCCGCCACCACGCTTTCCTCCTGATCCTCCTGGGCTCCCTGCTCGGGCTGGGCGGGTGCAGCGCGGCACGCTACCTGGAAGAAGACCAGTATTTCGTGGACCGTAACCGCATGGCCATCGAAAAGGACATGGCCAACGTGAGCGGGGAGGACCTGCTGAGCCTGGCGCGCCAGAAGCCCAACCCCCGCATCCTGCGCACCTGGCGATTCAGCTCCTGGGCCCATTACTACTCCCAGGCCCGGGATACCCGCTTCCGCCGCTGGATCGGCAATACCATGGCCAAGGAACCTGTATTGCTCGACACCAGCCTGAGCGAGTCGTCCCTGCGGCAGATGGACCTCTACCTACAGAACAAGGGCGCGTTCGGCAACCGCCTCGGTTTCAGCGTGCGAAAGTCACGCCACGGGGCCACCGTCACCTATCATGTGATGCCCGGCCGCGAATACACCTTGGAGCGCATCATCACTACAGTGGAGGATTCCATCGCGCGGCTCTTCCTTTCCGGCCATTTCGGCGAGAGCCTCTTGCGCCAGGGCATGGTGTACGATGTGGACATCCTCGACAACGAGAGGGACCGCATCGTCAGGCTGCTGAAAGAGTACGGCTTCTATGCCTTCACCCGGGAGTATATCCGCTATCAGATCGACAGCACCGGGGGTAAGGGCGGCATGAAGCTACAGATGATCCTCAGCAACCCCCCGGGTAAGGACCATCATCCGCGCTATGCCATCCGCAGGATCTTCATCCATACCGACTTCGACCCCCTGCTCCCGCTGGAAGGCTCCTACGATACCCTCATCGTGGCCGACAAAAGGAATAGCATGGATAAGCCCCTGGCCCTCTACCATATCATATACCGCGACCGCCTGAAGGTGGATCCCGACGTGCTCATTCAGAACATATACATTGATCCGGGCCTGCTGTTCTCCGCGGGCGACGCCCAGCGCAGCTATCGAAGGCTGTCCGAGCTGCGGCTTTTCCGTCAGGTCAACATACAGTTCCGGGATGTCAGCCATGTGGAGGAGCGCCTGGGCAATGCCCTGGATGTGGAGATCCGCCTGGTCCGGGCCCCGGTAAATGCATTTTCTGTAGAAACCGAGGGGACCAACTCGGCCGGCGACCTGGGGATCGCGGGTAATCTGGTGTTCGAAAACCGCAACCTCTTCCGTAATGCCGAGACCTTCAACATTCGGCTTAAGGGGGCCATGGAATTGCAACGCATGGCCGAGGGATCCGGGGATGAGTTTCTGATATTCAATACCTTCGAGACCGGTGCCCAGGCAGGCTTGCGCTTTCCCCGCTTTCTGCTGCCCGTCAGCCCCGAGCAGTTTCCCAAGCTGTTCGAGCCGTTGACCCTGCTCGACCTGGGATTCAATGTGAGGCAACGCCCGGATTACCGCCGCACGGTGACCAATCTTTCGTTCGGCTATGAATGGAAGGAAGGCAATACCCGCAAGCATGTGCTCTATCCGGCCGACTTCAACGCCGTGAATATCGTGGCCGACTCCACTTTCGACCCGGGGCGCTTCGGCCCCCGCTATGTGGCCCAGTATTCCGACCACCTGCTGGCCGCCCTCAAGTACAGCTTCATCCTGAACACCCAGCCCATCGCCAGGGGAGGGGACTACCGTTATTTCCGTGCCAACTTCAGTGCTTCAGGCAATTTCCTGAACTTCGCCAGCAGCCTGATGCAGGCCCCCCACGATGCCGAAGGGCATTACCGCCTATTCAATATCCGCTTCGCCCAGTTTATCCGTTTGGATGCCGACTTTCGCAACTACTTAATATTCAGGGAGGGGCATGTCCTGGCTACACGCATGGCCAGCGGTCTCGGGGTACCCTACGGCAATTCCGACGTCCTTCCCTTCGAGCAGGCCTTCTTTTCGGGGGGGGCCAATGGATTGAGGGGCTGGGAACTCCGCTCCCTGGGTCCGGGAGGGTTCCGCGACCTGAGCGGGAGTACCTATGACAAGATCGGGGACATCCTTCTGGAAGCCAATGCGGAGTACCGTTTTCCGGTGTACAGCTACCTGAAGGGTGCCATCTATGCGGATATCGGGAACGTCTGGCTGCTGCATGCCGCCGAGGCCTTCCCTCATGGGGAGTTCAGCTCCGGCCGCTTCCTCTCCGAGCTGGCCGTGGATGCAGGCCTGGGTTTCAGGCTTGATTTCAGTTTTTTTCTCTTCCGCCTTGATCTGGCCCTGCCCCTGCGTGACCCATCCTTCAGTGAAGGGGAGCGCTGGCACCGTCTGAAGGATTGGCAGGGCTCGGACCTCGTTTGGAACTTCGGGATCGGTTATCCCTTCTGAGCCATGGTCACCCGTCCTGAAGTGGCATCCCGCCTGCGCCAGCACTTTCCCTACGAACCCACCCCGGGCCAGGAGAAGGCGATCCTCTGCCTGGCCGACTTCGTGCTTGACCCTGACCCCTCCACCCTCTTCATGCTCAGGGGCTATGCCGGAACAGGCAAGACCTCCCTGGTGAGCGCCCTGGTGCAGATGCTGGCCAGTTTCAGGATACAAACGGTGCTGCTCGCCCCCACCGGCCGGGCGGCCAAGGTGCTGGGCAGCTATTCCGGGAAACGGGCCCATACCATCCACAAGATGATCTATTACCAACGGGTCAATGCCGATGGCTCCATCAGCCTGGAACTTGCGGCAAACCGCATGCAGCGTGTACTCTTCATCGTGGACGAGGCCTCCATGATTACCGACACGGCCACCTCATCCCAGGGGTTCAGCGGAAGGAACCTGCTCGCCGACCTTTTTCAGTTTGTTTATTCCGGCGACCGCTGCCGCCTGATGCTCATCGGGGATACGGCCCAGCTCCCTCCCGTGGGCATGAACCTGAGCCCGGCCCTGAACCCTGCGCTGCTCAAGGCCTCCTTTCATGTGAAGATATATGAGGAAGAGCTAACCGATGTCGTACGTCAGGCCATGGAATCGGGCATCCTGATCAATGCTACCCGCCTCAGGGAGAAGATCGCCGCAGAAGAGGCCGGCCTTCCCCTGCTGCGCTGCGCAGGCTATCCCGACCTGATCCGCATCAGCGGCTACGAACTCCAGGAGGCACTACAGGAACACTGCGGACCGGACCAGCTCGAGGACAGCGTCATCATCACCCGCTCCAACCGCAGGGCCAACCTGTTCAACCAGGAGGTGCGGAGGCGCATCCTCTACCGCGAAGGGGAACTCAATGCCGGGGACCTGCTGATGGTTGTCCGGAACAATTACTTCTGGCTGGAGCCCGAATCCGAGGCCGGCTTCATCGCCAATGGGGATATCATCGAGGTAATGCGCATCGCCAACCAGCAGGAACGTTATGGGCTGCGCTTCGCGGAGCTGATCTTCCGCATGCTGGACTATCCCGGGCAGCCGGAAGTAAACGCCATGGTCATGCTCGATACCCTGGCCTCCCCAGGTCCAGCCCTGATGGAGGAAGACCAGCAGCGGTTGTTCCAGGGCGTGATGGCCGACCATGCCCACATCCTCAACCGCCAGGCCCGGCTGGAGGCTGTACGTAACGATCCATGGTACAACGCCTTGCAGGTGAAATTCGCCTATGCGCTCACCTGCCACAAGACCCAGGGGGGGCAATGGCGAACGGTATTCGTGGACCAGGGCTACCTGAGGGATGACATGATAGGAAAGGAATACCTGCGTTGGCTGTACACGGCCCTCACCCGCGGCACAGAGAAGGTATTTCTTGTGGGGTTCAGGGACGAGATCGCGGAGGACTGAGGACCGGATGGCCCTGAAAACGAAGTTGCCGATGTTCATCACATCGGCAACCTGGCCTTAAGTGCCTGAGGTCTATTGCATTTAATAGGCCCTCGCAAATACCACCCGCCGTTCGGAGGGTTTGCCCGTGCGTATGCACACGCCTTTTTCTTCCCTGGCGTTCAATGGGATGAGGCGTATGGTAGCTTTGGTTTCTTCCTTGATCAGCTGCTCGGTCTCCGGACTTCCGTCCCAATGGGCCAGCACAAAACCCCCGCGCTGGTCGAGGATATCGTTGAACTCCTGCCAGCTGTCTGCCTTGTGGGTGCTGGCATCGCGGAAAGTGAGGGCCTTCTGGTACAGGTTGTCCTGGATATTTTCCAGCAGGTGCTGGATTTTATGCCCGATATCGGTAAGTTGGAGCACCTCTTTCTCCAGGGTGTCGCGCCGGGCCACTTCCACCGTGCCGTTCTCGATGTCGCGGGGGCCTATGGCCAGGCGCACCGGTACCCCCTTGAATTCGTACTCGTTGAACTTCCATCCGGGCTTCTGGGAATCATCGTCATCGAATTTGACGCTGATGCCCCGGGCGCGCAGGTCGTCCATAATGCTGCGAGCCACCACGGCGATCTCGTCCAGCTGCTCCACCTTTTTATATATAGGCACGATGACCACCTGCAGCGGGGCCAGCTTCGGGGGAAGCACCAGGCCGTTGTCGTCGCTGTGGGCCATCACCAGGGCACCCATCAGCCGGGTGGAAACGCCCCAGGAGGTAGCCCAGACATGCTCCAGTTCGTTGGACTTGTTGAGGAACTTCACGTCGAAGGCCCTGGCGAAGTTCTGCCCCAGGAAGTGGCTGGTGCCAGCCTGCAGGGCCTTCCCGTCCTGCATGAGGGCTTCGATGCAATAGGTCTCCACTGCCCCTGCGAAGCGTTCGTTGGGCGACTTGATGCCCTGGAGCACCGGCAGGGCCATCCACTGCTCAGCGAAGGTGGCGTATACCCTGAGCATCTGCTCAGTCTCGGCGATGGCCTCATCGCGGGTGGCATGGGCCGTATGCCCTTCCTGCCATAGGAACTCCGCCGTGCGCAGGAACAGCCGTGTCCGCATCTCCCAGCGCACCACATTGGCCCACTGGTTCACCAGCAGCGGCAGGTCGCGGTACGACTGTATCCAGTTGCGATAGGTGTCCCAGATGATGGTCTCCGATGTCGGGCGGATGATGAGCTCTTCTTCCAGGCGGGCTTCTTCGTCTACCACCACCCCCTTGCCGTCTGGGGAGTTCTTGAGCCGGTAATGGGTGACTACGGCACATTCTTTGGCGAAGCCTTCCACATGTGCGGCTTCCTTGCTGAAGAACGATTTGGGGATGAAGAGTGGGAAATAGGCGTTCTGATGCCCGGTGGCCTTGAACATATCGTCCAGGGCGCGCTGCATCTTCTCCCAGATGGCATAGCCGTAGGGCTTAATGACCATGCAGCCGCGCACGGCCGAGTTTTCGGCCAGCCCGGCCTTGATCACCAGGTCATTGTACCATTTGGAATAATCCTCTTCCCTGCTTGAAAAATTCTTGGCCATGATCTGACTTTGGTATGAAACTTGCTTTTTAAGGACGGATTGGAAGCGTGAGCGACAAAATTAACAAATACGGTAGTTCCACTAATCCAGGGAGGACAGAACAATGAAAAAGATGTGGTCAGTTTTAACGATGGCTCTGGCAGTGATGCTCGGCTCCTGCTCTGCGGCCCATTCGTCCTACGCTGGGTACGACGATGTGTATTACACCCCTTCGGATGCCCCCGCACAGGCCCCTGCAGCTCCTGTGGTCACCCAGTACCAGGTGGCACCCGACCAGGCGACCTATACGGTGAAAGAGCCGGCCGTTGCGGCCGACCCCAACTATGCCGGCCATGACGAAGACCTGGTATACGGGAACAATACCTACCGCGAAGACCCGGAATATGTCCCCGACCAGAGCCAGGAGTACCAGGGCGGCACCTATACCGATCCCGAGGGCAATGTTTACGTCACCAACAACTATTACGGCGGAGACTTCCGCTACGATGACTATTACGACTACGCCTACGCCTCGAGGATACGCCGTTTCCACAACTACGGCTTCAACAGCTATTACCACGATTACTACACCAACCAGTACTGGTACAACAACGATCCCTGGTGCTATGGCACCAGCATCTACATGGGATATGACTTCTGGTACCCTTCGTATTATTACTATGGATACCCCGGATGGTCCGTTGGCTTTGGCTGGGGGTGGGGTGGACTCTATCTCGGCTGGCCCTACCACGGGGTGTTCCATCCCTATCATTCCTGGGGATATAATGGATACTGGGGCTGGGGGTCATACTCCCATGGTTACTGGAACGGGTACTGGGACGGTTACTATAGCGGTTACTGGGACGGAGGATACTACGGGCATTATGGCAACTACTATTACAACAGCCACGATAACAATGCCTATTATGGTCCGCGTAACCCCCGCACCAGCACCAGCGGCACCAGCCGCGACGGCCGCAGCCCCCGCAGCCTGGGCGAACGTTACGAGGCCAGCATGGCCAACCAGGGCGTGGTAACCCCTCGCGCCGAGCGTATGCTTGCCATGGAGTCTTCCGGGCCCCGCCAGGGCAATACGGTGAGGACCAACGAAACCTCCACTGGCAATGCCACCGGAAGAGCTGCCGCCGAGCCTATTCAGGGACGTAGCAATGCGCAGACCAGCGGAAACGTCAGGGAGACCGGGAACAGGGATGCATCCGCTGCCGGCGCCACCAACCAGGCTTCAGCCGAAATGCAGCCTGCAGGCAGCGTGCGCGAGAACACCGCCCGCAGTGAAGAGAACAGGACTGCCTCCGGCAGCAGGGTGCAGGAACGTCCGGCCGGTGTCCAGGGCCAGACCGATGGCAATGCCGGCGGGGTGACCCGCCCGGCAGAAAGGCCTGCACAGACCAACCGCACCGAGAACACCACCCGCTACAACTACGAAAGCAGGGAAGACCAGGGTGCAACCAAATACAGCCGCCCCGATGCTTCCGTATATCAGCGGTATCAGAAGCCCAAGGTCTATACCTCGCCCACATACACCCGCCCGCAGTCGAGCCAGGAATACACCAGTCCCGGCGCCAAGGACCCCCGCAACTACACACGCCCTGCCACTACCGAAGGCCAGCGCAGAGAATATACCCGGCCCGGCAACACCGAGCAGCGGAGCACCCCCGACTACAGCCGTCCTGCTGAACAGCAGCAGAGCGCTCCCTCGCGCAGCTATACACCCCCGAGCCGCCAGAGCGAGCCTTCCTACACCCCGCCGACGCGCACCTACAGCCCCCCGGCTCAACGGGAGAACCGCTCCTATACTCCCAGCCGCAGCTACGAAGCCCCTTCGCGGTCGTCAGGAAACTCTTCTTCCTCTTCAAAAAGCAACTCAAGCTATACTCCCTCGAGGTCTTCGGGCAGCTCAGGCTCATCAGGCAGCTCCCGCTCCTCGGGCAACTCCCGCTCATCTTCCTCTTCCTCCGGGTCGTCCTCGGGCAGAAGCGGGAAGCGCTAAGCGCAAACCCCATAGCACCAGGATAACTTAAGCCAACAGTAATCATGAAAAAGATATGGACCTTCCTGCTGGTACTGGGCACCGCAGGCCTGTTGAATGCCCAGAACGAAGTGGATGCCCTGCGTTATTCCCAGGTCTTTCCCGGGGGCAGCGCCCGCTTCAATGCCCTCTCCGGTGCCTTCGGGGCCCTGGGGGCCGACTTCTCCAGCCTCAGTGTCAACCCCGCCGGGATCGGCGTCTACCAGTCGTCCGAGTTCAGCTTCACCCCCAGCCTATCCCTGGGCAAGACAGAGTCAACCTATCTGGGAAAGACCGGCGAGGACCTGAAATACAACTTCAATCTTGGCAATGCGGGCATGGTGTTCGTAATGCCCATGGGCCCCGCAGCCCAGTCCAACGGCTGGAAAAACCTGCAGTTCGGCCTGGGCATCAACCGTCAGAATAACTACAATGCCCGCATGTTGGTCGAAGGCTTCAACCCTGAAAGTTCCCTGCTCGATGCCTACCTCGATTACGCCAATGGCATCGCCCCCTCAGAGCTGGGCGCCTTCGATACGCGCCTGGCATTCAATACCTGGCTCCTGGATACCATGGGTAGCAATACCCAATACATCAGCGCTGTTCCCGACGGTCAGGTCACCCAGCGGAAATCTGTCACCTCCGACGGCTCACTCAACGAATTCGTCCTCTCCCTGGGGGCCAACTACAGCGACCGTTTCTATCTGGGAGCAAGCCTCGGCTTTCCCTTCCTGCGGTACAATGAAAGCTCGGTATACACCGAAAGGGACTACGACAACCTCATCGAGGATTTTGATGAGTTCAGCGTTTACGATGACCTCGAGGCCAGGGGCTCGGGCATCAACTTCAAGCTCGGCATGATCTTCAGGGCCACCGAATGGCTCAGGCTGGGGGCCGCCCTGCATACGCCCACTTTCTTCGATATCCGCGAAGAGTACACCACGACCATCAGTTCGGCCTTTGACAATGGCGACAGCTATACAGATGCATCACCTGACGGGCGCTTCGACTATACCCTGGAAACCCCCATGCGCGCCATCGGCAGCGTGGCCCTGGTCATCGGCAAGCTGGGCCTGCTGAGCGCAGACTATGAGTTCGTCGACTATTCCTCGGCCCGCCTGCGTTCCGACAGCTATAAGTACTTCGATGAGAACGACGCCATCCGCAACAGCTATACCTCTACCGGCAACCTCAGGGTAGGGACTGAATGGAAGCTCGATAATTTTGCTTTCCGCGGAGGGGTAGGGCTTTACGGTAGTCCCTATCGTTCAGGGATCAACAATGCTGAGCGTACTTCTTACAGTCTTGGCTTCGGGCTGAGGGAGAAGAACTACTTTGTGGACCTGGCCTATGTGTACTCCCAGATGGAGGAGGACTATTACCTCTATAATCCCGGACTGGTGAGTGCTGTGGCCAACAAGACCTCACAAAGCAGTTACATGATGACCCTGGGATTCCGCTTCTGAGTCCTTTCCGCTGCAGTGGGCAGCGTCTTCATATCGCGCAAGGCGGCCCTGAAGGCTGCCTTTTTTAGTTGGAAGAAACGGCTTCTGCAATGGCCTCATCCACCAGGATGCGGCCACAGTATTCGCACACGATGATCTTCTTGTGCATCTTGATCTCGAGCTGGTGCTGTGGAGGTATCTTGTTGAAGCAGCCCCCGCAGGCGTCGCGCTCCACCTGCACCACGGCCAGGCCGTTGCGGGCGTTCTTGCGGATGCGGCGATAAGCCAGCAGCAGCCGGTCTTCGATCACTTCGCCATACTTCTCGGAACGCGACAGCAAATCCTGTTCCTCTTTTTCAGTCTCCTTCACGATGTCCTCCAGTTCCGAACGCTTCACGTCCAGGTCGCCCTTGCGCTCATTCAGTTCGGCCTCCAACGTGCCCATCAGCTCCTTCTTGCCTTCCAGCGCGGTCTGGTATTCCCGTATCCTTTTCTCCGAAAGCTGGATCTCCAGCCCCTGATATTCGATCTCCTTCGTCAATGAATCGTACTCACGGTTGTTGCGTACGTTCATCTGCTGCTCTTCATATTTCTTGATCATCGCCAGGCTGTCGGCGATGGCGTTCTTCTTGTCGGTTACGCTCTTTTCCAGCGTCTCAATCTCTGCATGGAAATTGTTCAGTCGGGTCTCCAGGCCGGCGATCTCATCCTCCAGGTCTTCCACTTCCAGCGGAAGCTCACCCCTGACAATACGGATCTTGTCGATCTGGCTGTCGACCTGCTGAAGGCTGTACAGCGAGATGAGTTTCTTTTCAATGCTGAACTGGATCTTTTCCTCATCAGCGGCACTCTCTCCCTTCCTGCCACTCCTTCCGGCACTTTGGGTCTTGACCTCAGTAGCAATGTCCTGTGTTACCTGCTCTTCGATATCGACGGGCTTGCGTACGGTTGATTTTGCCATAGTGCTTTGATTTATAAGTAGTTGACCGGATTTGTGTTAACGTTCGAAATAAGGACTGCAAAGTTAGGAAAATTTTGGCACAGGATATCCTTCAGTACCTCACGTGCAAATTGTTCAGTCTCAAAGTGTCCGGCATCTACCAGGAGCAGGTTTCCGTGGGCGTCGTGAAAATCGTGGTATTTGAGGTCTGCGGTAAGGAAGGCCCCGGCCCCGGCCCGGCGGGCCGCACCGAGCAAAAAGCTGCCTGCTCCTCCGCAGAGGGCCACCTTCTTCACCACCTGCTGTTCGCATGTCGTATACCTGAGAAAGGGCGTCCCCGTAACCTCTTTGACCAGGGCCAGGAAGTCGGGCACTGTCAGGGGCGCCTCCAGTGATCCGATCACCCCGGGGCCTACCCCGGGATGGGGGTTCTGCAGGGCGTAGATATCGAAGGCCACCTCCTCGTAGGGGTGGGCCTCGTGCAGGGCGCTCAGAACTGCAGTACTGCGCCATTCAGGAAATATGGTCTCGATGCGGACCTCCTGTTCTTCGTGCAGTTCACCGATGCTGCCCAGATAGGGCCGGGTACCTTCCCCCGCACGGTAGGTACCCGTTCCCAGGGTATTGAAGCTGCAATGGTCGTAACGCCCGATATGCCCTGCACCGGCCTGAAAGAGGGCGGTACGAACCTTCTCCGCATGAGCGGGAGGGCAGAAGGTAATGAGTTTGTGTAATTGGCCTTCCAGGGGCTGCAGGATACGCATATCCCTCAATCCCAGCTGGGTACCCAATGCGTGGCTTACGCCCTGCGGCCAATGGTCGAGGTTGGTGTGGGCAGCATAAATAGATAGGCCATGACGTATAGCGAACCCAACGCAACGCTCCACCAATCCATCTCCGGTAAGCTTCTTCAGGTTTTTGAAAATGACAGGATGATGGGCTATCACGAGATTAGCCCCAAGCTGCAGGGCCTCATGCAGCACTTCTTCCGTTACGTCCAGGGTGATTAATGCCGCTTTGGCCTCACCCTGCGGGTCCCCTACCAGCAGGCCGCAGTTGTCATACGACTCCTGCAAGGCCAGGGGAACCGCATGATCGAGTGCAGTAGTTATATCTTTGATCTTCATATGATTATGGAAAGAAAGTGTTCCTGGGTCCAAGATCCGTTGTTCAGACATAACGCAAAATTAACAGTATAGTCCTTGCATCATCATTTGATTGTCAGTATTATACTCGTACTTTCGCTCCATGTACCTCCGCAGGATACTCCTTTATCCGGTGGCCATGGGCTATGGCCTGGTCATGCGGTTACGGAACCTGATGTTCGGCAGGGGGCTGCTGCCTTCCATGGAACATGGCCTGCCGGTGATCAGTGTGGGCAACCTGGCAGCAGGAGGTACGGGTAAGACTCCGCATGTGGAGTACCTCATCCGGTTGCTCCGTGGAAAGTATGAACTGGCTACGCTGAGCCGGGGGTATGGGCGCAGCACCCGGGGTTACCGTTTGGCCGGACCCGGGGACGATCATTCTACCATAGGCGATGAGCCGCTGCAGTACCGCAACAAGTTTCCGGAGGTTGTGGTAGCCGTTTCGGAACGGAGGAACACGGGTGTGGAAGCCCTGACCCGCTTGCCCGGGCCACCGGAGGTGGTTCTGCTCGATGATGCCTTCCAGCACCGCAGCCTGAGACCGGGGCTTTCTATCCTGCTCACCGATTATCATTCCCTATATACCCGCGACTACATCCTGCCTGCAGGTTACCTCCGTGAGCCCCGTACTGCGGCCCGCCGGGCCGACATCCTCATTGTGACCAAGACGCCTGAGGTCCTTTCGCCCATCACCCGGCGTGACATCGCGGCCGAGTTGAAGCCGGAGGCACATCAGCAGCTGTACTTCACCCACATTACCTATGATGCCCCGGTGCCCCTGACCCCTGAAGCCACGGGGATGAACCTGAAGGAGGTCACGGCCGTCTTCCTGCTGGCAGGCATAGCCAATCCCTACCCCCTGGAGGAACATCTCAGGCGAACGGTGGACCTGGTGCTTACCTACCAGTACCCTGACCACTACAATTACCGCGAAAAGGACATTCAATTGCTGGCCCGGGCCTTCCATGACCACCTGGCCCGTAAGAAGGTGCTCCTCACCACCGAGAAGGACGCCATGCGCCTGGGGCAGGCAAATCTCCTATCTTTGCTCCAGGGAATCCCGGTGGCCTATGTCCCGATCAGGGTAAGCTTTCATGGGGAAGATGGCCGGGATTTCGACGAACGCATTCTTAGGTATGTTGAACAGAATAAGCGAATGCCTTGAGCATATCCGGCGGAAGACCAGCATGACGCCGCGGATCGGAGTGATCCTGGGGACCGGGCTGGGAGATTTCGTGCAGGAGATCGTTGCGGAGCAGAGCATCCATTATGCCGAGCTTCCGCATTTCCCTGTAAGCACTGTGGCTGGCCATCAGGGCCGGCTCATCTTTGGCCATATCAACCAGCAGCCAGTGGTGGCCATGCAGGGCCGTTTCCATTTCTATGAAGGATACAGCATGGCGGATGTGACCTTTCCCATCCGTGTCATGAAAGCCCTGGGCGTAGAGATCCTCATCCTGTCCAATGCCTCCGGTGGGGTGAATCCCGGTTTCAGCGTGGGCGACCTGATGATTATCACGGATCACATCAACCTGATGGGCACCAATCCACTGCTCGGCCCGAACGATGAGCGCCTGGGCCCCCGTTTTCCCGACATGAGCGAGGCCTATGACCATGACCTGGTGCGCTTGGCCCTGGGGGTGGCCCAGGAACAGGGGCAGGAAGTAAGGACAGGTGTGTATGCCGCCGTCACCGGCCCGGTTTACGAGACACCTTCAGAATACCGCTTCATCCGGGTCATCGGGGCCGATGCCGTGGGCATGTCTACCGTGCCTGAAACCATCGTGGCCCGGCACATGGGGATCAAAGTGTTTGCCATTTCCGTGATCACCGACCTGGGTATTGAAGGTAGAATCGAAAAGATCACCCATGAAGAAGTGATCCGCGCTGCCCGTGCCGCAGAGCCGCGGCTGGCGCGCCTGGTGCTCGGCTTCATCGGGCGCTGCACCAAGACCTGACCCTGACATGTTCCGCATAAGCACAGCCTGTTTCCTTATCCTTGGATTGTTCCTGGCCTCCTGCGGGCGGGGTACCCCGGATCCGGAGACCTCGGTCACAGTGCACCTGCCGGATGGGGATGGAGGCCTCATCATCCTGGAAGAACTGAGGGTGAGGGAGCTTCTGCCCCTCGATTCACAGCCCCCCGGACCTGACGCCAGGGCTTCATTTGCCCCGGACCCTGCAAGCCCCGGCTTTTACCTGCTCCGATTCAGCGATGGGGGGGTCGTCAGCCTTCTCCTCTCACCGGGGGAGCAAACCCTGGTTACCCGCCACGGGAAGGGCGGCCAATGGACCTATGATGTTCAGGGATCCCCGGGATCCTCCCTGCTCCGTGAATATTTCTACCATCGTGCCGACGACGAGGCCATCCTCGACTCCCTGGGCCAGGTTTTCCGGGATTCCCGGTCCTTGACCGATTTCGTCCGGATCAGGGAGCAACTTGACAGTCAGTATACCCTTCTGCTGGAAGGCCACCGCCAGTGGGTGTTCAGGTTCATTATGGACCACGATACCAGCCTGGCCGGTCTCTTTCTTCTCAACCAACGCTTTGGGAATGGCCCCGTTTTCAGTGAAGAAGATGCCTTCGGCCTGATGGAACACCTCGATACGCTGCTGTATGCCCGATACAAGGGCAACCTTCATGTACTGGACCATCGAAGGAGGGTCAGCGCCTTCCGGCGCTCCCGTTTCGCGCTGGACCTGGCCATGCAGCGACTGGCCCCGGGCAGGCCCGCTCCCGCGCTCAGCCTCCGCGATGCCTCCGACCAGGACTGGAGGCTCAGTTCCCTGGCCGGCCAACCCATACTGCTGCATTTCTGGGCCTCCGGAGATGCCAGAAGCCGTCGCGACAACCGCGAGCTCCCTTCCCTGCTCAGAACCCATCCCCAGGTGCAGCCGGTTTCGGTATCCATGGATACCCAGCGGGAGGCATGGCTGGCCGCCGTAGCCCTGGATGGCCTGGAATGGACCCAGGTTTCCGAGCTCCTTGGCATGGAGTCGCCGGCTGCAATAAAATACCTCCCTGAAAAGTCCCTGCCGGTATACGTCCTGATCGACAGCCGGGGAAAGATTGTAAGCCGCGTGCAAGATCTGGAGACGCTGAGGACAGCATTGGAGGACCTAAAGAAGCGAGGATGAAGAAAGTCTATTTTGCTTCCGATTTTCATTTCGGGATTCCGGACCGGGAGTCCAGTCGGCGTCGTGAAGACCTGCTCATCCGCTGGCTTGAGGAGGTGAGGCAGGATGCAGAGGCCATCTACCTTATGGGCGACCTTTTCGATTTCTGGTTTGAGTATCGCAGTGTGGTTCCCAGAGGATTTGTCCGTCTCCTGGGGAAGCTGGCAGAGATCACAGGGGAAGGAATCCCGGTTCACCTGTTCCGTGGAAATCATGACATCTGGGCTTTCGGATATCTGCAGGAGGAGGTGGGGATACAGCTTCACCGAAGGCCTGAGAAGGTGGTACATGGAGGGAAGACCTTTTTCCTTGCCCATGGCGACGGGCTCGGACCGGGCGACCATGGGTATAAACTGTTGCGCCGGGTGTTCGAGTGCCCCCTTTGTCAATGGATGTTCCGCTGGCTGCATCCTGACCTGGGGACCCGTATGGCCCTGTATTTCTCCCGTAAGTCCCGTCTGGCCAATATCGCCAGGGAAGGCCGCATGGAGAACGCCTCCAATGCAGGCGATGAGCGTTTGGTGACCTTTGCCCGGCAGGCCGCGACCCTACATTCCGAGGTGCATTATTTTGTGTTCGGCCACCGCCATCTTCCCCTGGACCTTCCCCTGGAGAATGGGAGCCGCATGATCCTGCTTGGTGACTGGCTGGTAAACTTCTCCTATGGGGTGTTCGATGGAAAGGACTTCAGCCTGAAACGCTTCGGTTCACCCGTTCCTCAGGCTTAGGCAAAGCGCCGCACCAGTTCTACCAGCCGGGCGGAATAGCCCATCTCATTGTCGTACCAGGCCACCACTTTCACCAGTTTATTCTTATCGCCCAGTACTGCCGTCAATCCGGCATCGAAGATGGCGGAATGGGTATTTCCGATGACATCTACGGAAACAATGGGATCCTCGGTGTACTCCAGGATGCCTTTCATGGGGCCTTCGGCCGCTTTCCGGAAGGCGGCGTTGATCTCCGTCACGCTGGTGGAATGCCTGAGCGTGCATGTGAGGTCGGTGAGGGAACCATCGGGGACCGGCACCCTGATCCCTGCACCGCCCAGGTTGTTCTTGAGGTGAGGGAAAATATGGGTGGAAGCCTTGGCGGCCCCGGTGGTGGTCGGAATGATGGAAACGGCTGCGGCCCGGGCCCTCCGGAGGTCCTTGCTGTGGGGCCCATCCATGAGGTTCTGGTCGCGGGTATAGGAATGCACGGTGGTAATGAAGCCCTTCTCGACTCCCCACAGGTCATCCAGTACTTTGATCAGCGGGGCCACGCAGTTGGTGGTGCAGGAAGCGTTGGAGATGATCCGGTCTTCCTTGCGGATCACATGGTCGTTTACACCCAGCACAACGAACTCAATACCATCGGGTTCCCCTTTGGCCGGGGCAGAGATGATGACCTTGCGAGCCCCCGCGGAAAGATGGGCCGAGGCGGCTTCGCGGGTGAGGAACAGCCCGGTGGATTCGATGACGACGTCGATGCCGAGTGCCTTCCAGGGCAGTTTGCCGGGATCAGGTTCACTGAAGACCAGCACCTCCCGTTCGCCCACCGTCAACCGCTCGGCGGTGTGTGAGACCTCGGCCGGAAAACGGCCCTGCACAGAATCATAGCGCAGCAGGTGCGCCAGGGTTGCGGCATCGGCCAGATCGTTGACCGCGACCACTTCCATATCCTCTGCACGGAAGGCGTTTCGGAGCGTGACACGCCCGATCCGCCCGAAGCCATTGATAGCAATCCTGATCATAGCATGGGTATTGGCGGCAAAGGTATGCAATCCCAGGGCCAGCCAGCCCCGCAACCCTTACCTTACCAGGCTGACGTGGCCGTAGTGGCTGCGCCTCAGTCCATTGACATCGGTAAAGTAGACCACCACCACATAAAGCCCTACCGGGGCCTGGCTCCCACGGATGGTGCCGTCCCAGCCCATGTCGATGTCGTGGCTCTCGAATACCAGCCCACCCCAGCGGTCGAAGATGTTCAGGCTGAATCCGTTGACGTTGAGGCCGGAGATGCGGAACACATCGTTCAGGTTGTCCCCATCCGGGGTAAAAGCATTGGGCACATAGAAGGTGTAATCGGGGCGGATCTCAACCCAGGCCCGCATGGTATCGCTGCAACCCAGGTCATTCATCACGATCAGGCTAACCTCAAATCTGCCGGTATCCGCGTACTGATGGTGGAAGTCAGGGACGTAATAGATCTGTCCGTCACCAGTGGACCAGGTCCACTGCACCACGTTCCCTTCCGAGCGGTCGAAGAACTTGATGAGGGGATTGAACTCGGTGCCGTACCCTGGGGAATGGCGGAGGACGGCCTGTGGGACCTCATAGGCATGTACCAGGCCAGGATAAATCAGTTTGGTCTGGCACCCATTGGGGTTGGTGATGCTGAGGCTGATGTCGTATAGTCCGCTCTCGGTGTAGGTGAAGTCGGGATTGGGCTGAAAGGCGGTGCCCCCGTTGCCGAACGTCCAATGATATACTGCGCCTGGGTTCACATTGGAAGAGGTGTCACGGAAAGAAACGGTGAGGGGAGGGCAACCTTCGTTGTTGAGGGCATAATAGCCTACGCTGGGGTGAGGCTGGACACTGACATCCCTGATATGTTCAGCGCTTACGCAGCCGTCATCGATCACGGTAAGGTGAACGTACTGCACGCCCACGGTGTCCCAGCTCACGATATAGGGCCCCGGACCACTGCCGTTGAACTGGCCACCGTCGAAGTTCCACTCAAAACTGGCGTGGGTGGAAGAGGACCCTGAATAAACGACCGTTGTAGGCTCCCCCTCACAGATCAGGGTGTCCAGTACAGAGAAGTCGGCTGTGGGGACTGGCTTGAGCAGCAGGGAGCTGGCCTGGCTGTTTACGCAGCCGTTGGTGTCCGTCCCGAAAACGGTGTACATGGTCGTCGTTCCTGGGGAAAGGTTGACTGCCGCCTGTCCGGCCTGCGGACTCAGACCAGGATCGGCTGGGCTCGACACCCACTGCCAGCTTGCCGCCCCGCTGGCGGAAAAGGTAGAGGTCTCTCCAGGACAGATCGAATCTGCAGAGGTATTAATGCTGACCAGGGGCAGGGGATTGATGGTCACGGTTACGGTATCAAGGCCGGAGCACAGGTAGTTATACGCGGTGACGAAGTAGGAGGTGGTCATGAGCGGACTTACCTGGATGTTGGCCGTGGTAGCCCCGTTGCTCCAGGCCCAGGCAGTGCCCCCGCTCACACTGAGGTCCACTGTGCTCCCGATGCAAACCGCAGTATCCGTCCCCGCATCGGCCACAATACCGATCACGGTGACTTTCACGCTATCGTATACCGTATTGTCGCAAACATCGGTGAGCTCCACGGTATAGGTGTCGGTCAGGACGGGGATTATGGAAACCGACTGGTTGATGCTTACCCCCAGGGTGTCGTTCGACCAGTACCAGGAGTAGGGTCCCAGTCCACCGGTCTGCGTGGCGGTGAGGTCCACCGTATCCCCGCACTGTATGGTGGTGTCGCTGATGGCGCCGACGAGCAAAGGGGCGTAATCGATGATATCGATGTAATGGGTGTCGTATTCGTTGGTGATCTGGGAGCAGACGCCGGTGGGCACCACCAGCATCACAGTCTCGGTCCCCTCGGTAAGGCCGTCGGGCAGGGGGTGGATGACGATGGAGCCGCTGTCGGAACCGGCCGGGATGACCACGGCATTGGGGATCCAGGCATAGTCGAGGCCATTGATGGCATTTCCCCCGAAGGAGGCGATATTGATCACCAGGGAATCTGCCAGGGGGGCAGGAAACTTAAAGGTAATCATGGCATCGTTGCAGCCTTCGATGGCATTGTTGAAGATGGAGGTAGTGCCTCCCGGAGAAACGTATGAAGTACTTACCGAAATCCCCCCGCTGTTGAAGCTTCCTTCCTCCAGGAATACCCCGCTGTCATAGGCCTGGTCGCCGGCATCGGCCACGGCGATCTTGATGTGATAAGGCACGCAGGGCACCACATAGGCCTTGGCGGTAAGCACGGTGGTAAACCCGTCGTACTCCACCCAGGTCCCCCCGGCATTGTTCACATAGAACTGTGGGTAGGAACCGGCATTCACATTGTCGATGGTCACCGGGGTATTGACCGGGGCCGGCGGACTGGGGATCAGGGCAATGTTCTTGTTGTTGTATGGCAACCAATAGTTCGTGGGGTCGAATCCCCCGCTGATGAAGAATCCAAACACGTCGTTGAAGGATGAGTTGACCCATTCAGGGTACTCCTCCGAACCGAAGATCCAGCGAAACTCTACGGAATCTGATTCGGGGATGAAGTCGAATTCCAGCTTGGCCACATCGTTCACCGTATAGCCGGGGATCAGGGCGGCCAGTTGGGGGTCGCTGATGTTGGGTGTGATGGCGGAGCCGTCACTGCCGCTGTTGTTGGGGCCCACGGCGATGGTAGCCGTCCCCGAGGTCAGCAGGATCCCACTGGTCAGTCCCAGGTTGGTGGCATTGGCCCCGGTCTGGAAGGTGCCGATGGCCCCGTGGGGGATAGCCGTGGTGAGGTTGTTGAACTTGACGTTGCTCACGGTCACGCCTTGCCCGATCAGCACATTCTTGACCAGGGCATCGGGAAGCGTTCCCTGGGCCGAGGTAACCATAAGCTGGGCATTCGTACGCTGCCAACCCAACATGATGAGCAGGGCCCAAAGGCATATTTTAAAGCGGATAAGGGACATGGGCAGTGTAATAAACGTGCAATTTAATAATTTCCTGAACCGGAGGTCAGGCTTCGGTGCTTAGACACAAGGATTTGCCGGCGAGTTGCTCGCCCGGGCAGGATGCTGGCCGAAGGCTGGGGCATTTTCGTTAATTTTATCGGCCTGTTCCGGCTGAAAAACCAATCCTCATATCCATGGAATACATCAAGAATTACATTGAACAGCACAGGGAACGTTTCCTGGACGAGCTCTTCGGGCTTATCCGCATCCCATCCATCAGTTCCATTTCCGATCACAAGCCCGACATGCTCAGGGCCGCGGAATACTGGAAAAAGAGCTTGCTGGAGGCCGGCTGCGACCGGGCCGAGGTGATCCCCTCCCAGGGAAACCCGGTGGTGTTTGGAGAAAAGGTCATCGATCCCGCCCTGCCCACCGTCCTTGTATACGGACATTACGATGTGATGCCCGTAGACCCCATCGAGCTGTGGAAGTCACCTCCGTTTGAACCCGAGGTCAGGGACGGCAGGATTTATGCCCGGGGCGCGGACGACGACAAGGGCCAGGCCTTTATGCATGCCAAGGCCTTTGAACTGATGGTGCGCACCAACACCCTGCCTACCAACGTGAAGTTCATGATCGAGGGCGAAGAAGAGGTAGGGTCGCCCAACCTTCCGGCCTGGCTCGACCAGCACCGCGACATGTTGAAGGCCGATGTCATCCTTGTCTCCGATACCAGCCTGCTGGGATGGGACAAGCCGAGCATCACCACGGGCCTGAGGGGGCTGGCGTATATGGAAGTGGAGGTCACCGGGCCCAACAAGGACCTGCACAGCGGACTGTTCGGTGGAGCGGTGGCCAACCCGGCCAATGTGCTCGCCAAACTGATCGCTACGCTGAAAGATGAGAACGAAAGGGTCACTATCCCCGGGTTCTACGACGATGTGCTGGAACTGAGCGCAGAAGAACGGGCGGAGATGGCCAAGGCCCCCTTCGATGTGGAAGCATACAAGCGTTCATTGGAGATCGGGGAGATCAGCGGGGAAACCGGGTATTCCACCCTGGAACGCACCGGCATCCGTCCTTCCCTCGACGTGAACGGCATCTGGGGAGGCTATACAGGGGAAGGCGCCAAGACAGTGCTTCCGTCCAAGGCTTCCGCCAAGATATCCATGCGCCTGGTGCCCAATCAGGATCACCACAAGATCGCCAGGCTGTTCGAGGAGCATTTCCTCCGCATCGCCCCGCCTACAGTGAAGGTCAAGGTCACCGCGCTGCATGGCGGACAGGGCTATGTGTCGCCCATCGACATCCCGGCTTACCGTGCCGCGGCCCGGGCCGTGGAAACGACGTTCGGAAAGCGCCCCATTCCCGTGCGCAGCGGGGGCTCCATCCCCATCATCTCCACCTTCGAGGAGAAGCTGGGCCTGAAATCCATCCTCATGGGCTTCGGCCTTGAATCGGATGCCATCCATTCGCCCAACGAGAATTTCCCGCTGGATAATTTTTACCGCGGGATTGAGACCATCCCTTACTTCTACACCTATTTTTTGGAATACATGCAGGCCTGAACCGGCCTGATGGGTTACGAGTGGTCCGCGGCCCGGAAGGGCGTCAGCGGACCACTTTTACGTTAACGGCCATGGGTCCTTTGGGCCCGTTCTCCAGGGTAAAGGTCACCCGGTTGTTCTCCCGGATCTCCTCCAGGGTTCCGTTAACATGCACGAAAACACTCTGCCCGCTCTCCAGGTCACGGATGAAGCCAAAACCCTTGGATTCGTTCATGAAACTGACGATGCCGGTCCTTACCAGGTCGCGGGGGTCCAGGGCTTCCCGCTTGGGAACGCCCAATTCAATGTCCTCGGCCTTCACCTTCTCGGCTGTGGAAGGATCCGGTGGTGTATTGGTGATGTTCCCGTAGGCATCCACATAAGCGATCATATCATCCAGACTGCTCTTGCCGCCGGCCTTGCGATCTTCCTTGCGTTGCTCCTTTTCCTTGCGCTTCTTGTCGCGGGTCTTTTCTCTCTCTTTTTTATTGAATGATTGCGGTGATCTGGCCATTTCAGCTATTTAATTTTACATGGATGCACTTGCCGATCTTCTGCTGAGAAACCGGGCCGTGGGAGGGGCGCAGGCTACTGGGGGTCGCAGAGGAGGCGACAAAGATAGGTATTTTTGGCTTGACCTCCGGAAGTTTATGATATACTGATGGTTCAGTACGCACACTCCCGGTCTTTCCAAGGCGCAGATAGCTCAGTTCGCCTTCATCAGCCGCAGCGACCGGATTTCCATCCCGCCACTTCCACGATACTCCATCCGCACATGATATATCCCTGAAGGGCAGTCGGTACACTCCAGCTCCACCTCTTGCATCCCGGCGGGCATGAGAGCCTCATCCTTAACGAAGATGCGCCGCCCAAGGGCATCCCTGGCCTCCAGGGAAACGAGGCCCTCCTGCGGGAGATGAAGTTTCAACCTTGTTGATTTCCCGAACGGATTCGGGAAGGCGCTGAGGGATAAGGCATCCCCCCCGGCTTGCTCAGGGCCTGATGCCTTGAGAATAAAGGGCGCAGCCCTACCGGAGAGATCTGAGGCGTCCGAGAGGCTGCCGATCCGCAGCCAGGGGCCTGCCCAAGGGCCGGTCGCACCGGTCTCAAGTTCCAGCAAGGGTTCTCCGGGCATCCAGCTCCTTTCCTTCAGGTCGTACCATGCGAGCCGTAGCACTCCGTCCCGGGCGTTCCACAAGAACTGACCGTGGGTGCCGGGCATGCGGACATTCCGGATGTCGGCGGTGGCCTCATCATAGAGGAGTTCGATCGACAGCGCGGCCAGCTCCACCTTCCGGTCAGGGCTCAGTACGATCGCTGTGCTGTTGCCTGTTGGAATGACGGGTTGTGCCAATCCTACCACCAGGGCCTTCGAAGGGGCGTAGGAGGCGTTGGCATCCCCGGTAACCAGGCCTTCCAGCTCAACCCCTACGGGAACAGCGGAATCCATATGGACCAGCTGCTGTCCGAATAACCAGTCCCCCGCCGGGAAAGCGAGGATGTTCCCTACAAAACGGTTCATCACCATCATGGCATCGGTGGTGTTCACCCCGGACTGCAGGTCGACGTTGGAAGCCGGTATGGCGATGCCCAGCAGGGTGTCCAGCCGGACGAAGTGTTTGGCTATGATGAGGGCATCCAGGGAATTGGATGCGCCCAGGGGCCATGGCCTGGTGGTGCTGGCGCTGAGCTCATAGTCCCCGGGCCAGACTTCAAATTCGAAGGTGCCGGAGGGGCCGGTGAGCACCACCTCGCGGCAGTGCCGGCGTGCCGTGTCTTCCAGTGCAACCCATATCCCCGACAAGGGACTGCGCGCGGTATTGGCATAGACCACCACCCCGCTCAGGGTATCCAGCCGGGGACAAGGCCTGCTGCCGCACTGGCTCCCCAGTCCCTGCCAGTAACCACACTGTTGCCTGCAGCCCTCCAGGGTGGTGACAATGCAGCTCCCGTTTCTCAGGCAGCAGGCCCCGGTGTTGGGAATGGGATAATTGCACCAGGGAAGGACAAAACAGAACAGGCTGTCCAGGCAGGGTCCCGTGGAATCATACAGCGTGAGGTTTAGACAGAGAATGGTGTCCTGGGGTGAAGCCGGGGCCCACCCGCCCGTAAAGAGGAGCGGGGCAGCACTAAGGTTCAGGGGACCACCAAAGATCAGGTTGCCCGGGGATTCTGCCCCGATCACCAGCGTGCCGCAACCGGAGGCCTGCAGGCTGAACTCGTAGAAGGGGCCCGCAGGCCCGGGGATGCACTCGATGGCCTGCACCATGAGGTCCAGGGTACAGCAGGAGGTGCCGGTATCCCCTCCGCAGTAAGGGAGTACAACGCATACGAGGGTGTCGAAGCATGGACCGCTGGAGTCGCTCACGCTCAGTTGCAGACAGAGCAGGGTGTCGCTGGGATTGGAGGGGACCCAGGAACCATAAAGGGCCTGGAAACCGCCGTTCATCAGCAGCGGGGCATTGGCGTTTAGTGTGCCGTTGCCCTGGGCCTGAACATCCAGCGTGCCGCAGCCCATGAGCTCAAGGATGAAGGTATATCCCGGGTTGGTCGGGTCAGGGTTGCAGCTGACCGTGGGGGGTAGGAAGTCGAGATGACAGCAGGGGGTGTCCAGCGGACAAGGCGGAAGGACGAAGCACCAGGCGTTCCCGATGCAACAGAGGCTATCCCCGGGGATGGAATCTGCAGGGCAAAGCAGGGCGTTCACGCACAGGCTGTCGCCGGGGCCGCCGTTGAGGATCGCAGCGGTCAGGATGGGGCTGGTGTCCCCGGGAAGCAGGGGAATCAACCATGGGGAGTTCAGCAGGATGACCCCGCCAGGACCGCTCAGCTGAAGGACAATCTCGCCCAGGGTGTCCTGACTGAGATTGGTGACCTGGAAGTCGATCAGATAGGCACCGCTGGATGGGTCACAGTATATGGAATCCACGCTGAAGTCCTGGCATGGGCCCGGGGGACAGGGGTGCAGCGAGAGGTCGAGCACGCCGGTAGTGTCGGTACACCCGTAAGCATTCGTGACGATGAGGGAATAGAGCCCGCTTACGGTAGCCAAGAGGTTAGGCAGGGTGTCCCCCGGAAGGGGCAGACCGTTGAGCATCCACTGGTAGGAGGAATTCCCCGGAGGGCCCTGCAGCAGGAAGGGACCGCAGGTGTCCAGGCAGCCTTCAAAAAAGGAACAGAGCGGGGGCAAAGGATAAATTGTAACACAGAGGTTGGCGGAAGCGTTGCATCCATTGGTGTCGGTGGCGCTCAGAACGTAACAGCCGGTCTCCGTCACAACCAGGGTGTCCAGGGTGTCGCCGTTGCTCCATTCCAGCCATACGCTGGGATCAGGATGAAAGGCATTCAGGAGGATGGTGCCACCGGAACAAACGCTGGTCGGGGTCAGGGGGCTGATGAGCGGGGCCAGCGGAGGGGTGTGGACTTGCACTACATAGGGTAAGGAAGTATCTGCACATCCGCTCAGCGTGTCAGTAATCACAAGCTGAAAGAAGTAAGTGCCTGGATTCTGGGGGTTGAAGAATACCGAAGAAAGGGTGCTGCCGTTGATGAGGGTATCGGAGCTGATCCAGAGGTAGTCCCAGGCTGGATTATAAGGGGCGCCCAGGCTCATCTGCTGTCCGAGGCACAACCCATTCCCTGATCCGGTGATGATTGCCAGAGGGGGCTGGTTGACCAGGATGTTGATCCCGGTAGAATAGGGGCATCCGTTGGGGTCGGTGATGGTAACGGGGTAATACCCGGTAGCGCTGACCAGGATGCTGTCCGTAACGGCCCCGTTCCCCCACAGATAGGTACATCCCGAAAAGCCGGGGGCGAAGAGGCTCACCTGGGTTCCGGCACAGACTATTGTGTCGGGCAGCGCGGTGACCGGTCCGCTTACCAAAGGAGCAGTGATGGTGATATTCTGGGTCAGGGTGTCTGCGCAGCCGAAGGTATCCTGTACGATAAGGGTCACGGGGTAAACACCGGGCCCGGGATAGGTGGAGGAGGGGTTCTGGTTAAGGCTGCTGCCTCCGTTGCCGAAGTCCCAGGACCAGTAATCCACGGCCCCCGTGGAGCTATCCGTAAAGGGGAGGCTCATCATGACGCAGCCCGGACCGGTGCTGAAGGCGGCGCTGGGGCCGGGATCAATCACCAGGGTATCAGCCCATGATGTGGTACATGAGCTGTTGGCGATGGTGAGGGTGACAATGTAGGTTCCCGCTGCACCATAGGTGTGGCAGGGGTTCTGGAGCGAAGAGGTAAAGGAGTCTCCGAAATTCCATGACCAGGAAGTGATGTTGTTGCCCGCGGTGAATACGCTCTCGTCGGTGAAGCATACCGGGTCGCCCGGACAGCCGCTGACAGCGCTGAAGCGGGGAAGAAGCGGGATCTCGATCAGGGCGGTGTCCTGCAGCAGGCAGGAATCCAGGCCCGCGGCATCCGGAACCAGGCCCGAGAGGGTCACCAGGAAGAACCCAGCCTGGTTGTATGTATGCACAGGATTGGTCAAGGAAGAATAACTCAGGTCACCGAAGTTCCAGAAAAAGGATCCGGCATTCACCGAGGTATTGGTGAACACCTTGGGATTGCATGAGGAGTGGGTGAATGATACGGTACCAACCGGAGAGCAACTGCCCCCGCCCGGCCCGCTGGTGCAGCTGTCCTCGCTCACTGTGATCACATTGCTCACCGCACTGCATCCGGTCGAAAGATCCGTCACCGTTACAGCATAGCTGCCGGCCGTGCTCACATTGATGCATTGGGTGGCGGACAGGTTGGACCACTGGTACTGGTACCCCGGGTTCCCCAGGGCGCAGAGGCTGACTGACCACACGCTGCCAATACAATACTGCAGGGGGCCCTGGGCGCTGATGCTGGCCACCGGATTGCCAGAGTACTGGACCTTGATTTGCGTCGACCCCTTGCATCCTCCGGCATTGGTCACAGTAACCTGGTACAGGCCCTCCAGGGTAATGGTCACGGGGTTCCCGCTCCCGCTGAAGCCTCCAGGTCCGCTCCAACTGTATGCGGCATAAGGGCCACCCGTCACATTGAGCTGGGCACTGCCCCCGTTGCACAGCATTCCGATCTGGCTCACTGCCGGCTGGGGGGCCGGACCAAGCGTTACCGCCAGCGTGGTACTGTCGGCACCGGCACAAACACTGACTTTCAGTTTCACGCTTACCGTCTGAGGGGCGTTATTGCCCCATTCCACCGCGATGGATGTCGTGCCCTGCCCGCTGATGATGCTCCCCGCATTGAAGGGGATAAGCGACCAGGTATAGGTTGCCCCGGGGGGATAGGGAGTAGAGGTAGAGAAGAAGCTGGTGTCGTTGGCGCAGGCCAGGGCGCTGCCGTTGAGCGCCGGGGGACCCGAAGCGCCGGTCAGGGTCACGGGAAACATCGTAGTATCCGATGAACAGTACGGGCTGCCGCTCATCTGCTCAAAGGCACTGACGATGAACGGAGGGGTATTGCCCCAACTTACCGTGATGCAGTTCCCCAGGCTTGTGGTTGGGGTTCCCCCCGTGATCATCCACTGCACATTGCCGCTGCCTGATGCACAATATTGCGAGGTGGCTCCCGCGCAAACCACTCCAGGCCCGGTGATAACGGGGGCAGTGGGCGGAGGGATCACATCGACCAGCATATCCACCGAATCCTGGCAAACCTGGTTGGGATTCATAGGCACGGCGCGTACGCGGAAACTCCCGGTCAACCCCTGCCAGGAGATATTGACGAAGGGTCCCGGACTGCCTGAGATCACGGGCCCCGCCGGGCTCACGCTCCAGGTGCAGGGGATGGAAGGCGAAACGGCAAACCCGCTGCTGCCGTTGGCGCAGGCTTGCTGCGGACCATAAAGGGCCAGCTCGGGCCTCACGCGTATCAGCATAGACGTCGTCCCTCCGCAGCCCAGGATCTGGTTGTAATAGGTGACCGTCAGGGTGTCGGTGCAGGGAAACACCATGGGGGGCCAACAGATCTCAGCCTCCTCGCAGCAGGCGGAGTCGGGCAGGTAACCGCAGCTCCCGGCATTCAGGCTCCATGAAAAGGTGGTGCCCGGGATCTGCGGGAGGGTATAGGTGTGACAATCGCCCGGGCACACCTTGGCAGGACCGTTGATCGGGAGGAATGGCCCGAGTATGGGCACCTGCATCCAGGTGGTGTCGGAACACACGCCGCCACACCCGCTCACCACCAGGCCCAGCATGCCCAGGGGCCCCAGACCCCAGAGCACCGTAACGCTCTGCTGGTTGGAGGGACCCACGATGCTCCCGCCCAGCACCACCCATTGGTAGGTGCACCCGGTGACCGAGGTGGAATAAGTGGCCGTAGCATCCGCACAAACCGGGGAGGGACAACTGATGTCAGGACCCGTCAGCGAATCGATGGTGATCACGCTCTGGAAGGTATCGGCACAGTGGCAGTCATTGGTGGCAATGAGCGTTATGGTGTAAGTGCCGGCATTCGCGTAGGCGTGGCTGGGGTTGGGCAGGGACGACGTCCCTCCGTCACCGAAATCCCAGGCATAGGCGGTAGCCCCGCTGGAGGTATTGGTGAAATACACCGTCCCCAGCTTACAGGCCGACGATGGGTGAGTGAAGGAAGCAACGGGAAGGTCGACCTTCTCAATACAAATACTGGAGGAATCAACACAACCGAAGGCGTTCGTCTCGATCACCGTGACACTTCCATAAGCTGTCGCATCCCAGGTGATGACGGCCTGAGCCGGGCTGGGATTGGTGAAAGAGGCATGGCCGCTTACCAGCCATTGGTAGCTGCTGCCGGGGTGCAGGGGGGTTTGATAGGTGATCGTACTTCCCTTGCACACCTTTTCGCAGACCTCCTGTTCGCCCTGGCCATGTCCGCTGCCCGGATTGGGCTCATGGGCCTGAACCGGACAGCTGGGGTAGGGCAGGGAAGCGACCTGGGGCGACGGAAGAGGGTGTACCGTGAGGGAGAGAGTATAATAGTTCACCACATTGTTGAGCCCGGTGACCATCACACTGACACTCACCGGACCGGTATTGGGCCAGGATACCGTCAACGTGTCGGTATTGGATGCGCCCAGGATGTTGCCCCCGCTTATCGTCCAGTAAACAGACTGGGCAGGGATGGTGATGGAATACTGGACGACGTCACCCTGGCACAGGGTGGTGTCCCCGGTGATGGAGGCCGAAGCCTTCCCGAGGCTGAGGACCCCGGCCATCATGGCCAGGATCAGGGGTAGTGTTTTCATAACGTATGCCCTCCGGGGCAGGGATGCGGACCCTCCTTCGCCCTGCCCGTGTACATTTGAGTGAGTAAAGCTATGGAGTGAAAGGGGGGAGCCGCAATAGGCTGGAATTCAGTGAACTGTTGGTTGAGCCCTGGACGGTTGCCGCCTTCGGGCAGGGGCTGGTGATAATCAGGTACTTGAGTATTTAAATCTTTGAAACAAACTGATTTTCAGGCGATAACTTTAACATCGGCTTAACAATTTTAACAATTCATTTAAAAAATACAGATAAACAGGTCTGAATATATTGTAAATGAATTATCTTTGCCCTCGACAGGGAGCATCATTCCTTTACGCCAACGCAAAAACTATTCAGGAGATTGCATATTAACTTAAGCTAATGAATTGAACACCAATACCATAACCCTATGTTGTCCAAATCACAAGCCAGAACCTTCTTCCTGGGGGGCACGGTGGTCACCTTCGCCATCTTCCTGGGATTGTCGTGGAACTCGCTGACCAACGAGGTCCCGAAGCAGACCAATGTGCACAACCTTACCGACCAGGTGGTCAGGGGGAAGCACCTGTGGGAGTCCAACAACTGTATGGGCTGTCACACCATCTTCGGTGAAGGGGCATACTACGCCCCGGAGCTCACCAAGGTCTATGAACGCCGCGGGGAGGCCTACATCCGGGCTGCCCTGATGTCCAAGACCCCCTGGGGCCCGAGGGGAAGAAAAATGGTAGCCTACGGATTCTCCGAAGCAGAGGCCGCCGACCTGGTCGCCTTCTTCAAATGGGTAGGCGAAGTGGACCTCAACGGTTTTCCCCCCAAGCCTGACGTCAAGCAGTAATCCCATCCCAAAACCCGCATTGCCATGAAATACAGATCTCAGAAAGTTGCCTACTGGTTCTTCGCTGCGGCCATCCTCCTGCTCTGCCTGCAGCTGGTGTACGGCTTCATCATGGGCTTCGCCCATATGGGCTACGATGGGCTCCATAGCGTCATCCCCTTCAATACGGCCCGCGCCGTGCATACCAACCTGCTCGTAGTCTGGCTGCTGTTGGGCTTTATGGGCGCCGCCTATTATATCATACCCGAAGAGGCCCAGCAGGAGATCGTCAGCGTCAGGCTGGCCTACATCCAGCTCATTTCTTTCCTCCTGGTGGGCGTGGTAGCGCTGGTAGGCTACCACCTCAACTATTGGGAAGGCCGCAAGTTCCTGGAGATCCCCCGCCCGCTCGATTGGCTGGTGGTAGTCAACGTACTGACTTTCCTGGGCATCATCCTCGCCACATTATATAAAGGTAAAAAACGGACCACCACCTCCCTGGTGCTCACCATGGGCCTGGTGTTCGCAGCCCTGCTCTACCTGCCCGGCATGATCTGGTTCGATAACCAGACCATGGACTCCTTTTTCCGTTGGTGGGTGGTCCACCTCTGGGTGGAGGGCGTATGGGAACTCATCATGGGCGGCATCCTGGCCTTCCTGCTCATCAAGCTGACCGGGGTCGATCGTGAGGTCATCGAGAAGTGGCTTTATGTTATCGTGGGCCTCACCTTCCTTTCCGGAGTGCTGGGCACCGGCCACCATTATTATTATATCGGGGTCGGCAAAATCTGGCTGATCGTGGGGGGCATCTTCTCCATGCTGGAGCCGCTGGCTTTCCTGGCCATGGCCCTGTTTGCCGTGGGCATGTACCGCAAGGGGGAAAAGAAACACCCCAACAAGCTGGCGCTCTACTGGACGCTGGGCACAGCCATCCTGTCCTTTACCGGGGCTGGTCTGCTGGGTATGGCACACACCCTTCCGCAGGTGAATATGTACACCCATGGCACCCTGGTCACCGCCATGCACGGCCACCTGGCCTTCTGGGGCGCCTACGGCATGATCGTCTTTTCCTTCATCACCTTCGCCATGCCCAACCTCACCGGAAGGCGACTGTATGATACCGTTATCGGGCAATTGGCCTACTGGCTTGCCAATATCGGCATGCTGGCCATGACGGCCGCCTTTGGCGTGGCCGGAGTGGCTCAGGTCTACCTGGAAAGAAAATCTGGCATGGCCTTCGGGGCAGTGCAGCAGGAGATCGAAGTGCATTTCTTCGTACTGGTGCTGGCCGCCTCCATGTTTGCGACCGGGGTAATTCTCTTCGTCTATGAGTTCTTCCGCTTTGGTCGTCCCTCCGATGAGGCGATCGGCCAGGAAGAGAGGCTTGCGTAATCCCTCCCAGACCCAGGGACCGGAGCCGATTGTCCCGGCTCCGGTCCCGCCCCGGGTCGCCAACCGCCAGAACCATGGAAACCCAAACGCTGAACATTCCCTATTATCTCGCCACCGGGCATGAGGTAGAGGTCTTCGAGCATGCCTACCTCAACCGCCTCCCCTTGCTCCTGAAAGGGCCTACGGGCACCGGCAAGACCCGTTTTGTGGAATATATGGCCCATCGCCTCGGCAAGCCGCACATCACTATCAGTTGCCACGAGGAAACTTCAGCCACCGACCTCATCGGACGCTTCATCATCAAGGGGGCAGAGACCGTTTGGCTTGATGGGCCGCTCACCACCGCGGTGCGCAGCGGGGCCATCATCTACCTCGACGAAGTGGCGGAAGCCCGGCCCGATGTGGTGGTGGCCATCCATTCCCTCACCGATTTCCGGAGGGAGCTCTATATCGACAAGCTGGCAGAGACCATCTGCGCCCATCCTGATTTTATGCTGGTGGCTTCCTTCAACCCGGGCTACCAGCGGGGCTTCAAGGAGCTCAAACCTTCCACCCGCCAGCGCTTTGTCTCAATTCCCTTCGCCTACCCCGGCAAGGAGGCTGAGGTCAGCATCCTGATGAACGAGACGGGCATCGCTGAGGACCTGGCCACGCGCCTGGTGAACATCGGAAATAAAATCCGCAACCTCAGGGAGGTGGGGCTGGCAGAAACGGTCTCCACCCGCTTGCTGGTAGATGCCGGAAAGCTGATCCAGAGCGGCCTGCCCCGCCGCCTTGCAGTAAAGGTGGCCGTAGTGGAGCCCCTTACGGATGATCAGCAGGTGTTGGAAGCCCTCACTGACCTGACCACGCTGATGATCTGAAGGCGCCGCCTCCCCAAGCCCTGCGCCCATGTCCTTCGACGAATACATTTACTCCCGTTTCATCCGGTATTTCGGCTCCCGGCGTCCCGACCAGGCTACCCTGGAACGCACCGCACACCTGGAGGTAATGAAACCCCGGCTTACGGTACTGGCCCGGGCGCTCACCGGTGAGTCCATCGAACTCTTCCCCGCAGAACGCGAGGGGGGCCGCAGGGGCCATGGGTTCTTCCTCCCAGGCCAATGTGCCCTGCTTCCCTCCCTGACGGATAACCTGTCCTACTACCTCTTCCGGGTGGTATATCTCTCCTGTCAGCACCGCCTCGGCCTCAATTGGCCCCAGGGTGAAGAGGGAGACCTGGGTGCCTCCCGGCTCAGGGCAAGGGAAAGTTCGGACATGGTGCTGGATATGCTGCGGGTGGAGTTCCCCTCGGCCATGGAGCTGCACGGACAACTGCTGCAGCAGTTGCAAGCACTGGAGGAGCCGGACCTGAGCTGGCTCTACGGTAAGTGGATGAGCGATCCTGTTGGTAAGCCTGATTCCAGCCTGACGGCCGATGGAGGGGCAAAGGGCCGTCCAGCCCAGCCCAAACCACAGACCACCCTGCAGGCCAGGCCGGTGGAATCGGTGCAGACGCTGCAGGTGGACAAGAAGATGCAGGAAGACTACGTGTTGACCCACAACTTTGAAAAGGTGGAAACAGCGGAAGAGTACGACGGGGTGTGGAGGGATTTCGATGGGGAGGATGACCTGGAGGACCACAGCGCAGCCCTGGATGAGTTGAATATGAGGTTCACTGTACGCTCCGACGAGATGACCCATTCCGTCTATCAGGCGGAGTTCACCGGGGACACCACCATCGCTGAGGCCGCGGATTCCGAAGGGGAGGGGCACTTCATCGCCTATGATGAATGGGATGTGCGCAAACAAGCCTATCGCCCGGCCTTCTGCAGGGTATTCCCCCATTATCCCAAGGCTTCTGATCCCGGATTTCCCGCCAGGGTGATCGGAGAGAATGCCTCTACCCTGGAATCCCTCAGGAAAACCCTCGCCAACGTCAGCAACCGCAGGCGCCAGGTCAGGTACCAGACCCAGGGGGAGGACTTCGATCTGGACCTGGTGACCGATATGTACGTCGATATCCACAACCGGCATACGCCTTCCGAAAAGATCTACCTCTCCCCCCGTAAGAGGGACAAGGACCTCTCCATTTTACTGCTGCTCGACAACAGCCTCTCCACCGACAGCTATGCGGCAGGCAACCGGGTGATCGAAGTGGAGAAACAGGTCTCGGTGCTATTCGGTGAGATCCTTCACGAATACGGTATCGACTTCTCTATCTGCAGCTTTCATTCCCACACACGCAACCATACCACCTTCGCCACACTTAAGGGATTTGACGAGCCCTGGGCCCGCGGCCGCACCCGCATCGGGGCCATGGAGCCTCACGGGTACACCCGCATCGGGGCGGCCCTGCGGCATGCCACGGCCCTCCTCGACCGCAGGGAGACGCGCGACAAATGGGTCATCCTCATTTCCGATGGCAAGCCCAATGACTACGATAAATACGAAGGGAAATATGGCATCAATGATGTGCGCCAGGCCCTGAGGGAAGCGCATGACCGCCGGATCAACTCCTTCGCCTTCGCCATTGAGGCCCAGGCAAGGTATTACCTACCCCAGATGTTCGGGGCCAACCATTACCAGATCCTGACCGAGCCGCGCGAGATGCTCCCGGCCCTGGTCAAGCTATTCCAAAGAATACGCCAGCAATGAACAACTCCCTTGCCCCCCGTATACTTTATCCGCCCGGCGGACTACTGATCTGGCTCATCATCCTGCTGGAGGTTATCACCTTCGGGGTCGCACTTATCGCCTTCGTCTGGCAGCGGGCTGATCACCTCCTCCAGTTCCAGGCTTCCCGCGACCACCTCAATGTGGCTCTGGGAACCGTGAACACCATAATGCTGCTGATCAGCGGGTTCTTCGTGGCCGGGGCGGTCCACCACGCCCGCCAGGGCCTGGGCCACACATCCCGGCAGTCCCTGCTGGCCGGCATAGGCGGTGGCGCTGTCTTCGTGTTCCTTAAGGTCCTCGAGTATCAGGACAAGCTGGAGGCCGGACTGGGCTTGTACTACGACCGCTTTTTTACTTTTTACTGGCTGCTGACCGGGTTCCACCTGGTGCATGTCCTGGTGGGCCTGGCCATTCTGGGCTATTTCGTCCTGGTCCGCCGTGGGGATGGGACACCTCAGCAACTCGAGGACCTGGAGGCCGGAGCGGCCTTCTGGCATATGTGCGACCTGATCTGGTTGCTGCTGTTTCCCGTCTTGTACCTTATGTAAACACCGATCCAACCCCTGTCACCCATGCGACATCTCCGCATTACTTTACTGGTACTGATCCTATTGACCCTGGTGGCCTCCTTCATGGCCGAAAACCTGGCAGGGCTGGGCTGGATTACCTTTATGGTCATCCTGGGTTCGGCCTGGCTGAAGTTCCTGGGCGTGGCCTGGTATTTCATGCAGATACGTCAGGCGCACCGCTTCTGGAAAGTCGTGGTTCCCGCGCTCTCCGGGGCCATCCTGGCCGGAGTGGTCCTGGCGGCGCACTGACCGGGTCAGGGGTTTCCCTGCCGGCGCTGGAACTCGGCCAGCCCCTCATCCAGGAATTGGATGAAGGCCTCTACATCCAGATCGTAAGCCCTGGGCTGCACCAGCAGCTGCCCTTCATGATCAAGAAGGCAGTAATACGGCTGGGCGTTGGTGTTGAAGCGGCTGATCTGAAAATCGGCATATTTGCGGCCCACCGTCTTCTTCACCTTGCCGTCATACGCCGAGGTGATCCATTCCTCCTCGGGGAGGGTGGTCTTGTCGTCCACATAGAGGGCGATCACCAGGTAATCGTTCCTCAGGCGCTTCAGCACTTCCGGATGCGACCATACGTTGGCCTCCATCTCGCGGCAGTTCACACAGCCGTGGCCGGTGAAGTCAATGAAGATAGGCTTGTTCTGCTCTTTGGCACAGGCGAGCCCCTGCTCATAATCGAAGTAACCTTTCAACCCATGCGGAAGGTGAAGGAAATCCCCGTAGCGCGGCTCATCGCAGAGCTGCTGGCCCACGGTACCGCTCCCGCTCCCCGTGCTCATCACCACCTCTGCATTGTCGCGGATGATGGCATTCAGGTCGAAGTCATGGGTCGACTGGGGCGGAAGGTATCCTGAAAGGGCCTTGAGGGGCGCCCCGAACATACCCGGGACCAGGTAGATGGCAAAGGTGAAGGCCAGGATGCCCAGGAAGAGCCGGGGTACCGGGACGTGCTTCATCTCGCTGTCGTGGGCGAAGCGGAGCTTGCCGATGAAATACATGCCCATGAGCAGGGCGATCACGATCCAGAAGGCGATGTAGATCTCCCGGTCGAGGATACCCCAGTGATAGGTCTGATCCGCCACGCTCAGGAACTTAAGCCCCAGGGCCAGTTCTATGAAGCCCAGCGTCACCTTGACGGCATTCAGCCAGCCCCCTGACTTGGGCATATTGTTCAGCCAGCGGGGGAAGAAGGCGAAGAGGGTGAAGGGAAGGGCGAAGGCTACGGAGAAGGCGAACATGGTGATTACCGGCTCCCAGACCTCCCCGTGCGTGGATTTCACCATGATGGAACCGATGATGGGACCGGTGCAGCTGAACGATACCAGCACCAGGGTAAGGGCCATGAAGAAGGTGCCGATGAGCCCCCCGCGGTCGGCTTTGGCGTCGGCCTTGTTCACCATCCAGCTGGGCAGCACGATTTCGAAAGCCCCGAAGAAGGAAGCGGCGAAAAGGACGAAGATGAGGAAGAACAGGACATTGGGGACCCAGTGGGTGCTGAGCCAGTTGAAAATATCGGCGGTGATGGCTTTGCCCCCTACAAAATAGGTGATGCCGATGATCACGGCAATGGGAATGGTGTACAGGGCCACGATGGAAAACCCGTAGGTGGAGGCCATCAGCCGGCTCTTCACCTTGTCCTGCCCGCTCTTCATGAAGAAGGACACGGTCATGGGCACCATGGGGAACACACAGGGGGTGAGCAGGGCAGCAAAGCCCCACAGGATGGCCTCGATGATGACGGCCCAGAGCGAACGGTTGTCCTCGGCTGCCAGGGGAGCCCCTTCTGCGGTGGTCACCCCGGCATCCGTGTCCTCTGCAATGGTTTCACGCGCCGTGTCGGTGAGTGTGGCAGGATCCACCGGCTCCATCTCCAGCGCCGGCCCCAGCTCTTTCTTGTCCTGACCTGCTGCACTGCCCTCCGCGGTGGCTCCGGCAGATGCCGCCTTGACGGGGATGCTGAAGTCGTTGTCAAAGAAGGGGATGCAGGTCTCATCGTTGCAGGTCATGTACTCGAATGTGCCTTCTACCACGAAATCTTTGGCACTGAGCACCTGGATCTTCTGCCTGAACTCTGCCTTTCCATCGAAATAACTCACATCCATCTTGAAGATGGCGTCGAACTCGGTATGCGCCTTGGGCTCCTTAACCTTGCCCAGCAGGCGGTAGGCCGGGGACTCTGTGAATTTGAAAGCGGTAGGGATGGGCCCCCCGGGCTTCAGGAACTGGGAGTACAGGTGCCAGCCCGGGTCCATGGTGGCGGTGAAGACGAGCTCGGCCTCGGTGTCGCTCAGCTTTTTGCTGCTGAACGACCATTTTACCGGCTCGAGGATCTGGGCCGATAGGGAAAGGGAAATCAGTAATAAGGTGCTCAGGAATAGTGCTCGGGATGCTCTCATGGTGCTCTGTTTAGGCGCCCAGGGGGGCGGAATGTTCCTCAAAACGCTGGATGGCTGAGGGATTGACAAAATTAGCAATAATGGATATATGCATCTGCATACGAATATGCCTTATTTTTGGTCAGGACTCCAGACAAAAACCATTCCAATGCCCTGGCACAGCCTCCGTGATTTCATCCAAGCCCTGGAACGCTCCGGGGAGCTCGTTCGTATCCGTGAGCGGGTTTCCCCGGCCCTGGAGATCACTGAGATCGCCGACCGTATGATCAAGTCCGGGGGGCCAGCCCTGCTGTTTGAGGATACGGGCACAGCCTTCCCCTTGCTCATCAACGCCATGGGGTCCGACCGCCGCATCGCCATGGCACTGAACCGGGCCTCGGTAGAGGATTTCGATGCCGAAATGCAGGCCCTCCTGCAGGCGCTCATGCCCAAAGGCAGCGGCTGGGGCGGCCGTTGGCGCGCCCTCATGCAGCTCCGGGGGATCGCCTCCTGGCTGCCGGTGGAACGCCAGGGGAGGGGAGCCTGCCAGGAAGTAGTGATGCCACTGCCAGACCTGTCAAAACTTCCGGTGCTCACCTGCTGGCCCCACGACGGCGGCCCCTTCATCACCCTTCCCCTGGTGCACACCCAGGACCCGGACAGCGGGGAACGCAACCTGGGCATGTACCGTATGCAGGTGTTCAGCCCCCGGGAAACCGGCATGCACTGGCACCGCCACAAGCACGGCGCCGCGCACTTCAGGGCCTGGGCCGCACGGGGGCAGAGAATGCCCGTGGCGGTGGCCCTGGGCGGGGACCCGGCATACACCTACGCCGCTACCGCACCCTTGCCCGACCATATCGACGAATACATCCTCGCGGGCTTCCTCCGGCGAAGGAAGGTGGAGCTGGTGAAATGCCTGCACAGCGACCTGAGGGTGCCTGCCGATGCCGACTTCATCCTGGAGGGCTATGTCGACCCCGCCGAAGACCTGCGCACCGAAGGGCCATTCGGCGATCATACCGGCTTCTACAGCCTTGAAGACCAATATCCGGTGTTCCATCTTACGGCCATCACCCACCGGCGTAACGCGGTGTTCCCTGCCACTATCGTGGGCATACCACCCCAGGAAGACAATTGGATCGGCAAAGCCACGGAACGCCTGTTCCTCATGCCTATGAAGACTACCCTGGTGCCCGAGCTCACGGATATCAGCATGCCTAAGGAAGGCGTCTTCCATAATGTGGCCGTGGTCAGCATCCGCAAGGCCTTTCCCGGGCAGGCCGCCAAGGTGATGAACGCCCTCTGGGGTGCCGGACAAATGATGTTCAACAAGGTGCTGGTGGTGGTCGACGAAGGCGTGGACGTACATGACCCCCATGCCGTGATGCGCGCCATCTCTGCCCATGTGTTTCCCTCCCGCGACCTGCACAGCAGCCGGGGCCCCCTCGATGTCCTCGACCACGCCAGCCGCGTGCCTGCAATGGGAGGGAAACTGGGGATCGACGCCACGGCCAAGCTGCCCGAAGAAGCCCTGGAGGCAGCGCCCCCGGAAGATTTCGAAGGCAGCATCAACCTCGGCAAGGTGAAGGCAGCCGATCAGGGCATCACCGGGCTGTGGAGCGGGGAGGCCCTGGGCTACCCCGTACTGGTCATCGCCCTGCACAAAACCGCCCGGCGACAGGTCCGCAAGCTGGCCGAAAAGCTCGAAGGCGCGGGGCGCCTGCTGCCTTTCCGCTTCCTCATCATCACCGAACACCTGGTAGACCCTGCCGACGCGTCCGACGTCCTCTGGAGGGTCACCGGAAACCTCGATGTCAGCCGCGACTGCTACGTAATCACCGACCAGGACCCCCGCGGGGTGCTGGTGGTGGACGGAACAAGCAAATATCATCGCCTGGACGGCTTCTCCCGGCCCTGGCCCAACATCATCGCCATGGATCCCGCCACCATCGCGCAGGTCGACACGCGTTGGCCGGCCTATGACCTGGGCCCCTTCGTCCCTTCCCCCTCCCTGAAATACCTGGAGCGGACCTACCCCGGCAAGGCCGTGGCCGAGGAAGGATGGGCGGGCAAGATCCAGGTCATGGACCTTGAGGAGGACGGGGACGATTGATCCCCCGGCCCGGTCAGCCGGACAGGAAGTACCAAAGAACTTATTCAGAAACAGTATAAAAAGCCCGCCTCCTCCGGGCTTAAGGACGCATTCTTTATCTTTGCCGGACTTCTGTTAGTAGAATAACAAATCTTGATAACCAATAACGATCGCGTGATGTTTCAGAAAGTGAATTCGCAGCAGGCCATGGCCCTGGAGGACAAGTATGGTGCCCATAACTACCACCCCCTGCCGGTGGTGCTCTCCAAGGGCGAAGGCGTTTACCTCTGGGATCCCGAAGGGAATATGTACTACGATTTCCTCTCGGCCTATTCAGCCGTGAACCAGGGCCATTGCCACCCCCGACTGGTGGAAGTGATGGCACAGCAGGCCAAAACCCTCACCCTCACGTCCAGGGCCTTCTATAATGACGTGCTGGGACCCTATGAGAAATACATCACGGAATATTTCGGCTACGACAAGGTGTTGCCCATGAATAGCGGGGCCGAGGGCGATGAAACGGCCCTCAAGCTGGCCCGCCGCTGGGGATACGATGTGAAGGGCGTTCCGGAGAACCAGGCCAAGATCATCGTCTGCGAAGGCAACTTCCACGGACGCACCATCACCATCATTTCCATGTCCACCGACCCCGATTCCTTCGGGGGATTCGGACCCTACACCCCGGGATTTGAGATCGTACCCTACAACGACCTCCCCGCCCTGGAGAAAGCCCTGGAAGATCCCAACGTGGTGGCCTTCCTGGTGGAACCCATCCAGGGTGAAGCCGGCGTTTACGTTCCGGACGACGGCTACCTCAGGAAATCCTTCGACCTCTGCAAGTCCCGTAACGTGCTGTTCATCGCGGATGAGGTGCAGACCGGACTCGCCCGCACCGGCAAGCTGCTGGCCTGCCACCACGAAGGCATACGCCCCGATATGGTGATCCTGGGCAAGGCCCTCTCCGGCGGCATGTACCCCATCTCCGCCGTCCTGGCCGACGACGAGATCATGCTCACCATCAAGCCGGGCCAGCATGGCTCTACCTTCGGCGGCAACCCCCTGGCCGCGCGCATCGCCATGGAAGCCCTGCAGATCCTCAAGGACGAGCACCTGGCAGATAATGCAGAAACCATGGGAGCATACTTCCGAGAGGAAATGCGCCGCATCAACTCCCCCATGATCGAACTGGTGCGCGGCAAAGGACTGCTCAATGCCATCGTCATCCGCCCCAAGGACGGCAAGGAAGCCTGGGATGTCTGCGTGAAGATGAAAGAGAACGGGGTCCTGGCCAAACCCACCCACCAGCACATCATCCGCTTCGCCCCCCCCCTGGTGATCAACCGCGTACAGATGGACGATGCCATCAGCAGGATAAGCGAAGCCATACTTTCGTTCTGATACACCGCTCCTCCACTCGGCCCGGGTTCCCGACCCTGGCGGGTCACGGAAAACCCAGGCTATCTTTTCTTTGCTACCTTCCTTTTGGTGAGCAAAAGAAAGCAGAAAAAAAAACGGGCCTCCGATGTGGGGCCCGTTCCTATTTGGTATGAGAAGGGATTACTTCCTGACGGCCGCATAATATTGGCCCACCACTTCCCAGTCGATGACATTGAAGAAGGCGTTGATATAATCCGGGCGACGGTTCTGGTACAGCAGGTAATAGGCGTGTTCCCATACATCCATGCCCAGGATGGGGGTGCCGTTGCAGTCCTTCACCACATCCATCCAGGGATTGTCCTGGTTGGCGGTGGAGCACACGCTCAGCTTCCCGTCGGCTTCGGCACACAGCCAGGCCCAGCCGCTGCCGAAACGGGTAGCCCCGGCCTTGGCAAAGGCATCCTTGAAGTTCTCGAATGAACCGAAATCGCGCACGATGGCCTGGGCGAGCTCACCGGTCGGCTCACCGCCCCCCTTGGGGCTCATCACCTTCCAGTAGAGGTTGTGGTTGATGAATCCGCCCCCGTTGTTGCGCACGGCGGCAGGAAACTTGCTGATGTTGGCCATGAGGTCGCCAAAGCCCATGTTCTCCATCTCCGTGCCCTTCACGGCGGCCATCAGGTTATTGTAATAGGCCATGTGATGCTTGCTGTAGTGGATCTCCATGGTGCGGGCATCGATATGCGGCTCCAGCGCATCGTAGGCATAGTCCAGCTTGGGGAATTCAAGGTTCTTGACCAGGGTGTTCATCATTTCGTGTTTTGGTGGGTAAATATTCTTTGTTTGAGCAGATAACATTCCAGTGAAGGAAATGTTCAGGGCCGCCAGCAGGACGACCAGGTAAAGAGTTAGCGCTTTCATCATGGGTTGGGTTCAAGCGGTTTTGACTGTATGAACAAGTGCAGGAGAGAATTGTTCAGCCCAGGGAGTGGGAGTGTAAGTGCGAGTGTGAGTGTGAGTGTGAGTGCGGGTAAGCGGCATATCTACTCCCGCACCCGCACTTTCTCCAACTCCCTTTTGCTATCTTTGCCGTTGAAGCGCTGTAATTTAACCGCATGGCATGACAGAGAAGACCATCAGCTTAACCTCCTACAATCCATTGGATATCTATGGGGTGAACGACACCAAGCTGGAGACGATCCGGGCGGCGTTCCCCAAGCTGCGCATCGTAGCCAGGGGGGAAATGCTGAAGATAATCGGGGAGGACAAGGACATCGCCACCTTTGAACGCAAGCTGGATCTGATGTTGATGCAGTACGACGAGTTTGGCAAGCTGACGGTGAAGGAGGTGGAACAGATCCTCGAATCGGAAGATGCCTTCTACCAGCGTCCGGAAGGCGGGTCCAACGGGGATGTTCTGGTGCATGGGCGGCACGGAATGATGGTGAAGGCACGCACCATTAACCAGCACCGTATGGTCGAAGGCAGCCAGGAGAACGACCTGGTGTTCGCCATCGGACCTGCAGGCACGGGCAAGACGTATACCGCGGTAGCCCTGGCCGTGAGGGCCCTGAAGAACCGCGAGGTCAAACGCATCATCCTCACCCGCCCCGCCGTGGAAGCCGGAGAGAACCTGGGCTTCCTGCCCGGCGACCTGCGCGACAAGCTGGATCCCTACCTCCAGCCCCTCTACGATGCCCTGAAGGATATGCTGCCCACCCAGAAGCTCCTGACCTATATGGAAGACGGCACCATAGAGATCGCCCCCCTGGCTTTCATGCGTGGACGCACCCTCGACCATGCCTTCGTGATCCTCGACGAGGCCCAGAACGCCACCGTAAGCCAGCTCAAGATGTTCCTTACCCGCATGGGCAAATCGGCCAAGTTCGTCGTCACCGGCGACATCACCCAGATCGACCTGCCCCGCAACCAGCCCTCCGGACTGGTGCACGCCATGCGTATCCTTCAGGACATCAAAGGAATAGAAATCATCAGCCTCGACGACCGCGACATCATCCGCCATCCCCTCGTCAGCCGCGTGATCAAAGCCTATGAGGAGGAGAGAGGATGAGGAATATCGAACAAGGAACAAGAAACAAGAAACAAGGAAGGATGAGAGATTGAGGCGGGGAATTCTCTTCGGCTTTGCGTGAAATGATTGTAAAGCGGACAACGAAAAGCGAAAAGCGAGCCCAAAACATAAATCATACAACATACAACATCCCATGAGCAACGCACTAACCCGAACCGATTTCCATTTCCCCGGACAGCAGGAAGTCTATCATGGCAAAGTGAGGGACGTATACACCATTGGTGGAAAGTACCTGGTAATGGTAACCACGGACCGCATCTCCGCCTTCGACGTGGTCCTTCCCCGGGGCATCCCCTACAAGGGACAGGTCCTCAACCAGATCGCCTCCCGTTTCCTGGATGCCACGGCCGACATCGTGCCGAACTGGAAGCTGGCCAGCCCGGATCCTATGGTAACGGCCGGCATCGCCTGTGAGCCATTCAAGGTAGAGATGGTGATCCGCGCTTACCTGAGCGGCCACGCCTGGCGGGAGTACCGCTCCGGCAAACGCAGCATCTGCGGCCTGCCCATGCCCGAGGGAATGAAGGAGAACGACCGCTTCCCCGAGCCCCTCATCACCCCCACTACCAAGGCTATGGTAGGCCATGACGAGGACATCACCCGTGAGGAAATCCTTGCCGAAGGGCTGGTGAGCGAAGAAGATTACCTGAAACTTGAGGACTATACCCGCCGGTTGTTCCAGCGCGGACAGGAGATTGCCCACGGCATGGGGCTCATCCTGGTCGACACCAAGTACGAGTTCGGCAAGGCCAACGGACAGATCTACCTCATCGACGAGATCCACACCCCGGACTCCAGCCGTTACTTCTATCTCGAGGGATATGAAGAGCGCCAGGCTGCGGGCGAGCCCCAGAAGCAGCTTTCCAAGGAGTTCGTACGCGAATGGTTGATGGAACGGGGCTTCCAGGGCAAAGAAGGACAGGAGGTTCCCCCCATGGACGACGCCTTCGTGCATTCCGTCTCCGAGCGCTACATTGAGCTCTACGAGCAGATAACCGGCAGCCCCTTCCAGCGCGCCGACCTCAGCAACGTCCCCACCCGAGTCGAAACAAACGTAAAAGCATGGTTATCAACCCACTAACCACTTACCACTAACCACTAGCCACTAGCCACTAGCCACTAGCCACTGTCTGCCGAAGGCAGACCCCCCACTAGCCACTGTGAAAGTCCCCTTCTCCCCCCCCCGCATCGACGAACGCACCCTGGAGGCCGTGGCCGGAGTGCTGCGTTCAGGTTGGATCACCACCGGTCCACAGGTGAGGCATTTCGAGGAGAGGCTAACGGAATACACCGGCTGCAGGGCTACCGTATGCCTCAATTCCGCCTCGGCCGGACTGGAGCTGGCCTTGCGCTGGTTCGGGCTGGGCCCGGGCGACGAGGTCATCGTGCCGGCCTACACCTATGCCGCCTCAGCCAATGTGGTGATCCACTGCGGGGCCACCCCCGTGTTCGTGGACAGCGGCCCCGATTTCAACCTGGACCCGGAGGCCGTGTTGAGGGCTATCACGCCGCGGACCAAGGTGGTGATGCCTGTGGACATTGGCGGTTGGCCCTGCGACTACGAAGCGCTCCGGGAGGTCCTGAACCGCCCCGGGGTGCGCGACGCCTTCGTTCCCGCTACTGAAGCCCAGCGCGGCCTGGGCCGCATCCTCCTGCTGGCCGATGCCGCCCATTCCTTCGGGGCGGTGTACAAGGGAAAGCGCATCGGCACCCAAGCTGATCTGAGCGTATTCTCCTTCCACGCCGTGAAGAACCTCACCACCGCCGAAGGCGGGGCCGTATGCTTCCACCTGCCCCCTCCCTTCGACGCCCAGGCCGAGGCCGCCCGCTTGCGCACCAAGTCGCTGCACGGGCAATCCAGGGACGCCTTCAGCAAAATGAACAGCCCGGGCTGGCGCTACGACATCCTGGAGCCGGGCTACAAATGCAATATGACCGACATCCAGGCCGCGATGGGCCTGGTGGAACTGGAGCGTTACGACGAGCAACTGGAGAAGCGGCGCCGGATCATGCACCGTTACGATGAGGCCTTCGCCGGAGATCCCCGCTTCACCACCCCGTGCTGGAAAGATGGGGACAGCCATTCCTCCTATCATCTGTACATGCTGCGGCTGAACAATACCAGCGAATCACAGCGCGACGCCGTCATCGCTTCCGTCTTCGCCCGGGAAGTGGCGGTGAACGTGCATTTCGTCCCTCTGCCGATGATGACGTATTACAGGAATGCGGGCTACGACATCAAGGATTATCCCGGGGCCTACCAGTCCTATGCCTGTGAGATCAGCTTGCCCGTGTATTACGACCTTAGCCCGGAGATGCAGGAGCTGGTGATCGCCAGCCTTATGGGTGCCCTGAACGAACACGGACTGCAGGGATGAAGCGGCTGACCGACATCCTGGGAAGCCTGTTTGGCCTGCTCCTCCTTTCTCCCCTGCTGCTGCTCCTTGCCCTGGCCGTCGTGCTCGATTCGAAGGGAGGTGTGCTCTACCGCCAGGAGAGGGTGGGGCGCAGGGGCAAGGTGTTCCGGCTGTTGAAATTCCGTACCATGCGACCGCTGGCTGAGCGGGGCGGTCTGCTCAGCCTGGGTGGGGGTGATCCCCGCATTACCCGGGTGGGGGCGGTGTTGCGGAAGTACAAGCTGGATGAGCTTCCCCAGTTGTTCAACGTCTTGCTTGGGCAGATGAGCCTGGTGGGGCCGCGGCCCGAAGTGCCTCGTTACGTGGCCCATTACGATGAACGCCAGCGTAAGGTGCTTTCTGTCCGTCCCGGCCTCACCGACTATGCCTCCCTGGAGTATTTCGATGAAGGCGAGCTGCTGGCCGCCAGTCCCGATCCCGAGAAGACCTATCTGGAGAGCATCCTCCCGCGCAAGCTCGAGCTCGCCCTGCGCTACGTAGCGGAGCAAAGCCTCCGCACCGACCTCAGGATCCTCTGCCGGACGCTGCTCAGGATACTACGATAGGAGGTATTATCGATCAGCTAAGCGAGGAAAGCAGGGATCAGCGTTCCCCCACACTTCCTTCCCACTCCTAACCGTATCCTCCTTGACCTCTCATTCACCCGAGAACCCTGAAGGGGTCCGACCTCCGTAGCACGCGAGCGATGTGTTAAGCCCGCGCCCTGCAGGGGCGCAACCTTACCCCCACTTTGCTTCCAGGGTTCGACCAGCTCGAGCATCCGCCGCAGCTTCTCTTTGGAACTCATCTGAAGAATTTTCTCCAAAGCTCACCGCCTTCACCAACCCTCAAAAGATGCAGTTGGCCGGAGGCTTACGGAATATCGAATATCGAACACTGAACAAGGCATTACGAAGGAGGGGAATGCTGTGCAAGGGACTGGGAGTCAAGGACAAAGGACTGCCGCCATACAACATACAACAACCTCAGTCCAGCAGCCCCAGCAGCCGGCCGAGCTCCCCGGCTTTCTCCTTTTTCTTCAGGCTTTCGTAGGTGAACACCAGGTTGGTGAGGAGGCGGCGGATGATCACTTTGTTGGAACAAGGGGTGTAGTGGGAGGGCTCAGGGCTGATCTTCATGTGGCGGAGGAACAGCTCGATTTCGCTGCGGGTGAATACGGTGCCGTGGTTGAAGGGGTTAAGGTAGAACAGCACCTGCTCGGCTCCGGGCAGCTCCCCGGCCACCACGGCATGGCCTTCGGTATAGGCCAGGATGAAGTGCTGGGCCAGGTTCACCCCGTAAATGGGGATGTCGAGCTTCTGGGCGATCATCAGGTAGAGGGCGCCCAGGGAGACGGGGCTGCCCTTGCGGGTCTCCAGCAGGGTGTTGATGAAGAAGTTCTGGGGGGTGTGCTGCTCGGCTTTGTTGGGGGCGAAGCCGTGGATATCGAAGAGCACGTGGTTGATCACCTTCACCTTCTCCAGGGCCGTCAGCCCTTCGTTGATCTCCAGCCATACGTCCCGCGCAATCTGGTCGATCCGGGTACGCACCTCCACATCGTCGAGGTTGGGGTACTGGAAGCGGGACACCAGCAGGAAACCCTCGAGCAGGTCGAGCCCTCCGCCCGCGGCCCAGGCCTCCAGTTCATGGTAGAGGGTGCCGTACTGTATCTCCTGGATGAGGTCCACCAGGCGCTGCTGCACCCCGTCCTGGAAATGCCGGTCGAAGGCTGCCTCCAGCTCGGGTATGGCGGCATCGCCCCAGGCCAGGATGCGCTCACGGATGTGCGCGAAGTTGCGCTCATCGGGCTCGTCGATCAGGCTGACCAGGGCCCTGAGTTCGCTCAGGTCCCCCTGGCGCTGCAGGGGCGCACGCTCAGGTTCTCCGGGGTTCATCGGCCGGCATTCGCTTGAATTATCTCCACAAAGATAATATCCCTTGCGGCAGCACGCATCAGAACCTCGCCACCAGCTTCAGGTTCAGCATGCGCGGGGTGAGGTAATTGGGGATGGCGTAGAGGCGGTTGGTGATGTCGGCCACCCAGATGTAGGAAATGGTGTTGTTCACCTGCAGCAGGTTGAACACCTCCAGGGTGATCCACACGTCGTTGAAATGCCGCAGGGGGTTCTGTTCGCCCACCGTCACGCCCTCTTCCTTCAGCTGCTTGCTGAAGCCGATGTCCACGCGCCGGTAAGGCGGGATGCGCAGGGTGTGCTGGTACCTGGGGGCCCCGGGGGCGCCGAAGGGGAGGCTGCTCCCGAACAGCAGGTTGAGGTGCATCTTATAGGTGGGGTTGCGGGGCAGGTAATCCTGGAAGAAAAGGCCGAAGTTCACGCGTTGGTCGGTGGGCCTGGGGATGTAGCCGGGCTCCACGCGCTGCCCGCCGGCATCATAATAATAGTCGTCCAGCAGGTCCTCGCGGGTCTCCATCACCGAGAGGCTGGCCCAGGACTCAATGCCGCGCACAAACTCCCCGTTGACCCTCATATCCAGTCCGGTGGCATAGCCCCGGGCGTGGTTGCGGGCGTCGTAGCGAATGCGTACGTTGTCGATCTCGTAGGGCACCAGGTCGCTCAGGAACTTGTAGTACAACTCGGCCACCAGGCGGAAGGGGCGCCCCCAGGCCCGGAAGTCGTAGTCGGTGCCGCTCACCAGGTGCACTGAGCGTTGGGCCCGGAGGCCCGTATTGATCTCGCCCTGGGGGTTGCGCAGCTCGCGGTAGAAGGGGGGCTGGTAGTAGAGGCCGGCAGCCAGGCGGAACACCATGCGGGCTTCCCAGTCGGGCCGGTAGGCCAGGGTGGCCCGTGGGCTCAACAGGGCCTGGCCGTTCAGGTCCCAGTACTGGGCCCTCACCCCCGCGGTGAGGCTCAGCTCGGTGCTGTCGGGGCTCAGGTTCCAGGTATGCTGGGCGTAGGCGCTGTAGCGGTTGGAGGAGAGGTCGATGGACTTACGGACGAAATCGTTGAGCACCAGCATCGCCGGTGTGCTGCTGTCGCCGGGCTGATCCGGGGGGTGGGGGAGGGAATAGCCGGCCGAGTCGAGCATCTGCCACTCCCGGATTTCGTCATGGATGTCTTCGCGCTGCACCTTCACCGACCACTGTAAAAGGTGGGGCCCCCGTTCACGCAACCCCAGGTGCTCTACATTCACCACCCTGGCAGTGAGATAATTGCGGGCATGGTTGAGGAAGGCGCCCACACCGATGGGGTCGGTCACGTTGCCGAATTCATCCTTGCCGTAATCGGTTTCCAGGCGTCCGATATAATATTGCCCAAGGATATCGTAGGTCTCATACTCCCTGGCCTGGTAGGCGGACCCGATGAGCTTGAGCTGCAGGTGTTTCCGCGGTTTCCATGCGGTAGTGAGGGCCCCCATCCAGGTGTCGAAGCGGTCCACCTCCTGACCTTCGAAGTACACGGTGAAGCGGTAGGCCTCGTTGATGGTGCCGAAGTCGGTCTCCCGGCTTTCCGGCACCACGGTATAGGCGTTGCGGGCGTAGTTTCCCAGGAAGGAGATCTCAAGGCCGGGGCGACAGTCGTAGGTGAGGCTGAGCTGGACGTCGGTGAAGGAAGGGCGGTACTGGCCGCTGGTTTCCAGGTTGCGCAGGAGGAACTGGTTGGATTTTTGCCGCAGCCCCATCATATAGGTGAAGCGGTCCCTGGAGGCGGTGCCTTCCAGGTGGAGGGAGGCGCCCAGGAGGCTGAGCATGGCAGAGCCTGCGCTCCTGGTGGGCTTGCGGTAGCGGATGTCGAGCACCGAGGACATCTTGTCACCGTAGCGGGCTTCGAAGCCCCCGGCGCTGAAGAGGATGGAGGAAACCAGGTCGCTGTTCACGAAGCTGAGCCCTTCCTGCTGTCCGGAGCGCACGAGGAAGGGACGGTAGATCTCCACATCGTTGACATACACCAGGTTTTCGTCGTAGTTTCCGCCCCTCACGCTGTACTGGGAGCTCAGCTCGTTGTTGGAGGCCACCCCGGGCAGGGTCTTCAGCAGGGCTTCCACCCCTCCGCCGGCGCTGGGGATGACCGACACCAGCCGGGGGTCGACGCGGGTGAGGCTGATCTTGCTGATGCGGCGGTCGATGACGGTGAAGCCCGGCAGGTCGCTGGACTGGGGCTGGAGCACTACCCTGAGGGTGCGGCTTTCCCCGGGGGCGAGCTGGAGGGGGAGGCGTTCGCTGCGGAAGCCCACGAAGGAGAACAGGAGGTGGAGGGGCTGGCCGGCCGGGACTTCCAATTCAAAGTACCCAAAACGGTCGGTGGAGGTGCCGCCCGGCTGTCCTTCCACCGCAATGTTGACCCATTCGAGGGCCTGACCGCTGGCGTCTTTCACGCTCCCGAACACGCCGGCCTTGTCCTGCGCCCGCAGGGGCAGGGACAGGCTGAGCAGCAGGAGGCACCGTAGTATCTGCGTAAGTGCTGGCTTCAAGGCTTGGGTGGCAACGGCCGGACAATGTTAATAAAAAAATGCCGCTACACCCGGGTAACGGCATTTTCTATGCTTTAATATGCCAGGGGACTCAGTCCTGATAGAAGCCCTTCTCGCGGGCATCCTTGAGGGCGGCGGCAATGCCCTTCTTGCTGATGGTGCGGATGCCGCTGGCCGATACCGTCAGGCTGACCCAACGGTCCTCCTCGGGGATGTAGAAACGCTTCTTCTGCAGGTTGGGGAAGAACTTGCGCTTGGTCTTGATGTTGGAGTGGGACACGGAGTTACCCGTGATCATCTTCTTTCCGGTAATCTGACAGATCCTTGACATAGGGCTTCAATCTCAAAAGGGAGTGCAAAGTACGGTAAAACTTTTTACCTGTACAAGAGGGGCGAAGAAAATTACTTTGTCGCGCTGCCTTTCAGCTGTTTGCGCATCATGTTCATGGCGCTCATGGCGGCCATGTGGATGTTGCGGTCGCGGCGGTTGCCGAAGAGGAAGCGTTGGGCCAGGGTGCCGTGGGGGCCGTCGAGGGCGATCCAGGTGGTTCCGGTGGGCTTATCGGCGCTGCCCCCGTCGGGGCCGGCAATCCCCGACACGGCCAGGGCCCAGTCGGTCCCCAGGCGGAGGCGGGCACCCTGCGCCATGGCGCAGACGACCTCCTCGCTCACGGCCCCGTGGGTGCTGATGAGCAGGGGGTCTACGTTCAGCTGTTTGATCTTCACCTCGTTGGCATAGGCGATGATGCTTCCCAGGTACCAGGCGGAGCTGCCGGGGACCGAGGTGATGCGGTGCGCAAGGTAGCCCCCGGTGCAGCTTTCGGCGGTGCAGAGGGTCTGGCCCCTGTGTTTGAGCAGGGCCCCGACTACCCCTTCCATGGTGTCGCGGTCGTAGCCGAAGATCAGCTCGCTGATGCGGGCCTGGAGCCCGTGCACGGCCTCGTCCAATGCAGCCTGCAGGGCGCTGCGGTCGGTTCCCCTGGCGGTCAGCCTCAGCCTCACCTGCCCGGGGGAGGGAAGGTAGGCCAGTCCCAGGTCCCCTGGGAGGGTATCTTCCCAATGGGCCAGACGTTGGGCAAGGAAGCTCTCGCCCATGCCGTGGGTAAGTATGGTACGCTGCAGGATGAGCTGGCCGTCCATGCGTTCCCTGAGACGGGGGACCACCTCGTGCTCCATGATGCCCTGCATTTCGAAGGGCACCCCGGGCATGGCCACCAGGATGCAGCCCTCCTTCTCGAACCACATCCCCGGGGCCGTGCCCTGAGGGTTGGGCAGGGGGAGGCAGCCCTGGGGAAGCTCCGCCTGCATGCGGTTGAGCTCGCTGACCCTCAGTCCACGGGAGGCGAAGAAGGCCTCGATCATGGCATAGGCTTCCGGGTTGAATACCAGGGAGGTGTTGAAGATTCGGCAGAGTGTGGCCTTGGTGATGTCGTCCCGTGTGGGGCCGAGCCCTCCGGTGACCAGCACCAGCGCGGCCCCGGCCATGCTGCGCTCGAGCTCCTGGCGTATGGCCTCGTCACGATCAGCCACGGCTACGATGCGCTCTACCGCGATGCCCTCGGCGGCGAGCAGGTCGGCCATCCAGGAGGCATTGGTGTTGACGACCTGCCCGATCAGCAGCTCGTCGCCGATGTTCACAATAATGGCTTTCACCTGGTCAGGCGATATAGGTGAACCCCAGGTCTTTAGGTACGATGGACATGACCGGTACCCTGGCGTTGCGTATCATTTCCTGGGCGGTGGAGCCCAGAAAGTATTCCACCACGCTGTTTTCCTGCTGGGTCATGATGATGACCATGTCGATATCGCGGTGTTCGTCGATGTACTGGAGCAGGATAGGGACCAGGGTGCGGGCGTTCTCGTCGCTTTCCACGATCTCGGCCGTGACATCGAGGCCTGCCGCGGCAATGAAGGCCCTTACCTGGGCCAGCTGGTTGCGGAGCTGCACGATGATGTCGGGATCGTTTTTGGACCACAGGGCCGAAACCACGCGGATGCGGCAGCCCATACGCTTGGCCATCTCGATGGCGTAGCCCACCTTCTGTCGGGTGTCCTTGGTGAGGTCGAGGGGAAGGAGGATGCTGTGGCAGCCTTCGTGGCGGTGGCGCTGGGAAAGGGTGATCACGGGGCGCTTGGCCATGCGGATCACGCGGGAGGTGTTGGCCCCGGAGATGCCTTTTTCTTCGCTGCTGGATCGCGTGCCCATAATGATCATGCGGCTGTCCCATTCCTCGGCCATGCTCAGGATGCGGGCATGCACGGTTCCCTTGCGCACCACGGCGTTCACGGTGAGGCCCGATTCCTGGGCTGCTTTGCGGGCCAGGTCTTTCAGCTCCTCCCGGATGCGGGCGATGATCTTGTCGGTTTCTTCGGATGTAAAGAAATTGGCCAGGATACCCGGTTCTTCGTGCACATAGAGGAGGTTGATCTCCAGGCCGAAGGTGCGCGCGACCTTGTAGCCGTATTCCAGGGCCATCAGGGAAAGATCGTGAAAGTCTATGGGAATCAGTATGTTAGGCTTTATCTCCATTTTTCTATTTTTGCATTATGCGAAAACAAAGGTAAGGAAGCCTCCCGAATATGCGCAAAAGCCTGAAAGAAAGCGAGCTGGTCCTGAACACGGACGGCAGCATTTACCACCTTCACCTGCATCCGGGCCAGCTGGCCAGCAACGTGGTGCTGGTGGGCGATCCGCAGCGGGTAGCGCTGCTTTCGTCGCAATTTGAGCGGATTGACCATGCAGTGCAGAACCGGGAGTTCGTGACCCATACCGGGCTGTTCCGGGGTGTTCCGGTGAGCGTGGTGGGCACGGGCATTGGCACCGACAACATCGACATCGTGGTGAACGAGCTGGATGCAGTGGTGAACATCGATCTTTCCACGCGCCGCATCCGGGAGGAGCGCACCAGCCTGCGCCTGCTGCGGTTGGGCACCACGGGACTGTTGCAGCCCGATGTTGCCGTGGGGACGCCGGTAGCCAGCGTCTGGGGCCTGGGATTGGATGCCCTGCTGCGCTTCTATCGTCCGGGGCCGGGGATACTGGACGAGGAGCTGGGGCGCCTGGCGGTGGAGTGCACCGGCGGCCGGCTTGCTGCGGGCGAGCCCTATGCCGTGAAGGCCAGCGCCGGATTGCTTGAAGCGATAGGTGGCGATATGCTGCAGGGGATTACGCTGACCGCCCCGGGTTTTTACGCCCCCCAGGGCCGCATGCTGCGGCTGGAAGCGGCCGATCCCGGGCTCAGCCACCGCCTGGCCGGCCTGGTGCACCAGGGCCACCGGGTGCTCAACTTCGAGATGGAAACCTCGGCCCTGTATGGGCTGGGCCGCATGCTCGGGCACGAGGTGCTGACGGTTTGCCTGGCCGTGGCCAACCGGGCCAATGGGAAGTTCATGGCCGATTACCATGCGGAAATGAGGGCGCTGGGCACCCGGGTGCTGGAGCGTCTCTGTGCCCTCGGAGCCGGCTGATTTCTTCGTACTTTTGGTGACGCGCTGCAGGCGCTAAACGCATAAGGGATGGCAGTATTCACCCTCACTACCGACTGGGGACTCAAGGATCATTACGCGGGAGCGGTCAGGGGCAAGCTCCTCAGCCTGATGCCCGATGCCGTAATTGTTGATATCACCCACAATGTGCCCCCCTTCGATGTGCAGCAGGCGGCCTTCATCCTGAAGAACGTCATCCCCAGTTTTTCCTCAGGGACCATCCACCTGATCGGCGTAAATACCGATGCCTCCATTGAGACGCCGCATATTCTGGCCAGGTACCACGGCCAGTACTTCATCGGGGCCGACAACGGGGTTTTTGCACTGATGTTCGAGGAGAAGCCGGACCTGATCATTGAGTTGGACATTGTTCAGGACTCGGACTTTTTCACCTTCAGCACCCGCGATGTCTTCGTGAAGGCCGCGGTGCACCTGGCCGAGGGGAGGGAGCCGGAAAAGCTCGGCAATCCCCGTTCGGCCCTCAACGAGAAGATCAGCTTCATGCCTGTGGTGGAAGGCGAGGTGATCCGTGCCAAGGTCATCTATATCGATGCCTATGAGAACGTTTTCGTGAACATCACCCAGGATTTCTTCCGCAGGGTGGTGGGAAAGAGGGGGTTCCGCATCGAGTTCCGGAATGCCCGCTATTCCATTCATACCATCTCCCACTCCTATAGCGATGTCAGCGAAGGCGAAATGCTGGCCTTGTTCAGTTCCAGTGGCTACCTGGAGATCGCCATGAACCGGGGCAAGGCCAGCAGCCTGCTCGGCTTGCACCAGGACGATCCGGTCCGCATCACCATCACCGGCTGAGCGGGCCCTGTACCTCGCGTTTTTTTGGTATTTTTGCACCTCATCAACGTACCGTAGGCCCATGTTGACCTTGTTCCGCAAGGAGCTGAGCAGCTTTCTCTTCTCTCTCATCGGGTTCATCGTGATCACGGTCTTCCTGCTGGTGATCGGGCTCTACCTCTGGGTATTCCCCGTCGACCTGAACATCCTGGACTACGGCTATGCCAATATCAACGGCCTGTTCATCATGGCCCCCTGGGTCTTTCTGTTCCTTATCCCTGCCATCACCATGCGGAGCTTTGCCGAAGAAAGGAGGTCGGGTACCATCGAACTGCTCCTCACCCGTCCCCTGACCGACCTGCAGATCGTCATGGCCAAGTTCCTGGCCGGCCTCAGCCTGGTGGCCATCGCGTTGCTGCCTACCCTGGTCTTCTACATTTCAGTCTATCAGCTTGGACTGCCCAAAGGCAACATCGACACCGGCGGGATGTGGGGTTCCTACATCGGCCTGCTCTTCCTGGGCGGGGCCTTCGTGGCCATCGGCCTTTTCTGTTCCTCCCTGACCGACAACCAGATCATCTCCTTCATTCTGGCGGCCATCATCAGTGCCTTCGCCTATACCGGCTTCGAACTGCTGGCCTCTTTCCGCCTCTTCGGCCCCGTTGACCTTTTCATCCAGTCGCTGGGGATACGCGACCACTATGTCAGCCTGAGCCGGGGGGTAGTGGATACACGCGACCTGTTGTATTTTCTCAGCCTGATCGCCCTATTCCTTATGCTGACCAAACTTAGCCTGGAGAGCCGGAAATGGTGAAGAAAAGCGCCCATAGCCGGCCTGAGGGTGGTACGCACCAGCGCCGCGACCAGCGCAGGAATGCCTGGACCGGGTTTGCCGGAGGACTGGCCGTTATTATCGCCGTTAACATTTTGGGTTCCTTCGTTTATACCCGCCTTGACCTTACCGCTGAAAAGCGTTACACCCTGTCCGGTGCCACCAGGGACATACTGCAAGGGTTGGACGACATGGTGTATATCCGGGTGTACCTCGAGGGGGAGTTCCCCTCCGGCTTCAAGCGCCTGAGCCGCAGCACCCAGGAGACCCTGGACGAGTTCAGGGCCTGGACAGGCAATATCGAGTACGAGTTCATCAACCCTTCGGCATCCAGTGATGCCAGGGAAAGGAATGATATTTACCGGCAGTTGGTGGAGAAGGGGCTGGAGCCCACGACCTTACAGGTGAAGCAGAACGATGGGAGCGAGCAGCGTGTGATTTTCCCGGGGGCCATTGCCGCATACAAGGGCAGGGAAGTCCCGGTGCAGCTGCTGAGGTCTCAAACGGGGATGTCGCCGGAGCAGACCCTGAACGGCAGCATACAGGACCTGGAATATAACCTGGCCAACGCCATACGGCAGCTGACCACACCTGAGCGTCCCAGGCTGGCGGTGCTGGAGGGCCATGGGGAGCTGGAGGATGTATGGTTATGGGATGCGCTCAGCGCACTGAACGAGAGCTATACCGTGGAGCGCCTGGCCCTGGATGAAAAAGTTTACAGCCTGACGGAGCGCGACTACAACCAGGATTCCACGGGGGTGATCTTCAGGAACCGCTATGCGGCCGTGGTGGTGGCCAAGCCCGACAGCGCTTTCAGCGAGCGCGACAAGTTCATCCTCGACCAGTACATCATGCGGGGCGGTAAGGTGTTGTGGCTGCTGGACCGCACCACTGCGGATATGGACAGCCTGCAGACGCGGCCCGAGACGGTGGGCATTGCGCAGGAGCTGAACCTCGACGATATGCTGTTCCGGTACGGGGCCCGCATCAACCCTGACCTGCTCATGGACATACGGTCCATGCCCATCCCCGTTAAAACCGGGGAGATCGGCGGGCAGCCCCAGTTCGAGTTCTACCCCTGGTTCTTCATGCCCCTCGTCGGACCTGCCTCCGGGCACCCCATAGTAGCCAACCTGAACATGGTGAAGACGGAGTTTGTGAGCAGCATAGATACCATCGACCTTGCGGGCATCCGCAAGTTGCCCCTGCTTCAAACCTCCAAATACACCCGTCAGGTGCCCACACCGGCCTACGTCAGCCTGGAGATCCTCAAGGAGGAGCCGAAGGATGAGATGTTCCAGGCCGGAGGGCGCACCGTAGCGCTGCTGTTGGAAGGCCAGTTTCCCTCATTGTTCGCCAACCGTATCCCCCCGGAGATCGCCAATAACCCTGAGATGGGTTTCCTTGAGCTGAGCGAGCCCACCGGAATGATCGTGGTCGCCGACGGGGACGTGATCACCAACCAGGTGAGCGCCGGCACCCGTCAGCCCCTGCCCCTGGGGTATGACCAATACACCGGGGAGACCTTCGGCAACCGTGACTTCCTGCTGAATGCCGTGAACTACCTATGTGACGGCAGCGGGCTCATCGATATCCGTGCCCGGGAGATCAAGATGCGACTCCTCGACAGGACCCGTGCCAACAGTGAGCGCCTCCAGTGGCAGCTCATCAATACCCTGCTTCCTGTCGTGCTCGTCCTCCTCTTCGGCATAGGGGGCGCCTGGTGGAGGAGAAGGAGGTATGCCCGTGTCCCCCGCCAATCGTCCCGCTCATGAAAAAGAACCGAACCCGTATCCTGATCGTCCTGCTCCTGGCCTTGGCGGCCGCCTTCCTGCTGCTTAACCGCAGCCGGGGCACCCTGCCGGACAGCGAAAGCGATTTTGCGTTGCGTGATACCTCTGCCGTCACCCGCTTTTTTCTGGCAGACCGTAACGGTAATTCGGTGGATATCACCCGGGATGGCGGGAGCTGGAAGATGAATGGGGGCCAGACCGTCCGCCGCGAGGCCGTGGATCAGTTCCTCACCACCATGCTGCGCCTGGCCGTGAGCTCCCCGGTCGCCAGTTCGGCGCACAACAGCGTGGTATCCCGGCTGGCATCCAGCGGGGTGAAGGTGGAGATATACCAGACCGTTTACCGTATAGACCTGCCGGGGAACCTTCGGCTGTTCCCGCATGAGAAGCTCACCCGCACTTTCTACGTGGGCGATGCCACCCAGGACAATCTGGGCACCTTCATGATGCTGGAAGGTGCGGAAAGGCCCTACATAACGTATATCCCCGGCTTCCGGGGCTTCGTTTCGGTTCGTTTCTCCCCCCGGGTGAGCGATTGGAGGGACCATACGATCTTCAGGACCCGCTTGTCCGATATCGCCTCAGTGGAGCTCGAAGTCAGCGGGTCCCCGGAGGAATCCTACCGCATCGAAGTGGTGGATGACCGCAGTTTCCGTCTGCTTCCCGACGGGGGTGCAGCCCTGCCCGCCATCGACACCCTCAAACTGCTGAGCTTCCTGGCTGCTTTCGACGATATTCGTTTTGAAGCCTTGCTCACCGCTGACCTGGGCCGGGAATTCGCCGATTCGGTAGCGGCCAGTCCGGTCTATCAGACCATCACCCTTACCGACCGCTCGGGCCGGACCACGCAGGTGAAGACCCATCGCAGGCTGCTTCCGGAGCCGGATGTGGACATGGAGGGCAGGCCGGTGCTCTTCGATCGCGACCGCATGTATGCTTTTGTCAATGGGGGCGCTGACCTCGTGCTGGTGCAGTATTTCGTCTTCAGCAGGATCACCCGGCCGCTGGCCTGGTTTCTCCCGACACCTGATCCGGGCCTGAGCCCGGCGCTATAACGTACGCCTATGTCCAGGGGAAAGATATTGCTTACCGGTGGCGCAGGGTTCATCGGCAGCCACCTCAGCGCCAGGCTGCTGGCCGAGGGTTGGGAGCTTGAGGTTGTCGACAGCTTCGATCCCTATTACGACCCAGTTATCAAGGAGAGAAATGTCAGCGGTTTCCTGGGTTCTCCGGCCTATCGTCTGCACCGGACGGACATAAGGGATGCGGAGGCCCTGCAGGGCCTGGATGGTCCCTATCAAGCCATCGTCCACCTGGCGGCACGTGCGGGGGTGCGCCCCTCCCTGGCCGATCCGGTCACCTATCAGGAAGTCAATGTAAGAGGCACGCAGAACCTGTTGGAGATGGCCCGCCGCTGCGGGATCCCGCGCTTCATCTTCGCCTCCTCTTCCAGTGTATACGGGCTCAACAATGCCCTGCCCTGGCATGAGGAAGACGCCGTGCTGCGACCTATCAGTCCTTATGCCAGTACCAAAGTCAGCGGGGAACTGCTGGGGCACGTGTACAGTCACCTCTACGGCATCCGCTTTCTGGCGCTGCGCTTTTTCACCGTTTATGGCCCCGGTCAGCGCCCCGACCTGGCCATTCACAAGTTCTCCCGCCTGATGCTGCAGGGCCTTCCGGTGCCTTTTTACGGCGATGGCAGCAGCCGCAGGGATTATACCTATATCGACGATATCGTGCAGGGAATTTGCGGGGCCCTGGCTTATGAGGGCAGTCGCTATGAGGTGGTGAACCTGGGCAACGACCGCACCGTGAGCCTGAGCCAGATGGTGGCCCAGCTGGAGGAGGCCCTAGGGCTGAAGGCCCTCATCGACCCTCAGCCCGATGCCCCCGGCGATCTCCCTGCTACCTGGGCCAGCATACGCAAGGCCGCCGACCTCTTCGGCTATGCCCCGGCCACCCGCTTCGAAGAGGGGGTGGGGCAGTTTGCGCACTGGATCCGGCAACAACCCCTCTGATCATGATCAGGCGCCACATACGCAGGCTCAGGGAAAACCACTTCCTGGTGCATGTGCTCACCCTCGTTTCCGGCGCCGCCCTGGCCCAGGCGATCCTCTTCGCCTTCACACCCCTGTTGACGCGTTTGTTCGATCCCTCCGATTTCGGGGTGTTTGCCCTGTATACGGCCATCGTCAGTACCCTGGGCGTGGTGGCCGCCTGGAAATATGAGCTGGCGATAATGCTCCCGGCTGAAGAGAAGGAGGCCCGCACCCTGGTATGGCTATCGGTAGCCGCCACCCTGGTCACCACCGGGGTGGTTTTGTTGCTCACCCTGGTATTGAGGCCCTGGCTGGGGCAGTGGGTAGGGCCGGATATCCTCCCCATCCTGTTTATCCTTCCCCTGGGGGTCTTCTTCAATGCCTTCTTCCAGATCCTGCTGACCTATGCCAGCCGTCACAAGGAATTCTCCCGGGTCTCGGTATCCCGGGTGGTTCAGGCCGGCTCGGCCGTAGGGCTGCAGTCGGGGATCGCCTGGTCCTCGCTCTTTCCCCTGGGCCTGGTGTGGGGCAAGCTGGGGGCGGACATCCTGGCCTCGCTCAGTCTGTTATGGTCCTTCCTGCGGACGGGCCGTCTCCCGGGGCCCAGGGTCAGCCTGGCAGAGATGAAGGAGGCAGGGAGGAAGCACTACCAGTTTCCCCGCTTTCAGAGCCTGGCCGCGTTCATGAACTCCCTCTCGCAGAATCTCCCGGCCATTCTGCTTACCTTTTACTATGATCCCGCTGTGGCCGGGCTATATGCCCTCACGGCCCGGGTGCTCAGCGCCCCCACCCAGCTCATCGGGAAATCTACCCGGGAGGTGTTCTATCAGCGGGCCTCCGAGCGGTATGCCTCGGGGCAGCCCATCCTGGGCCTCTTCCGGCGTACCATCGGGGGGCTGGCCAAAGTGGGTGCCCTGCCCTTCCTCATCCTGATGTTCATCACTCCCTGGCTGTTCGGTTGGTTGTTCGGGGAGGAGTGGGTGATGTCGGGGCGCTATGCCCAACTCATCATTCCCTGGTCATTCCTGGGCTTCATCAATGCCCCGGCGACCATGAGCCTCTATGTGCTGGGACTGCAGCGTTTCAGCATGCGTTACGAAACGGCCCTGTTCACCGCCCGTCTGCTGAGCCTGTGGCTGGGCTGGTACCTCTTCCGCGACGCCTACATGAGCATCGCCTGCTTCGCCGCCGTAGGCGTGGTATTTAACGTAACTTTGATCAGTTATGCCTACCGCAAAGTTTCCAGAGATGCCGCCCGGCGCCGAACACCTGAAGCTGGGGATCCTTCGTGACTTCAACGAGGACCACCGCAACTATGTGAGCGCCTGTGAAGAGGCCGGGGTGGATTATGCGGTGATTGATGTGATGTCCCCGGACTGGATCCGGCGGGTGCAGGACAGTGGTTGTGATGGTTTCCTGATGCATCCTCCCAACGACATCCAGGAGCGCAAGTCTATGCTGGACGAGGTGGCCTGGGTGCTGGAACAGGTCCTGGGGAAAGTAGTGTACCCCAGTTTCCGGGAGCTTTACATCTATGAGAACAAGCGGAACATGGCCTGGTGGCTGCAGTCGACGGGTTTTCCCCATCCTCCCACCTATGTCTTTGCCCGGCGGGCAGAGGCTGAGGCTTTCCTTCGCCAGGCACCCTATCCCCTGGTATTCAAGACCAACATCGGGGCCGGGGCTTCAGGCGTACGCTTCATCCATTCCAGGGGGCGGGCGCTGCGCATCGCCCGACGGGTTTTCGGACGGTTCCATCCTGCCCTTACGTTCGGGGACGTACGCTTTTCACGGAAGTACAAGGGAATCCCCCTGCCACTTTTCGGAAGGGTGCAGAAACACTATCTCATCGTTCAGGATTTCATCCCTATCCTTTGGGAATGGCGAATGATCCGCATTGGGGATTCCTATTTCGGGCATAAAAAACTGCTGCGTGACGGATTCGCCAGCGGCTCTGGCAAAGCCTCCCTGGAGCGCCCACCCGATGCGCTGCTCCACCTTACCCGCGAGGTCTGCGAAAGGGGAGGGTTTCGTTCCATGAACCTTGATGTTTTTGAAACCGCCGATGGCCGCTACCTGATCAATGAGCTGCAGACCATCTTCGGTTCATACAAGCCGGTACAGATGCGTGTCGACGGCATTCCCGGCCGTTTTGTGTATGATGGTGCGCGCTTCATTTTCGAAGAAGGGGTGTTCAACCAGCACGGGAGCCATCTGTTGCGGGTGATGGACCTCATCGGTCTTCTCCTGAAGAAAAATCCCAGCCCATGAGCCACCGCATCGCCTATCTGGTCTCCACCCTCCGCCGCACGGGCCCGACCCATCAGCTCCTTTACCTGATTCGCCACCTTGATCCCATGGCCTTCGAGCCCATGGTCATCACGCTCAGTCCCGAACCGGACGACAGCATGATGGAACTCTTTCTGGATGAGGGCATCCCCGTATATTCACTGCGACTTGGACGGCTGAAGGGCATGCTGCTGGCCGGCACCCGATTACGCAGCATGCTGAAGGACCTCTCTCCGGCCGTAATGCATACCCAGGGCCTGCGCCCCGACCTGCTGGGTGCCGCTCTCCAGGGCATGCCCGTGGTGAGCACCCAAAGAAATGACCCCTTCGTGGATTATCCCGCGAAATATGGCCCCTGGAAAGGCGGCCTGATGGCCTGGCAACAGATGCGCGCTGTCCATCAATCCAGGCATGCCTATGCCTGCGCTTCCAGCCTGGCGGAGGCGTTCGCCCGCAAGTACAAGATTGACATGCCCTTTGTCCGCAATGGGGTAGACACCGATCATTGGGCGCCTGCCGATGCCTTGGCCAGGGCCAGGGCGCGCGAGCTGCTGGGCCTTCCCGCGGATGCCTTCGTGGTGCTGGCGGTGGGCAGCCTCATTCCCCGCAAGGACCCGATCAGCCTGCTTGCGGCGCTCCAGGCCGGCGACAATTCCAGGATATTGGTGTTGGCAGGAAAAGGGCCCGAAGCTGAACGCCTGCGCCGTATGGAGCCCGACACCTCCCGTCTGCTGATGCCCGGACAGGTGGACCACGTGATCGATTATCTCCATGCCGCGGACGTTTTTATCAGCGCATCCCTGGGCGAGGGATTGCCCAATACCGTGCTCGAGGCCATGGCGGCAGGGCTCCCTGTGGTGCTTTCCGACATCCCTTCCCACCGCGAGGTGATGCAGGGGCTCGAATGGCCCTTTTTCTTCCGCCCCGGTTCCGGAGGAGAAGGCCTCAATGAGGCGTTAAAACGATTGGAGGAGGAGAAGGACATCTGGTCAGGATGGATGCGGGCCCAGGCGATGAAGTTCAGCGCACGGACCATGTCCGCAACCTATCAGGACATTTACCGTAAACTACTGGCATGAGTACCAGTTACAACCGTTCAGAAAGGCTTGCCGCCGGGCTGATGGCCCGTATGCCCTGGGCCAAGAAGGTAGCCAAGAAGGCCTACCAGCGCCTCAACTTCGCCTTCTACCGGCGGGAGCACCACTGGGACTCCCCTTATGTGCTTCGCCGCTTCGACCATGAAGGCCTTGAAACCTTTTATGGCTATTACGACCGAAGCCCTGAATCGCCCGACGGGCGCCACCTGCTCTTTCATGCCGTCAATCCCCCTTCCACCGGCATGCCGTTGCCGGAAGAGATCGCCTGGCTGGTGGTCTACAACCTGCAGGAAGAACGGCCGGTGTTCCGCTGTTCCACTACCTCCTTCAACTGGCAGCAGGGGGCCAGGGCGCTATGGGTCGATGACCAACACTTTATTTTCAATGATTATGATGCAGAGGCCGACCGCCACTGCAGCCGTCTGATCTCCCTTGCCCATGGCAGGGCGGTGAAGACGTATCCCGTGCCCATATATGATGTCGCGGGGTATGTCGCGGTTTCGCTCAGTTTCGACCGTCTGCAGCTGCTACGCCCTGAGTATGGCTACCGCGACCGCGCAGGGAAGATCTCCCTCGCTCAGCTGAATGATGAACAGGACGGCATCACTTTCCTGGACCTCCGCAGCGGGGCGCAGCGGCAGTTGCTAAGCATCAATGCGCTTCGTTCCTTTGAACGGGAGGATAGCTTTGAAGATGCCCATCACTGGGTCAACCATCTCATGCTCAGTCCTTCGGGCCAGAGCCTCATGTTCCTTCACCGCTGGCGCCGAGGGGGGAGGGTGCATCACCGGCTGATGCATATGGCCACGGATGGGAGTGCCCTCAGGGTGTTGGTGAGTGGCATGGTGAGCCATTGTACCTGGAAGGGGGAGGACCAGATTATTGGATATATGTCGCCCCAGGGGGGTCCGGGGGAGTATTACCTTCTCGACCTGAATTCGGGCACCCGTCGGGTCATAGGGCAGGGGGTGCTGGACCGCTACGGTGACGGTCACCCCGGCATGAGGGGGGAGAAAATGCTCTTCGATACCTATCCCGACCGTTCCCGGATGAAGGACCTGCTGTTGTTCGAGCTGGGCGATGCCATGCCCGAGCGCCTGGGCAGCTTTTTTGAAGGGTTCCGATATTACGGGCCCAGCCGCTGCGACCTGCACCCGCGCTGGAGCCGTGACGGGCGAGTGGTCTATTTCGACAGCGTTCACGAAGGGGTGCGCCGGTTGTACGCCCTTCATCTGCATGAAGCATGAGCCGGCCGTCATATTGCCCGTTTATGCGGGGGATGATCCGCGGTACTTTGCCGAGGCCCTGGAGAGTGTGCTATGCCAGCTGCCTTCCGGCGGGTTGCTCCTTGTCGTAGCCGACGGACCGGTAGGTCCCTGGTTTGACGAGCTGGTGCCTGCCCCGGGCCAGGGGGTGGAGATCCTCCGTCTCGAAACGAACCAGGGGCTGGCCGTGGCCCTCAATACCGGAGTGGAAAGGGTGCTCGGTCTCGGCTATTCCTTCATCGCCCGCATGGATGCCGACGACCGCATGCTGCCGGGTCGCCTGAAGTCCCAGGCCGAATTTCTCCGGGAGAACCCCACGGCAGACATCGTAGGATGCGCGATAGTCGAGATCAATGCTGCCGGGGAAAGCACGGGTAAGGTGGTACGCTATCCGGGCACCCATGAGGCCTGCCTGCGCTTCTTCCGCTTTCGTGACCCGCTGGCCCATCCGGCGGTGATGTTCCGCGATACCTGGTTCCGTAAGGCGGGAATGTATGACCCCTCATTCCGTAAGAACCAGGATACCGAGCTGTGGTACCGGGGATTTCTGCATGGCTGCCGCTTCGCCAACCTTCAGGACGTTTTCCTGGAATATCGCATGACCCCAGGGCTATACCGAAGCCGCAGGGGGGGGTGGCAGAGGGCACGACAGCTCCTTGCCCTGAGGGGCAGGATCAACCGTGGACTGGGCTACGGGCCGGAAGCCTGGATCGTGGCCCTGGGAATGGCCGGGTTGTCCCTGATGCCCGCTTTCCTGCGTAAATTGGCCTACCGTTTTCTCCGATAGACGCCATGCCCATGCCGACCAGGGAACTGCTCCTCCGTTTTGACCGATACAGCTTCGTGCTGCTGGCCTTTCTCATCCCCCTGCACAAGGCGGCGGTGCCGGTACTCATCGCCCTGATGCTGCTGCGATGGTTGCTGGCCGGGGAGTTCCTGCGGATTGCCCGCATGCTCGAGGTATCCCGGCCTCGGATGTACCTCCTGCTGTTCGCCCTCTTCTACGTCCTGCACCTGGTGGGGATGCTGGGCACCTCCAACCTGGAGGCCGGGTGGTTCGACATGGAAGTTAAGCTCTCCCTTATCATCTTTCCCCTTATCTTCCTAACCCTTCCGCGGGATACCCTGGAGGAGGAATGGGGGCGGAGGGTGCTGATGGCCTTCGTGGCGGGATCAGGGCTGAGCATGCTGCTCTCCCTGGGCCGGGCCATTTTGGTTTGGCATGGCAGCGGAGATGCTGCGGCCTTCTATTACACCCGACTGTCCTGGTTCCACCATGCCGGGTACATGGCGATGTACCTCAACTTCGCCACGGTGATCTGCATCTATTTTCTGACCCGGGAAGGGCACCGGCGGGACAGGTACCTCAGTGCGGCCGGCCTGGGCGTCATCTTCTTCTTCATGCTCTGTGTCGTGCTGCTCAGCTCCAAGGCCGGGATACTCGGCATGGTAGTGGTGCTGTTCATGAGCATGGTATATCTTATCGTTCGCCAACGCATGCTCCTGAAAGGGATACTGTGGTTCCTCCTTTCGATCAGCGTGTTCTATGCGATGGTCCTCGGTATGCCGTATTCCATGCAGCGCATGGAGCGGGCTGCGGCCACCGTTGGGGGCGCGGATCAGGTGAAGGCTTCGACCCGTGAGAGTACCGGCGAGCGCTTGCTGGTGTGGCAAGCCTCCTGGGAGGTGGTGAGCCGCAACTTCCTGGTGGGCGTAGGCACCGGCGATGTGGTGGATGAGTTGGTAAAGGTTTACAAGCACAGGGGCATCACCGCGGCGGCCCGCGACCGGCTGAATACCCACAACCAGCTGCTGCAGACCCAGGCCGGACTGGGCATCATCGGCTCACTGGCCCTGGTGCTCATGCTGTTGCTGCCGCTCATCCAGGCCCTGCGGAAGTATGAATACCCCTATGCCATGTTCCTGCTGCTGTTCGGGCTTAATATTATGGTAGAGTCCATGTTGCAGACCCAGTCGGGTGTGATCTTCTATGCCTTTTTCAACGTGCTGCTCTTCACTTATCGTCCGTCCACCATACAAACACCGGCATAAGCCCTTTAATATGTCCCTACGGGGCATATTGCTATGTGTTTACTGCAATTAGTATGAGTTAAGTAAATGATGTTATAGACAGTATATCAGCTAGATAAATGATAAATGCTTAATAACATCAATAATTGAAATAAGCTGAAAATAAGTAAAAACTGTATGTATATTTGTATGTAAATTAAATTACCTTGAAGTACTCCGTCCGGTTCTACCCTTTGCCACGAAAAGACAAAACCACAGGCATCATCCCCCAGCGCGATGTATTGGTGCATATGTCGGTCACCTGGGGGGGGAAGCGTGTGATCCATTATACCGGCCTGCGGGTGGACCTGGGGGATTGGGAACGGGAGAGCCAGCGGGTGAAGTCCGGGGCTCCTGGAGCCCGGAAGAAGAACAAGGAATTGGATGCCCTGGCCGCAAGGGTGGAAAAGGTTTTTTATAGCGC
>JAKLHK010000002.1 GCA_022710185.1 Bacteroidota bacterium
ATGGAGGTGGTTGCCGTGTTGGCGCACACACCCACCGAGATAGCATAGCTGATGGTGTAGCTGGCACCCGGGGTAACCAGGGTCGGATCGAAGGTGTTGCCAACCACGCCGGTACCGGAGAATACTCCACCGGCCGGGGAGCCAACCAGCGTCACGGCGCTGCCATTGGCACAGAGTGCCGGCACCGGAGTGATGCTTACGTTGGGCAGGTTGATCACATAGATCGTATCCACCGAGGTGCAGACACAACCGTTGCCATCGGTATAGACATAGGTGAGGGCATGGGCACCCACGCCATAGCTGGCCGGGTTGAAGCTGGTAGCCACCACACCATTCACATAATATACACCGCCGGCAGGCGTGCCAGTCGTCAGGGCGAAGCTCTGGGCATCGATGCAATAGGTACCACCGGTCACATCGCAGGTTGGCAGGGCGTTGACATCAACCACCTTGCTCACGCTGTTCGTGCAACCATTGCTGTTGGTATAGGTGTAAACCACGGTGTGGCTTCCCACGCCAAGGGCTGCGGCATCGAACCAGGTGGCGGCCACCCCGTCGATAGTGTAGCTACCCATGCCAGGCATACCCATATCCAGCGTATCGGCCGGTGCGTCCACGCAGTAGTCGCTGGGCAGATAGTTCAGGCTGACGGTCGGGAGAGGATTGACGGTAATGCTTACAGAACCGGTAGCGGTATTGAAGCAAAGTGAGTCAGCCACTTCCACGATCTGATAGGTGTAGGTGCCGGCAGCCAGGCTGCTGGTAGTATAGGTGAAGGTATTGCTCATGATCCCGGTGAAGTACTGCAGAGTGTCGCTGTTCTCGTACACCAGTACGGAGAACGGTGCGGTACCGGCAGTGAAGTTCACGGTGAAGCTCACAGGCTCGCCTTCGCATACCGTACCACCACCGCTGATGTTGGCTGCGGGAATCGGGTAGAAGTAACATACGGCGCTGCTATTCATGAAGGTAGCACAACCGGTGACCTCGTTCACGGCGCGGATGGTATAGGTGCCGGCCTGGGTCATATAACCCCACTGGATAGCATTGCCTGTACCGTACTTGGGCGGGAAGAGGGCGTTGTTGTAGAGCACCCCGTTGCGCCACAGCTCGTAGCGAATATTCGGGTTGTTCTCGGTATCGTCCAGACCCACATACAGGACGGTGCAGCCAAGGCAGCACTCACCACCACCAGTTACGTTGTAAACGGTGGGCAGCGGGTTGATGGAGATGGTCACGGTACCCGTCATAGGACCAGTACACTGGTTGGCGTCGATGGTGCCGATGATGCTGTACACGCCGGCTGCAGTCTGCAGACCGAAGCTGATGGCAGCACCGGTACCGGCCATGGTCTGGCCAGTAGCCACACCATTCACATAGAGTGCATAGGTCACCCCGTTCTGGGAACCGTTCAGACCGACCACCTTACCGGCGTCACCGGCACAGTACACCCCACCACCGGTGATGGTGTACGGGGTCGGCAGGCTGACCGTGATCGTGGCGGAGCTGCCACCGGTATTGTCGCAATACAGGTCCTCAACCACACTCACCGTATAGGTCGTAGTGGTCAGCGGAGCAAAGTTCTGCGTCCATACATAGTTGTTGGTGGTGTAGCCCACACCGTTCATGCTGAAGTAGAACGGAGGCGTACCGGTCAGGGTCACGGTGATCAGTGAACTCTGGCCCTTGCAGATGGTGGCGTTGCCGCTCACATTGGCCGTCGGCAGCGGACGGATACCCACGAGGATCGTGCCATTCATCAGACTGATGCAATGGGTCACGTCATCGATACCCTGTACCGTGTACTCACCAGGTACGGTCACATGGCCGAAGCTGATCTGGCCACCCGTTCCGTCAACCTGGACTCCGGTGCTGATGCCGAAGAGCAGCAGTTCATAGGTCACACCGACCTGGCTGTAGTTCATCCAGATCTCGCTGGAATCGCCGGCGCAATAGAAGCCGTCACCATAAACATTGTATACGGTCGGCAGCGTACCACTGGTGATCTCAGCGTATCCGTTCATGTATTCGTCGCAACCGGTCACATCATTCACAGCCAGTACAGTATACATACCTACCTGGGTCTGCGGACCAAAGGTGAGGGCTGCACCCGTGCCAGCGATCGTGTCGATCGGGTTGCTGTTGAGATACAGTACATAGCTTACATTCAGCTGGCTTCCGGCCAGACCCACCGGGATCCCGATGTTGCAGTAGTAACCACCACCGTTCACATCGTATACCGTAGGCAGCGGGAGAACCTCGACCATGGCTGTGTCACCATTGCGGAAGCATACGCTGTCCTCAACGAGATCAATACCAATGTAGGCCGGGGCACTGCTGCCGCAGATCTGGATGGTATAGGTCCAGGTTTCGATATTGTTCACCAGACCGACATAGGTCAGGTCGCCGGTGTTGAAGGTCTCGACCACACCCGTGGTGTAGTGGATCTTGAAGGGCGGCAGACCCGTCAGGGTGACCAGCATATCTTCGCAGGCATCAGCGCATACGTCGATATCATTGATCGATACGGTCGGGGCAGGACGGGTGCCGATGAGGATCTCATTGGACATCCAGTTCTCGCAACCGGTCAGGACGTTCACGCCCAGCACCTTGTAGTATCCCGGAACTTCCAGGTCGCCGAAGTAAAGGGTATCGTTAACACCCAGGAGGGTATCCACGGCCACCCAGGTGCTTCCGCTCTGGAGGTCTTTCCAGTACAGTACATAGTTCACAGTGGAATCGCTGTACACGAGGTTCACGGGGATGCCGAAGCAACCGAAGCAGTAGATGCCATCGCGCGTCAGCACATAGGGCTCGGGCAGCGGGTTGACCGTTACTTCTACAGTATCATAATCTTCGCAGCTTACCTGTCCATGGTGATCGATCACTGTAAGGTAATAGGTGGTTGTATAGGCCGGAGCCACAGCAATGCTCTGGGTGTTCCAGGTGCTCACACCGTCACTCCAGATATAGGCATCGCCACCGTTTCCGGTCAGCGTTGTCGTGTCACCGAAGCAGATCTCCACATCCTGACCGGCATTGGCTACCGGGAGGGCGTGTACGGTTACGGTAGTGGTCGTAGAGGCCATACAGCCGTAGCTATCCACAACCGTGAGGCTGTAGGTGCCGCCCATGGCGAGGGTAGCCGGACCGAAGGTGGTATCTGCGGCGCCGCTGGCGAAGCCGGCAGGACCAGACCAAATGTAATCCACGATGCTGGCGCTGCTGGTCGAATAGCTGTACTGGCCGCTGATGTCGATCATGTCACCTACGCAAACTACATCACCGGTAGCATAAGCTACGGGCAGGCTGTAGATATTGACAGTAACATTGTCGTAGTTCACACAACCCGTTACGGTGTTGGTCACCGTCAGGTAATAGGTTCCGGCATTGGCGGTGGTTACATTATTGATCACCGGGTTCTGCAGGCTGGAGGTGAAGCTGTTGGGACCGCTCCACTGGTAGCTCATGGCTCCCGGTAGTGCGCTCAACTGCAGCGTCTGTCCAACGCAGGGGGTGCTCATGAAGTAACTGGCGTCTGCGTTCGGCAGCGGGTTAACGGTCACCGTCACACCCAGGGTGGTGTAGGTCTGTACACAACCGTTGGCATCGGTCACAGAGTTCACATAATAGGTGGTCGTGCTCAGCGGGCTCACCGGGATGACCAGGCTGCTGGTCATGGTGTTGTAGGTCACACCGTTGATCACGGCAGTGAACGGAGCCTTGCCTGTGAAGTTCAGGGTCAGGTTGGTCGACTGTCCGTAGCAGATGGAAGCGGTACCACTGATGGTAGCCGTAGGCAGCGGGTTGATGCTGATGTACACACAATTCTTCATGTAATTGTCGCACATCGTATTGGTCTGATAGTAATAGGCGCGTACGTGGTAGTACCCAGGCAGGGTCTGGTAGCCAAAGCTGATCTGGCTGCCCGTGCCATTTACTGCAGTGATCATGGTATCGGGACAGTTGCAGCAATAGGGAGCATACCACAGTTCATAGCGCACGCCGATCTGCGAACCGGTGAGGCGCACCGGCAGACCACCCGTACCTTCGCAATAGTCTCCGCTGATCACGGCGAGGCCGTTGTCGATCACACGCAGGTCAAAGGCAAAGGGAACGGGGTCGATCTTCACGGTAGCATAACCGTCCATGTAGATGTCGCACATCGTAGGCTCAGTGGTGTCGATGGCCATCACGGTAAATACGTGGGTGCCGAGGACCTGGTTGCCGAGGCTCACCGGACCGAAGGTGATGGAGTCACCGGTACCGTTGATCACGTAAGCCGGGTATCCGGCGGGGTGCCATACATTACCATTGTACATCAGGTAATACTTCACGCCTACCTGGGAACCATCGAGACCAATCTCAACAGCGCCACCGACGCAAGCCTCTCCACCACCGATCACGTTGAATAGCTCCGGCAGCGGGTTAACCTGGACAAAGAAGGAAGTATCGTGTGCACAACCGTTGTTGTCGGTCACGAAGTAGCTGTAGGTGCCTTCATCAGCAAGAACTGCAGTGAAGGTGGTATCATCGGCAAAGATGTACCCGGCCACACCGCGGGCTGCGTTCGGCAGCACCCAGTAACCGGCCACAGGATTGCCATCCGGATCCATTTCAGGACTGTACGGAGAGGCGTCAAGCGTCAGCACGTCACCTTCACAGATCGGATTGGGCATGATGTTCACATTAGGCACGGGGAGCTTGAGGCCGCGGACCTGACCATCGAAGTAATGTACCTTCAGGTCATACGGATCCGGGCTGGTAATCTGGCAGGCGCCGCCGGTGAGCAGATCCCACTCGAGCAGGCTGAAGCCGCCATTGTTCCCCATCTTGAAGTGGATGTTGCAGAGCACTGCGCTCGGGCCGAGGTTGATCGGGTTGATGCTGAAGGCACCAAAACTGATCCTGCCGGCTGCACTGGTACCACCCTGGAAGGACGGAGCAAGCAGCGGATGGATGTTGGTGAAGCCCTTCGACAGACCGGTACCCACGCTGGTATCGAGCTGCATCTGCATGTAGTCGAACAGGAAGGACAGGGACAGGGATCCCAGGCTGTCGAGGTGCTCGGCATAGATGGGGATCACGATGTCGTTGGAGCACTGTACGCTGTCGGCACCATTATAGGTGGACGGACCCTTGGGCAGGATCGGCATACCAGCGTATACACTCACTTCAGGACGTACCTCGAGGGTGATCACATCCGAGGTGTCGTTGCCGCAATGGGCAAACACCACGAAACGGAACTTGTAACCCTTCATGGACGGGTAAGCTACCGGGTCGATCCAGAGGCTGTCGGTAGTGGCACCGTAGTAAGGAGCCGTAGCCGGAACATTCACCCAGGTGCTGCCACCGGTGGTGCTCATCTGCCACTGGAAGCTGTGCGGCTGGCTGTCCACGGTCACGTCAACGGCCAGGTAAGCCTCGTCACCGCCATCAATGGTCAGGCTGTGCGGGGTAGCCGGGGTCAGGTCGTTGGTGCGCAGGGCATCCACAGAAGCGTAGATGTATTCGCATACCTCGATCGTGCCCAGGTTACGTACGCATACGGTCGACCAGTTGCCGTTGGGCAGCAGGCTGCTTCCGAAGTACCAGGGGTTAGTACCGTTGCTGGGTTTGTAGGCGATCACGGTATAGATACCAACCGGCTTCACCGGAGCAAAACTTGTCGTACCCGTAATGGTATCCACAGGGTTCATGGAAGGATCGTACAGCACATAGTATACGGTAGGCTCAGCCGAACCCACGATGCTGATGATCGTCGATTCGTGAGGACACTGGCATACGTTGTTCTTGGTCAGCGTCTTGACCAGCGGCTTGGGATCCATGGTCACGGTTACAACGTCAAGCATTTCCTTCGGACAGTTGGCCGGGGTGCTGATGTCATAGGCGATCACATAGTACTGGCCGGCGGTGAAGGTTCCGGGGAACCACTGACCGGTTCCGGAAATGGCGTTACCCATCATGGTAGCCACGAGCACATCCGGGCTTCCCTTCTTGTACAGATCATAACGATCCTCAGGGTTGGTAGCATACATCCCGATCTGAACGCCGGTGCAGGGACCGGTTTCGCAGGCGCCATCTTCACAGTAATGTCCACCGTTGCTCACGATGAGGTTGTACTGCTGCGGACGCTCTTCCTTGATCAGGGTTACGGTATCGCTGGCCACGTCGGTGCAGCCGGTTACCATCTTGGTACCGATCACATAGTAGTCGCCATCGCCGGCAAACTTGCCGAAGCTCAGGTAACCACCTGTACCGTTGACCGTAGCTACGTTGTAGAAGGTGACGATGCCACCATCCAGGTAGAGGTCATAGACCACATCAGCTTCGGAGGCATTCATGTAGATCTCGGCGCTGTCGCCATCGCAGAAGTGACCACCATTGGTCGGGCTGACGGCAAACAGTTGCTGCTTGATCGGCAGGGGCCATACGGTGAAGGTCGTTGAAGCGCTGTCGGTGCAGCCATGGACGTTGGTGTAGAAGTACCATACGTTGTGCGTACCGGCACCCAGGGTAGCGGGGTTCACGGTTACCGTAGCCACGCCGTTGATCTCATAGGTACCGCCGGCAGGCATGCCGTTGAAGTTGGTCACCGGGAAGCTGGCAGCGTCGGCGCAAACCGGGGCCACCGTACCGATGGTTACGGTCGGGTTCGACCATACCGTGGTCGTCATGCTGTGCTCATACTCACATACCGGATAGAGCGGATAGGCGCTGCTGTCGGCATAGGTATAGGTGATGGTGATGGGGGCATCCAGGGTAGTGACATTGGTCGGATAGAACACACCGTTCACCACGCCTTCACCGCTCCAGGTACCACCCAGCGGGCTGATGTTGGTCAGGGTCACCGGACCATCCACTTCACAATAGCTGGTTCCCAGTCCGTCGAAGAACACGGGGGTAGCCGGGTGTACGTAGACGGTCACCTGCGATACGGCCGGGCCGCAGCTGTCATGGTTGACGCGCAGGTAATAGGTGGTGGTCGTCAGCGGAGTGACGCTCACATAAGCTGTAGTAGCGATCAGGTTGAGGCTGTCGTAACCGGGGGCATCAAACCAGGCATAGGTTCCGCCGCCGCTTCCGGCCAGCTGTACCGTGGTGCCTTCGCAGATGTACTGGTCAGCACCAGCGCTGATGCTCGGGCCCGGGGTTACCGTGACATTCACAGAGTCCTCAGCCACACAGCCGTTGGCATCGGTTACTTCCAGGTAGAAGGTATAGATCCCGTTGTTTACACCAGCCAGGGTTACCGTGGGGTTGATGGTGTTGGCGATGCTCAGGCCCGTGGTCGGGTTGCTGGGGCTCTCACTCCAGGCAATGTTCACGATGGCCGGGCTGGCAGTTACGATGGGATTGAAGTTGATCTCACCCCAGATGCAGCTCTGGTAGGGGCCGTTCATGTCGATGGTGGGGGCGGCGTATACTTCCACGGTGATGGAATCGTATCCATAGCAACCCAGACCGGCATCGAATACGGTCACATAATAGGTGGTGGTAGCAGCCGGGGTCACGTTGATCGAAGCGGTGGTCTCGGTGGTGCTCCAGGTGTAAGTGAACGGACCGGTGCCGAAGGGCACGTTGGCCGTCAGGGTAGTATCATAACCGGGGCATACGCTGGCCGGTACATTGTTATTGATATTGACGATGGGGGCTGCGCTCACGAACACGTTCACGCTGTCCACACCGGTACAACCGTTGGCGTCGGTTACCGTTACGCTATAGGTACGCGGAGCGGTAGCGGCGATGTTCACACCGGCGATGTTGCCATTGATGGCACCCGGGGTGATCTCGGTCAGGGGGCTCCAAACCACACTGGTCACCGCGGCGTCGCCCAGCACCCAGCTCACCTGCAGGTCAATCGAGGAGAACAGGCAGATGGTGGTATCGCTAACCTTGGCGATGCTGTTGGCGCTGTCGCCGATGCTGGGCTCGGGGCCCTGGAGCACGGTCAGGAAGAAGCTGTCGGTAGCCTGGCAGAGCGGATCGGTGCCGATCACGGTCACATAATACCAGGTATCCACATCACCCGGGAGGGCCAGGCCAGTGCCATAACCATCGGGAGTGAACTTGGCATCCGGATCCCAGTCGAAGGTGAAGGGACCATAACCAGTGGTATCGGAAGGCGTGAAGTCCACCGTCATGCGACTGGTGAAGTCTTCGCACACCTGGCTGAACTCGCTGAGCAGGTCGATCACGATGGTATCGCTGACCAGGGTCAGGGTGTCGAGCATCCAGTCTTCGCAACCGGTCACCGTATTCACGGCATGTACATAATAATCACCAGGGATGTTGAAGTTGCCCCAGGTGATGGAGTCGCCGTCACCGGCCAGGGGTGCACCCACGGTAGCACCATCGCGATAGAGCTGGTAGTTGATGCCCACCTGCGAGCTGTCAAGATAGAGCTCAGGACCGGTGGTATTCCAGCAGAAGGTCAGGTCGCCATCGTTCATCAGGGCGAAGGGGGTCGGGGTAACCCAGACCACGGCATCAATGTAGGCCGTATCGGAGCATCCGTCGGCACTGAAGGCGATCACCATGATTTCGAAAGTATCCGGTGCGGTGAAGTCAGCGCCGCAAACCTCGAGGGTATCGGAGGTTTCAGCCACCTTGGTTCCATCCACGAACCAGACATAGCTATCGTAATCGTTGGCTTCATACACCTTGCCACATTCGTTGGCGCAGATGAAGAGGGTATCGGCATCCGGACCCTGGGCCATGATTTCCGGCTCGGGCAGGGGGAATACCTTTACATAGGCGGTGTCATAGGCATAGCAACCGGTGCTTGAGTCAAGCAGGGTAGCGGTCACCGTCCAGTACTGCACCGTCGGGTAAGCGTTGGGGTTGTATGCCGGGCTTTCCGGGAGGCCGTACACATTGGTGTAGCTGGCCACCGGGCTGCCGGTGCCAATGCCGTTATATATTGTCCAGTCGACAGCATACCCGCCGAAGCCGGTACCCAGACCAGGGATGATATCGGCATAGAGGCTATCTACATCCTCTTCACAATAGATAAATGTGTCGCTCACCGCCACTACGCCTTCGTTCGACTTGATGGAGAACACCGGCAGGGGGTTAACCACTACATCGAAGGTATCGTAGTTGGTGCAGTAGGCACCCACATACTCAGCGCGGATCTGTCCGGAACCCACGGTGGTCCATTCGATCTGGACGGCGGTGGAGTCAGGGCCGAATACGTTGAGGATGTTTCCACCATCCACGGTCCAGTTTACCTGGATCAGGGCGCCCGGGAGGAAGCCGGCCACATGGACCGTGACATCGTTCAGGCAGACCGTGTCGGGGCCAACAGTGAACAGGAAGGGGGTAGAGCTCGGCCACACCTGTACGTTGAAGCTATCCACGGCCTGGCAGCCGTTGGCGCTTTCGATCGTATAATATAATGTGTAGGTCGTGAAGGGCAGGGAGGCGGCATGGCTGGGATCGAAGAACCCGTTGTATACGCCAGGGCCGCTGAAGGTACCGCCAGCCGGGCTGGGCTGGAGGCTGGCTGCCAGGTCGATCAGGGGATCGGTGGAGCACACTTCATAGGGGCCTGCATTCAGGAAGGTCGGAGCGGCCGGGGTCGGGGACACATTCACGGTCATGAAGGCCGTGGCCGGTCCGCAGCTCGAGGTGAGGTCGCAGAACACCTGGAAGGAGGCATGCGTGCCGGTAGCCGTGATCTCGGTGGTCACCGTGTTGGTGGCCGAGAAGGTAGCGGCGCCGGAAGGTACCACATACCAGTTCCAGGTACTCCCGCCGTAGGCCGAGAGCGTGGCGCTCTGTCCTTCGCAAAGAAGTACATTGTTGGGAACGATATCGACGAAGGGATAACCGGAAACCACACTGATGTCTACATCATCCGTGGCGGTATTGCCCAGAGCGTCGGTTACGGTCACCGTATACACAATATTATTATTGGTGGTGGAGTACACGACGGCAGTATTGGTGGGGGCCAGATTGGTGGTCGGGCTCCAGGCATAGGTATAGGGCGGAACACCGCCGGTAGCGAAGGCGAAGAGCGGGGTGGTGGCCGTATCGCAGACGGTGAACCCGTCATATTCGGCTTCCACTTCCAGCGGATCGATCACAGCCACGGCTGAACCGGCATAGACCCAGGTCGGACCGCCCTTGGGAGGAAGTGGTCCGAAGTTGCTCGGGTCATACCAGAACCCGGGCATGAAAGGCCATGCGGTAGCAATACCCTGGCAAGGCATAAAGCTGCCGTTGTTGATCACAGCATAATAGAAGGTGGAACTGTCGGGGCATACATTGATGGAATCCCCGGTACCTACGAGGTCGCAGGTCCAGCTGGAAACGTTGCCGCTATAGGGAGGGGCGTTGAAGAAGCATCCCATGGCAGCACCGATGCTATACATGTGGTCGCACCACCAAGAGTTGACGCTGACCTGGTCGGCGGTCATGGAGTACCAGTGAATACTGGTCACGGGTACGTTACCATAAACCTCAGCCTTGAGGGTGATGCATTCGCCGTTCTGGATAGAGAAACCGGGGTCATCGGAAACCTGGGTGGCGTCTGAAGTGATCGCCACGCCGAAGCTTTCAAAGATGTGGAGGTTGTCGAAAGCCACTACGTCGGCATTGCTCCCTCCGACGAAGTACATACGGAAATCGACGTAGGATTCCCCGGCCAGACCGGTCAGGGTATGCACTGCGTCAATCCAGCCATTGGAGTTTCCACTCCAGCCGGGACCGCCCATGAAGTTCATCACGGCCGTATTATACCAGTTCTCGGCGTATACGTCCTGATCGTTCAGGCCGCCCACGGGGAACCAGTTGATATTGTCGGTCGTGTAAGCGAGCCGCATACCATAACCGCTGGTGGTGTTGTAGAAGATGTCCAGGTCAACGACCGGGTCGAACACGAAGTTCGAGAAGTCGAAGGCCGGGAAATCCACATACGACCACTCGGTCAACGGAAGGGATGGGGACTTGGCCGTTTCATTACGGTACCAGCCTCTTCCGTAGGTGGATGGGATCGCTCCGGAGGGTGTGCCATACGTCCAATTGTCCGACGTCATGAACTGCCCATGACTCCAGCCCGTAGGAGCTGTGGTGCTGGTGAAGCTCTCCGTGTACTCATTGTTCGTTGGCTGGATCGAGCTGACAGGGAGTGGTGCCGCCATGGCCGTCCAGAAGGACAGCAACAGCACAGTCACAATCATGCCGGCCCGAGAGCGCGTAGTCTTTGTCTTCATAAGCGTAGACTTTGATTGAATGTACTTCAGATGATTGGCTTTCATTAGGGTAAAATTATTGGTTTCCATAAGCAAGGCGTTCAGTTCGTATGTCGCAGATGTCCGAAATCTTACGGCGGTGCAGAGTAATTAAGGTGCAAAATAAGGACATAATCGGTTAAATTACAAAAAATGACCCAAAATTCTCAACACCACGACCACTTTGCGAACATCTCACCTCCGACATGGTTCTCCAGGGAACCATCAAGGGTGATTGCAGCAATGGTCAGTCCATTCACCGGTGCCTGCCCTGCTTTCTTGTCCAGTCGGACCATCCGGACCCGGGCGCAACACCTTAATATTTTCAGCCGCAAGGGCCTATTGATCTTGGCAGTTATACAGCAGTTCGCGGAAAAGGTTACGTCCCGTTGCGGCTCTACCCTACTTTTCCGTTCCTTGCGTCGTATCAGAGCTGTCAAAGTATTGTCAAAAGTAAGCATTCAGCACTCCACCGTCAAACAATCCCTGAAAAAGTTATTGTTAAGCCGGTGTTAATAATGTTGATAACACCGGGCTCCGGCAGAGCGAGGCGCAAATATACAACGCCGCCCCTCAACACCACCGATTCCTGAAGATAAAAATATCTCCGAATCACTACAGGCCATCCATTGCAGGCACATCTATACATATCTTATTGATATCGTGATACATAATGAAAGACATGGTTAACGGGGCACCCCCTCGTCAATGCGCGGCCTGGTCCCCAACCCCTCGCCTTAGCAGGGCTTGCCCCCAGCCGGAACACTGTCCCAGCTTACGAGCTCCCGCCACTGAAATCTCGTCAGGAATCGGCTCCTCCATGTTTCATGTCGTTGTATATCTGCATATTAACAACGAATCCCCTCATCTACTGTCAAGGGTTATCAACAATCTTCCTAACGCCATCCGCTGTAAGTACCCGCTTTGCACCCAGGCGGCATACATTATTGTTTACTTTTGCGGGCATACCATACGTTTAACCCAATTCAATACCTCTCCCAGTTATGAATGAGACTATTGCTCGCCTCCGCCCGGAGGCCATCTGGCGGAACTTCGCCAAACTGCTTGCCATTCCGCGACCCAGCAAGCATGAGGGCCGGGTCATCGCCTTTATGAAGGCATTCGGTGAAAACCTGGGCCTGGAGACCCTCGTGGACGAGACAGGGAACGTTATCATCCGCAAACCGGCCACCCCCGGCATGGAAGACCGCATGGGGGTAATCCTGCAGGGCCACCTGGATATGGTGCCCCAGAAGAACAGCGACGTAGCCCACAACTTCGAAAACGATGCCATCAATGCCTGGATCGACGGAGAATGGGTTAAAGCGCAGGGAACCACCCTGGGTGCCGACAATGGGATGGGTGTTGCCGCCGCCATGGCTGTGCTGGAATCAACGGATATCCCTCATGGCCCGGTGGAAGCACTCTTCACCATCGATGAGGAGACCGGCATGACCGGTGCCTTCAATCTCCAGCCCGGGGTACTGAAGGGCGACATCCTGATGAATATGGATTCAGAGGACGAAGGGGAACTGTATATCGGCTGCGCAGGCGGCATGAACGCCACCATGCAGTTCGACTATACGGATGATCCGGTCCCTGCAGGGCATGCCGCCTTCCGCATCGCCATCACCGGCATGAAGGGCGGGCATTCGGGCATGGATATCAACCTGGGGCGCGGCAATGCCATCAGGTCCCTGGTGCGCTTCATCTGGGAAAACCAGGATCAGCTCGGAATACGCATCGCTCTGGTGGATGGGGGCGGACTGCGCAACGCCATCCCGAGGGAGGCCATTGCCCTGATCACCTTGCCCAGCGAAAAAGCAGGACAATTGAAAACGAATTTCAACGTATTTTCTACGGTCATCAAATCCGAGCTTAAAAGCACTGAACCCGAACTAAAGACAAGCATTGAAGCCGTTGAAATTCCTGACTCACTCATCGATATCAAGGCACAAAAAAGTATGCTTGATGCGGTTTATGCCTGCCCCAACGGGGTGATCAGGATGAGCCCGGAGATGGAAGGTCTGGTGGAGACCTCCACCAACCTGGCGATACTGAAGTCGGAAGGGGGGAAGATCAATGTAATGTGCCTGCTCCGCAGTTCGGTGGACACGGCCAAGGAAGATCTGGCGAATATGATCCACAGCGTATTCCGCCTGGCCGGTGCCCGCAGCACCTTCGACGGCTCCTATCCGGGTTGGAAACCCAATCCCGACTCCCCTATCCTCCACCACATGCGCCATATATATAATGTGCGCTTCGGCAAGCTGCCCGAGATCAAGGCGATCCACGCCGGCCTGGAATGCGGCATCCTGGGCGCCGTTTATCCTCATTGGGACATGATCTCCTTCGGTCCAACGATTCGCTACCCTCATTCCCCGGACGAGAAAGTGAACATCCCCTCGGTGGAGAAGTTCTGGGACTTCCTGGTGGAGACGCTGAAACAAATTCCTTCTAAGCCTGTGGCTTAGAAGGAATTTGCATTTATCATTGCTCAGCGCTCAGTGCTCATTGATATTGAACCCTGAGTATAGAGCCATGCGAAATGAAAAAGTTTTTGCGTTCGCAAAAACTTTTTATACCTTTGCCGCTCGCAAACTGAAACGCTATGACAAAGAGGACCTTTCAGCCTTCGAGAAGAAAACGCAGGAACAAGCACGGTTTCAGGTCGCGTATGGCTACGGCCAACGGACGCAAGGTGTTGGCTGCACGCAGGGCCAAGGGCCGCAAGAAGCTGACCGTTTCAGACGAAACCCAGGACAAGCGTTAAGCACGAAACCATAAGATCGTGAGGAAGGGCCTCTCCATTGGAGCAGGCCCTTTTTATTGTTGGGTCTGCCTTTGGTAGACATTGGCTAGTGGCTAGTGGCTAGTGGCTAGTGGCTAATGCTAGTGGAGAGTGGTTAGTGGGAATTGAGATGTTGTCCGAATGCGGTATGTGGGGGATATTCATTGCGCTCTTCTCGCCTTCTGTGCGCTCATTGCGGTTAAATATTTAACGTCCAAAGGTTTACCTGCTTTTAAAATATTAATTTGTGATAATCTGTGTTATCTGTGGTGAATAAAAAAACTGCGAGATGCCTTTGACAACACAAGTACTCAAACCATCAGGGACCAGGGACCAAGTACCAAAGAACATTTAGCATTTAACATACAACATATTAACCTAACATTTTCATATATGTATACGTAGTATGTATAAAATTCCGGCTTTATTAGGCGCGATTTGCGGCATTTTTAAATACTTTTCAGGACATCGTGCCAAAAAAGGGGCTGATTGCGCCAGAAAGCCCGAAATTTGGTCGGCGAAAAACTTGGTCCGCCAATGTGCTCCCAATTTTAACAATGCTTCCCATTTTTAGCCGTTTCTCATTATAATACTCATTTCCATAATATGTTAAAGCTCCTATTCTGGCTTTTAATTATCTATTTTATCTATCGCCTCCTCAACGGATGGATTGTCCCCACGGCTACTCGTTCCTATATCCGGAAACAGGAGGCCAGATATAAACCATCCTCCCCGGCCGGGAGCCGGGTGATCTTAGAGGAAGGAGAGCGCGAGCTGATTATCCCACCCCGGCCCAGGCGCGACAAGAACCCGGCGGACCACCTGGGGGAAGAGGCGGAGTATGAAAACTGAGTTTGGAGTTTGAGCAACAGTGTGGAGGAAGGGAATATCGAACACCGAACAAGAAATGTTAAAGGATTGAAGCGAGAAGCGGATATGTATCCATCGCCCATCATAAATCAAAATCAACCATCAACCATCACTATCTTTACCGCCCGATGACTTCGCGAAGCCCAATACTCATCGTGGCCGGCACCCGCCCCAATTTCATCAAGGTGGCGCCCCTGCTCCACGCACTCCGTCAACACGGCGGCCTGCCCTTCCGCCTGGTGCATTCGGGCCAGCACCACGACGAAAACCTTTTCGACATCTTCTTCCGGGAACTGCATATTCCCCCACCTGATGAGGTGCTGGAGCCATTCCAGGGCAGCACGATGGAACGCTTTGGCCGCATCATGGTGGAGATGGAACGCCTTATCCAGGGGATGTCGCCCCGACTGGTCTTTGTGGTAGGGGACGTGGACACCACCCTGGCTGCCGCCCTGGCCGCCGTTAAGTGCAAGGTGCCCCTGGCCCATCTGGAAGCCGGCCTCCGCAGCGGCGACCGGCGTATGCCTGAAGAGGTCAACCGCATCATGACCGATGCCGTGGCAGACCACCTGCTGTCAACGGGCACGCGGGCCACCAGCCACCTGCTGGCCGAGGGCCAGCCCAGGGAGCGCATCGTTGAGGTGGGCAACATCATGATCGACACCCTGCACCGCATGCAGGGGGCTATTGACCGCTCCATCGTACTGAAACAGCTGGGCCTCCCCCCCCGGGGGTATGCCCTGCTGACCCTGCACCGCCCCGGCAATGTGGACGAGGTGGGTCCGCTTTCCCGCCTCATGGAAGCCACCGCTACGCTCAGCCGGCAATTGCCGGTATTGTTCCCTGTCCATCCGCGTACGCGAAAGATGCTGGAACACTTCGGGTTATGGGAACAGCTACAGCTGCTGCCCGGTTTGCGCCTGTGCGGGCCCCTGGGCTATCTCGACTTCGGGCGCCTGGTGCGCGATGCCCGCCTGGTGCTCACCGACAGCGGTGGGGTGCAGGAAGAGACTACCGTATATGGGATTCCCTGCATCACCCTGCGCGACACCACCGAAAGGCCAGAGACCGTGGAGCTGGGCACCAGCCGGCTGGCGGCCGACGACACGCATCGTATACTGGAACTGGCATCTCAGGCCCTTGCAGGGGACTGGCCCCAGGGCAGCATTCCCCCGCTTTGGGACGGCCGCACTGCGGAGCGCGTGGTAGCGTGGATGGAACAGCTGGATTAAGCCCTTACCTCCCTGCCGACCCAAGCGCTTACTGCTTCACAATAATTTCTAATTTTAGCCCTCGTAAGCCTGAAACCGGGCCCAGCGCCTTGTAGCCACCATACCAACCCCTACCTATGAACGTCACGGACCTGCTGAAAAAAGTCCTCCCCCACCTGGTTGCCATCCTGGTGATGCTGATCGTATCCAGCCTTTACTTTTACCCCTCCATGGAGGGCAAGTCGCTGCAAGGGCATGATATGATGATGAACTACGGAAAGTGGAGAGAGATCAATGACTACGACCATTTCAATGGAGAGCGCCCGCTGTGGAACGGAGCGATATTCAGTGGGATGCCGGAATTCCTGGCCACTCACTATGAGGGATCCTCAGTGATCGCCCAGCTGTTCGTGATCCCACAGAAACTGGGGCTCCCCCTGGAAGTGATGTCCTTGTTCTGGTACATGCTCGGGTTCTACATCCTTATGGTGGCTGCAGGAGCAAGTCCCTGGATCGCCGTGGCCACGGCGATCGGTTTCGGTTTGACTACCTATAACATCATCATCATCGGAGCAGGCCACTTCAAAAAGGTGCACACCCTCGCCCTCATCCCCCCTACCCTGGGAGGGATACTTCTCCTGCTCCGGGGCCGGTATATCGGGGGCTTTGTTCTGACCACGCTCTTCCTTTCCCTGCAGATCGTGATGGCCCATGTGCAGATGACCTATTATTATGGTATCGGGCTTATCCTGATCCTGGGGGTCGAAGCGATCTATGCTTTCCGCGAGCATACCTGGCCACGCCTGCTCAAGGCTGGCGGGTTGATGGTGCTGGCGGCCCTGCTGGCGACGGCCCCCAATTATGCCAAGCTTATCAATTTATACGACTACAACGAACACACCATCAGGGGCGGGGGAAGTGTTACTGCCCAGGAGGAAGGGGTGACCACCCAGGGGCTGGATAAAGGCTATATCAATGCCTGGAGCAGCGGGGTGGATGAAGCTCTGATGATACTTATCCCCGACGTCAAGGGAGGGAAGTCCGGGGCGGTCAGCCAGAACCGGGAGTTGATGCGCAAGGCCCCGGCCGAGTACCGCAATACCCTGGGTGGCATGAACGAATACTGGGGCGACCAGCCCTTTTCGGGAGGTCCCAACTACATCGGTGCTGTCTTCGCCTTTCTTTTTGTACTGGGCCTTTTCATCGTGAGGGACCGCATCCGGTACGGACTGCTGGCCGCCGTGGCGCTGCTCACCCTGTTGTCCATGGGCGGGCATTTCCCTGCGCTTACCAACCTCTTCATCGATCATGTGCCCCTGTACAATAAATTTCGCGCCCCGGTGTCCATCCTGGCTATAGTGGCGATCTATCTTCCCCTGCTGGCAGCCCTTGCCCTGCATGAGCTCAGCACCCGCAAGGACCTCCTGGAGGCGAAGCGCAAACTCCCCGGGTTGGGTAAGCCTTATCCCGTATTGTACCTTGCTGCCTTTGGCTACCTCGCCTTCCTGCTCCTGATTCTGGTCCTCCCTTCCGCTTTCAACTCATTCTTCAGCAAGGCCGAAATGGAGCAGATCGGGCCCATGCTCAGCAATCCCGAATCCGCCGGGCAGATGGCCCAGATCGTGGATGCCATCGAGCGCTTCAGGATCAGCGTCTTTCGTGGGGATATCGTCAGGACTTTGCTGTTCACCCTGCTCAGCCTGGTATTTATCTGGCTGGTCGTCAAACGCAAGATCAAAGCCCCTGTGTTCGTGGCGGCTATGGCTCTGCTGATCGTAGTGGACCTGTGGCCGGTAGGGCGGCGCTATGTCCCGTTGAAAGATTTCACCCGCAAGACGGCCACCAAGGAAGCCCATCAGTTGACCGCCAACGACCGGCAGATCTATCAGATGGAGATGGCCTTCACCCCAGGGATAGGAGAACGGATGAAGGAGCTGGAAACCACCTTCCCGGCAGCGAATGCGGAGGAAAGCGACCGTTTGCTCACCTATGCCGTGAATACCCGCTCCCATTACAGGGTATTCAACGTGACCCAGTCGCCCTTCAATGAAAACACCACCTCCAATGCCCATCGGTCCATCGGGGGCTACCACGCCGCCAAGCTGCGCAGGTACCAGGATATGATAGAGCAGCACATAGGCAAGAGCAGTATGCCGGTGATCAATATGCTGAACACCAAATACTTCATCACCAAGGAAGGCCTGCAGGTGAATCCCGGCGCCCTGGGTGCCGCCTGGTTTGTGGACAGTATAAAATACGTTGAGGGCCCTACGGAAGAGATCGGAGCCCTGAACGGACTGGACCCTACCCGTACCGCCGTGGCGTCAAGAGATATACAGGAAAAGGTGGGAGCGTTTGACACTACCGCCCCCGGGGATACGGTAGCCTACCTGGGTTCTGCCCCGGACGAACTGACCTACCGCAGCCGCAGCGGAGGCGAACGTTTACTGGTGTTCTCGGAGGTTTATTACCCAGACTGGAAGTTGTATGTGGACGAGCAGGAGGTGCCGGTCTTCCGTGTAAACTATATCCTGAGGGCCGCAGTGGTCCCCGCAGGGGAACATACGCTACGCATGAGCTTCGAACCCAAGCTCTACCACGATTCCAACCTGATCTCACAGTACAGCTTTTACCTGTTTGTGCTGGTGCTGCTCGGGCTGTTGGCCTGGGGAGTGGTCCGGGAGCTGAGGAAATCGCAACCCGACAGCAAGCAAGCCTGAACGCGATGGAGTTTACGCTGATCATCCCCGTATTCAACCGCCTGGAAGAAGTCAGGGAGCTCCTGGCCTCCGCGGAAGCCATGGATCACCCCCGGACCACCTTCGAATTCCTCTTTGTGGACGATGGTTCCACGGACGGGCTGACGGATTTCCTGGACGATTACGAAAGCCCTTCCGGTTTACAGGTGAGGTATTACCGCCAGGCCAACCAGGGCCCCGGGGCGGCGCGCAACAACGGCATGGCCCAGGCCAGGGGGGATTATTACATCTTTCTGGATTCGGATATTCTTCTACCTCCGGAATACCTGAGCACCATGGCCGCTTGTTTGAAAGAAAGGCCCCTGGATGCTTTTGGTGGCCCCGATGCTGCCCATCCCTCCTTCAGCGATGTGCAGAAGGCCATCAATTACGCCATGACCTCGCCCTTCACTACCGGGGGTATACGGGGCCGCAAGAAACAGCTGGACGCCTTTCAGCCCCGCTCCTTCAATATGGGCATCGCCCGTAAGGTATACGAGACCGTAGGCGGATTTTCGACCATACACCCGGGCGAGGATCCCGACCTCAGTCTGAGGATCAAGAAGGCCGGCTTCAGTGTGGGCAATTATCCGGAGCTCTATGTTTACCATAAGCGCCGCATCGATTTCGGCAAGTTCCGCAAGCAGGTGCAGAAGTTTGGGATGGTACGCAATATCCTCTTCAAGTGGCATCCGGGGACGATGAAGGCGGTGTACTTTCTTCCGGCGGTCTTTGTGCTGGGCAGCGCCTTCCTGGTACTCCTGTCCCTTGCCTGGTCCGCCTGGTTCCTTCTCCCCCTTGGGCTGCTGGCCCTGGTGCTGTTCCTCCACGCCCTGGGGCAGACCCGCAGCCTGAAGATCGCCGCCCTGGCCGTGCTGGCGAGCTTTATCCAGCTCTTTGGTTATGGATGGGGCTTCCTGCGCACCTTTGTAGCCGTCATCCTGCTGAAGAAGGACGAGCGTAAGGCCTTTCCGAAGCTTTTCTTCGAAAAGAAAGCCTGACCTATTTGTACCGGATCAGGGACCGCAGGGAGAACCCTTTTCCGTAGTATAGGCGGTGCAGCTTCAGCCAGAGTCCCGTGCGACGGAGGTAACGGAACACCAAGAGCAGCCCAACGGAATACATCAGCCGGATGCGCTTGCCCTTATACGTACTTCCCCGTAAACCCCTGAACTGAAAGTGGGTGGTTTGCCGGCCGAACCGTGACATATAATGGCCATAGACCAGGGCCCCATCCCTGGACAGGGGAGGAAGGTCCGGGTAGTCGATCAGGGCAACCAACGCATCGAAGGAATCCGGGCGGTAAACACTCCCCAGGTTTTCGTAGAATGCCCTTCCATAAAGTATGGAAGGACGGCCCCAGAAGGCCGCTTCTATCCCCGTCGATGAGCCGAAAGTGATCACCTTCTCACAGGCATCGATCAGTTTGTAGGTGCTGATCTTTGAATCCGGCGGAATGATGGTCAGGTTGGGGAAACTCATCTTCCGGATTTCCCGCATCTGGATATTGTCCACCGTGCCGAGATTGGGGTGGATCCGGAGGTAGAAATGCAGGTCGTTTCTGTCCCTGAAATGGTTCAGAATTTGTCGGATAGCCTCATTCTGAAACTCATACAACGGGGTTTTCCATTCCGGCACGGCCATCTGCTCATCCTGGGAGGAATTCAGCAGGGCGATATTCCTCCGTGCGGGTTGATAATCATCGGGAAGCCGCTCCTGGTCCTGATGTCGCGTGAACGAAGGCTCTATGCTTTCATCCCCCGACCGCTTCATCTCAAACCAACGGGAACCTACCCCAACCCTCTCCTCTGCATCGGTAGCCTCCCAGAGCAGGTGCATGCTTTTCTCCCTTGAGGCAATACTGTGTGGAAGGTGATTCCGGAACATTTCATAATTATTCCCTGCCCCGGACTCCAGGGTATAGAAAGGCAAGTTAACGGCCCTGGCCAGCTCCATCACGGGAAATACTTCGGCAAAACGGCCATTGAACAGATAGAGTTCATCCGGTTGATAGCTCTTGAAAATATCCCTGAAGTTCAGCAGCACGTTGATCGACTTGTGCAGTTCTACCTTGATCAGGCCGAGGTAGGGCTCCTGGATGAGGTCAAAATCACGGGTATAGGAGATCACAGAAGAGGCGACTCCCCGGCCGACATTGATCCCTTCGAAGGAAAAGCCATAGAGATCATCCATGGAACGGAAGGGGGGCAGCGGGGCGCTGTAAGCCTCAGGATACCGCTTCAGTCGATGGATTTCCTCTTTTCTGAGCCCTCCCTGCTTGAGCAGCGTGAGCATCCTGGACTGGCATGAGGCACAGCCCAGAACATTATGGACACGGTTGAAATAGCAGTTGTCCAGGACATTGTCGCAGAGCACCAGCATCAACTGATTTCCGGATCCCCGAAGATTCTCGATGATCTCTGCAGTTAACCCGAGCTGTTTCGAGGTTAGCCCGGTATTGGAATAGATCAGATACTTCATGACCTGCCCAGGAGCTTGTCGATGTGGAATAGCATGGCCTTGCTCAGGACTTCTATCTGTACTTCCCTTGAAATCTCGCTCCTGGAGAACTTTTCTTCCCAGTTGGAAGCCCGCACCAGGTGTCCTTGTTGTGAAAAATAGGCCAGGTAGCGGAGAAGGTCCTTTTGAACCTCTTCGGGGCTCATCCGGATCAGCTCCTGGATATCCTTGCGGCACTCTTCCACCGAGAGCGGGCTGCGTACCGCGTGACACGGCTTGTAATAGGAGTCACCGAAGGCAATAACGGGTTTCCCGGACTTCAGCCCTTCCCATCCCAGGGTACCGGTGAGCGTGGCCACCAGCCTGGCCCGGGAGATCAGTTCGGAAGATGGAGTGTTCAGACTGACCAGGCGGATGTTGGGCACCCTCCGTAAGGTATCGTAGAAGTGGGTGTTCCGGTAGTTGGCATTGGCAATCTTGCGGTCGTTGAATTGGTTGGGATGCTCTTTCACGTACAGCATCCAGCCTTCAGGCAGGCTTTGGGCCAGCATCAGGATGGGGAACAGCTGATGGTCGAAGTCGCCGCCCAGGGGCTGACTGGTCTTCTCCGGCTGCATGTGCATGCCGAAGAAGATGAAGTCCCGATCCAGATCCGGGTCAACAGACACCTTGTTGTAGTACGCATGCAGCCGGATCAGCTGCAGGAGGCGGGCATTGATGCTGATCCGGTAGAAGAACCGCGTCCTGATTTCGTTCAGTGAGGTGAAATGCAGGATCTCCCTTTTAAAGAGGAATGGAAACACGCCCATAATAATATTTGCCGTGGCTTTCTTCAGATAGCGGTAGACCAGCCTGAAGTTTGCCATGGACGAACGCCCGATGAGCTTGCGCTTTTCCCTGGCGTTCGCGCGCGCGATGAACTGGCTGTACACCCCAAAATCCTGTCGCAGCGCCTCGGGAAGTGAATCCCAGATTGTCCTGGCCTCCTCATCCCGGAGAAAATCCGCGGGGATTACCGGCAATTGATGGGACAGGATGATGGAATGATTCTCAATGAAGTGGTGCTCCAGCCTCAGGATAGGGATCCTGAGCTGGCGTGCCAGGCTGTATAGCGTGAAGGAATGGTAGGAATGCGGGGTATCGAAGGTGAGCACCAGGTCAGGCTTCTGTGTAGCCAGAATATGATTGAAGTAATTAAGGATCAGTAGATAATATTGGCGCCGTATATGTACTGAAATCGGGAAGACCGCATTGCGGTCGCTGAGCCTGAGGAAATAGTTCTCTATTGGTTTGCACTGTTCGATCCTGTCCAGGCCCAGGGTCCATGGAGTGTCGGAAAACCGGTCGATTTCCCTGGGGTAGATGAAGCGGGTGACGGGATCGATGATCGTATCCCCTGAGGTAATCCTGGCGGTGATTTCCTGGATGCGTGAGGCTTTCCCGTGGAAATTGTATGAAGTCCCGGATATCAGATACACGAACTCACACTTCAGTTCGGTCTGAAGCTTTTCCAGCACTTCGAAATGGAATTCATGGTAAGCGTCGATGACGGCTATTTTCATTCTTTGGTTCGTTTTAAGAGGCTGAAGAACTCCTGTCCTCCTTTTTTCCAGGCCAGGAAGGCAAGTAGGATGATCATCCCTGCGGCTAGGCCACTGCGGATCCAGGGGGATGCGCCAGTGAGCTGGTAACAACACAGCAGGAGCAGGGTATTGGCCAGGGTGACCAGGCTAAGGTCGCGGAGGACATGCGGCATCATTTGTATGGCCAGCTTACGAATGAAGGGGAAGGCCAGGCCGATCCAGGGGGTAAGCATATACGAGAAGAAAGTGACCCAGAGCGCCACCTGAAAGCCGTAGGCCGGGATAAGGAAGATATTGAGAAGGATGCTTACCCCAGCCGGGATAAGGATCAGCAGCGGGAGCAGACGGGTTTTCTCGTTGATGAACAAAGGCATGGAGATCACGAAATACCATACGTGGAAGCTCGCTGCGAACACGGCGATGCTTGCCAGCGGAGCAGCGACGTGCAGGGCTTCGTTCCGCACCAGCACCTGGAATACCTCCTCCATCATCAGGCTACCGCTCACGGTACACATAAGCACGAGCAGGTAGGCCAGCCAGGAGATCCTCATGAATTTATCGAACCGGCCGCTGCGGTAATACTGCTGCAGGCGCGGGGTGAGGGCTGCCGTAACGCCAGCCACCAGGGTGAACATATAGTTGGCCATACGGTAGCTCAGGGAGTAGATGCCGATGTCGCCCACGGGCACATTCAGGCGCTCCATGATGATGCGGTCGGAAGAACTGAGAAGGACCAGGGCCAGGGTGTAGGGGATGATAGGAACCGACACTTTCAGGCTGGCCTTGACGCGGGCCCATCGAAGACGAAGCCGTGGCCATATCCCTTCCCTGACATAGAGGAAGGGGATGAAGGAGAAATAGAAAAATGCTGCATTGACCAGGTAGGCGACAGCCCAGCCCCAGAAGCCCAGCCTGAACACCGCGATGATGAGGTATGTGGCCGCGACCGAGAGTATGGCGGCGAACAATTTACGATACGTTATGGGAAGGGCTTGCTCCCGCAGCAGGAACAGGCGCATGGCAATGGCATTGATATTTTGAAAGAAGATGGGGGCGGAAGCGATCACCACCAGGAGCAGCTTATGTTCGAGGGGGGGGAGCACCTGGTAGATGATGATCCCGAAGAGGATGGAGAACAGGATCCCGGCATAGTGGGATAATCCGGAAAGCACCCGCCAGGGGAAAGCGAAACGTGAACGATGGGTAAAGAAGGCATTCGTGAAGTTAACCTCCAGTCCCAGCGTAGAAATGGCCAGCCCCAGGCCGAAGTATGAGGACACGATCCCCCATATCCCGAAGTCTTCTTCCGTGAGGAAAGGGGTGATGAGGGGAAAGATGAACAACGATAGGATGGCATCCAGCCGGGGGGTGATGGAGAAAAGGAAAATGTTGAGGACAACCTTTCTATTTGAGCCTGTGGCCAAAACCGCTCATTGTTGATAATCTGCAAAACTAAGGCTTTTGTCCTTCAGCAGGCCGCTAAGGCCGGGGATATGCCAGGCTCAGGCCTCAAACATGCCCGGCTGCAGGGGTTCACCCCGTTTCAGGTCACGGGTGGCCCGCCTCCCGAGCACTTCAGCGTAGTACCTGGGGTGCATGCCATAACCCGGCCGTATGGAGCGGACATTGTGTTCTGACAGCAGCTCTCCCGATGGTATATCTTCCACCACGAACAAGGAGCGGGAGAATACCCTTGACGACTTCACCTTCTCGCTGAGTTCGTAGGTCACCTTTCCGATGGCCAGTTCCGCTTCGCGCACAGCCTTGACCATAGCCGAAAACTCCTCTACATTGAGAGAGAAGGCGGCATCCGGGCCGCCGATGGAGCGGTCGAGGATGAAATGCTTCTCGATGACCCGGGCACCCATGGCCACGGCGGCCACCGGAACACTGATCCCCATGGTATGGTCCGAAAGGCCGGTGACCACACCGAAGCGCTGGGCCATATCCCGTATGTTCATCAGGTTTGCCTCTTCCACCGGTGCAGGATAGGAGGAGGTGCACTTGAGCAGAACGGTCTGAGTATTACCCATGCGGTGACAGGCTTGCACAGCCAGTTCGATATCCTCGAGTGTGGCGATCCCTGTGGAAATGATCACCGGCCTGCCTTTGGATGCGACATACTCTATCAAGGGGATGTCATTGATCTCAAACGATGCGATCTTGTATGCAGGTGGATCGAAGGACTCCAGGAAGTCTACGGCGCTGCGGTCGAATGGGGAGGAGAAACATTCCAGGCCTTCCTCCCGGGCCACACGGAACAGTTCCTCATGCCACTCCCATGGGGTATAGGCTTCTTTGTACAGGTCATACAGCACCTTCCCGTCCCATAGCGTCCCCTGCCTGATCTGGAAATACTCGTTGCGGCAATCGATGGTGATGGTATCCGCGGTATAGGTCTGGAGCTTGATGGCATCGGCCCCCGCCTGTCTGGCTGCACGGATGGTGTCGATCGCGATATCTTTTCTTTGATTGTGGTTTGCAGATAGTTCGGCAATGATGAAACACTTGCCGTGCTGAAGCCGATGGATGAGCAGATCATTCATTTCCATACAAGATATAAAGAAAACAAGGGATCCCGTTCACTTCGTCCTCCTGAAGAAAGCGGAAGCCGGCACGCTCAAACGACCGGACCGAGGAAGGGTTATCCTTCTTGATATATGCCAGCACGGGCAGTTGATGTAACCCGCGAAAGTGCATGCAGGCCTGTTCTATCATCTGTTTGCCGTAACCCTGGCCCCGGGCAGCCTCATCGATGGATATTCCAATGATAGCACCTTCTTCCCCGATCTCAAACCTGACAATACCCACTGCCGAACTTTCCTTTTCAAAGATCAGTAGAAGAGAAGATCCCGAACCAAGTCGTCGCTCCAACCACTGAAGATGTTCGGGCCAGGTGATGGCGGTGCTGTGGAACGATGCCTTTCTGACCTCCGGATCGTTGGCCCATCGGAAAAGCAATGCTGCATCCTCCGCCTTAGCATACCTGTGGTTTAACTCACTCATGTACCAGGGTTTTAAATAAATCACGGAACCGACCCGGTGTTTCGGTATCCATGGCCTGATTCATTGCCTCTTCCAGGCGCTGCCTTGCCCATCCGTCCTGCCAGAGGAAAACAAGTGCCCGGGCCAGTTCATCGGCATCTATCTCCCGCAGATCCCCCATGGCAGACACCACCCTCCCCTCCATAAGTCCTTTGTAAAGGTACTTCTGATTTACTGCTGTATAGCCAACAATAGAAGGCAAGCGGGATGAGATGGCCTCCAGGGCAAGGGTGCTTGCAGGGAAAAGACCCACGGCGCTGCGGGCCATTTCCTCATGCATCGCCAGACTGTCAAGACGACCTAAGAACTCAAATCGATGATCATTACGGAATGAAGCCGCCAGTTCCTCGCTGACAATACCTGCTACATGATACCGGAGGGCTGCAGAGGTGTCCGCCAATGCGTTGAGCAGGCGGAAGAGGAGGTCGTCCTGAATGGATCCTCCCAGGGAAATCAAGACCTGGTCTGATTTGCGGTCCAAGGCACCGGCACCTCCCCTGAAGACGCTCCTGAGCATGGCATACTTCATCCCGAGAAATAGCCGGGTATACGCTTCGCATGAATAATCCTCAGGACGAATGCCCCCGGCATGATTGATAACTGCATCTGCCACGAAGTGCCGGTCGGCCAAATCGTCGATACATACCAGGAGGCACCCTTTCCCCCGTATCTTCCGTTGATACTCTGTGTCAAAAAAATAGTTATCGAGGATAACTACCTCATCACCCTGCAAGCGTCCCAGAAATTCATCAAAATGGGAATTATCCCCCGCAAGTGGATACCATTGATCTACAATGGCCGACATCTCCCGGACCTGGAACTCAGAGGGGCTGGTAGTGAAGAAAACCATGGGGAAGTCCTCTTTCAGCATTTCAGCTACGGCCAATGAGCGCATGAAATGACCCAGACCGATCTCCGGACCGGCATCCGCACGGAATACCAGGGTTCTCCTCACAGTGACGGTGTTAGTTCAAACGCTTGAAACCCCCATGGCATACCGGGCCCTTCAGTTCCTTCATCACGTCCTTACCCTCTTCGAACTCCCTGATCCGGTTGAACAGCCCATCGAGAGCCTGATAGTACCCTTCCAATACTGCTGGGGTATGCTCAGTGCAAACGTAGATGCTGTTCCCTGCCAGATAGCCCTTGGCAAGCATCTCCTGGGTAATGAAAGTCTTGTATGCCAGATTATTGGGACTATTGAAGCTAAAACCGGCCAAGGCAGGGATTCCCCACTGGGATATGCTTAATCCATGCCGGTCAGCCAGCTGCTGCCACTGGGCCTTGATGGAGAGGCCGGTGGCCGTGATCGTCTCCCAGGACCTGACCCTCTCCATAACATCAAGCGTTGCCAATGCTGCGCTTGGCCCGATCCTTTCTGTCCAGAAGGTACTGCTGATGAACGTCTTCTGGGCTGCCTCCATCACGCTCCGCCGGCCGATGGTCCCTGTGATGGCGTAACCGTTGCCGAGGGCCTTGCCGAACAGCGCCATGTCGGGCTCCACGCCATAGATCTTGTGCAAACCACCGAACGACTGGCGGAACCCGGAGGTACACTCGTCGAAGATGAGCACAATGCCGCGCTCGGTGGCCAACTGCCTGACCTTATGCAGGAAATTATCCTCCGGCCCCATGTTGCGGGAGACCTCCATCTTGATGACCCCAACATTGTGGATATCCACTACCGACAGTAGCTCCTCATAATTATTGTAATTGAAGGGGATCACCGAACCGCGGAGGTTGGCAGGAACCCCTGCCGGATCGAGGCCCGGCAGCAAGTGACCAGCAAGGTTCTGTTCATCGCCCAGGTTCGCGGCGAGGTACCAGTCGTGCCAGCCATGATACCCGCAGATGGCCACCTTGTCGCGGCCCGATGCGGCCCTGGCAATGCGGATGGCCACGGCATTGGCCTCGCCCCCGGTGCGGGCAAAGCGTGCCATCTCGGCCCAGGGGTGCAGCTCGATGAGGCGCTCCGCCAGCCGCACTTCCTCCGGACAATTGAAGGTGGACATATTTCCGGCCTTCACGGTCCGCAGCACGGCGGCATCCACCTCTTCATGCCCGTATCCGAGGGTATTGGTACCTATGCCCATGATCGACACATCGGTGTATTCCCTCCCGTCGAGATCCCAGACCTTGCAGCCTTTGGCCTTGCTGAAATAGGCCGGCCACTGGTCCGGAAGGAACATCTCCGGGCGTTTCGAGAGCAGCATGGTGCCTCCCGGGATGAGCTGCTTGGCTTTCTTGTATAGCTCCTGCCCCTTACCGGTACCCTCCAGCGCATTCCAATACCCTTCATTCCTCGAATATTGCTGGGTAAGCGAGCTCAGGTCCGGGCGTTCCTGCAGCATGTGGACATAATCCATCCAGGGCCTGTCAGTACCCAGTGTTTCAACCAGGGTGCGGATCACTTCATAGTCCTCGGGCTTGTCGATGGTCAGTCTGACGAAGGAATAGTCCGCCTCATTCTTCAGGCAATCGGATGTAAACAAGGCACCCCCATTGAAGGAGGAGTTGCGCCAGATGTATGGGGTTACGTGTTCCCGGTCCGATTTCTCTGTGACTTCCTGCATGGCCTTCTCCAGTGCGGAGAACTTGAACACCTCAACATCGAGGCCGTCGGGATAGGTGGTAAGCAGGGTATTTGATGCATAGTCCAGGTCGTGCTCCAGGGCAAAGCGGATGACCTGGTCCACGACTTCGGCGTCGATCAGGGGACAGTCGGAGGTAAAGCGCACGACCCAGTCGGGCTGCTCAGGCGCAGCCGTTTCGTAGAAACGCTCCAGGACATTGTCAATGGATCCCTTATGGGCGGCGATGCCCAGTTTGGCGGCTACATCCACGATGCGATCTGCTTCCGGTTCCCGCGTGGTCGCCACCTTGATCTTATTGATCATGTCAGAGCGCTGTATCCTTTTCAGATGTAGCTCCAGCAGGGTCATCCCGGACACGGTCTTCATGATCTTTTCAGGGAAGCGGGTAGAGCCAAGCCGTGCTTGGGTAATGGCCAGTATATTCATAATCACCAGTTTTTAGGATATAGAAGCTCAGTATCGGTTACACGTATTTGATTGACCTTTTCAATCAGGTCTTTCGGCAAGCTTTTACCGGGGCTCAAGCGGTGGTCTTCCAGCTGCTGGCGGGAATCCACACCAATGACCACTTCAGCAATGTCCTCCTGCTGAAGCACATAGTGGAGTGCCAATTGCTGGATCGGCACATCATAGGCACGGGCCAGCCGGTGAATCTCCTCCAGCCAGGGCCGCAAGGGCAGGAGCCTGGCAGGGATCTTATCCAAAGGAAGGAAGAACAGGCCCTGGAGGTAGACCGACCGGGCCTGGACGCTCACCCTCTGCTCATGGGCCCTGGCGAGGCACTCCCCGCGCTGGGTCCGGTTATCGAGCATATTGAAGGGAATCTGCACCACATCTACCCATCCTGCGTCCAGCACTGCTCGGAACTCCTCATTCCCGTATACCGAGACGCCGATGAACCTGATGAGGCCATCCTGCTTCAATTGGGCCAGCTCATCCCTTAGCTCAGGCCAGGCCATGAAATCAGCGAAACTATGGTAGAAATACACATGGAAGGCTGGGATTCCCAATAGCCCAAGGGAACGCAGCAGGTGATCCTTCAATTGACCGGGATGGCCCTTGAACTTGGAGTTGATCTGAAAACGGCCGGGATGAAGGCGGTTATAATTCCCCAGGACTTCGACAGCTGTCCCATAGGCGTCGGCTGTATCCAGGCAACGGATCCCCTGGAAAAAGGCCTGATCGAGTATCGCACCAACCTCGGATTCGGAAGGCTTACCGGCCTCGTTGCTGATGCCGTAGTCCAATCCGAACTGAACAGTTCCCAATACCAGTCGTTCACTCATCGTCTATCATCGGGTTAAACATCGCCATGCGAACGATATTGCAGTATTTTCCCTGATACAAGCCATGCCGTTTGTACACCCCCTCGGTTTCGAAACCCAGCTTTCGGTACAACCCATAGGCTCCGGCATTATCCTCCACTACGCCCAGGGTAATCTTCCTGAGCATTACCTCCTGGAAACAAAAATCCAGGATACGCCGGGTCGCTTCATGCGCATAGCCTTTCCCCCACTCCGCGCGTTCCCCCATCATAATGCCGTATTCTGCAAAGCCATGCTTCCAGTTTACCGGATCGATCTTGATGTTGCCGATATGCTTGCCATTCTCCTTCAGATGGATCGCCCAGAACAGGATCTCCGTCCGTTCCACGCCTTCCAGGTAATCACGGAGCATATCGAGGGTATAGTTTCCCCCGGTTTCCAGGTAGCGGTATACCTCCGGGTCGTTAAGCCATCCGACATACTGATCCGTACAATGACCCAGTCCAAGGGGTTTATACATCAGACGGGGTGATTCCAGGGCAGGTGCTTTCATGCAGGGAGATATTCGAGTACTCGGTTAATAACAAATTCCTGCTCCTCCTCTGTGTGTGCAGGATACATGGGCAGGCTGAGGCACTGAGTGTAATAGGCTTCGGCTATGGGGAGGTCGCCGGGCTTCCAGCCGTACTGCCGGTAATAGGGTTGCAGGTGGACCGGGATATAATGCACCTGGGCCAGGATGCCGTGGCGGCGAAGGTGGTCGTACAGTCCGGCCCGGTCGGGTGACTGGATGACATAAAGGTGGAAGGCGTGAAAAACGGAAGCATCCCGCCAGGGCAGGTGTAGGGATTTACCGGCAAAGGCATCGTCGTAGCGGCGGGCGATGGCCTGACGACGACTGAGCCCCTGGGCGGCGCGTTCGAGCTGACTGATGCCGAGAGCGGCCTGAAAGTCGGTCAATCGGTAATTGTATCCCAATTCCTGCATCTCATAATACCAGGGGCCGTGGTTATCCTGCATCAGGGCCGGATCCTTGGTGATTCCGTGGGTCCGGAGCAGCATCAGTTTTTCATAGAGCGCCTGGTCATTGGTGGTGATCATCCCGCCTTCCCCGGTAGCAATATGCTTCACCGGATGGAAGGAGAAGATGGCCAGTTCGGCATACTTTCCGTTCCCGCAGTGCTGCGCGTTGCCCGAACTGTCCGTGAAATACCCCCCGGGAGCATGGCAGGCGTCCTCGAGGATCCATAATCCGTATCGGTCCGCCAGTTCACGGAAGCGTTCCAGGTCGGCCGGGTAGCCGGCAAAGTCTACCGGCACTATGCCCTGATAGGTCCCCGGGGGGCTTGACTGCAACAGGTGCTCCACTGTATTGGGGTCGAGCAGGTAGGTGTGCGGGTCGATATCGGCGAACACCACTTCTCCCCCGCAATAGCGTATGCAGTTGGCACTGGCGGCAAAGGTAATGGGGCTGGTAATGACCTTATCGCCAGGCTTCACCCCCAGGGCCAGGGCGCTGAGGTGGAGGGCCGCGGTGCCATTGGCCACGGCCACGGCGTATCGGCTCCCGATCATGGAGGCAAAGGCCTCTTCAAAACGATGGATCTCCGGTCCCTGGGTAAGGTAATCGCTTTGCAGGACCCGGGCGACAGCCTTCAGGTCCTCATCCGTTATGGTCTGCCTGCCGTAAGGAATGATCTTCATACGATCGGATTGAAGCCGGGATCCAGATGTTCGCGGATCAGGGTGCGCAGGGCCTGGGCATCGAGCCACTCGCTGTTGGTCCCGGAATTGTATTTGAACCCCGGGCTAACGGGGCGGGCGTCGTAATGTTGCAGGTAAACCTCCTTTTGGGCATCAGAGGGCAGGATAGCATAATAGCGGTCGAACTCAATGGTGTTGTAGGAATCGCTTTCCGTAATCATTTCCTCGTGGAGCTTCTCCCCGGGACGTATGCCGATATCCACCAGACGGGCGCCGGGAGCAATGGCCTCCGCTACGTCCAGGATTCGGTAGGAAGGGATCTTGGGAACGAAAATCTCCCGTCCCAGCCCGTGCTGGATAGCCCAAAGGACCATTTCCACCCCCTCCTGCAAGGAGATGTTGAAGCGCGTCATTTCACGGTGAGTGATGGGAAGCTCGCCTTCCCTGGCCTTATTCATGAAGAAGGGAATCACGGAACCTCTGGATCCCATTACATTGCCGTAGCGGACCACGGAGAACCGGAGATCCCGCTTGCCCTTGATGTTGTTGGCGGCAATGAAGAGCTTGTCGCTCACAAGCTTGGTTGCACCATACAGATTGATCGGTGCCGCAGCCTTGTCGGTGGATAGGGCAACCACCACCTTTACGTTGTTATGCAAGGCGGCATCAATGATGTTCTCCGCTCCCCCGATATTGGTCTTGATGCATTCGTCGGGATTGTACTCAGCCGCGGGTACCTGTTTCAGGGCGGCGGCATGTACGATGATGTCTATCCCTTCGCAGGCCCGGGCGAGCCTGGCCTTGTCGCGCACATCCCCGATGAAATAGCGCAACCCTTTGTACTGGTCGGAGCTGTACACCTGCGACATCTCGAACTGCTTCAGCTCATCGCGGGAATAGATCACCAGGCGGCGTATGTTGGGGTACATGCTGAGGATGGTACGGGTGAACTCTTTGCCGAACGACCCGGTGCCACCGGTGACCAGGATGGAGCTGTTCTCGTTGAGGATCATGATATTATGCGTTTAGGCAGTGTTTACTTCCGGCAGGGAAGCTCTCCCGGCCGGACGGCCGCAAAGGTAGGGGAAATGGGGGATATCGAATATCGATCAACGATCTTAGATTTCAGAAGGGAAGGAATATTGAATACCGAACAAGAAACAAGAAACAAGAAATAAGAAACCTTGAAGGAACCGCAGCCTCCGAAGACCAGACTCTCCCGGTACTCATAACTCTTTCACCTTTAGGAACTTTAGCTCACTTAAGGCACTTACTCCTCTGTGAAAATCTGTGTAATCTGTGGTGAAATGAAAAATCCCTTACGTTTCCTTGATCAGGCAACGTTCTCTTTATACTTTGTGATTGAACTAAAGAGCTCTTTGTTCAGGTTGAACTGCTCTTCAATATCAAAATCATCCTGAAGCCCCAGCCAGAACTTGGCAGAATTTCCAAAGTAGTTACTGAGCCGGAGTGCCGTGTCCGCGGTAATTCTCCTTCGCCCTTTTAATATTTCACTAATCCTGGTTTGGGGGATCTTGAGGTCCTTGGAGAGTTTGTATGCTGAAATTTGGAGCGGAATCAGGAATTCCTCCATTAAGATCTCCCCGGGATGTTTGTTACTCAGTTTTTCCATAATATCTTAATCCATGATAATCAACTATTTCCACATCAAATGCTGTACCGTTCCTTTACCTGAAGACAATCCGCCATTGCTCATTTATCCTTATGCTGTAATACCCGGATCGTTCGCCTTTCAATCTTTCCAGACGATTTGCAGGTGGAATTCTCAGGTCGGCAAGGTCAACGGCGCTATGAATCATCCTAAGCTTCCTTCTTGCCACATTCTGGATCTCGCCTGGTAACCGGGTGGATCGAATCCCGTTCCAAATCCGCTCCGTCTCCCGAGAACCGAATGTTTGAATCATACCTACCCTTCGCGTTACTAACGCCAGAGGTAAGTAATATGGTCTGAACAACCAATTAATTACATTAAAGTTTGATGCTTGGCGTGAAATTATTCCACGCAAAGACGCGAAGACGCAAAGAAAGCGAGAAGCAAACAGCGAACAGCGAACAGCGAACAGCGAAAAGCAGCATCCAATGACCCGGCACACCAAGTACTCCTAACTTTAAGTACTTTAGGCACTCTAAGTACTTTAAGTACTCCTAACTTTAGGCACATTAGCTCACTTTAGGCACTCCTAACTTCTAACTCCCGTTTTTCGCGGAGCGATGGGCATTGCGGATGCTGGCGTTGAGTTCGAAGCCGATGAGCAGGATGAGGGCGTTGAAATAAATCCACAGCATGATCACCAGGAGGGTGCCGATGGACCCATACAGGACATTGTAACGGCCAAAATTGCTGATGTAGAAATTGAACCCGACCATGGTTAGGATGGACAAGATTGTGGCCAGGCTGGACCCTGCGGAAACGAAGCGGAAATGGCTCTTACGGGAAGGCGCCAGGTAATAGGAGAAGGAGATGACGAAAAAGACCATGGCCAGGATCACTATCCATTTCCCCAGCTGCAGCAGGAAAATGGTGAAGGCATCCTTCAGCACATTGACATCCACCAGGTAGTTGATGACCATGGTACCCGTGGTGAGCAGGGCAATGGCCACAATCACGATGACGGAGATGATGAATACCAGCACCAGTGAGATGACGCGCTGCCTGACCCAGGTGCGCGTCTCGATGGCATGATAGGTTTGGTTGAAGGCCTCCACCATACTGCTGATGCCGGTGGTTGCAAAATACAGGGCCAGGATGAAACCCACACTGAGCAGTCCGCCCCTGGGTTGACTGATGATGTCCTCCACCGTGCCCCAAACAGTTTCAAAGGCGCTGCGCGGAAGGAGCTGCATGAGCAGTTCCATGAGCTGGTCGTGGAAATCCTGGATCGGGATATATGGGATGAGGGTAAAGAAGAAGATGATACCGGGAAAGATGGCGATGAAGAAGTTATAGGACATGGCGGCGGCGCGCATGGTAAGGGCGCCTTTCTGCATTCCCTTGATGAAGAAGGCCGCTACATCGTAGAGGGGCATGCGGTCGAACCCTGGCAGGATGATCCTGCGGCTAAGCCTCAGGATACGGTCGACCCAGGGCCAGGCTATGATACGGTCGATATATTCCTGGTAACGGGGCATAGAGTGATCCTGCTTACTATCTCATCCTACAACACTATTCTCACGCAAGGGCGCAAAGGAAACAAATATTCTATCAAGGATCCCGACATCATTTGTTTCACGCAAAGACGCGAAGACGCAAAGAACCTGCATCTTCAGCGCTCTATTTAACCGCTTTCAGGCTCATATCGAGGCTTTCGATCTGATGGGTCAGGGCGCCTACGCTGATGAAATCCACGCCCGTCTCGGCCACGGCACGGATGGTCTCCGCACTTATCCCTCCCGACGCTTCAGTCTCGTAACCCCCTCCTATGCGCTCCACGGCCTGGCGAAGCTCGGGCAGGGAAAAGTTGTCGAGCATGATGCGGTCCACCCCGCCCCGGCGCAGCACCTGTTCCAGTTCGTTGGCATTGCGCACCTCGATTTCTATGGCCAGCTCCAGTCCGGTCTCATGCAGGTAGTTCCACACCGCGTCGATGGCCTGGGGGATGCCGCCGGCGAAATCGACGTGGTTGTCCTTGATCATCACCATATCATAAAGGCCCATGCGGTGGTTGCCACCCCCTCCGATCCTTACCGCCTCCTTTTCCATGAGCCGGAGCACCGGGGTGGTTTTACGGGTGTCGAGGATGGTCGCTCCGGTCCCTTCCACCAGGCTTACCAGACGGCGGGTACGGGTAGCGATGGCGCTCATACGCTGAAGGAAGTTGAGGACCAGGCGCTCGGCCGACAGTATCGACCGGGAGTTGCCGCTTACTGTGAAGGCCGTTTCCCCGGGGAGCATGGGGTCCCCATCCGACTTGATCAGGTGAAGCTCCAGTTGAGGATCGACCTGACGGAACACTTCTGCAGCGATCCGCAATCCGGCCATAATCCCTTCTTCCTTGATCAGGAGCCGGGCTTTGCCCTGGGCTTCCGCTGGTATCGTAGCCAGGGAGGTATGGTCGCCATCCCCCAGGTCCTCCCGCAGGGCCAGGGCCACGATCCCTTCCATACTGAGGTTAGGATCTCTCATCAGTGGGTTCAGTTCTCTGGTTCAAAGCGAAGCTGATGCACGAGGAAGGCACCCCCGGACCGCTTCATCAGGTAATATACCCTGAAGCTGCGTGCCGGGGTGGCATAGGAGCCGATGGCGTAGGTAGCCCCTTCGCCGGAGTTTCCGCTATGTCTGAGGCTGAAGCCGGATACCGGGTGCTCCCTGAAGAAGTCGCGGAGTATGATGGATGCCTGCGTTCGGCTGTATATCCCTTCCTTTCCGGGGAGCTCCAGGTCGAGGCGCTCAGCGAGCAGGGGGCCGAGGGCCGTAGCATCCGCCCGCCCGAGGGCCAGGGCTACCTTGTCGGAAGCCGCTTTCCCGTCCTGGGCAAAGGCTGGTCGGCTATAGAAGCCCAGCACGCTGAGCAGCAACAGGAATGTCAGGATCTGACGCATCGGCGTTTTCTTGGGTATCGAGCAAATTTCGCACCAAAGCGGTTGAGACCTTCAAAGATACGACTTCGCCCGGATTTTGGTACCTTGGAGGCATGAAGCTGAAGTTGATGGTAGTGGGCCGAACAGAGGGCGGCTGGATCAGTGATGGCTGCGACCAATACGCCAGGCGCATCGTGCATTATCTGCCGTTTACGCTGGAGGTTGTCCCTGACATAAGAGGAGCCGGCGGGCTGGGCCCCGCCCAGTTGCGCCGTAAAGAAGCAGAGAAAGTCCTGGAACGCCTGGGTCCCGATGACCGGCTCATCCTTATGGATGAACGGGGTCGTACCTATCCCTCCCTGGAGTTTGCCTCCCTCCTCTCCAAGGCAGCACTGGAGGGCGTGCGCAGCATGGTCTTTCTCATCGCAGGCGCCTACGGGGCCGACGAAAGCCTTAAAGCCCGCGCCGACCAGGTGATGAGTCTCTCCCCCATGACCTTCCCCCACCAGTTGGTCAGGGTACTCTTCCTGGAACAGCTCTACCGGGCGTGTACGATCAACAAAGGGGAGAAGTATCATAATGAAGGTTGAAGGTTGATGGCTCATGGTTGATGGCTGATGGTTTATTGCTGATGGATAGCGGATGTATGGAAAAGCGCCACGAATACAATACCTTTGACTATTAAGGCAACGAATGATGAGCAGGATCGCAGTATTTCCGGGCAGCTTCGACCCGGTCACCCGGGGGCATGAGGCCATAGTGCGCCGTGCCCTGGGGATGTTCGAACAGGTGGTGGTGGCCATAGGCCAGAATACGGGCAAGTCTTATTACTTCCCGTTGCAGTTGCGCCAGGAATGGCTCAGCCAGGTTTTCGCCCGGGATGCCGGGGTGAGCACCCTGGTGTACTCCGGCCTTACGGTGGAGCTTTGCCGCAGCCTGGGGGCCAGGTATATCCTCAGGGGACTGCGTACGGCGGCCGACTTTGAGTTCGAGCGGACCATCGCGCAGGTCAACCGTCAGCTGGCCCCGGAGATCGAGACCCTCTTCCTGCTTTCGAGCCCGGAGTTCGATGCCCTGAATTCCTCCCTGGTGCGGGAGATCCACCGCTTCGGGGGCGATATCTCGGCCTTTGTCCCGGAAGGGCTCAGTATCCCTCCACCTACCGGCCAATAAAATATTCGGGGAGGCCTTCCCGTTCCTGCGCTATGATCCGCCTTTGCCTCATCTCCGGTATCCTCCTGTTCTCTTGCCTGGGCGCCCGGCCGGCCAACGCGACACGGCTGAGCGGTACCGCTACCGGGGCCGAGGGCAAGGTGATCCGGGTTCAGCGCTTCGACGACCTGATCTCGTTCCGGCGCATCCTGGCCGATGCGGACACTATAGGTCCGGACGGCACCTTTGACCTGGAATTCTTCCTGCCGTCCACGGCCTATGTCCGATTATCCATCGACTACCACAGCAACGAAATCCTCCTGGAACCCGGACAGAGCTATTCCCTTCGGATAACAGATTCTGCCAGAGACCTGAACGGCCCGGGGCGCAATCCCTTTCTCGACCCACCCTTGCTGGAGTATGCGGTCACGGATGCCTCCAAACATCCCTTAATGGCCGCCATGGACACGCTCAACCAGCGCTACGACGCAGAGGTCCTCCGCATGTTCCGAAAACTCAGCGGACCAGGGCGGACTATGCCTTCCGACAGCCTCCGGGAGCGCTTCGGGGCAGGCCTGGACATTTCAGACCCCTTTCTGGCGCTCAGCATCCGATACCGCATCGGAACGCTGGATGACATGCTGCGTTCGGCGGGCCGTGCAGAGCTCTTCATCAGGTACTTTGCCGGGCAGCCTATCCTATACCAACATCCGGACTATATGGAGTTTTTCAACAGCTTCTTCTCGCGATACCTCACCCATGTCAGCCGGAAGATTCCCCTGGGAGAACTCGCCTACCGGGTGAACGAAGAGAAGAGCTATGCCTCGGTGCTGGACTTGCTGGGGCGCGACAGCCTGCTGCGCAGCGAGCCGATACGTGAACTGGTGCTCCTGCGCAACCTGAGGGAAATGTTCTACACCCCTGAGTTCGTACCTGAAGCCGTCATCGATATCCTTAACCAGCTTAAGCGCACTACCCGTATCCCTGAACACCGCCGCATTGCCGAGAACCTTTCATACCGACTTCTGCAGATGCGTGAGGGGAACCATCCTCCGGCCCTGACCTTCCTTACCCCTTCCGGTGATTCGCTGAATGTAGCGGAGCTGAGGGGAAAGTATGTCTACCTGCAGTTCTGGACATCGGACTGTGGTGTTTGCGCCGCGGATATGACCGCCATGGATGCCCTTCATGAGCGCTTTTCTGCAGATGTGGCCTTCATTGGGGTCTCCATGGATCTGGAACCTGCCGTTTTTCAGTCCTTCCTTAAGACCCAGGGGCACGCCTGGCCGTTGGTTTATTCCGGAGGGGATATGGAGCTGATTGACGCGTTGAACATCCGAAGCTTTCCTACCTACCTCCTGCTCGATCGTGAGGGGAAGGTCCTGAGTTATCCGGCCCGTGGCCCCGCCGACCAGACCGATGTGGCCTTTCGCCGGCTGCTGGCCACTGAGCGCACGCCAGGGCAATAGAAAGTGTGGGTGTGAGCGCGGGAATAATATCTGAACGCGTTTATCCCTGGGTACCCGCACATGCTCTGATAAAAGAGCGTGCGGGTGCGAGTGTATGAATCCTTATGGTCTACTCCTGTGCTGCCGCCTCAGGCTTGCTGAAAGAAGGAGAAATGCACGTGCCCGTATCGCCGCATTTCCTTGAATGCCGGGTGCTGCGAGAAATCAGGGCCTGGTGGGTGTTCAAGGACAAATACGGCAGCGGGTCCCAGGATGCCGGAGCCTATCACCAGCTCAGGGATATGGCCGAGGTAGGGATGGTTGAAGGGCGGGTCAGCGAATACCAGGTCCCAGGGCGGCCCGGCGCCCTTTTCCAGGAAGCGGAAGACATCCGTACGGATGATTTTTAGCCCTTCAATTTTCCAGGCGTCCACCTGTTGATAGATGCTGCGCACTGCTCCGGGGTTCTGCTCAATAGCCGTTACATCCCTGCATCCCCTGCTGGTGAATTCGAACGCTACAGCACCTGTACCCGAGAACAGGTCGAGTACGCGCAAGGTTTCCAGGTCGAAGCGATGGGACAGTATATTGAAGAGGGCTTCCCGCGCCATGTCGGTAGTGGGCCGGATGTTCGCCCCACGGGGCATGGGGATGGCCCTTCCGCTCAGGCTGCCGCCGATGATCCTCACCGGAGCTGGTTTAGGAGGGTCACCAGATCAGCCCCGCCTCCGGGTGCCTCGGGATGAAGTTTCATTCCTGAGTCGATACTCAGGTGATGCCATTCTTTCAGATAAGGTGCTATGAAGGAAAGGGATCGCGTACCCTCTCCGAAGTCACCGGTAAGCATGACCATCGGCGGGTTGGGTTGTTGCCGGTATAGGTTGAGGAGGTGGAAGGCGGCATCTTCGGCAGTGCGCACGGGAAAGGCATTGGAATAACGCAATTCACCCCCGCAGGCGATGGCGGCATCCAGGTTGCGGCTGCCCAGGTCGGCCAGCAGGATTTCCTGTCTTCCGGCGCTGAGTCGCATGGCTTCCTGGGCTACAAGCATCCCATATGACCGTTGACTGAACTTACGGCAGCGTTCCTGCAGCAAGGTGGCCAGGGACTCCCTTCCCACAAAGAAACACGCCAGCTCGTCCTTCACCTGCTTTTCGGCAGGCTCAGCAGCCCCCAGGCTGAATCGGAGGTTGAGGAAATCGCGGGGTTCCGCTTCCCGTGCAAGGACTTCGGGCAGCAGGCTATAGCGCTCGTCGCGGTAATACAGGTCGAGCTGGTGGACCGTGCCCTGGGGGAGGCCCGACTGTTCGATGCGCGATCGAAGGGTGGCGATGTCGATGTGCTGGGCCTTGCGCGGCAGATCGGCCAGCCGGATGATGCCCGAGACCTGGCCCAATCGGGTCAGTACGAACGTCAGACTGTCGCGGAACGCCAGTACGGAGAGATCGTAATCGGGGAGGTTTTCCTGATCGAACTCAGGATCGAACCAGTGGGATGAAAGGGTGGAGTCGACGGACATCGGCCGGAAGGCTCATTCCCAGTTGCCGTCGGTGGAAGGCTCCTCCATGGAACCGACCTTTATACTCTTGACCTTGTCCTGTCCGATAAGATGCTTGTCGAGGCCAAGCAGGAACTTCTCCTTGGGGGCCAGGGCCTGGAACACGCTAACCTGGATATTGCTCTTGGTGATGGTGCCTGCCTGGAGTTCTATAGGCTCATTCTCAGTATAGGGAATGAAGCGGACCAGGGAAAGGTCGGCATCCGGTCCGAAGATGGAGTCCCCCACGTTGATGTACCCTACGGTATCCTGGATGGATCGGGTGAAGGTGGTGTCGTTGGGATCGGGCACCATCTTGACCACGGGCACCTGGCCGGTCTCCATGAAGGCCACCAGGGTGTCGAAGGAACCGGTGTACTTTCCGTGTATGGACTTGTAGATGAGCTGGGCCGTACGGATGTGCTTCATCCGTTCGATAACCAATTCACTGCGTTTCCGGTATTCCTTATTGAAACGCACGGGAGCCATGATGCTTTCATATACCAGATAGCCCAGCACGATGATGAGGACGGAGAGGACGACCTGAATGATGACCTTTTTCATTAGAGCGGCTTTTGGTGAGGCACAAAATTAATCCCTTTGCGGGAAAAAAGAAACTTTTCGGGGGTAAGCTGAGTGATCGGGTCAGGGAACGGCAGGAAGGGTATGATGGAAGGGGAAGGGGTGAATTCAGTTCAACTTATATACCTATTAATCTGTTAGTTATACTGAAATTATTAACTATCCAGGCGATTAATCCGTTAATAGCCGTTAATTACCGTTCATATCCGATGATAACCGTTTTTAACGGTTATTTCGGCCGAGCACCGATAATTACCTGTATATCAGGACAATATTTGTCAGGCTATCCTTCATTTCGCCGCGCATTTCCCGCCATCTCATTCCCCCTGCATATCCACATATCCTGGAACCCGATCCAGGACACGTATTTCCGGGCCGAGCTTCAGGCAGTAATGCCTCAGGCCATTGGAGATAAGCAGGTATTGCGCTCCGATGGGAAGATTGTAGCGCACCACCTGGTCGAGCACCTTCTGGCTCAACGCCACGGAAGGGGCTTTGAGCTCCACGACCATCAGGGGCTTCAAGCCAGAACCATATATGATGAGGTCGCAGCGCCGGCTCAGGCGGTGCACCTTCACACTGACTTCAACACCCATCAGATGGAGCGGCACACCTCTCTCTTTTTGCAGAAAGGCGATCATATGCTGTCTGACCCATTCTTCCGGAGTGAGGGCGACCAGGCGGCGACGGATGGGATCGAAGACCTCCCACTGTCCCTTCTCCCCGACCATCTGCAGTGCAGCTTCAGGGAGGTTGAGCGGTGGATAGGGGGGCAGCTGGCTCATGGTGATGGGGAAGTTGAGGCGGGCATATCGCCTGTGCGCTGCTCCAGCAGGTAACGCAGGGGCCTGAGGATGCGTTCGAGGAGGCGGGCGGTGCGGGTGACCACTTCGGCCTCGCCATGGAGCACCCCACGGAACGGCAGGACCTGCTGATAGGAGGTCGTCAGGCCGTTCGTCAGGCGGGCCTCCGCCAGCAGCTGCTGTTCTTCGGGTATGGCATTGACCCTGATGATGACCGCCTCCAGGGTACCGTACTCCATGGCAGGGAAGTCGTCGAGGCGTATCCTCACCCGGGCGCCCGGAGCGACTAGTCCGCTGCCGCGTACGGGCAGACGGAGCCGGGCCAGCAACCGTTCCCTACCTCCGGGCAGCACATGGAGCAGCACTTCGCCGACCCCCACTTCCTGCCCACTAACCCAGTCGCGGCTGAAGCTCACCCTCCCGTGGGCGGGGCTGCGCAGCACGTACTCCCTTTCCCAGGCCGACAGGGCCTCCAGTGCACGGGCACTATGCTCTGCCAGCCCACGCAGGGCTGCTTGCATGCCTTCCTCGCGACTGGCAAGAAACTCGTTCATCTCCTCACCATATTCGCCTTTTCGTATGACCACTTCTGCAATCCGGGTCCTCATGTCCTCGACATCCATGGCATGTCGTAACACCCTCGCCTGCCCCGCCTCCAGCTCCGCCGGGGAGAGGCCGCCCTCCAGGGCCAGCAGGGAGTCGCGCCGGTAGTCCCTGCGAATGAGGCGGCCTTCCTCGCGCATCAACTGCAGCCGGCCCCTCAGGGTGCGGATCAGTTCTTCCTGCTCCTCTATCCTGCGGCCGAGGGACGCTGCCCTGGCCTGATCATAGCGTGTCACCTGCTCCAGCAGGGAACGGTAGGCCTTCCAGGCTGCTTCTGCCCCTGCGGCCGCCCCACTGAGGGCCTCCACGCCGGGATTCCCTGGCCCTCCCATCTGCGACAGCTTCCACAGGCTGTCGGCGACCGTGTTCTTCACCAGGCGGGTGAGGCTGACCTTCCAGGCTTCCACCCGGTCCAGCCCGGCATGCTGCCCGAGGACCAACAGCACATCACCGGAATCCACGAGAGCGCTATCGGCTACCTTCAACAGGGAGATGCGTGCACTCACCCGGCTGGTCAGCGGAAGCGGGGGTTGTTCGGTGCTCACCTCAACGCGGCCGCGCACCTGGTCGGGATAGCGGATGAACCACGCCATCCCGGCCAGGAACAGCATCATCCCCAGGATCACCGCGATGCCGTAGCGCAGCACCCGCGGGGGCACCTGTCCCATAATCTCCTCCATCTCCGCACTGGGCAGGGCGCGCTCCGGGCTCGTTTCGTTGAGGGGCTTATCCTTCATAGCGGGTCAGGTTCCAAGTTCGAGCTGGTTACGGATGAGACGGTAGTATCCACCGCGCAGCGCTACCAGCTCTTCATGTGTACCGGTTTCGCTCAGGCGGCCTTCCTCCAGCAGCAGGATCTGATCGGCATGCCGCACAGTACTGAGGCGGTGGGCGATGATGAGCACGGTGCGGCCACGGAAGTATTCCCGCATACGCTCCATGATCTCCCGCTCATTGGTGGCATCCAGGGCATTGGTGGCCTCGTCCATGAACAGGAAGGCAGGCTGCTTGTACAAGGCCCTGGCGATGAGTATGCGCTGCACCTGTCCCTGGCTGAGGCCCAGCCCGTCGCTTCCGATGCGGGTATGGTACCCCAGGGGCAGGCGCTCGGCGAAGCCGCGCACATTCGCCAGTGCGGCAGCCTGCATGAACCGTTCGCTGTCGGGGTCTTCCTCCCCTACCGCTACATTCTTGAGGATGGTATCGGAAAAGATGAAGCCGTCCTGCATCACCACCCCACAGGCCTCGCGCCAGCGGCGCACATCCAGGGAAGGCAGGGGCGTGCCCCCGACCCTGATCTCCCCCTCCCCGGGGGCATAAAAGCCCAGCAACAGCTTGAGCAGGGTCGACTTCCCGCTTCCGCTGGGGCCGACCACTGCCGTGACGCTGCCCTCAGGCATGCTGAAACTGATATGGTCCAGCACCCGGGGCGAATGCGGGCCTTCGTACTGGAAACTGAGCCCTCTTACGCTGACCTCCTTGGCTGCGGGCAGGGAATGGATGAGGGAAGGTGCTGACTGTACCTCGTCCTCCCGGGTATGCACCTCAGCCAGGCGTTCGAGGCTGATGCGCGCATCCTGGGCCGAAAGCATGAAGGCGATAAGCTGTTCCACGGGCCCGTTGAGTTGCCCGATGATGTATTGTACGGCCAGCATCATCCCCAGGGTCATAGAGCCATCCACCACGGCCGTGGCGGCCATTACGGTCACCAGTATATTCTTAGTTTCATTGATGAGCACTGCCCCGGCCTGCTGGTATTGCTCCAGGGAGAGGGAGCGTACGCGGAGGCGGAACAGCGCCGCCTGTATGCGTTCCCATTCCCAGCGCCTCACGCGCTCGGCACCGTGCAGCTTGATCTCCTGCATGCCTGACAGGAGTTGGATCAGGGTGTTCTGGTTGTCCGAGAGGCGTTCGAAGCGCTGGAAGTCGAGCTTGCGCCTCCTGCGCATGAACAGGGTGATCCAGAGGACATAGAGTACGCTACCCCCAAGGAAGACAAAGAGTATGGGAAGGTCATAAACGGCCAGCACAATACCGAAAGCGATAAGGTTGATCCCGGAGAAGAGGACATGCAGGGAGGATGAGGTGAGGAAGGCCTCCACGCGTCGGTGATCGGCGATGCGTTGCATCAGGTCGCCCACCATGCGCGAGTCGAAGAAGCGGATGGGCAGGCGCATCAGTTTGGCCAGAAAATCGGAGATGAGGGCGATGTTGAGCCGGCTGCTGATGTGCAGCAGTATCCATCCCCGGATGAATTCCACCGCGGTGCGGCTGAAGAAGAGCATCAGCTGTGCCACCAGGATGAGGTGGATGAAGGAGATGTCCTGGTTGGTGATCCCGATGTCGACGATGCTCTGGGTAAGGAAGGGCATCAGCAGCTGGACGACGCTGGCGGCCAGCACCCCGAGGGCCAGCTGCCCCAGTAATTTGCGGTAGGGCCTGAGGTAACGCAGCAGGAAACGGAAAGATAGCCGGTCGGAGCGCTCCCCTTCCCTTTCATAGAACTCGGGGCGAGGTTCCAGCAAGAGGGCGATACCCCCGGGCTGACCTTCAATGTCGAGGCTCGCCCATCCATCGAGGAACTCCCGGTGGGAATAGCGCAGCAGGCCGTGGGCGGGGTCGGCCACATAAACGCGCTGGCGGGTGGTCCGGTACACCACCACGAAGTGGCGCTGCCTCCAGTGTACTATGCAGGGCTTGGGCGCTTCCGTCAGCAGCTGCTGCAGGCTCAGTTTTGCACCAGTGGAGCGCATCCCGATGGCTTCGGCGGCATCGCTGATGCCCAGCAGGGATACCCCTTCGCGTGTGATATGGCTGAACTCTCTGAGGCTTTGCAGGGTGTAATGACGACCGTGGTGCTTAGCCACCATACGCAGGCAGGCCGGGCCGCAGTCCATGGCATCGTGCTGCTCATAAAAGGGGAAACGGGCCATCCGCGCTGTTCACTGATTGGGATAAGGTTATGATACGAAATAGGGAGAGGGGAGGTTACGGTAGAGGAGGGAGAGGAAGAGGAAGAGGAAGAGGAAGAGGGAGAGGAAGAGGAAGAGGGAGAGGGAGAGGAGGAGGAGGAAGAGTGAGAGTGATAGTGCGAGTGAGAGGAAGAAGAATATTGAATTTCGAACATCGATTGATGAAGGATGAAGTGGAGCCATGGCCTTGAGCGCTGAGCCTTGCGAAGTCTTATCTTTGAACACGTCTATCCAGGCCTTATGAGAACAAAGGAAGAGATCGTGGCCAACTGGCTGCCCAGGTATACCGGTACCGCATTGGAAGAATTCGGGGAATACGTGCTGCTGACGAATTTCAGCCATTACCTTGAGATGTTTGCCAGCAAGAAAGGCGTGGAGATCCGGGGGCAGCACAAGGCCATGCCATCGGCCACGGCCGATGGCATCACCATGATCAACTTTGGGATGGGCAGCGCCAATGCCGCCACCATCATGGACCTGCTCTCGGCCATCCAGCCCAAGGCCGTACTCTTCCTGGGAAAATGCGGGGGATTGAAGAAGGTTGCCGAACTGGGCGACCTGGTGCTGCCTATTGCGGCCATACGGGGAGAAGGAACCTCCAACGACTACTTCCCCCCTGAAGTGCCGGCCCTTCCCGCCTTTAATCTTCAAAAAGCCATCTCTACCACCATACGCGACAATCAGCTCGATTACTGGACCGGAACGGTATACACCACCAACCGCAGGGTATGGGAACATGACGAGGAGTTCAAGGAATACCTGCGTGGGATACGGTCCATGGCCATCGACCTGGAGACCGCCACCCTGTTCACCGTTGGCTTCCATAACGGTATCCCCACCGGGGCCCTGCTGCTGGTCTCGGACCAGCCGATGATCTCCTCGGGAGTAAAGACAGAAGCCAGCGACCGACAGGTGACGGAGCGTTTCGCGGAAATGCATGTCCGCATCGGCATCGAAAGCCTCAACCAACTGATAAACAACGGACTGACGGTGAAACACCTGAGGTTCTGACCTCTACTGCAGACGCATGACCTTCGACCAGATCATCACCGACCTGCGGAACAAGATCTACCATCCCGTGTATTTCCTCATGGGAGAGGAGTCCTATTATATCGATGTCATTTCGGACATCATCGAGGAAGAAGTGCTGAGCCCTGCGGAGAAGGGATTCAACCTGACGGTACTTTATGGCCGCGACTCCAGCCTGGCTCAGGTGGTGGCCCTGGCACGCAACTACCCCATGATGGCCAACTATCAGGTGATCATCGTGCGCGAAGCCCAGGACCTTTTCCGCAAGCAGGACCATGATAAGCTCCAGGCGCTCATCAAGGCCCAGGAGGGACTGGAGACTCCCCGGAACCGCAAGATTGCCGAGCAGGTGCGTGAGCTGAAACTGGTGAATGCCGCGGAAGCCGCACGGAGGCTGGGTATGGACAAGCCCTCCGATCAGAAGGTGTTGGAAGAAGTCTTCGGGCATATGGGGCTCATTGCCGGAGAAACAGGCAAGGGACTGGTGGAACTGCTCGGCCTGCTGGACCGTCCCGTCAAAAGCACCATCCTGGTCTTCGCCTATAAATATGAGAAGTTGGACCGCCGCAAGGCCTTCGCCAAGAAGCTGGAGAAATCAGGGGTTTTGTTCGAGTCCGTTCGTCTTTACGACAACAAGGTTCCCGAATGGATCGCGGCTTACCTGCGAAAAAAAGGCTACGGCATTGAGATCCCGACTACGGTGCTGCTGGCCGAATACCTCGGCAACGACCTGAGCCGCATTGCCAACGAACTGGAGAAGCTGGTGATCAACCTCCCCAAGGGCAGCAAGGTAAACAGCGACCATGTGGAGGCCAATATCGGCATCAGCAAGGAATACAACATTTTTGAGCTTCAGAAGGCTCTGGGCGCAGGCGATACCGCGCGGGCGCAGCGCATTGTCAACCACTTTGCCGCCAATGCCCGGGAAAACCCGGCTGTCAAGACCATCGCCATCCTCTTCTCCTGGTTTTCCAAGCTCCTCATCCTGCATTCGCTCACTGACCGCAACCCCAACAGCATCGCTTCGGCCCTGTCCATCAACCCCTATTTCGTGAAGGACTACCAGCAGGCCGCCCAGCGCTACTCCCGGGCACGGCTGGAGTATATCATTCAGCTGCTGCAGTCCTACGACATGAAGTCCAAGGGCCTCGACAATGCTTCTGCGGATGACGGGGAGCTTACCCGTGAGCTGATCTTCCGCATCATGCACTGATGCCCGCGTTGTTACGGTACAGCGCCTCAATGAGCCCTGCGTAGCGGTGCATGATCTCGTTTCTGCGGAGCTTGAGGGTAGGCGAAAGTTCTCCCGTTTCCACGGTCCAGTCGTCGCTGACCAGGGCAAAGCGCTTCACCTGCTCGGTATGGTCGAAATGGGCGTTGATGGAAGCCACTTCCAGACGGAAGCGGTTGACCACGGCAGGATCCATCAGCATTTCGGCATCGGTACGCCAGGGAATGCCCTTGTCGGCGCACCAGGTACTCAGATAGCTCCGGCTGGGCACGATGAGGGCTGCGGCATAGTTGCGGTTCTCGCCGATGACGATGACATTTTCGATGAACTCGGACTCCCGGAAGCGTGTCTCAAGGACCTGGGGGGCGATATACTTCCCGCCGGAGGTCTTGAAAATCTCTTTCTTACGGTCGGTGATGCGCAGGTAACGCCCGTCCACCATCGTTCCCACGTCGCCGGTGTGCAGCCAACCCTCTTCATCCAGCACTTTGGCAGTTCGTTCGGGGGCATTGAGGTACCCCGCCATGACGTTGGGTCCACGGACCAGGATCTCGCCATCGGAGGCGATCTTCACTTCCACACCCCGGATCAGAGGACCCACGGTACCGAACCGGACCCCATCGGGGGCAAAGGTGCCCACCGATACTACCGGGCTGGTCTCGGTAAGCCCATAGCCTTCCATGACGCGAATCCCTGCGGCCCAATAGACCCGTGCCAGGTGTTCGTTGAGGCTGGCACCCCCCGAAACAATCACACGCAAACGACCCCCCATAGCCTTTCGCCAGTGCCGCAGGACCAGCCAGCGGGCCAGGAAAAGTCTGAAGGCATAGCCCTTGCCGTTGGCCCTGTTGAGCTCGTAGCGGTGGGCAAGCTGCAGGGAATGCACGAAGAGGCGGCGCGAGTTGCCCCGCAGATATTTGCCCCGCATAACGAAACGCTCATAGGTCTTTTCCAGCACCCGGGGCACCGCGCAGAGGATGTCCGGCCTCACCTCGCGGAAGGAATCGCGCAGGAACTCCAGGCTGCTGACATAGTACACCGTGATGCCCATATTCTGATACATATAGTTCAGAATACGTTCGTACACATGACAGAGGGGGAGGAAGGACAAAGCCCGTTTCAATCGCCTGCGGTAGTCCGGTGCGTCTTCAAGGATAGCAGACACGGCCAGAAAATTGCTAACGATGTTGGCATGCGTCAACATCACTCCTTTGGGGTTTCCGGTGGTGCCTGAGGTATAGATGACGGTGGCCAGGTCGCCGGGCTGCACCTCACCGGCCCGTTGGCGAAGGCTTTCATCGAGGGTGGTATCCTCCGAGAAGAGTTCCCCCCAGGTACCAGGGCCTTCCCCCTTTACGGTATACACCTTCAAGGCAGCCATACCTTGTGCGGAAAGCGAGCGTATGCTTTCGCGCAGTTCGGTGTCGGCGCAAAACACATATTTTACCCCGGCATCCCGCAGGATATACGCGATGTTGTGCTGGCTGATGGTGGGGTAGACCGGGACCTGCACTGCTCCCAGCCGCAGGAGCGCCATATCGAGGAAGTTCCACTCCGGGCCATTGCGGAGTATGGTGGCCACGCGTTCACCCTGACCTATGCCCAGGGCCATCAGCCCCCGGCTCAGGCGCAACACTTGCTCACGGTACCCGTCTCCGCCCAGGGTCTGCCAGTTTCCTTCGACCTTGAAGCCAAAGACCGGAGCATCCCCTCGCTTTCCCCGGCGCCCGCAGTGCTCAAGGATATCGAAGACACGGGTGATGGCTCTATGCTCCGGCCCAGGGACCATATTATCCTGAAATATTGAAAATACGAAGGATGAGGTCGGTGTACTTTTGCTGGATGAACTCCCTGCGGTTCTTGAGCGAGGCCGTCAATTCGCCGGTCTCTATAGACCATTCGTGGTCGATGAGCTCGAACTTCCGGATCTTCTCGGTGTCCCCGAAGAACTCGTTGTATTTGTCCACCTCCTTCTGGAAGCGTTTCCTGACGCGGGCCTCCTTCACCATTTCAGCATCGGTGGTATAGGGGATCTCCTTGATCTGGCACCAGCTGCGCAAATGGTAGAAACTGGGAACCACGAGGGCGGCGGCAAACTTCTGGTTCTCCCCGACGACCAGGATATTATCGATGAAGGGGGATTCCTTGAAGCGGTTCTCGATGAGGGCCGGGCTGATGTATTTTCCGAAGGAGGTCTTGAATATCTCCTTCTTGCGTCCGGTGATGCGCAGGTAGCGTCCCTGCTCCATGACCCCGATATCCCCGGTATGGAACCAGCCTTCTGTATCGATGGCCTCGGCGGTGAGCTCTGGTTCGCGATAATAGCCCAGCATCACGCTGGGGCCTTTGCAAAGGATCTCCCCGTCGTCGGCAATGCGGACCTCTACATTGTCCAGCACCGGGCCCACGGTGCCAAAGGCCCATTCCCCCGGACGGAAATTATTGACGGCGATCACGGGCGAGGTCTCCGTCAGCCCGTATCCTTCGAGCACAGGGATCCCGGCAGCGGAAAATATGCGGGCCAGCCTGGGCTGGAGGGCGGCGCCCCCGGACACGATTACCTTGAAGTTGCCGCCCAGGGCGGCCTGCCACTTGGTAAATACCAGCTTGCGGGCGATCTTCAGCCTGAACTCATACCACCACCCGTTTGCGCCATTCAGTTCGTAGCGCAGTCCCAGGCTTACGGCCCAGAAGAAGAAGAATTTCTTGATCCCTTTCAGGCGGCGCCCGGTGCCGATGATCTTGTCGTAGAACTTTTCTAGCAGGCGGGGAACCGTGGTGAGTATGTCGGGCCTGATCTCCTTCAGGTTATCCCCGATGGTGCCTATATTCTCAGCATAGTAGATGGAAATTCCCTTGTACTGGAGAAGATAGGTAAGCATGCGCTCATAGATATGGCAAAGGGGCAGGTAGCTGAGGGCCCGTCCTTCGTGTCCAACGGGGGGGACATGTTCCACCCCGAAAACATTACTCAGGATGTTGCGGTGGGAGAGCATCACGCCCTTGGGGTTACCCGTGGTTCCTGAGGTATAGATGAGGGTGGCCAGATCGTCACCCTGGATGGCGGCCATGATGGCGGCCAGCTGCTCGGGGTTTCGTCCGCCAACGCCTTTTTCTCTGAGTTCGCTGATATGGGGCACCCCTTCGAGCCGGTCGAAGGCATAGAGCCCGCTGACCAGGGGCAGGTCAGGAAGGATATGGGCGATCTTGCGGTGAAGGTCACGGGATGAGACCACCACGAGCTTCACTTCGGCATGGCCGAGGATATAACGGTAATCCGCCTCGCTGATGGTTGGGTAAACGGGCACATGGACAGCCCCGGCCATCATGATGGCCATATCCAGGAAGTTCCATTCCGGACGGTTGTTGCTGATGGAGGCCACCTTGTCGCCAGGGGCTATTCCCGCCGCAATCAGCCCATACGCCAGGGCTTCGGCCTCTTCAATATAGTGATCGATGGACCAGGCCTTCCATTTTCCGTCCTCCTTACCGGAGAGCAGGTCGGGTTTGGGCGGGTAGGCTTCCCTGATAAAGGGCAGCAGGTCGAAAAGGCGTTCGATCTGTTTCATGGGCTCCATGGTTAATTAACCCTATTTGGCACCGTTGCCGAAGATGCGGTCGATGACCTCCTGGTATCGCTCTGTAACTACATTGCGCTTGAGTTTCAGGGTTGGCGTCAACTCCCCACCGTTCACGCTCCATTCGCGGGGGATGAGCTCGATCTTGCGTACCTGTTCGGCGCTCCCCAGCTCGTGGTTGTAGCGGTCCACCTCCTTGATGAACCGCCTTCTGATTCTTTCCATCTTAACCATTTCCTCATCGGTGGTATAGGGTATCTCTTTAATCCTGCACCAGGACTTCAGGTGGGCGAAGTCGGGAACGATGAGGGCTGCAGCAAAGCGCTGGTTCTCCCCCACCACCATGGCATTGTCGATGAAGGAAGAAGACTTGAGCTTATTCTCAATGAGTTCGGGGGCAATATATTTCCCGAGGGAAGTTTTGAAGATTTCCTTTTTCCTTCCGGTGATCCTGAGCTGCCCTTCGGGCTCAATCATGCCCACATCACCGGTATGGAACCAGCCGTCGGAGTCGATGACCTGAGCGGTGAGTTCTGGTTCCTTGTAATAACCCTTCATGATATTGGGCCCCCGGGCCAGTATTTCGCCGTCACCGGCGATGCGCACCTCAACCCCACGCAGCGGGGGACCCACGGTCCCGGCCCTGAGACCGTTGGGATCGGTACTCGTGACGGCCACCACCGGGGAGGTTTCGGTAAGCCCGTAGCCCTCGTATACTGGCAGTCCGGCAGCCCGGTATACCTTAACCAGGCGGGGCTGCAAGGCTGCGCTGCCCGATACGATGATCTTAAAATTGCCTCCCAGGGCGGCCCTCCACTTGCTCAGCACCAATTTATCGGCCAGACGATGGCGGATACTGAAGTGCCAGGGGTTATGGCCGGTCTCGTTGTAATGCTCCGCGATGCTCACAGCCCAGAAGAAGATCATGCGCTTGACGCCCTTGAGTTTGCGCCCCTGGGTAAGGATGCGGTCGAACACCTTTTCCAGGAATCGCGGCACGGCGCTCATCATGTCGGGCTTTACCTCCCTTACATTATCCCCCACGGTGGCCAGGTTCTCGGCGTAGTAAACTGAGATGCCCAGATACTGATAGAGGTATACCAGCATGCGTTCATAAACATGACAAAGGGGCAGGAAGCTCAGGGCCCGGCCTTCTTCACCGAAAGTGGGGATATAGCTCACTGCAATGAAGTTGGAAATGAGGTTGGCGTGGGTGAGCATGACCCCCTTGGGATTGCCTGTGGTGCCGCTGGTATAGACGATGGTGGCCACATCATCGGTCTTCACAGCATCCATGCGCGCCTGCATCTCTTCACGATACGGGAGGGTGGCCGCACGCCCCACCATGTCCGAAAAGCGCCCGAGATCCTCCACCGCATCGATGCTGATGACCTGCTTCACACTCTCAATCCTGGGGAGCACCCCTACGATCTTGCGATAGATCTCGTTCCCGCCCACGAACACCACGGGAGTCCCGGCATGTCGCAGGATATAGTCGTAGTCGGCTTCGGTAATCGTCGGATAGATGGGAACATGCACAGCCCCGGCCATCAGTATGCCCATATCCAGGAAATTCCATTCTGGGCGGTTGTTCATGATGGTGGCCACGTTGTCGCCCGGCCGAATGCCCATATCAATAAGGGCAAAGGCCACAGCCTCGGCCTGCCGGATGTAGGCCTGAATGTCGTACTTCTTCCATTCGCCATCAGACTTCCCGGCCAGGACGTCGTCCTTGGGCCTGAAGCTGGAAGCATACCGCGGCAAGAGGTCAAAAAGACGTTTGACTTCCATAGTTAAAGATGTATTGTTCCCACCCCCTCAGAAGGAAGGGCTAATATACAAAAACCACGAACGGAAATACGCCCCTTAAGGGCAGTGATAAACTACCGCTTATGCCACACCAACGCCCCGGCCTGGGCCAGCGGCATGATCAGCAAGTCGTTGATGTTGACATGCGGGGGCAGGGTGGTAACATAGTGACAGACCTCGGCGATGTCTTCTCCCTTCAGCGGTTCATAGCCCTTGTATACGCCTGCCGCCATCTCCATATCCCATTTGAAACGTACCGCTGAGAACTCCGTTTCGGCGGCGCCGGGGGCAATCTGGGTGACTTTGATGCCATGACGGAGAAGATCCATGCGCATCCCTTTGGTCAGGGCATCCACGGCATGCTTGGTGGCAGAATACACTGCGCCATTAGGGTACACTTCCCGGCCGGCTACTGAGCCGATATTGATGATGTGACCGCAACCCCGGGCCACCATACCCGGGCTCAGGGCCCGGGTAACATAGAGCAGTCCTTTGATGTTGGTGTCTATCATGGTTTCCCAGTCGTCCACCTCCCCATCCTGCACAGGCTGCAGCCCCAGGGCCAGGCCGGCATTGTTCACCAGGACGTCGATATCCATCCATTCCTGGGGCAGGGTTTCCAGGGCCTGGGCGGTCTCCTGGCGGTCGCGCACATCGAAGACCAGCACCAGGCTTTCCGTCTGGTGCTCCAGGGCCAATTCCTCGGCAAGCTCTTCAAGGCGATCGGCCCTGCGGCCAGTGAGGATAAGCCGCCATCCCTCCCTGGCGAAACGTCGGGCGCAGGCCCCGCCAATGCCACTACTGGCGCCGGTAATGAGAATTGTCATGTTCTATTTTCTATGTTCTGTGTTCTGTGTTCGATACGCTGGTCATCAACTCTCCTCATGCTTGTTCATACAGGGGTTCCGGAAGGCGTTCTTCTACCCATTTGCGGGCGTTGACGAAGGCTTCGACCCAGGGTGTGATCTCATCGGCATGCCGGTCCTGGGGATACCATGCCCAATGCCAGGGCATGAAAGCGCGTTCGAGATGGGGCATCATGGCGAGGTGGCGGCCATCGGCGGAAGCCACGGCTGCGGCCTGAAAGTCGGATCCGTTGGGGTTTCCGGGGTAGGCAGCATGGGTGTACTTCATCGGGATGAGGTGGTCCTGCAGCCCTCCGGGAAGGCTGAAGCGTCCTTCCCCATGGGCCACCCAGATGCCCAGGCGGCTCCCGCTGAGGCTGCCCAGCATGACGGTGTCGTTGCGGGGAATGTCCACACTAAGGAAGGCCGACTCGAACTTCCCCGAAGCATTGTGGTGCAATGAAGGCAGCTGCCCGTCCATACCTGGGATCAACTCCAGTGCCGCCATCAGCTGGCACCCGTTGCAAACCCCCAGGCTTAGCGTATCGCGGCGTTCGTAGAAGTCCTCAAGAGCCTTCCGGGCCCGGGGATTGTAGAGGAAGGCACCGGCCCATCCCCTGGCTGATCCCAATACGTCGGAATTGCTGAAGCCCCCAACGAAAACGATGAAGTTAACGTCAGTGAGGTCTTCCCTGCCTTCGATCAGGTCTGTCATGTGCACATCCTTAACATCAAAGCCCGCCAGGTGCATCATGTAGGCCATTTCGCGGTCTCCGTTGACGCCCTTCTCCCTGATGATGGCCGCTGGAACGCCACTCCGGCCGCTGCGGTGGTGCGTCAGCCCATGGTCAGCAAGTCTCCCGCGGAAAGCAGGGGGAAATACAAAACTGAGGGGCTGTGCCGGGATGTTCTCCATGCGCATGCGGGCATGCGCCGTTCCGCACTGTTGCTGATCAAGGAGGTAAGAAGGCCGCATCCAGAGCTGGCGCAGCGCATCCACTTCCCAACGCCCCTTCCATGTCTTATGGGTCCATCGGATGTCCGGGCTTTCTGACGGGCGGGCGAGGATGCATCCGTCCACATCTTCTGCTTCCAGAAGATCGAGCACACGCTGTGGCTCACGTGTCTGGACCACCACCGCCGGTCGCTCAGCAAAGAGCGCACGCACCGGATCTTCCGTTTCCATATCGCTGGTATCTACGGTCAATCCCATGCCTTCCATGGGGAAGAGCATTTCTGCCAGACAGGTGACCAGACCTCCAGCCGAAACATCGTGACCGGCCATGATGAGGCCCTCCCTGAGCAGCCTTTGGGTCAGGTTGAAAGCCCTGACCAGGTAATCGGCATCCGTGACATCGGCACTTTTCCGTCCGCTGCGGCCCAGGGTCTGGGCCAGGGCGGTGCCTCCCAGCTCGAGGGGCGTGCGGGTAAAGGGGATATAGATAAGTACGGCATCGGAAGCCCGCCTGATGGCGGCACTCACTGCCCCATTGACGGCCCCGGTTTCAGCCATGGCCGACACGATCACCGTACCTGGCGACAGCACCTGACGGCCATCGGGATAGCGTTGCGTCATGGAGAGGGAATCCTTGCCAGTAGGGATATTGATGCCCAGGTCAACGGCAAAGTCGCTGATGGCTTTCACTGCGTGATACAGGCGGGCGTTCTCGCCCGGCTGACGGGCCGGCCACATCCAGTTGGCGCTAAGGGAAACCCCTTTCAACCCGTGGGTGAGGGGGGCGAACACCAGATTGGTCAGGGCTTCGGACACTGCCAACCGGCTACCAGCTGCCGGGTCGATGAGAGCTGCCCCTGGGGCATGCCCCAGGGAAGTGGCCACGCCAAGCGCCCCGCTATAATCCAGGGCCATCAGGCCCAGGTCGTTCACCGGCAACTGGATCTCCCCCGAACACTGTTGTAGTGCCACCCTCCCGGTAACCGAGCGGTCCACCTTGTTGGTCAGCCAGTCCTTGCATGCCACCGCTTCCTGCTGAAGCACATCGCGGAGATATTCCCCGATGAAGGCGGGATCGGTGATCAGGTCTTCCAGGGGCAGCGTCACTGCTTCGTCACAGAGCTCGGTGCGGGGTGGTTTTCCGAACATATCTGCCATGTGCAGATCGATGGGGGCCCGACCATCTTTGCTGTCATGTACCACGAAGCGCTGGTCTCCGGTCACCTCGCCCACATCATACATGGGAGCACGCTCCCGCTCGGCCACACGTTTCAGCAGTTCCTCCTCTGAAGCAGGCAGCACCAGGCCCATGCGTTCCTGGCTTTCGTTGCCGATGATCTCACGGGCGCTCAGCGTCGGATCGCCCAGGGGCAGGTTGCGCAGGTCGATGCGCCCTCCGGTAGCCTCTACCAGTTCGGAGAGGGAGTTCAGGTGCCCTCCGGCTCCGTGGTCGTGGACCGAAACCACCGGGTTCTCTTCGCTCTCCACCATGGCGCGGATGGCATTGTAAACCCGCTTCTGCATTTCTGGGTTGGAACGCTGGACAGCATTCAGCTCGATGGAACGGCCAAATTCTCCCGTGGCTACAGAGGAGACGGCGCCCCCGCCCATGCCGATGCGGTAGTTGTCGCCGCCCAGCACGATCACCCTGTCGCCCGGCGCAGGCTCGCCTTTCCGGCTCTGCCCGGCATGTCCGTAGCCTACGCCCCCGGCCAGCATGATCACTTTATCATAGCCGTAAAGGCGTTCGCCCAGCTGCTGCTCAAAGGTCAGCACACTGCCGCAGATGAGGGGCTGACCAAATTTGTTTCCGAAGTCGCTGGCACCGTTGGAAGCCTTGACCAGAATATCCCTGGGGTCCTGGTACAGCCAGTTGCGTGGCTGGGTATGGCCCTCGAAGCCCCGGTGTTCCCCGGCGCGGCTGTAAGAGGTCATGTATACTGCCGTGCCCGCGAGGGGAAAACTGCCCCGTCCTCCGGCCATGCGGTCCCTGATCTCGCCCCCGCTGCCCGTGGCAGCCCCGTTGAATGGCTCGACGGTGGTGGGGAAATTATGGGTTTCAGCCTTCAGCGAAAGGACCGTAGGAATGGGCCGGGGATCAAACCAGTCGGCCCTGTCCTGATGTCGGGGGGCGAACAGCATGGCTTCAGGTCCGCGGATGAACGCGACGTTGTCCTTATAGGCAGATACGATGAGGTTGGGATGCTCCCGTGAGGTCCGGCGTATCCATCCGAAGAGGCTATCCGGCATCTCTTCTCCGCCGATAATGAAGCGTCCGTTGAATATCTTGTGACGGCAATGCTCGGAATTCACCTGGGAAAAGCCGAACACTTCGCTGTCGGTCAACAGTCGGCCCAGGCGCCGGCTCAGTTCCGTAAGGTATTCTACCTCATCCTCGCTCAGGGCCAGGCCTTCGGACTGATTGTATGCGCCGATGTCCTTGATGTCCTGCACGGGTTCCGGCACCTTGGCTATCCGGAAAAGCGACTGATCCAGGCCGTTGTAATGAGCCTGGAGCATGGGATCAAAGCTGTCGCGGGGAGCGGCCAGTACAAAGGACTCGATGCGTGAAATCCCCGCAATGCCCATATTCTGTGTAATCTCAACGGCATTGGTGCTCCAGGGGGTCACCATTTCCTTGCGTGGACCAATGTATGCACCTTCCTGCCGCTCGTCGGGCAGCAGCTCTGCCCCCTGAAACAGCCAACGAAGCTTGTCCACGGTCTCAGGGCTGAGCGGGGAAGTGGCCTCCAATGCTATAAGGCTCCGGTCGGCGGCGGCAAAGAAATGTATCATAGGTTCAGGGCTTGGAAGGAGAGGAATTCCATGCGCAAATATAAGGATAGAAGAGAAAGGGGGCTGCGCTGCGGGGCAATATCGCGCCCCGGCTTGCCGAAAGCAGGGATCAGACCAATGATATGATCAGTGAGGCGCTTTGACGCCGCTGAGCTCTATTCCGGCATACCTTCCCTGATGATAGGAACCTTCGGAGAAGGCATCATCCAAAATCTGGATCGAGAGACCGCTGAGCCCATGAAAGTCCTGCCTGAGCAAATCCTCGGTGTACAATAGGTCCACGTCCCTGGGCCCACCGGTGCCAAACTTCAACTGTTCAGGCCGGAAGGCTACCAGATGGAACGTGCCACCGGGGGCCAGCACCTCGAGTAGACGGTGGTGTACCTCTGTACGAATGGATCCTGGGAAATGCACGAAGATCAGTGAGATGAGATCGAAGGATCCCGATGGAAGGGGCATGGTGGCCAGGTCGCCGAGTTCGTAACGTATGACCACCCCCGACTCCTCCGCCAGGGCCAGGGCCTTGCAACGGCCCTCCTCACTCTGGTCGAGGGCAACCACTTCCCAACCCTGCTGCGCGGCAAATACCGCATTCCTCCCCTCCCCTTCCCCGGGCAGCAAAAGACGGCCAGGGCTCCGGTTTGAGATCAACCTGCTGAACCGCTCATTGGGTGACTTCCCGTAGATGTATTCCTTCGCGCTGTACCGCTCGTTCCAATGCTCCCTCATGGAGGCCTTAAACGAATTGAGAGGGGAAAGGTTCATCACGGGATGTCACATCGCCACCCATCCCACGCTTCTCGCTATCTTTGCCTGGCAACCAAACGCTCCGGTGCAATGAACGAATTCCAGCAGTCCATCCTCGAAGGCATTCCTGAACAGCTGCCCCCTCCCAGGCCCTGGGACTCTGGGGTTAACCATGCCCCCCGGAGGAAGGATATCCTCAGTGCCGGGGAAAAGAAACTGGCACTGCGCAACGCATTGCGGTATTTCCACCCCAGGCACCACGCCGAACTTGCCCCGGAATTCTACCGGGAGCTCAGGGAATATGGCCGGATCTACATGTACCGTTTCCGGCCGGATTATCCCATTCATGCGCGTCCCATCGACGCTTTCCCTCACCGTTCGCGCCAGGCGGCCGCCATCATGCTGATGCTAAGCAATAACCTCGACCATGCAGTAGCCCAGCACCCCCACGAGCTCATCACCTACGGGGGCAATGGGGCGGTGTTCCAGAACTGGGCCCAGTACCGGCTCTGCATGAAATACCTGGCGGAGATGACCGACGAACAGACCCTGGTACTTTATTCGGGCCATCCCATGGGACTGTTCCCTTCGCATAAGGATGCCCCTCGTGTAGTGGTGACCAACGGAATGGTGATCCCCAATTACTCCTCTCCCGATCATTGGGAGAAGTTCAACGCCCTGGGTGTTTCCCAGTATGGCCAGATGACGGCCGGTTCCTTCATGTACATCGGTCCCCAGGGGATAGTGCACGGCACCACCATCACGGTGCTCAACGCCGGGCGTATGCTTCCGGAAGGCGGCGATGGGCTTGCCGGCAAGGTCTTCGTGACCTCGGGCCTCGGCGGGATGTCGGGTGCCCAGGCCAAGGCAGCGGTGATCGCAGGCGCCATCGGTATAGTGGCCGAGATCAATCCGCGGGCGACCCGGGTGAGGCATGAGCAGGGTTGGGTTGATGAGGTGTACGATGACCTGGGCGCACTGATCGCCAGGGCACAACGTGCACGCGAGGGCAAAGAGGCGGTTTCCCTGGCCTACCAGGGAAATATTGTCGACCTGTGGGAACGCATCGTGGCCGAGGGCTTTGCGGTGGAACTCGGCAGCGACCAGACCTCCCTCCACAACCCCTGGGCAGGCGGCTATTATCCGGCCGGGTATTCCTATGAGGAGGCAAACGCCCTCATGGTAAATGACCCTGAAGGCTTCCGCTCCGCCGTGCGCGCCTCCCTGAAACGCCAGGTAGAGGCCATCAACGTCATGAGTACCCGGGGAATGTATTTCTGGGATTACGGCAATGCCTTTCTGCTGGAAGCCGGGCGTGCCGGGGCCGATGTGCTTCGTCCCGACGGGAGCTTCCGTTACCCCTCCTATGTTCAGGACATTATGGGGCCTTTATGCTTCGACTACGGGTTCGGGCCTTTCCGATGGGTCTGCGCCTCCTGCGATCCTGCTGACCTCCGCCTCACCGACCGTATCGCTGGCGACGTGCTGGAAGAAATGGCACTTACCGCCCCGCCGGAGATCCGGCAGCAAATGGAAGACAACCTGCGCTGGATCCGTGCAGCGGAAGAAAACAAGATGGTAGTCGGGTCCCAGGCACGCATCCTCTATGCTGATGCGGAAGGACGCATCCGCATCGCCGCGGCCTTCAACCAGGCCATACGCGAGGGCCGGCTGAGCGCTCCGGTCATCCTGGGCCGCGACCATCATGATGTTTCGGGGACCGATTCCCCTTATCGTGAAACCTCCAATATTTACGACGGCTCGCAGTTCACTGCAGACATGGCCATCCACAATGTCATCGGTGACAGCTTCCGCGGGGCTACCTGGGTCTCCATTCACAACGGAGGCGGCGTGGGCTGGGGCGAGGTGATCAACGGGGGATTCGGCATGGTACTCGATGGCAGCGAGGACGCCGACCGACGGCTGCGCTCCATGCTCTTCTGGGATGTGAACAACGGCATCGCACGCCGCAGCTGGGCCCGCAACCCGGAGGCCGTATTCGCCATCCGCAGGGCCATGCAACAGGAACCCAAACTGCGCGTCACCCTGCCCAACCTGGTTGAAGACGACCTCCTGGAAAAAATTACGGGGTGAGCACTGCTGCACCCACCCCGTAGAAGCCTTCGAAAGGGTCAGTGAATAATATTGAGCTTCAGGATGGACTCCTGGTTTCCGCTCTTCACCCTGACCATATATAAGCCATCTTCCAGATCGTCCAGCACCAAGGGCAGGTACTGTTCGCCCGGGGTGCTGAAATCTCCCTGGCGTCTGAGTACCACCCGTCCATGCAGGTCCATTACCAGGGCCTCCACCCGGCCGGGCTGGTGCAGATCGATGCCCAGGATGGCCTCGTTGCTGGCAGGGTTCGGGAACACTACAGCCGCCGAAAAGACCAGGTTCTCATCCAGGCCGGCGTATCCGCCAACCTTGAAGGCATGGATCCCTTCAGCGCCAAAATCGTCGCCCTCGCCCAGTACCTGACCGGCTATGTCGGAAGTCAGCTGATACACCCCATAGCCGTTGGCACAACATATTCCGTTGCCGCCGGCATCCCTCAGGGTGAAGGTATAACAACCCGGATTGAGTGTGAAAGTCTGCTGCACCACCTGGCCTGCCTGGCTGTATGGCCCTCCGGAATGCACCACGGAGCCCTGGTCATCCACGAGCTCCCAGCTGGTTTGCTGAGGGAAGTTGTCGGTCTTGAGATAGAGGTAGACTTTTTGCGAAGTCCCCGGGGCCAGGGTAAAGGATTTGCCCAGGGTATCGTTTCCGTGATACCCGTCGGCTACACCGTTCACGGCACTCAGATATACCTTGATACCGTTGGAAGTGCCCAGTTCAAACCCGGTGGAGGGAAGGCTGATAGTCGCCTCCTCAAGGAAACCGAGGCTGCCGGTCCAGGTATGTACCACAGGAGTCTCCCCGTTCACAGAGTAACGGATCTCTGCCGAGCTCAAGGGCTGGCTGCCCTGGTTACGCAGGATGATGCCGGGCTCAACCTCATCGCTGCACCCTTTGTCCCCAACACCAAGGAGGGTCCTCAGGGCACCGTCGTTGGCATGCAGGGGGACCAGGGCATTGGTGCTGCTGTTGGCTGCCTGCAGCACTTCCTTGGTGGTGCGGTTCTGTACCCAGCCTACCACACCCAGTTGTGCCACACTGTAAAAATTAGCCAGTTTCCATGAATGGCGGAAAATGACATAGTCGCCAGTATTCATACTGGCCGGCAGTGCATTCCCCAGGGCATTCGGAAGGAACTTCTTCATCACATGGTAGAAATTCTTCTCCCCGTTGCTGCCCGGAGCCGTGGCGAACTGGATGTGCTTCTCCACCACCCCGATCATGGCGACCAGGTTACCCGAAACCGGTCCTGTTGCCTTGACCAGCATGGTCACATGCACGCTGTCCTGAGCAGCAGAGAGGCTGTGCTGCATCTGGATCTCAATGGGTGTACTCATGGCGTAGCGGGCATTCACCGTACCCACATTCCACCCAGAAGCGGAGCCATCGTAATAATTGCCGTCCAGAACGCTGTGCGGAACGCCCGACACTCCGTAATAGCCAACCCTTGAAGCGACTTCTGTAGGGTTGTGCAGGTTCATCGGGTCGTAGCCCGGCCAGCTGGTCTGGTACTTGATATAGGTGATCTTGTCTGGATTGGCCGTGAGTATGGCCTGTACACCGGGGTTATAGGTGGCGCAGGGACCGCAGGAGGCCTGTGTAAAATGCTCCAGCAGGACAAGGCGCTGGCTCTGTGCGGCCAGCTGGAGGCCGAAGGCCGTCAGCAATGCAATAAGGACGATCGGTCGTTTCATGGAGGGGGGGGGTAGTTGCGGGGTTTAGAGGGTATGGTTCACTTTTCGGGTGTAGACTTCGTTTCCAACCTTTACCTTCAGCAGGTAGAGCCCGGGCCGCAGCGAGCTTCCATCCAGGCTGAGCGTGCTTTCGCCCTGGGGCATAGGGCGTGGCAGGGTCTGGAGCACCCGGCTTCCCAGCAGGTCGAACAGCTCGAGGCCAACTTCCCCGGCCTGGTCAAGGTTTAACTGTACCCTGGCCTCCTGACGGAATGGATTGGGCACAACTTCAACCAGAGGTGCGTTCAGTTCTTCCTCCATGCCCACGCCGATCACCTCGAACTCCCCGACTTCAGTACTGGCGAAATTGCTCCCGGCAATGAAGTTCACCCCGTACTGGTCGGTAAGGCGGTAAAACCCAATGCCGCTGCTGCAACAGATTCCGTTACCCCCGGCATCGTTGATGGTGAAGGTATAACAGCCCAGAGACGACAGGGTCATCGGAACGGTGGTCATGGTCTGGGCTTGTGAATAGGGTCCGCCGGAATAGACGATGGTACCGCTGGCATCCTTCAGGTTCCAGGTGGTCTGGGCCGGGGCATTGTCGGTGCGCAGGGTCAGGGTAACCAGGTTGGTCGCGGTATGGGCCCCGTCGATCTCTTCCTGCAGGGTATCGTTGCCCGCAAACTGATCGGCCTGGCCATTGGGCAGGCTGGGATATACCTCCAGGGTGTTGTTGGCCTGGACCGGGAAGGTGATGACCGGAAGGCTGACCGAGGCCTCTGCGTAGAAGGGCAGGTTGCCCGTCCAGGCATAGGTGTGAAGGGTACCACCGTTCACGCGGTAGTTCAGGTTGAGGCTGGTGAGGGCAAAGGCCCCCATGTTCTTGATCTTCACCACCGGGGCGATTTCGCCGCTGCAGGAAGCCGTAGGCAGTCCACCAAGGGTAAGGGCGGCCACATCGTAATTGAAAAGGGGAGCCGGAGGCAGGGGCGGGCTGTACTCGGCCTGGTGTACATACTTGGTAACCGGATCCTGAATGAAACCGACCACAGCGATTTCTTCCCAGTCATATACGTTGGCAAACTTCCAGAATGCGTTGATCACCACCGAATCTCCGGCAGCCCATGTGGAAGGCAGAGCAGTCCCTGCATTACTGGGCAGCATCTTCTTCATTACATTAAAAAAATCAGTCTCCCCGTTTGAACCCGGGGCGGTGGAAAAATGGATCTGCTCTTCCTCTACCACGATGTGGGCAATTGCACTACCTGAAAATCCCGCCGGGGCCTTGATGACCATGGTGATGAATACGGTATCGTGGGTAGCGGGAATACTATGGGAGATCTCGATCTGGAAAGGCGAGGCCACGGCATAGCGGGTGTTTACGGTATTGATGGTCCAGTTGGCCGGATGCCCCCCCCACCAGGCTCCGTCGAGCTGGGAATGGGGCACCCCGAAGCTGGGGGGGTAATAGTTTACCCTGGCCTGCACATCCACCGTATTGTGGTTGTACATCGGATCGCTGCCCGGCCACCATACCTGGTACTTGATCGGTACGATCTTGTCGGGATTGGCGTTCACTACAGCCTGCATGGCCGGGTTGTAGGTAGCGCACGGGCCGCAGGAAGCCTGGGTGAAATGCTCGAGCAGCACCTTACGCTGCACCTGGGCCTGAAGCCCACCGGCGAAAAGTACACTCAATGCAAAAAGGAGGGTAAAGGTTCTTTTCATAGGATGATAAATCTTGATAACTGAATATGTTAACATGGAGAACCCCCAAAGATAAACATTTCCCCTTCCGCAAATCCAGAGAGAAATTGCAGTCGGTGTCTCCTGCACCGTCGTGGGGCACAGTTCCCCGGCTCACGTTAAAAGTGGTTAAAAACGTGGGTTCAGCCCGGAATATGTATATTTTTGCAGATGAAATGGTGTAGAAGGATTCTCCACTGTTAACAGATACGACGATGAAAAAGCTCATACTCCTTACCCTGGCCATGGCAGGTCTCGGACTCGCGCAGGGACAGTCTCTGCAGCTCTTCCGTGCCGACGGGGCCACCATCACCAACAATACCGTGGTCGTGCTGGCTGAAGAACCCGGTCATACCGAAATACTCTCCTACTTCGATGTAAAAAACAATTCGGGGGCCAACCTGAATGTATTATGCAAGAAGACGGAGTTCAACCTGATTACCGGCTCAACCAACTCTTTCTGCTGGACCCAGTGCTATCCGCCTTTCACCTATGTTTCCCCCACACCCATTACCATCAACGCCGGGCAGGCCGACACCATCAGCTTTGTAGGCGAATACTACTCCAACGGGAACACAGGCACCAGCCGGATTTCCTATACCTTCTTCGACCAGGCGAATGCCAACGACTCCATCCGGGTCATTGTGGACTATGCCTACAACGTTACCGCTCTGCCTGAGCCGGGCAGCCTGGCCTCCATGGGGCTTTCCTCCGCCTATCCCAACCCGGCCAGCGCCCAGACCAGCTTTAATTATGACCTGCCCACCTTCCGCAGCGCACGCCTTAGCATCATGAACCTGCTGGGCTCCGAGTTGAGGCGTATCCCCATCGAGAACCGCAAGGGCCGCCTCAACATCGACCTGCGCGACCTTACCGAAGGCGTGTATTTCTACACCCTCTATCTCGACGGACAGGCCTCCGCAACCCACAAACTCGTGATCAAGCGCTGAAGCGCAAGAATATAAAAAATGAAAGGACGGCCCCATTCATGAGGCCGTCCTTCTTTTTCAGGCACCCAAGGCCTAACGCAATTCAAAACGGTCAAGGTTCATGACCCTGGCCCAGGCTGCAACGAAGTCATCCACGAATTTCTGACCTGCATCGTCACTGGCATACACTTCGGCCAGGGCCCGCAGCTCGGAATTGGACCCGAAGACGAGGTCGGCCCGGGTGGCCGTCCAACGCAATGAGCCACTGCTGCGATCATGCCCTTCAAAGAGGTCCTTATCTTCACTTACCGGGGTCCAACGGGTGGCGACATCGAGCAGGTTCACGAAGAAATCGTGGGACAGCTGACCGGGACGATCGGTGAGCACGCCATGGCTGCTGCCATCCCAGTTGGTCTGGAGCACACGCAGGCCACCCACAAGCACCGTCATCTCGGGTGCAGTAAGCGTGAGCAGCTGGGCCTTATCTACCAGCCATTCTTCCGCCTTCAGCCGAACATTGCGGTTAACATAATTGCGGAAACCGTCGGCTACCGGACACATCGCCTCGAACGATTCAACATCGGTATGGTGCTGGCTTGCATCAGTACGTCCCGGGGTAAAGGGCACATTCACGGTATATCCGGCATCTGCAGCTGCTTTTTCTATGGCAGCGGCACCCCCCAGCACGATCAGGTCGGCCAGGGAAATGCGCGAGTTTCCCCCAGGACGGCCATTAAAAACCTTCTGTATCTTTTCCAGCATGTCCAGCACCCTGGCGAGGGATTCGGGGCGGTTCACCTCCCAGTCCTTCTGAGGAGCCAGGCGCACCCGTGCCCCATTGGCACCCCCGCGCTTGTCGGAACCCCTGAAGGTGGATGCAGAAGCCCATGCAGCGCCAACCAGGTCGGCAATACTGAGGCCGCTGGCGAGGATCTCGGTTTTCAGCGCAGCGATATCCTGAGCGCTTACCAGTTCATGGTCTACGGTGGGCAGAGGATCCTGCCAGATCAGCGTCTCGGCGGGCACTTCCGGGCCGAGGTAGCGCGAACGCGGCCCCATGTCGCGGTGGGTCAGCTTGAACCAGGCACGGGCAAAGGCATCTGCGAACTCGTCCGGATGGTCGAGGAAACGGCGCGAGATCTTCTCATATTCCGGATCGAACCGCAACGCCAGATCGGTGGTGAGCATCATGGGGGCATGGCGACGGGAAGGGTCGTGGGCATCAGGGACGGTATCGGCACCCATGCCGTGCTTCGGCTTCCACTGATGGGCCCCGGCCGGGCTTTTGGTGAGCTCCCACTCGTACCCGAACAGGTTCCAGAAGAAATTGTTGCTCCAGCGGGTGGGCGTCGTGGTCCAGGCACCTTCCAGGCCGCTGGTGATGGTATCCCCGGCCTTGCCGCTGCCGAAGCTGTTCTTCCACCCGAGCCCCTGCTCCTCCAGGGGCGCGGCGGCCGGTTCGCGCTCCACATATTTTCCAGGATCGGCGGCTCCGTGGGTTTTGCCGAAGGTATGGCCTCCGGCTATCAGGGCTACCGTCTCCTCGTCGTTCATCGCCATGCGGCGAAAGGTCTCCCTTATGTCGCGGGCAGCCGCCAGGGGATCCGGAATGCCGTTGGGGCCTTCGGGATTCACATAGATCAGGCCCATCTGCACTGCGGCCAGGGGGTTCTCCAGGTCACGATCGCCCGTGTACCTCTTGTCCCCGAGCCATTCCGCCTCAGAACCCCAATAGATGTCCTCCTCCGGCTCCCATACGTCCTCGCGCCCCCCTGCAAAGCCGAAGGTCTTGAAACCCATCGACTCCAGGGCACAGTTACCGGCCAGGATCATGAGGTCGGCCCAGGAAAGCCTGCGTCCGTACTTCTTTTTAATGGGCCACAGCAGCAGTCGGGCCTTGTCAAGGTTGGCATTGTCGGGCCAGCTGTTCAGGGGAGCAAAGCGCTGCGTCCCTGACCCGGCGCCCCCACGGCCGTCGTGCACCCGGTAGGTCCCGGCACTGTGCCAGGCCATACGGATGAATAAGGGTCCATAATGCCCGTAATCGGCCGGCCACCACTCCTGGGAGCGGGTCATCAGCGATACGATGTCCTGCTTTACCCCGGCAAGGTCCAGCTTCTGGAACTCCTTTGCATAACTGAAGTCCTGACCCATGGGATCGGACAGGGAAGAATGCTGCCGCAGTATTCCCAGCTTGAGCTGATCGGGCCACCACTCACGGTTTGACCTGCCGCCAGAGGCGCTCGTCCGGAGCATGCCTCCGGCATGAGGGCACTTGCTTGCGCCAGTGCCTTCATGGCCAGCGCCCTGCCCTGTGTTCTGTGTACGTTCGTTATTTTCCATAGCAATATTGAATAGTTCTTATTAAAGAGCTATTATACGAATAATGTTCACGCCTTCCAAGAAGGGAGGCGTAAAAAAAACACTTAACGTGGTTGCTGGACTACAAGCCGAAGATCTCCCTGAATCGGGGGACATAATCGTCCTTCTCCCAGGGGAAGAGTTCCACCATTTTATAGAACCTTTCCTTACCATCTTCCTGGCGGACACTCACACCCTCACCATTATAATATACCGGGGTTTCCACCGTCTTCACGTCGCGTCCGAAATGGCCATAACTGGCGGTTGGCAGGAAAATGGGGTCGGTCAGACGGAACCTGCGCGTGATGGCGGCTGGACGCAGGTCATATTCCCCATGGAGCTTTTCGGCAATCTGAGGATCGCTAAGCAGGTTCCCCCGGACATCTTTGACTCTGGCGGTGCCATGGGTATTGATGTTGACGCTCACGGGTTCAGCAAGGCCGATGGCATAGGCTACCTGCACGGTAATGCGGGAGGCAACCCCTGCGGCCACCAGGTTACGCGCCAGGTGGCGGGCGGCGTAGGCCGCAGAGCGGTCCACTTTGGAAGCATCCTTGCCCGAGAATGCCCCGCCCCCATGGGGGCTGCTGCCGCCATAGGTGTCCACTATGATCTTGCGTCCCGTGAGCCCGGTATCCCCATGAGGTCCTCCGATGACAAACTTACCCGTGGGGTTCACATGCAGGGTGTATGGATGCGCGAACAGGCCCTTTTCTTCTTCCGTATGCAGGGTTTTAATAACCCGGGGGATCAGGATATGCTGTACATCATGATGTATCTGCTGCTGCATGGCACGGTCAGCCTCGGCCTGTGCAACGGGATCTCCCTTGCGTTCCGGCAGCAGCCATTCGTCGTGTTGTGTCGAAACCACGATGGTATCAATCCGCAGGGCCTTATGGTCATCATCATAAAGGACGGTGACCTGGGACTTGGCGTCGGGCCTCAGGTATTTCATCTCCCTTCCTTCATTCCGGATCCCGGCCAGTTCCTGCACCAGCCGATGGGACAGCTCAATGGGCAGGGGCATGTAATTGTACATCTCGTCCGAGGCATATCCGAACATCATGCCCTGGTCGCCGGCACCCTGTTGCTCCTCGTCGGCACGATCCACCCCACGGTTGATATCGGGTGACTGCTCGTGTATGCTGGTGAGTACCCCGCAGGATTTGTGGTCAAACTGCAGCTCGGCGCGGTCGTATCCGATCTGCTCGATGGTGCGGCGCACCACCTCCTGAATATCAACGAAACCTTCGGTCTTCACTTCTCCGGAGCAAACGACCAGACCCGTGGTGACCAGGGTCTCGCAGGCCACCCGGGAGCGGGGGTCGTGGCGAAGGAATTCATCGAGCAAAGCATCTGAAATCTGATCGGCCACCTTGTCTGGATGACCCTGTGAAACCGATTCCGAAGTAAAGAGGTAAGGCATAATCTGAACAGATAGGGCATGCCCGGGGGCATGCAGATTAACAGCGTGCAAAGGTAAGCATTCCGTGAAAAGGCCGGTTCCGTGATCAGCTCCCGCGGGTGAGGGTGTGGAAGATCTCTTCGAGCCCTTGTTCCACCCGGGTCATGGATAGCACCTTGACCCCCTGCTGCACGGCCAGGCTGAACACCTCGCCCCGGATGTCGCGCCCTGCTTCGGCCTGCAATTCGGCCTTGTTACCGGGCAGGGTCCTCACCTGGTGCACCCCTGGAATAGCCTGAAGCAAGGCCGGATCAGGAAGCACACTGAACTCCACTTCGATCACCTCCTTGCCACTGAGCATGCCGGTCAGGCGTTCGGTTCGGTCATCGGCCACGATGCGCCCCTTGTCGATAATCACCACGCGCTCGCATATCGCTTCTACTTCCTGCATGATATGGGTAGAAAGCAGCACTGTGCGTTCGCGTCCGGTTTCAAGGATGAGCTGACGGATCTCGGCCAGCTGGTTGGGATCCAGGCCCGAGGTTGGTTCATCCAGGATAAGCACCTGGGGGTTGTGGATGAGGGCCTGGGCCAGTCCCACACGCTGACGGTAGCCTTTGGAGAGGGCCCCGATGCGTTTGTGCTGCTCGCGTTCCAGGCCGGTAAGGCCGATCATCTCCCCTACCCGTTCCTCCGGGCGGTCCAGACGGTGGATCCCCGCTATGAACTGAAGGTACTCACGCACATACATGTCCACATAAAGCGGGTTGTTCTCCGGAAGATAGCCTACCCTGCGCCTTACCTCCAGGGCCTGGGTGAAGATGTCGAATCCCAGTACCTTCACCGTTCCCTGGGTAGGGGGAATGAAACAGGTGAGGATCTTCATCAAGGTGGACTTGCCGGCCCCATTGGGTCCGAGCAGCCCCACCACACCACCGGGCGAAATATCCAGCGACACCTGGTCGAGGGCCCGCTGGGTGCCATACGTCTTGGTAACTTCCCTGACTTCAATGGAATGCTGCATGCTTATACTTCGGGTGATACAGGCCCTGCGGCAAAGGTATGAAATTCCGCAAGGGTGATCAGCGGCGGTAGACCTTCAAGGTGGCCAGGATGAAGAGGGTCTCTCCCGCAAGAAAGGGGATCCAGGGGAATCCCACGGGGATGAAGGCCAGGGCATGGGGGGAAAAGACCACATCGTGGGACATGCTCAGGAGGCGTTCGACGGGGAAAACCTCCAGCATATGGGCCGTCCATGGCCAAAGATAGGTCGCGATGGAAATCAGGCTGCCCAAAATATTGCAGGCCCAGAAGGCCCTGGCGCCCTGCCGGGGCAAGGCAGCCCGGAGTAGTCCGGCGCCCATGGCGATCATGGTGAGGGAATGTATGACCGGGGCGAGCACCGGGCCGGTCCAGGGTGCCGGGATGAGAAAGAGCAGATCCCAGGTGAGCAGGGAAGCGGGCCAGGACAGCAGCAGCCACAGGAAGAAATAATACCCCAGGTCCCAGAGGGCGAAAGCGAGCAGAAAGGCCCCCAGGCGGGCGGTCCAGCTGCGGGCGAACATCCAGGCGGCCCCCAGGAGCATAACCAGGGTGGCAAGTTCGCGCCACAGCTCGCTCAGCAGGAGGTTCGCTGGGAAAGGCCGGAGCGGGAAAGCAAACCCGTCAGGATAGGTGATGTGGCGGAGGTAGACCACCACAGCAGCTTCCAGCATGGCCATGGCCAGGGCGAAGAGGATGAGGGCCGGGAGGGGGCCCGGGGGAGCTGACTTGCGTTTGCGGGTAGTCATCGCAGGATGTATCAACAGTAAAGGGTCGGCAGTGCCGTCCGTCCCTGTGAAGGTAAGAACTTTAATCGCTTACAAATTTGTCTTAATGAAAATTATGTTCTACTTTTGCAGCCCATTTTGGGAAAGAAGACCGACAGAAACCGTCAATACATGGATACCCTAAGTTACAAGACCCGCTCGATCAGCGTAGAAGCTGCCAGGGAGCAGAAGGAGTGGATCCTGGTGGATGCCGAAAACCAGGTACTGGGCCGCATGGCCAGCAAGGTGGCCACCATACTCCGCGGGAAGCACAAGACCAGCTACACGCCCCATATTGATTGCGGGGACAATGTGATCATCATCAACGCCGACAAGGTAGTACTGACCGGCAACAAGATGGCGGACAAGGAATACGTCCGTTACACCGGATATCCGGGCGGACAGCGCGTGACCACGGCCGAGGAGATGCTGCGCAAGCATCCGGAGCGCCTGGTGGAAAAGGCCGTCAAGGGCATGCTGCCCCGCAACCGCCTGGGCCGCCAGATGTACCGCAACCTGCGCGTGTTCGTCGGACCGGAACACAGCCACGAGGCCCAACAGCCCCGGAAAATCGATTTGAGCACCATTAAGTAAGTAATCGCAGCATATCGCATGGAAATCATCAACACCATCGGAAGAAGGAAAACCGCCATCGCCCGTATCTACCTGAGCGACGGTAATGGTGAGGTGCGTATCAACGGACGTACCCTGGAAGATTACTTCCCTTCACCCACGCTTCAGTATATTGTCAACCAGCCCTTCCAGCTTACCGAAAATGCCGGTAAGTACGACATCAAGGCCAACCTTGATGGGGGTGGGATTACCGGACAGGCCGAAGCCCTTCGCCTGGCCATTTCCAGGGCCCTGTGCAAGATCGACGAGACCTACAGGCCCACGCTCAAGGCCCAGGGCCTGCTGCGCCGCGACCCCCGTATGGTGGAGCGCAAGAAGCCCGGTCAGCCTGGTGCACGCAAGAAGTTCCAGTTCAGCAAACGTTAATATCTGGTTTAGTATCTAAACTGCGCAGACCGTCGCCCTCCGCGGCGCTACTGTGCGGTTGCTCGATCAGAAGGTAAACCATACCATCATGCCCAAAACAACATTCGACGAATTACTGGATGCAGGTGTACACTTTGGTCACCTGAAACGCAAGTGGAACCCCAACATGGCGCCCTACATTTTCATGGAGCGCAACGGAATCCACATCATCGACCTTCACAAGACCATCGCCAAGATTGACGAGGCTTCCTCGGCCATGCGGCAAATCGCCCGCTCGGGCCGTAAGATCCTCTTCGTGGCTACCAAGAAACAGGCCAAGGAGATCGTATCCGAACACGTAAAAAAGGTCGGAATGCCTTACGTTACCGAGCGCTGGCCGGGAGGGATGCTCACCAACTTCGCCACCATCCGCAAGGCCGTGCGTAAGATGACCTCCATCGATAAGCTCATGGCCAGCCCCGGTTGGACCAATATGTCGAAGCGCGAACGCCTTCAGATCAGCCGTGAACGGGCCAAGCTCGACAAGACCCTCGGCAGCATTGCCGACCTCGGCAAACTGCCCGCCGCCCTCTTCATCGTGGATACCATGAAGGAGCATATCGCGGTGCACGAGGCCCGCAAACTCAATATCCCCACCTTCGCCATCGTGGACACGAACGTGGACCCCAACCTCATCGACTTCCCCATCCCCGCCAACGACGACGCCTCCAAGTCCATCGAACTCATCGTTCGCCTGATGTGCCAGAGCATCGAAGAAGGACTGGCCGAACGCAAGGTGGAGAAAGATCGCCAAAAGGACGAAGAAGACGAGGATGAAGACGGTGAGGTCGAAATGACCGAGGGTGGCCAGGTACGCCGCTCTGCCGCAGAAGAGGAAGAGGAGAAGGAAGAAGGATCAGGCCGCAAAAAACGCCCCACCCTGCGCAAGCGCATTGAGCCGGGCAAGAAGCCGGAAGCCCCCCGCTTCGACGACTGATCCCTGAACAATTCAACAGCGTATTCATTTCTTTTAACGATACAGAGAATGACACAGATCAGCGCAGCTGAAGTCAACAAGCTGAGAAAAATGACCGGCGCCGGGATGATGGACTGCAAAGCCGCCCTCATCGAAAGCGAAGGGGATTTCGAAAAAGCCATCGATTACCTCCGCAAGAAGGGCCAGAAGGTGGCCGCCAAACGCGCCGACCGCGACGCCAACGAAGGCATCGTGATCAGCAAAACCACCGACGACAAGACCTTCGGGGTGGTGGTCATGGTCAATTGTGAGACCGATTTCGTTGCCAAGAACGAAGAGTTCAAGGCCTTCGCCCAGGATGTGGCAAACGCCGCCCTGCGCCACCGCTGCAAGAACACCGAAGAACTGCTGGCCGCCGACCTCAACGGGCGTAGCGTGCAGGACAATATGACCGACCTCACCGGAAAGACAGGGGAGCGCACCGGCGTGGAGATGGAAAGCATCGAAGCCGGTATTGTAGCCGCATACAACCACCAGGGCAACCGTCTGGCTACCCTGTTGGGCCTGAGCAAGGACGGTCATGGGGAACTCGCCCACGAACTGGCCATGCAGGTAGCCGCCATGAGCCCCATCGCTGTAGATAAGGACGATGTGCCCCAGGAAGTGCGCGAACGCGAACTCGAGATCGGCCGCGAGCAGGCCCGCCAGGAAGGCAAGCCCGAGAACATGCTCGACAAAATAGCCGAAGGCAAGCTCAACCGCTTCTACAAGGACAGCACCCTGATGAACCAGGACTTCATCCGCGACAGCAAGCTGACCGTGGGCCAGTATGTAACACAACACGACAAAGACCTCAAGGTCATCGGCTTCCGCCGCCTGATGCTTGGAGAATAATCTCCGGCATACAACATATTGAAAGGCCTTCCCTGCGGGAGGCCTTTTTTAGTGGCTAGTGGCTAGTGGCTAGTGGCTAGTGGCTAGTGGCTAGTGGCTAGTGGCTAGAATAATGGAATCTGGGAAGTATTATTGGAAGCACTGGTGTACGGGTGAACAGGGCGATCTGTCCTCCAAACGCTTCCGTACATTCCTGCTCACACTCGCACCCGCACCAACAGTGTAGCTACCCGGCGAAGTCCATACGCTCAGAAACTTCCCTATCTTTAGCCTTTCGAAAACGCGGAAAGACCCCCATCCCATGAAGTACAAGCGTATCCTCCTCAAGCTGAGTGGCGAGGCCCTGGGCGGCCCTCACTCCAAGGGTTTCGACAAGGACAGCCTGGCCCATTTCGCCCGGGAGATCGCCTCGGTGCACCGCCTCGGCTGCCAGACGGCCGTGGTGCTGGGTGGGGGCAATATCTTCCGTGGCGCACGCAATGAAGGACTGGAGATCGACCGGGTCAGCGGCGACTATATGGGCATGCTGGCCACCCTAATCAACAGCATGGCCCTGGGTGATGAACTGAAACGCCAGGGCATACCTTCACTGCTGCTCTCGGGCTTGGCCGTAGACCGGCTCTGTATGCACCCCACCCGGGAACGCATGCTGGAGGCCCTGGAACAAGGAAAAGTACTGCTGCTGGCCGGTGGGACCGGCAACCCCTTCTTTACCACCGACAGCGCAGCGGCCCTGCGGGCTGCCGAGATCGGCGCCGGGGCCCTGCTCAAAGGAACCCGCGTGGATGGGGTATACTCCGCCGACCCCGAAAAGGATCCCTCCGCCCGCCGCTATCCCCGCCTGAGCTTCGACCAGGCCCTGAATGAGGATCTGCGCATCATGGATCCTACTGCCTTTACCCTCTGCCGGGAAAATAACATCCCCATCCTGGTGTTCAAGGTTACTGAACCCGGAACCCTCAGCGCCCTGGTACAGGGCGAGGAAAGAGGGAGCCTGGTGCACCCCTGAACAGAATTCCTCTTCTTGTGTTACTTTTGCAAACCAAACTGAAACAGCATGAATGAGTTTTGTCAGATGGTCCTGATGGAGACCAGGGAGGACATGGACGGTGCAATCAGCCACCTGGAAAAGGAATACCAGAAACTGCGCGCCGGCAAGGCCAATCCACAAATGCTGGAAGGCGTGAGGGCCGACTACTATGGTGTGCCTACGCCTATCGACCAGATGGCCAACATCAATACGCCGGATCCCAAGCAGATCATTGTGCAGCCCTGGGACAAGAACATGCTGGTGGTGATCGACAAGGCCATACAGGCCGCAAACCTGGGTTTCAACCCCCAGAACGACGGGGAAGTGCTCCGTATCCTGGTGCCCCCCCTTACTGAGGAGCGCCGCCGCGACCTGGTGAAACGTGCCCGCAATGAAGCCGAACAGGCCAAGGTGAGCATCCGCAATATTCGCAAAAACGCCAATACCGCCGCCAAAAAGCTCAAGGACGATGGCGTGTCGGAAGACGACATCAAAAAGCTGGAGAACGACGTCCAGAACCTTACCAACAACTTCACCACCAAGGTTGACACCCTGCTCGAAGCCAAGGAAAAGGACATCATGACGATCTGAGCCTCACGGAAGAGAATTCCCTGATCATTTCATTCCCCGCGCTCACACTCACACTATAAGTGCGGAGTGCGGGTACCCAAAGTAATCCATCCTTCACACTCCTCCTCAAACCCACACTCTCATCAGCAGCGCGGAGTGCGGGGGCACACTGCTGACGCTATTCCTTCGCACTTATTTGCTTATCCCTACTTCCGCCTAAATATCTTCCGTGAGCTTCTTCACTACCCGCATCCCGGACAGGAACTCCTTGGCCACGATGCGCAGCACGGTATAGGAAGGAATGGCCAGCATCATCCCCGGCACTCCGGCCAGGCTGCCCGCTATCATTATCACCAGGAAGATCTCCAGGGGATGGGCCTTGACGCTCTTGCTGTAGATCATGGGCTGCAGCACCATATCGTCGATCAGCTTGGCCACCGAAAACGATCCCACGATCTTGAATATCAGAACATAAAGATCAGCATACACTCCCAGGCTGAGCTGGGTGGAGGCCCCGATGAGCACCCCCAGTATCGCCCCGATCACCGGCCCAAGGTAAGGGATGATGTTCATCAGCCCCCCCAGAAAGCCGATCAGTAAGGCACCCTTGACCCCCAGTATCGTCAGAAAGGCCGTGATCATGGTCATCATGATCAGTATTTCCAGGCAGATGCCCAGGAAATACCGGGACAGGAGGTAGCGGGTGGAGGTGAGGATATTGTCCACTTCCTTATGGTACTTCTCGGGGGTAAAAAGCATGATGCCGTTCTGGAATAAGTCCTTTTCCTTCAGGAAGAAATAGGTGATGAACACCACGGAAAACAACCCGATGAACACCGTACCCGTAAGTGAGAAGAGGATATCGAGGACCTGGCTGAAGTCAATGGCCACGAAGACCTCCTGCAATCGGCCCGTAACATAGGATTCCAGGGTTTCGGTGGAGCTCATCAGGCCATACTCAATCATAACCTCCTCCAGCCACATCAGGGGCTCGCGGAAAGCCTGGGCTACGGTATTGGCGTCGATGCCGGAAATGATGCTGGCCTGCCGAGCGACCAGGGGCACCAGGGTGCCGATGATGGCCAGCACCACCACCAGCTCCACGATGAGGGCCAGGCCTGCGCTGAGGCTGTGCGGTATGCGCACCCCCCTGAAATGCATCCGGTCGAAGAAACGGACCAGGGGGTGCCCCATGAAGGATAGCACGGCCGATATCAGGATATACATGACGATATCCGCAAAGTACCACAGCCCCCATAGCGTGAGCAGGACCAGGAGGGCGCTGAGGACCCAGCGTGCGATATATTTCATAACCACGGATTTTTCCGAAAGATACATCATAATCGCCGCATCAGAAGGGGATGCCCAGCACGAATTTGCCGGCCAGGTCCTTACGCCAGTTGCCGCTGCGGTAGACTCCCAGCCGACTGAAACCGCCCAGGCCCAGCTGCACGAGGCCCAGATCAACCAGGTCGGGAAAGTCCAGCCCGACTTCGAGGTATACCTTACGCATATCCTTGATGGAAGGGGGCACCAGAGGTTGAACCCCTCTGCGGCTCCATCCGGCATTGGCATGTATCCTCAGCGATGGCAAGCGACGGTTGCCGGTGAGACGGTGCTGGAAATCGTGGGTAAGAAAGAGGTAGACATAGCGATCGGAAAGGAATTCCGTGCCCCCCGCGGTCTCGAAGGCATTTGGGGTATATATGGTGAAGCTGCGGTAAGCGCCCCGCCCGTTGAACAGCCAGGAAGCCGGCTGGGTGTTCCACATTCGGCCCGACAGGAGGTTGACGTTGAAAACACCCGCCCGCGGCATCTTCCATGCACCAAAGGCTTTGAATTCGAGGCTAAGCAGGGGTTCTGCCACCCCTTCAGTGCGTGGTTCGCCGTAGCGCATACGAAGCCAGAACACAGGCTTGTCGGTGCCCAGGCTGACGATGCGCAGCGGACTGCGGAGCATGCGCTCCCCGCGGGCATAACGCCATTCCAGACTGTAGAGGTCGAATGAGGAGGCCGCAGTGGATGTTTCGTCGGTACGGAAGAAAAAGGGAACATCCTCCAGGCTGAGCTCCTCACGGGACCAGGAGGCCCGCAGGAGTATATCCCGCAGGGGGCGTACCTGGATGCCGGCACTCAACATATCCCAGGGGTCCATCCAGCCTACGAGGATACGGCGGAAATTGGGCGCCATACCCCCTCCCGGAACCCGGGGGTCCCAGATCTGGCCTCCTTCCCTGAGATCATGGGCCAGGGAGGCCCGCAGCTCCAGGTCGAGGGAACGATAGAGGGGAACCGAGAGCTCTCCCCCATACTTCAGGGAGAAGTCACCATAGCCATATCCAGCATAGGCCGAAAGCGAAAACCAGGGAACACGGCGTTCGCTGGTACCCAGTCCCAGTCCGGCGTACATCCCTTCATACTCGCTGAATCGGATGAGACGGCGGAGGTCGAGCTCAACCGGCCCCAGGGGGAAACGGGCCCGCATGAGGGCGTCGAGGCGCCTGGAAATATGGTCGAGGCGTTCCGCCTCCCCAATGCTGTCAATTACTTGATAGGTGCGCTGCTCCTTGATCCCCAGCTCGCCTTCCCGGTATTGCACCCAAAAGGCGGAATCGCGGCGGTGGGCACCCGGGGCGATCTCCAGACCGGACATCACCCCTGGCGGCTTGCGCAGGCCCTCATTGATGCGGATGTTCCTGAGGTAATAATTCCCGTCGCCCAGGGCATACAAGGGGCCGATCATCACATTGCGCAGCAGTATGCTCGTTCCAAGCTCCACCGGGAACCAATGTCCCGAGACTTGTGCATAACGCTGGCGTATGCTGATGGACATGCCTTGCTGCCCGGCGGCCGGCTCGGCGGTGACGTTCTGGATGGCCCAGTCGCTGCCATTGATGTAGAGCAGCCCCCGCATGAGGTCGGCCGTAGAACCCGGGATGGGAACATAACGGATGACGAAGACGGAATCCCCGGCCTGTTGAAGGGTATCCTCCAGACTGAAGTAATACTTCCGCAGCCCGGCCGGGCTGGCAGGATTGAGGTAGGAGCGGTCGGCGATGCGGATAACCTCATCGTAAAAGGTGAAGGACTGCATCTGGGAGATGAGGAAGACGAAAAGGGGGTCCTTAAGCCCGGAAATCCTGCTCCCGGTAACCTTCTCCTTGAGTCGGCCACGGGTGTAGGTGCGTTCGCTGGCCGTTTCCATGATGAAGAGGTACTGCTCTCCCAGCAGCTTACGGATCTTCTGCATGGTGGTATCGGGGATATTCAGATCCGAGGAGCCTGCATTGGCCGTGTCGGCGGTGAAGACCATCTTGCCGTAGGCATCGCAGGAATAGGACTCCAGACGGGCGGGATCATGACGGTCGCGCTGGGCTACCACGCGCCGCATCATGGCCAGGGCAGGGTTGTCCCAGGGAAGGATGACCACTTCGGCCAGGTTCATCACCTGAGGACAGAGCTCCAGCCTGAGATAACGCTCGGGGGCCTCCAGCCTGCGGGTCACCCCGGCATAGCCAACATAAGTAACCTTAAGCACCAGGGGGTAGGAAACATCCTCCAGGACAAAGCGCCCTTCGATGTCGGTGGATGTCCCCAGCCGGCCATCGGCGCTGATGAGGTTGACGAAGGCCAGGGGGTCGCCTGTCCGGCAGTCAGTGACCACCCCGCGCAGGCTATACTGCCCCTGCGCCGCCAACCAGCCCGCACATATCAACCAAAGAAACAGGAGCTTACGTATCATTATCTGGAGGATGGCACCACCGCTGCCTCAACGGAAGGGCAAAGGTCTTCATTGCGGCCAAGAAATCAAAACCTGCACTATATTTGGCTATGCGGCTGCATCTGCTGGGATTCTATGAACTCGCTGACCGTCAATGCCGGGACTGCCTTCAGGCTTATCTGAAGGAGGGGAGCCCGGAGGACCTGCACGACCTCCGGCTCGGCGTCAAGAAACTCAGGGTACTCCTGGGATTTCTCGCCCCCTGGGATGAAGTGCTCATGGAGAAGAGCGTGGCCTTCCTCGAATTGAGCGATATGGTTTTTCGCGAGAGCGGGCGCAGCCGTGATGTCTTCCTTCAGCAAGTATACCTTGGAAAGATGGAGCTCAGCCTGAAGGAACCCTACCCAGAATACCACCGTTATCTTAACGCGCTGGCCCTTCGCCGGGAACGTCAGCTGGTAGAGGTGCTGCACCAGCTTCCGCTGGCCACCCAACTGCCGGGGGCCCACCCCCTGACCAGGGGGCTGCAGGGAGTGAGCGGGAGGGCCATGGAGCGCCGTTTCAGGGTGGAAGCAGAACTCAGGTACGGGGAATTCCTTTACCATTGCGGCCTCTGGGACGGCAGTGGGGAACCGGAGCATCTGCACACCTCTCGTCGTGAGCTCAAGGCGCTGATGTACCTGCTGCAGATGGCCGGAAAAAGCAAGGCAAAAGTGGGCGGGAGGTTCAGGTCAGCAAGCGTGCTCAAACAAATCGAACAGGTGATCGGAACCTGGCACGACCGCTCCGAGGCCCTGCACCGGTTGATGCTGTTCATGAAGCACGAGCCGCCCATCAAGAAACGCCGCAGCGCATACGAACGACTGGAATGCCATATGGCGGACTTGGCGGCCATAGCGCTCGGGGAAGCGATACGCGTGGCAAAACGGGTGTCGGAAGACCGGTCAGGGCCTGTCCTGCGCTAACATCAGACAGTGTCTATAGGTTCTTCAGGAAAGAGCTTGGTGTTGTTGCGGTGCCGCTCCGCATCCCTGCTGCTCTTCTTTTCGAAATTGCGTCCCAGGGCCGCACTGAGGTCAGTGCCTGTCTGATTGGCCAGACAGAGGAGCACCCACAGCACATCGGCCAGTTCATCGCCCAGCTCACGGCCCCTGTCGGAGGCCTTGAAGCTTTGCTCCCCGTACGTGCGGGCAAAGAGCCGCGCCACTTCTCCCACCTCCTCCATCAGAATAGCCAGGTTGGTCATTTCGTCGAAATAGCGCACTCCGGTGGTCCGTATCCACCGGTCAACCTTTTCCTGCGCTTCCCTGATCGTGATTTCCATCATTCCCTGTGCTTACTGTCGATAATGATCGTGACCGGCCCCGTATTCACCAGCCGGATATCCATCATGGCCCCGAATTCCCCACGGGCAACCCGGGCCCCAAGACCCTCCTCCAGGAGCCTGATGAAGGCTTCATACATAGGAACAGCCTGCTCAGGCCTCGCCGCCCGGATGTAGGAAGGACGGTTCCCTTTTTTGGTCAGGGCGTGCAAGGTAAACTGGCTGATGACCATGACCTCCCCCCCTGCATCTACTACCGAGCGGTTCATTATGCCTTCATCATCGGGAAATATCCTGAGCTGTGTAACTTTACGAGCCAACCATTCTGCATCCTCATCCCCATCTTCGCTTTCAATTCCTGCAAGAATAAGAAGACCGGGGCCTATAGCGTCGCGCACAACACCACCAATGTTCACCTCTGCGCTGCTTACGCGCTGTATCACGATCCGCATATCAGTCGTAACTTTCTGTTTCTTCCCAATAATCGTCGTGTAGTATGCTCAGGTAGTTGTAATACCTGAACTCCGGGAAATGACCTTCGTCCAGAGCTCTCCGGACGGCACATCCGGGCTCGTGAACATGGGTACAATTGGTAAAACGACAGTGTGACATCAGGGCCCGCATCTCCGGGAAACGTTCCCCTACCTCTGTCCGCCCGAAGTCGATCAGCCCGAATTCCTTGATCCCCGGTGTATCAATGATGAACCCTCCCTGGCTCAGGGGATGCATCTCGGCATAGGTGGTGGTGTGCTTTCCCTTGTCATGATAATCGGAGATCGCTCCGGTTCGCAGGTCCAATCCTGGCTCCACAGCATTCACCAGGGCGGACTTTCCTACCCCGGAATGACCAGAAAGCAGGCTTACCTTGTTTTGCAGCCATGCAGAAAATGCATCCACTCCCTGCATCTCCAAAGCAGAAGCAAGCAGGCAGGGATATCCGGCGGCTTCATATACCGATTTTAGGTACAGGAACATCCCGACCTGTTCTTCCGTCATGATATCCGCCTTGTTGAACACCAGGCGGGCCGGAATATGGTACGCTTCTGCCGTTACGAGAAAGCGGTCGATGAAGCCTGTAGAAGTGCGCGGGCTGGCCAGGGTAACGATCAGAATGGCCTGATCGATATTGGCCGCGATGATGTGGGAGCGGCTCGACAGGCGGGTGGCCTTGCGGACAATATAGTTGTGGCGGTCTGAGATTCGGGTGATCACTCCGGTATGATCAACCATGCGGAAGTATACCCGGTCACCCACCGCCACCGGGTTGGTGCTGCGCACGTCCATGATGCGGAACTTCCCCTTGATGCGGCATTCCACTGCCTCACCCTCAGGGTCCATTACGCTGATCCAGCTTCCGGTGGACCGCATCACCACTCCTTGTCGTTCGTCTTCCATCTGTTGAGCGGGGCCTGCCCCGACACGAAAGTAGGAAAACTTTGCCGGAGGCCGTTACCCCCGGCTCCAGCGGTTTCCAGGCAACACCACCATCTGACCGTCCAGTTCCATGGCCAGCAGCAGGGAGCTGATCCTGCCGTGGCTCATGCCCGAGCGAGCCACCAGATAGTCCATGCCGCGGGGCTGGTCCAGCAACTCCCACAACAGCATAGACTCCGGATCAGTGATGGGGAACAGCGCCTTCTGGCTTGTGGGAGTCCTTGCGCCCTGGTCCCAGCGCATGGCATAGCTCAGGTCGGCCGCCCCGGTGATGAGCGCGGCCCTGTTCTCGCGGATCAAGCGGTTGCAGCCTTCCGACATAAGGTCGCCCGGCCTGCCGGGGATGGCGAAAACGTCGCGGTTGTATTCCTGGGCCAGCTCGGCCGTGATCAGGGCCCCTCCCCTGCTGGCGGCTTCAGCCACCACCACCGCATCCGAAAGCCCGGCGATGATGCGGTTCCGTTTGGGAAAATTCTCCCGGTCAGGGAGGGTGCCGCTGATGAAGTCACTCACCCAGCCTCCCCTTTCCAGCATCTGGTGGGCCAGTTTGGCATGCATGGCGGGATAGATACGGTCAAGGCCGGTGGCCATAACCGCTACGGTGGACAAACCGGCATCCAGGGCAGCCCGGTGGGCCTCGGCGTCGATGCCATAGGCCAGTCCGCTGACCAACAGGCCCACACTGCCAGCCAGTCCTCCTACCAGCTCATGCACCAGCGCTCGGCCCTGGGCCGTGGGCTTGCGCGTGCCTACCACCGCCAGTACCCTGGCGGGGTTGAGCTGGCCCTGTCCCTTGAAGAACAGCACCACCGGCCCGTCATCGCAGTGGTTGAGCCGCTGGGGATAGTCCTGCCCCAGATAGCACAGGACGCGTATGCCGTGACGTGCCGCAAACTCCAGCTCCTGCTCCGCACGTTGCAGTACCTTGCTGCGCGCTATAGCCCTGGAAATCACCGGACCTATGCCGGGCACCTGCTGCAGGGCTTCCGCGTTGCGGTAATACACTCCTTCCAGGCCGCCGCAGAAGGCCACCAGCCGGCGCGCCGTGATGGCCCCAACCCCGGGCATCATGGAGAGGCCCACCGCCCAGAGCAGCTCCTGGTCGCTAAGACCCCTACGTTCCTTGTTTTCGTAACTTGTCACACCTAATTAGACGAATGAGCCCCCCTGCGGCGGAAGAAAAAAAAATTCTTTTTGCAGTCCTCGACTGGGGCCTGGGGCATGCTACACGCAGCATCCCCTTAATTCACAAATTCATAGAACACAAGATCGGGCTCATCCTGGGGGGTTGCGGCGATTCCCTGCTCCTGCTAAGGGAGACCTTCCCCCAACTGGAGCATGTTTCCCTTCCCTCCTACGGCTTCCGCTATCCCCGCTCAGGAGCGCTGTTTCCATGGGCCATACTGGGGCACTTGCCCCGCTTCATGAACGCCAGGGCGGAAGAGCACCGGATACTGAGGAGAATGGTCGCCGAAAGGCGGGTACAGGGTGTCGTTTCTGACAACCGCTACGGGCTTTATCTGGATGGCCTTCCCAGCCGCCTGCTCATCCACCAGCTCAGCCCTGAGCTACCCGCCCCGCTGCAGCCGTTCCGGAAACACATCCTTGGGCTCCACCACGATATGCTTGCCAGGTTTGGCCGCTGCTGGGTGCCCGACAATCCGGAGCATGACTTCGCCGGAAGGCTCTCGCACGCCTTCCGTCCTTCCTTGAAAACCGACTACCTTGGTCCCCTCTCCCGCATCCCTTCGATTCCCCTGACGGAAACGGACGGCTCCTATGACCTCTGTGCCGTGCTCAGCGGCCCGGAACCCCAGCGCAGCATCCTGGAAGACATGGTAATCCGTCAGAGTGCCAAAGCACAGGCCCACCTGGCCCTGGTGCGCGGGCTGCCTGCAAACGGGCATACGATGAATACCGTGGGCAGGGCAGACTGCTGGGGACACCTGCCCGGCCCTGCCCTGCGACAGGTGCTGGAACACAGCCGGGTGCTGCTGTGCCGCCCGGGGTACTCCAGCCTGATGGACTATTATGCCACAGGATTGCCTGCCATTCTGGTACCTACCCCGGGGCAGAGCGAGCAGGAATACCTTGGCCGATGGTGGGCTTCCCGCGGGTACGGGATTTCCGTGCCTCAGCATGATCTCGACCTTATCTCCCTGATGCGGAATCCGGAGCAGATCCCGCGCCTGGCCCTCCACCCTGTCCCACTTCAGGCCGATGCGGCGATAGACGGATTCATCCGTGAGGTCAAGGCCGGGTAGGATCAGGGATGCCCTGCATGGAATTCGTTAAAAAATCACCAATTTTGCGGCTCAGTTCATTCGCAGCAGCTACATGCCGGAATTCATCCTCAGGGAATTACTCATGAAATTCATCCGCTTCAGCGTGGTGGGATTCACGGGCGTGTTCGTCGACTTCGGCTTCACCTTTGTTTGCAAGGAATGGCTGCGCATACAGAAGTATGTCGCCAATGCCATCGGGTTCACCATCGCCGCCTCCACCAATTATGTGCTTAACCGGATATGGACCTTCCAGAGCCAAAACCCCGAGATCGCGATGGAATACCTGAAGTTCATCCTGATCTCCCTGATTGGACTGGGGATCAACACCCTCATCCTGTGGGCCCTGGTTAGTAGGTTTAAACAGAATTTCTACCTTTCCAAACTCTTCGCCATCGGTGTGGTCACCATCTGGAACTTCATAGCCAATTATTTCTACACCTTCGTCTGAGGATCGCCGGTAAGGCATCAGTAAGTCCGGGTCATGCTCCCCGGCACCACGATGATGAAGTCCGCCTTTCCCTTGTGCTGCTCCTCGAGTGATTCCATGTCATCCTGCTGCACGGTAGAAATGGTGAGCTGAGCGAGATTCCGCTTGTAATGGTCCACATACCAGAGGATCCCCTGACGGTTATCGGAATGATAGGCCCCGTTGAAGTGCAGCACTACCGAGCCCCGTGAACGCTCTTCCACGATGAAATAGCCCATGGTGGCATCCTTCACGGCCTGGGCCCTGGGCAGGTTGGGCGAGGCATGTCCGCTCATTTCCCCCATTTTCATCATTTCGCTATAGCATGACAGGGTAGAATCATACGGGATCGGAAGGGGAGCAAAGGTCTCCCTTGCCGCGCGGTCGAGGTCCTTGAGGGCCTCAAAACCCTTGCCGTGCACCAGTGAGGCATAGCGCCTCGGGATGTTGGTCGCCACGAACTTCAGCTGGTTTTTCTGCGCGTAGTCGACCAGGGGTTTGTAATCGGTCTTGTAGTTGGGCCACAGCCGGGCTTGCTGCTCAAAGCTCTTCGCGCTGATGGTGCCGCTGATGTACTCATCCAGCATCAGCTGGTTGTCACGCTCAAACATCTCGGCCCCAAGCGTAAGCTTCTCGCCCAGTTCCTTATGCATACCCACCATCAGTTCATATTCCAGCCAATGGCTTATCGGGTTGTCGTGCAGTTCGCCGAAGTATACGATATCGGATTTCACCGATGCCTTGAGCAGATCACCGAAGTCAGCTCTCTTGCCTTCTGAGGTATAGATGACGTAGGCGGGCTTGTCGGACTTGAATGCACTAATGATAATCAGGGCTGCGATGAACAGCCCGGTTCTGATGTAGGGATGGTTCATGGGATTATTTGGTTTCGTTTCTGAGTTGATCTGCGGCGAAGCGCAGCGGCAGGAGGTCGTTCACGCTGGAAGCCTCTACGGTATCGTATCCAGGTCCTGTCATGAGCACCCGGATCGGCCTTCCCTGTATAGTTTCGTATTCCGACATCACCTGGCGGCAGGCCCCGCAGGGGTATACCGGAGTCTGGAGCGTGAAGCGGCCGGTCTCGGCGGCTATGGCCAGGGTCTTGACCGCTACGCCGGGATACCTGGCTGATGCGTTGAAGAGGGCTACCCGCTCGGCGCACAGACCCGAGGGGTAGGCCACGTTCTCCTGGTTGTTGCCGGGTATGGTCTCCCCGTTCTCCAGCTGCACCGCCGCACCTACCCTGAACCCCGAATAGGGGGCGTAGGCCTTGCGGGCAGCCTCCTGGGCCAGGGCGATAAGGGCAAGGTCCGAAGACTCCAGCCCTTCTCCCCCAGGATAGGTATGAAATGTGATATTCAGATCGATACGCCCCATAACGGTATTTTCACGAAGATAGGAATTTTTGCCGGTTCAGGTCTCCCGCTCGTGCTGAGCGGGAAGAAGAAGCAGGTAGGAATAGAAGAACGCGATGAAGGTGGCCCCGGCCTGGGATTCCATCGTGTCTTCGCTTACCATGGAAAGCAAGGCGATAATAAAAAAGGAGGCAAACAGAAAAGGCATCTCCGGCCGTCTCCATCGCGGGGGAAGGAAGAGCCCCCCAAGGAATATCAGCAACCCCAGTAACCCGAAGGCTGCAAAAACAGCGAGGTACTGGTTGTGTGAGCGCAGCCGCCATTTCGGGTCAAGGGTGGAACCCATAAGCTCGTATTGCCGCGCAAAGGCCTGTTTCAGGTCCCCGGTGCCCACACCCAGGACAGGATGCCCGCGGATAATCCCCCAGGCCGTATTCCAGTATTCCCAACGCATCAGCACCGAATGCCCGCTCGGATCCCCGGTCCATTTGTAGGTCTCGTACTCCCATAATATTTTGCATATCCTGGACCGGATCACATTATATCCCCCGCAGCGCGCATTGCCAACGCCGTTCTCAATCAGCCGTATCTCCTCATCCGATAACTGGGCCAGGCCGGCGGCATCCTTGCGCAAACCCTTGGAACTGAGGTAGCGGATGAGAATATCCCTGAGATCGTGGCCTTTATTGTCCTTCCCATCGAATGCCATGGCGCTGCGCTCCGCCCAGGCCTCCTTCATCTCCTCTTCCGCGAGGTAGATCCAGATGGGATAGCCATTCACGGTCTGACGATTCAGGGTATCATGGTGGTAAAGGTTCCCCAGGGCGGTGCGATCCTCCAGGGCTGAGAAATCGACTTCACGATCCGGATGTACGACGCGCACCAGGCTATAGACATAAATCACCGTCAACAGGGGGAGCAACAGGCCCAGGCCGGTCAGCAACATCCTGCGGCGCAGGGACTCCGCTCTCCATCCGTAGAAAAGCAACAGCAGCACCAGGGTAGCCCCCATCACCATGAGCCCGGTAAACGACTGCAGCAGGAACAGGAATACGCCCAGCCAGAGGAGGAGAAGGAACTGCAGGCCACGGACCGCCCTTGCGGGGTACCAGTCCTGATGAAGGCTGTAGCCCAGGATGAATATGGCCAGACAGACGCTGAGGGAGAAACGGATATGGGAGATGAATACTGAAATCTGACGGACATCGGTGACCTGGGCCGTCAACAGCTCCCACAGGCTGCGCAGGCTCCCGAAGATTACTGCGGCCACGAACACCATCAGCACCATGCGGTATTCCTTAGGCCGGAGCCCTTCCGAAGTACCGAAAATAACAGGCAGCGCAAGAAAAGGCAGCTTGATCCTCAGGTCCTTCATGCCGAAGGCCCAGTCGGCCGTATAAATCATTCCCAACACATGGATGAGGTAAATGGCCAGGAAGGCCAGGGCGGCGCGGTGCACGGTGAGGGTGCGGAATTTGCGCACATAGCCCCCTTCGGCCAGCCAGTTGGCGGAGAGCGCCAGCCCTCCCACACTCATCAGGAAGTGCGAAGTAGGGATCCCTGCGGCCAGCAGTACGATCCCTCCCAGGAAAATGGTCCGGTGCGCTGCCTGAGGGAGGATCATGGCAAGTAAGGGGTCAAGGCTGAAGGGCAAACACGCGCTGGTAGGCAACGGGGTCATTGAGCACCTGGACCGCTTTCAGCACATCCGGATCGTCGCTGAGGGCGCTGATTACCCGGCCCTTGTCGTAGTGATAGCGGGCTACGATCTCCAGGCGCAGCGCCCGGCTGATTTCTTCCCGGTTCAGGTCAATCTCACGCAACTTGCGTTCTTCCAAACTGCTGCGAATCGACTGTATCGCCGGATCGAGGGTTTCCCTGATGTCTTCGCTCTCTGCCTCCTTCTCCATCTCCTTGAGCAGCTCCTCGGTACGGTTGGCAAAACTATAGTCCCCCTTCCCCACGAACTGCCGGAAGTCCTCGAAAACCCCGGCACTCATCTGGAAGGTCTCCGGGCTGGAAATGCTGGCGTTTTGCTGCTTGAAGCTGGTGGCGTAGTCGAAGATGGCGAAATTGCGCAACAGGGCTCGGGTGGCCGCGCTAAGGACTGCCGTCCCGGCCTCGATGTCGGGACTGATGCCACCGCCATCACGCACCGGACGTCCTTTCTCGGTGCGGAAGAGGGAAGTGAGCGAGTCGGGTATGCGGGTGAACACCCCATCCTCGTCCTTGTGGGCATAATCGATGGCCTGGATACAGCGGCCGGAAGGGATATAGTACTTGGCGGTAGTTACCTTGACCTGGGCGTTGTAACTTACCGGGAAAACGTTCTGAACCAGGCCCTTTCCGAAGGAACGCTGCCCGATGATGACGGCACGGTCCAGGTCCTGCAGGGCCCCGCTCACAATCTCGGAAGCCGAGGCGCTGCGGGGGTCGATAAGCACCGCCAGGGGTAGATCCTTGTCATAGGCAGCCGCCATGGTCTTGTATGTCGCATTGCTTGTAGAAAGTTTGCCCCGCGTACTGACGATCAGTTTGTCCTTGTCTACGAAGAGGTTGCATATCTTCACGGCCTCCAGCAGCAGCCCCCCCCCGTTGCCACGGAGGTCGAGGATGAGCCCGCGCAGGCTGCCGCTTTTCTTCAGTTCGGAAATGGCGGCCTGCACTTCGGAAGCGGCGTTCTGGGTGAAGCCGTCGAGCTTCACATAGCCGATCCCTTCAGCCACATAGCCCGACCAGGGGATGTTCTCCACCTTTACTTTTTCGCGGCTCACCTCCAAACTGAAGGGCGTTGCCTGCCCCGGGCGCTGCACGCTGAGCTGAACCTTGCTGCCGGGCTGGCCCTGAAGTACTTCGCTCACCTCGTCAATGCCCTTGCCCCGGGTGGGCCGCCCGTTGATGCTCAGGATGCGGTCCCCGGGCAGCAGTCCGGCCTTGTCGGCAGAGAAACCCTGGTGCAACATGGAAATCACGGGCAGTTCATCCTGAATATGGAACACAGCCCCAATCCCCCCGTATTCCCCGGTGGTCATGAAACGGTAATCCTCAATATCTCCCTCGGTGATATATACCGTATAGGGATCCAGGGTTCTGAGCATGGCGTCGATCCCTGTCTCCATGAGCTTGCCGGGCTCGATCTCGTCCACATAGTTCAGGTCAATCTGCTTGTACAGGTTGGTGAAAATATCGAGGTTTTTGGACACCTCGAAGTAGCTGTCGTTCTGGGCCAGGGCCCCGGTGCAAAGGCTTATCGACAGCCCCAGGGTAAGGTATATCTTTCGCATAGACTGTTGTTGTGAATACGGTAAGGCTCAGGGGACCGGGTCGTACCCGCTGCCGCCCCAGGGGCCGCAGGAGAGGAACCGCTTCAAGGTAAGCCATCCACCTTTGAAAGGCCCGTGTTTCCTGATCGCTTCCACCCCATACTGGGAACAGGTAGGGGTATAGCGGCAGGAGGGCGCAAGATAGGGTGAGATGGCCCCCTGGTAGAATCGGATCAGCAGGATCAGGAACTTACTGAGCAACCAGTTCATCAAGTTGTGATAAACGCTGCAAAATTAGGATTATTTTACGGCTGAGCCCGTCGTAGGGCATCACCCCTTTGCCGGTGTACACCAGAGCCAGCAGGAAAGGGCGCATCCCCACTGAGCCGGGGTCTTTGAGGAGATGGGCATTCAGACGATAAGCCTCGCGTATCCTGCGCTTCATAAGGTTACGGTCGACAGCATGCCTGAGGTTACGGCGGCTCACGGCAATAAGCAGCTGGCAGGGATGTGAACCCTGGTGGCAATAGGGAAGGTAAATCACCTTGAAGGGATACTGATAGAACGATCGGCCCTGGGCGAAGAGTTGAGTGGCCAGGGCTTCCCCCTTGACCCGGCAGGAGGCAGGAAAACGGTGCTTGGGAGGATGAGGAGGAGTATCCCCCTTCATGCCCGGGAAAGAAGGGTTCATTTCTTGCGCATGGCCTTCTGCAGGAACTCCTCCAGGGCCATGGTCATGGAAGGGGCCGTCTTGGTGGGGGCCGGTATGTCGAGCTTGAGCCCTGAATCGGTGACCGCAGTCCCGGTCTTGGGCCCGAAAGCCCCGATCACGGTACTGTTCTGCTCGAACTTGGGGAAGTTCTTGAAGAGCGACTTTACCCCGGCCGGACTGAAGAAAACCAGGATATCGTAGTCTTCGATCTTGAGGTGCGACAAGTCGCTGGCCAGGGTCTTGTAAATGACCGCCTTCTGGTATTTCAGGCCGGCCTTCTCCAGCATGCGGGGAAATTCCTGCTTGTGGATGTCGCTGCAGGGCAGGAGGAAATTCTCTTCCTTGTGCTTCTTCAACACATCCATCAGGTCCTGGAAGGTCTGCTTACCGAAGAAGATCTTGCGCTTGCGGTACTGGACGTACTTCTGGAGGTAATAGGCCGTGGCTTCCGACATACAGAAGTACTTCATGGTATCGGGCACATCCCAGCGCAGCTCCTTCGCCATGCGGAAATAATGGTCCACCGCGTTGCGACTGGTGAGGATCACCGCGCCAAAGTCCTCGAAGTGGATACGCTCCTTGCGGAAATCGCGGGCCGGGACCCCTTCGACCTTGATGAATTTATGAAACTCAATCTCCACGCCGTACTTCCTGGACAACTCAGCGTAGGGAGATTTCTCAAGATCGGTCGGCTGCGGCTGCGAAACGAGTATCTTCTTAATTTTCAAGAGCTTTCCAGATTAGGTCCCACGCATCTTCCCGGTTGCCCACCCCGTGGAACGACTGGCCGGGAAAATCGCTGCAAATTTAGAAAGAAAACAGATAGGTTCGTCGGACCCCGAGGTTCACGAACTGCCCGCAGCCATCCGGGGGCAGGCTCAGAGAATATTGTGGCGCAGCCAGGCGGCCAGCAGCAGTAAAGGAAGACCTTCTACCGTCAGGGCGAACAGCAGCAGATAGGACAGTCCAAAGCCGGTCATGCGGAGCCCGTCGGCCAGGCTGCGGAAGATACGGTAGAGGTTGATGGCCAGCAGGACCCAAAGGATAAGATCGTAAACCCAGCCCAGTCCTCCGTACCAGGCAAAGGGAAGCAAGGCCAGTAGCAGCACGCTGGCAGCCATGTTCATGGCCAGGATGCGGCTGAGGTAGAGCGAAGTGGCATCAAATGTCTTGAAAACGAAGCCCAGGAGGTAAATGAGCACCGACCGCAGCATCCACCACCCCAGCACCCCCAGGCCACACCAGAGCCAGGTGGTGAGTTGGAAGGGGAGCCAACCCGACGACAGGCCTGTAGCCTTGAGGAACATGAGCAGGAACAGCCCACTCAGGGAAACGAAGACCGTCATCAGGCCCAGCATGATACGTTCGGTAAAGAGGTCCCCCTCCCTCAGCATGCCCACCAGGCTGCGTTCGGTGACCAGTGAAGACATCACCTGCTGGAAACGGCGGGGAAAGGCAAAACGGATCATGGTAACGAAGAGAAGGCTGAGGCCGAACACCCAGAAGATCCAGTCGTAATGCAAGGGGTAACGCACCATGACCTGTCCCAGCCCCATCCCCGGGGGAAGCTGCAACCCTCCATGTCCCGTGGCCAGGAAGGCCCGGATGGTGTCGGGGTCGGCCGGGGGCAGGTGCCACAGGCTGTCGACCCTCTCCATGGTGCTGCTGTCGGCGTACCCGAAGAAGTACAGGCTGTCGTCCGACCACCGGATAAGGGAGTCGGCCGGAACCCTCAGGAGGCTGTCGGCGGGAAGGGGCATGCTGCGAAGATAGCAAGCAACCGTCAACGATCAACGATCAGGGTTCAACGCTGAAGGCTCAATTTTATGGTTCGGTGAGACGGAAACGGATGATACCCGGGCACAGCATTACAAGTGTGAGTGCGGGTGCGGGTGTGAGGGTGAGGGTGGGTGCGTTGGGGGAACGATCCTGGCCCGTGGCCTGGCTAAAAAAAAGGGGGCCGAAGCCCCCTATATGGTTCAATATGAAGTTATCAGGATCAAAGGCTGATGGCCACGCCGAAGTTGGCGCCCAGGTAGGAATAGGTCTTGCTTTCCTCCTTCACACTCAGGTCTTCCTGGAGCACTTCTTCCTTGGTAAAGATCATGTTATACCTCAGGTTGACGTTGATGTGGATTTTGTCGCTGAGGGTGTAGTAGAACCCGGCCACCGGCGAAATACCGAAGTCAGTGCTGCTGTCATCGTAGTCCTGGGTCACGGTCTCGTACTCGATCTCCCCGGTGATGGGGTTGAAACCCACAGGCACGGTGACGCTGAGCTTGCCTTTGACCATGGAGTTGAAAGCGCCCAGGCCCATCCCGACAAAGGGTTTGAACTCGCTGGTACCCAGCAGGTACACCGCCTGGGGCAGTAAAGGGATGATGCTGTGGTTGCCTTCAGAAAAGCCGGTTTCTTCCTTGAAGCCGAAGATGTGATAGCCGGTGTTCAGGCCAACGCCGAGCTGCTCCATGAAATACAGCCCATCCACGGTGAGCCCGAAGCCCATCTTATTGCCATCACCAAAGTCGCCCATGGGGAGTCCCAGGCCGATGGCCGGGGCCACGGTAAGGCCCATTTCGGTCCCGCGCCCACGGCCCTTCTTCTTGCGGCGGCGACGCTTGGCAAAGTCGTCATTGTCATTGGGTGATACAAAAGTGCCCTCGTCCCCGGCAGGGGGAGGAGTGGGCGGCGTGAAGGCCATCTGAGCCGTCGAAAGATCGAAGAACATCAGAAAGACCAGGGCGGAGAGTAAGATTTTTTTCATGCTTCCGTAAATTGGTTTAAAGTCCAAATATAAGCCTTCTCACAATCATTGTCCGCATTCAGCCCTGACTTTTCCGGATACGTTCAGGATATATGGGCCGGCTGGCTTCCGTCTGTCTTCTGCTTGAAAGAATGGATCCCGGTGCGCAAACCGATGGCATAGCGGCTGAAGAAGGCCAATTCATTATCCAACATTTGAATGAACACAATCCAAATATATTGTTCATGCCTTTATATGCCATGAACAGACCTGCAATTTAGAACGCTTCCATACTGGTCCATGCCATGGGAACATCCCCAATTTATATCGAGTGTAAATTTCCTGCCGGCCTGTCCGGGCCATTGAATTTTAGTACTTTCGCCCCTGTTATTTTACAAACAATCCAACCCGGGACCCCGGACCCCGTCAGGCCTGAAACACCCGCCGGACAAGGGTTTCCATAGCAGCACATTCATGAACCCATTGCTTGCCGGCATCCGTGAGAAGGCCAGAAAACAGCAGAAGACCATAGTATTGCCCGAAGGTACCGAAGAACGTACCCTGAAGGCAGCGAACATCATACTGCAGGAGGGGCTCGCCCGCCTGGTGCTTCTGGGCTCCCCGGCGGAGATCCATCACCTCTCCGAGGTCCACGACCTGCAGTTCCTCGACCGGGCCACCGTGATCGATCCGGCCTCCAACCCTCAGCTGGACCGCTATGCCTCCATACTCTACGAGGCCCGCAAGGCTAAGGGCATGACTCTGGAGGAGGCCCGGCGCCTGGCCACAGACCCCCTTTACCTGGGTGTGCTCATGATCAAGTTGGGAGAAGCCGACGGGGAAGTGGCCGGGGCCATGAACGCCACGGGCGACGTGCTGCGACCGGCCTTTCAGGTGGTGAAGACGGCACCGGGGATCAGCGTGGTGTCGGGGGCCTTCCTGATGATCATGCCCGATGCCCGCTGGGGGGAAAACGGCCTCTTCGTATTCGCGGACTGCGCCGTACACCCCGATCCCAACGCCAGGGAACTGGCCGAGATCGCTGTGGCCACAGCCCGCACCGCCCAGGCCATCGCCGGCCTGGAACCTCGCGTGGCCATGCTCAGCTTCTCCACCATGGGCAGTGCCAAACATCCCCTGGTCGACAAGGTGGTTGAGGCCACCCGCCTGGCCCGGGAAATGGACCCTACCCTGGAAATCGAAGGGGAGCTCCAGGCCGATGCCGCCATCGTGGAAAGCATCGGACAAAAAAAAGCCCCGGGCAGCCGCATCGCCGGCCGGGCTAACGTATTGGTATTCCCCGGCCTGGAAACCGGCAACATCGCATACAAGCTGGTGCAGCGCCTGGCCGGGGCCGAGGCCGTCGGGCCGGTGCTCCAGGGCATGGCCGCACCCATCAACGACCTCAGCCGCGGATGTTCTGTGGACGACATCGTGAACCTCGTGGCCATAACCGCAAACCAGGCCGCCGGGCAATAAGCGCCCCGCTGCCTCATTTACACGCAACTCTACTACATATATATTTCACAATGAAAGAAACACTTGAGGATTTCAGTCTGAGTAAATCCATACAGACCAAGCGGAGCCAGCTGCACAAGGTAGGCATCGTGGGTTGCGGTTCCATGGGCCAGGAGATCGCCCGCCTGGTGAGCAAGGCCGGCATCGAGGTGCACTTTGTCGACGTCAGCGACGAACAGGTGAACATCATCATGGCCGAGATCGGACATCAGCTGGACGAAGTGATCCAGCACTGGGGACTCACCCAGAGCGAGAAGAAAGCCATCATGTCACGGATCACCGGATCAGCTGATTTCAATGACCTGGCCGACTGCGACATCATCGTGGAGACCATCAACTCCCGCAAGCCCGGCACCAACCTGGAGCTGCGCAAGGAAGTCTTCCGCAAGGTGGAGGCCGTGGTGCGCCAGGATACCGTGATCGCTTCCAACACTTCCACCCTGATGATCTCCGAACTGGCCAATGTGCTCCGCTATCCCGAGCGCGCCGTGGGCCTGCATTTCATCAGCCCCGCCACCGATGTGAAGATCGTGGAGGTGGTGCAGGGGGTAAAGACCTCAGAGGAGGCCTATGACCTGGTGCTGAAATTCGCCCGCATGATCGGGAAAAAAGTGATCAACCTCAACGAGAGCCCGGGCATCATCTCCACCCGCCTCATCGTGACCCTGATCAACGAGGCCTGCAATATCCTGATGGAAGGTGTAGCCTGTCTGGAAGCCATCGACAATACCATGAAAATGGGTTATGGGCTACAGTTCGGCCCCTTCGAGATGGCCGACCGCATCGGGCTCGACAAGGTGCTGAAGTGGATGGACAACCTCCACCAGGAGTTCGGGGAACCCCAGTTCAAGGCCAACCCCATCATCAAGCGGCTGGTCAGGGCCAACTACCTGGGCCGTAAGAGCGGCATCGGATTCTATAAATACGAGAAAGGCAGGGCCGTGGGCCAGACGATCAGCTGTGCCGAATTCAACCTGTCCAAGCGCTAAAAGGAGGAGAACGATGAAGATCATTGTACTGAACTGCGGAAGTTCATCCATTAAATACCAGTTGTTCGAAATGCCCGGCCAGGAAGTGCTGGCCAAGGGGCTGGTGGACAAGATCGGCCTGAAAGGAGCCTCGATCAAGCACAAGCGCAGCGACGGCGCCGAGGTGAAGCTGGAAGGGGAAATCCTCGACCACCAGGCCGGGATAGAATACCTCCTGGGCATCCTGATCAGTGAGAAATATGGCAGTATCCGCGAGCTGTCGGAGCTGAACGCCGTGGGGCACCGTGTAGTCCACGCCGGGGAACGCTTCAGTGGCAGCGTACGCATCACCCACGAAGTAGTGGATGCCCTGGTAGAATGCATCGAGCTGGCGCCCCTGCACAACCCGCCCAACCTCGAAGGCATCTATGCCATCACCAAGCTTCTGCCCGATGTCCCCCAGGTGGGGGTGTTCGATACTGCCTTTCACCAGACCATGAAGCCCGAGGTCTATCTTTACGGTATCCCCTATCCCCTGTATGAAAAATATAAGGTAAGGCGCTACGGCTTCCATGGCTCCAGCCATAAGTTCGTGTCGCGCCAGGCCTGCAGCTTCCTCAACCTGAAGTACGAGGACCAGCACATCATCACCTGCCACCTCGGCAACGGGGCTTCCATCGCCGCCATACGCGATGGTCATTCAGTCGACACTTCCATGGGCATGACACCCACCGAAGGACTGATGATGGGCACCCGCTGCGGCGACCTGGACGTCGGCGCCCTGTTGCACATCGCCGAAAAGGAAGAGACCAGCATCCCGGTCACCAATGTGCTGTTCAACAAGCACAGTGGCGTCCTCGGCGTTTCAGGCGTGAGCTCCGATATGCGCGATGTGGAAATCGCCGCTGAAGAAGGCAACGACCGCGCCCGCCTGGCCCTGGACATGTACGCCTACCGCATCCGGAAATATATCGGTGCCTACGCCGCCGCATTGGGCGGGGTGAATGTCATCGTGTTCACCGGGGGGATCGGTGAAAATGACAGCGCTACCCGTGAAAAGGTGATGAAGGACATGGAATTCCTGGGGGTGGACTTCGACTTCGAGCTCAACCGTGGTCTGAGGGGCAAAGAGGCCGAACTGACCCGGCCCGGTTCCCGCGTGAAAGTGGTGGTAATCCCCACCAACGAAGAGCTGGTCATCGCCCGCGACACCTTCGAGATCCTGGCCAACGGATGATTTTCGATGTGCGCATGTTCCGATGTCCGCATATCCGATTTCCACGGACATTGAATAGCGGATCGTTCACTTTGAGCACTGAGCCATAAGAACTGAGCATTGAATTTCGCTCTGAGGCCAAACCGGTGATTTTGGCCTGAATTTTGCATATCTTGGCCTGGATTTACGGATGCCCGATGCTACGGAAGGAAATACTCGCGCTGCTCGCATTATTCTGCCTCGCCCTCTGCCCCGCCTACACAGGATCACCCCTGAAGGATCAGACCAGGGCCGCTGAGGAAGCCTTCCGACTCATCTATAACCTGAAGTTCTCCCAGGCCAGGGAAGCCCTGATGGACCCCGCTCTCGACGAAGCCCAGCGTGAGGTGCTCTATGCCGACCTGCTGTGGTGGGAAGCCGTCGCCGGGTCAGGCGAGAAGAAATTCAATACCTTTCTCGACGCGCTCGATCGCCGCTCCCGCACTACCGCTTTCTGGAACAGCCCTGAAGGCAGGGTCACCTACCACACCTATCAGGTGAGGGCAAAACTGAGCCTCAACGACTATTTCGGTGCCATGCCCAACTACTATTCCCTTAGGAAGGCCGTGGATGCGCTCAGGGTTACCGGACCTGATCGGGTCGGCACCACCGATGCGTTTCTAAGCAACTTCAAAGATGCCCTCAGCCTGCTGGAGAGCAACAGATTAACCTCGGTCCTGGGACTCGGCAGTTCAACGGAAGCTGAACTCCTGCGTCGCCTGGAACAGCAGTCGGCCTCCGCCGACCTGATCACTTCCGCACTGAACCATTATTTTCTCTGGAAATATTACGCCGGGCCAGGCAAGGACGAGGCAGGAAAAAACCTGCATGCCAGGGCCCTGCACCAGCTTTTTCCCTCCAACCGATTCTTTAATCCGGGAGGAAACACTTCCCCCCATAATCAATTAACCAATAACTAATTAATGCTCATTATGAAAAGAACGCTCACAGTTCTGATGGTCCTGGCGCTCACCTTCGGGTTTGCCAGCCAGGCGAATGCCTCCAGGTACAAACTGGACAACCAGAAGGTGGATGTGATGTTCGCCCAGGCCGAAGAAGTACAGTTCGACCTGCTGGGTGAAAACTCCGATCCCGCCATGGCCAGCGCAATGGCCTTCGCCCCGCCCCGCGGCAAGCAGAAAGACCCGGTGGTCGCCCTGCTCCTCGACTTCTTCTTCGGAGGATTGGGAGTGCACCGCTTCTACCTCGGTACCAAGACAATGACAGGTATCGGGTACATCCTCACCTGCGGAGGTATCTTTGGCATAGTGCCCCTGGTTGACTTCATTATGCTGATCGTCAACTTCGACGACATCAGCGATTATGTGGACAATCCCGCATTCTTTATGTGGTAGGATCAGCCATCCTGCCCTGGGAAGGAGCCTCCGTTGGTGGCTCCTTCTTTTTTCAATTCTCAGTGCCCCTTGAACAGTGCGAAATGCGAAATGAGCACTGAAAATCCCGGCACATATTTTGTAAGTTCGTACGCCTGTAACTGAACAGCAATGCCTGGTATCAAACACCTGATCATCATAATGCTGATGGCAGCCGTCGTGCCGCTGACAGCCCAGCCCACCTCCCGCATCAGCGTGAAGATGAAAAACCAGTCGCTGGCCAGGGGAAAGAAAGTGATACAGGAAGCCAACTGCTACTACTCCAACGAGTCGGGGACCTTCGTTACGCATTATATCTACCCCAAGGAAATGGTGAAGATCACCAACCGCAAGGGGGAGATGAAAGTGTATTTTCCAAAGACCAACGAGGTGTCCCTCTACCAGGACTTCTTCTTCTCCTCGGAGAATGAGCTGCTGCATTACTTTGTGAACAACCTTACGGAAGACCTGGGACTAAAGAAGGCGGGCTTCAGTATGAGCGGGACGCGCAAGGAAGACGGTTTGCTGATTACCACCTGGACCCCTCCCCCTGGGATTGAATGGCTGAAGGCGGTAGAGGTGGTGTATGAAAACCTCCTCCCCATTTATTCAGGGTATATCGCTCCCAACGGAAAAACCATCAAGAAGGTGTATTACAGTGAGTATTACAACGGCAATGGGTTTACCCTGCCCACCAATGTCACCGAGATCTCCTTCCCCAGCGAGAAGGATTCCGTGATCAAGCGCACCCTGTATTACGACATCAAGTTGAACAAGGAGGTGAACCCTACCTGGCTGAACTACTCCATCCCTGCCAATGCCAAGATTTTGCAATAGGCTGAAAGTGCTGCCGGGCGTGCTGTTCCTGGTGCTGGTCCTTCCATTGCGGGCACAGGAGATGGATATTTCGGCTGACCTTGCCCTCATATCCGAACGCAGCCCACGGATCAGCGTGCACAATCACCGCGATTTCCTGTTCCACGGCAGTAAAAGCATCCTGAAGAAATACAATCCCTTCACCCTGATTGCCGGGTCTTTGCTCTACACCTACCAGAACCTCATTTCGCAGCAGCTTTCAGCCAGCTGCCTCTACCATCCCAGCTGCTCGGCCTTTGGCAAGGAAGCCCTTGAAAAATACGGCTTCATCAAGGGCTTCTTTCTGGCCGCCGACCGTGTAAACCGCTGCAACCGCATTTCCGGGATGGACATACATCCGCTGAGGGTCGATCCCCATACCCACCGGGCCGAAGATCCCGCAGAAGCCTATCACTGATGCGCCGTCTTATCCTGTGCATAGCCCTGATCGCGGGAGCCAGTCGCCTGGACGCCCAGGAAAAGGACCTGGACTTCCTTTTCTATCTGGCTTCCAAGGGATATCACGAGGAGGTGGTCCATCTGTGCCAGGGGGATACTGCGCCTTTATTGGGAAGCGGTGCCCTGGACAGTCTGCGTTACATCCACGGCTGGAGCCTGTATTCCCTCAAGCGGCTCGGTGCTTCCGCCACCCGCCTGTCACAGGTAAGCCCGTCCTCCCATTACTACCCCAAGGCCAGGCTGTTCGCGGCCTACAATGAGGTATACCTCGGAGAGTACAGCCAGGCCCGCAGCCTGCTGAGCGATATGGTTCACCGGGATAGCGTTTCCGTGAACCTCGGGAATTTTCTGAGGGCCGGGATGTTTTTACTGGAAGGTGGGTTAGGTGACTTCGAACGCGAGTTCATTAAGGTGGACACGAGCTTCTATGGTATACAGCGGGAGGCGGCGCGTATGAAGCAGCACGCCCTGGAGATGCAGGCCCACCGTCAGCGGTCCCCCTTCGTAGCGGGGATGATGTCGGCTGTAGTTCCGGGGGCGGGAAAGGTATACGCCCGCAAGCCATTGCAAGGACTCTCCGCCTTCATCACCGTGGCCGGACTGGGTATGGTGACCCTGGAGAATTATCGTAAGCTGGGGCCCGAAAACATCAAGACCCTGGCCTTTGGGGCCGCATTCAGCGTTTTCTATATAGCCAACATATACGGGGCCGTATTCTCGGTACGGATGGCCGAACAGGAGTTTCAGGATGAATACCGCAACAAGATACTTTTCGATCTGCATATTCCTCTGCGCACTGTTTACAACTGAGGCCTGGGCCCAGGGGGCCGGTCTCAGGGTGGCAGACAGTCTGTTCCGTGCGGGGGACTATCCTGCTGCATCCATTGAATACGAGCGTTTCCTCTACCATTATCCTACGGATCCGGCCTTTCCCCGGGTTAAACTTCAGAAGGCGCTCTGCTACCGGCACGTTGGAAACTATGAATCCGCCTTGCGCGAGCTTGCGGAAATCAGCATACTTAGGACCGATGAAGCGCTACTGAGCCGCATCTATTACGAGCGGAGCCTCAACCATTACCTTCTTGGCCAGGACCACGAGGCCCTGCTTAACCTTTCCAGGATTCAGCTTGGGGCCGGGGATGATTCCCTGAAGCAGGCAGTATGGCCACTTACTATTCTGGCCAGCAACCGGTTGCGGAATTTTGATACCGCGCACGTGATGCTGGGCGAGCTGGTCCGGCTCAGCACCTTGCCTGCCTCACGCAAACACGCCCTGCAATTGAAGGTGGACAGCCTGTATGCGGCAAAGCACCTTCCCCGGGCCTTTTCCCCCCAGCGCGCCAGGCACCTTTCGCAGTTCGTGCCCGGTGCAGGCCAGGCCTGGAGCGGGCACCCGGGCGAAGGCGCGGTATCCTTGCTGCTCAACGCCGCCCTGCTCGGCTTCGGCGTGCACCAGCTGTGGTTCAGCTATTACTGGACCGCATACATCGCCGCCTTCACCGTATTCAACAAGACCTATTTCGGCGGAATGGAGCGGGCCGAGTTCCTGGCCGGGGCGGAAACGCTGAACAGGATGGCGGAGTTCAATGAGGATGTGTTGGAGGTGCTGAGGGAGGTGTGTCCTTAGGGGAAAGGGATTTCATCCGACGTCCGGATCCCGGGTAAGGGAATATCGAACACCGAACCAGGCTTGTCCGCCTACATGCGGAAACAAGGAATGATGAAGTCCCCCTTTGAAGGGGGATTAGGGGGATGTTGAATATCAAACAAGAAAAAGAGACAAGAAACAAGAAATGAAGAATATGGAGGGATGAAATCCTTTGCGCTCTTCGCGCCTTCTTTGCGCGCTTTGCGGGAAATGAGGAGGAAGGAGAGGGAGAGGAAGAGGAGGAGGAGGAAGAGGGTTATACGAAGCCGGGGAGCGGGACCAGATGCTGGGCTGAGGTTGCAGACCGGACCGGCGAATGCGGTTGAGTCTTCCCTATTATCGTATGGTACAGTTATTTAGACGCCAACAGGTCATTTAAACCAATTACTTTGCTCCCATTCTTTTCGTAATATTTCAGCATTTCGCCAATCTTCCGTTTATCATAACTCGTAATGCAATCGGATAAGACGGTGACATTATAGTTTTCCTTGCACATATTAAAGACCGTTGATTTGACACAGGCAATGGCATCCGCTCCTGTTATGTAGAATTCGTTGATTGCATTCTTTTTGATAAAGTCAGCAAAATCCTGGCTGGTCAATGCGTTGCCCTTAGACTTTTCAAAAATGTTGGCAGAAACCAATTTCATATCCGAAACCAATTCAGAACCACGAGTATTGGGTTTGAATGTCCTTGTTCCTTCAGATAGGTTATAATGCCGGATGTAAACGACATGAATTTCATTCTCTACTGCCCAATCTATTGCCCGGTTAATGTTGTCAATGATTTCCTTGTAGTTTTTGGTAATGTCATTCTGAATGTCAATTACCACCAAAGACTTATGCTTCATATACTTTCCCTCCTTCAGATAAACGATCCCTAATCTGGAATGCAGAACATACAGTGAGAGCCGGCTATTCCTTGAAAAGCTTAGAGGTATAATACCTATCGCCGGAAAAAATCATAATGAGGTATATTCCTGAATTTAGACCCGAAATATCGACTTCGTTATGATTTTGTGATAAAATACGATTTCCATTGGGATCATAAAACGCAACATTTTCAATTGTACGTTCATTTGGTAATACGATTGTAATTAAATCTGATGATGGATTTGGGTAAATAATCACTGGTGAAATAGAATTGTCAGAAACAAATTCATTAGACATAACGTTACCATTCTTTAGAAGAATCCCATCATCACCAATACAGTATGCTGTATTGATATCAACCATCTGAATCTTGATGAGATTTGATGTTGTTCCAGACAATTCATTACTCCATGACATAGCCCCATCCATAGTTTTGTATATTTCTCCTGCATCGCATACTATGTATCCTACGCTATCATTAATAAAGTCAATAGAATTAATTCTGTTTGTTGTTGGACTTACTGTTTGCGACCAGATAGTGCCGCCATCCATTGTTTTATAAACTTTACCATTGGCAGAACACATATACCCCGTTGAACTATCAGGAAAGGAAATTGAAGTGAGATTATCATTGGTATCGGAAAACACTTTTTCCCAGACCCCGCCTGAATTGTTGGTTTTAAATAAATGCGAATTTTGATTAAAGTCCGTCATTATTACAAATCCGCTGCCTGAATTTGGGAATTCAATATTGGTATTGGTGAAGAATAGTGTATCCCAATCAATTAGTTGCAAGGATAATGTGGGCGTTAGTTTATAAATCTTTCCCCGATTTGTTCCATAAGAATTCCCTGAGATAAATCCTGTGGTGTCATCCACCAAAATCAAATCTTTTATATCAATATTAATTCCGTTTGAAAAAGCAGACCAACTGTATCCTCCGTCATTGGTTTTTTGAAAACTGTATATCCCCTGGTAATTTCTACTGCGAATCCCTGTCGAAATATTCATAAAGAATAAATTAGAGATAGTGCAACAACCGTAATCCCCGCCCCCACCAGTATTCGTGGTTACATAACTTTGCCAGTCATTTTGTGTGGAACTGATAGTGTATGTGGTACCTGAGGCAGGAGTTGGACCGGGGGTGTTAATGAATTTATAGCCAACGCTATTTTCTGTCATTTGGACGTTGGTTCCCTGAACTCCAAGACTAACCCACTGACCGAAAACGAAATTATTTATTAAGATTGTGGCTATTACTATAAGCGAATGCTTCATAATTTTCTATTTATTGTTCACAACATTTCACGAAAAGCGAGAAGCGAATAGCGGCGAGCGAGAATTGGTATTCAAACACTCGTCACTCCAAGTCCTCCTAACTAAAGTACTTCAGGCACTCTAAGTACTTTAAGTACTCCTGACTTCAGGCACCTTAGTTCACTTTAGCTCACTTTAGGCACTCCTCTACTCCAATCGTTTCATCCTCCCGAATAAAACGGCCTTATACCGTTCCTTGTATTCTTCGCTTAAAAAACTGCGATTGATCTGCACCAGCCACCGGGGCAATGCCTTCGCCATCTTGTTGAAGATATTCTTCTGCTGCTTCTCCGTAAGCCGTAGCGTATTCATCGCTGTGATAAAATCCTGCTTGTTCAGCTTCTTTTTCCGCCCATTCAGCGTCAACGCCATCTCTTCATCGTCGGCAGGGTTTACCAATGCAGTATTCACCAGATCATATGCCGGCGACAAGGTCATCCCTAAGCCCGGCTGCTCCAGGAGGGAGAAATTCTTCAGATGCATATCTGCATTGCCCGTAAGGAAAGAAAAGAGAACCAGCTCAAAAAAGTTAACCACGTCCAATCCAGGTGTTGCAGAATGCCTTTGAATAGTTTTTCCAACCTGCTCATAACTGCCCTGGTATTTGTCCTCGGTGAGGCGTTCCGTGAGCTGGCACATATCTTCCATCGCCAACTTTGCCTTCCTGGTTCGGTCCATCCGCCTGGTGATATAGGCCAGGTTTCCGGATTCAAGGCGTATCAGGCTATGCGGTGCTGTTTTTATGCCAGTCATTTGCGCCAGATGCATCGTTAGATCTTCCACTTCCGGCAACTGCGGGTACAATGAAGAAGGAGGCTTTAAAACATATCCACCCCATAAGCCAACAATAGTGAATCGTCGTCCGGTGTCTGCTTCAGAAATCCCTGAGATGTGCAACGACAGTTTGGCTTGTACACCTGTAAGCGCGGTCTGGCTCTTTATCACTTCGTTGGCCAGAAGCTCAAGGCTATGTTCCGAAACAGGCAATTGCGGTGGTACTGGCTGTCCAAATATTTTTCGTGAACAGGAGGGATGAAAGTCTTGCTCACTTTCCGTCACGGGCTGATAACAATACAAACAGCGGCTCATACCACATCCTCCTCTTTTACTTCCTCAACACTTACCGCACCGATACAATCTTTGCAACAAGCCAGCAATAATCCCATCCGATCCCTGGGATTTAGTTTCCAGTTCTTCTCAGCGATCTCCAGCAACCAGCCTTCGGGTATCAGGCCATCAAAAAATGGAAACAGCACCCTGGAAGTATAGGGTACTCCCCTTACCGGCAGAGTCAAACTTACCGGCCGGGCATCGGCCATTCCAGCATACGCCTGATCATACACAAAATGATAGCCTTGCTCGTCCTGGGTGAGCCATCCAGCCAACCGGTCCTCTATCTTTATCGCCGCCTTTCGCATATTTCTGTGTCTGGAACGAATGAATTCAGATCGCCCGTTTGTAGATCAGCTTTCATCGCTGGTCGGCCGGGGTACTGCGCCTACTTCGTATCCAAAGAGTTGCAGCACCAGGTTAACCTTATCCAATCGCAGGGTCGCTTTTCCCTGCTCCAATTCACGAATAAAACGCAACCCCACCCCGGCCTTCTCGGCCAGTTCGGGCTGGGTAAGCTTCACCCGTTTCCGATTAGTTTTCACGAATGCTGCAATATCCATTTCATACCCGTTTGGATACAAATATACTTAATGTCTTTATATTTGCACCCTTTCGGGTGCATTATTTTGATTTATTGTTGATATATACCCTATTGGGTACATATTGCCTTTTTGTATCGCCATTTAACCCCGTTCGGGTACAATACAAGGAGCAAGGGACAAGGGATTATCGAATATCGATCAACGATCTCTGATTTCAGAATGACAGCGAACCGCGAGAAGCGGACAGCGGACAGCGAGAAGCGAGAAGCACTCTATGAACTCCTAACTTTAAGTACTTTAGGCACTCTAACCTACTTTAGGCACTCTAACCTACTTTAGGCACTCCAATTACTCACAGCTTGATCCACACCACCTGCATCGCGTGGGGGCTTACGCCGGTAAGCCAATCTTCCTGGCCGGAGCCGTCGAGGTTGGAACGGATGATCTTGCCGTCGGGATTGGCATTGGAGACCTTGTAGCCCCAGAACAGCTTTTCACGGTCGGCATCTATGGTGATCCCCCAGGTGGCTTTGCTGCCGAACTCGCCGATCTTGGCCAGCCCGCTTCCATCGGCATTGCAGATGTATATCCCGTTCTCCGTCACGGCCGTGCCCGCGGTGCCAAATACGGCCATATAGGTCTTTCCCGTCTCGGGATCCACCTCTATGGCTGTGCCGTCGATGTCGGGGATATGATTGACCACATTGCTGCCGTCGAAATTCATACTCAGATAGCCCCCGGAATTGTCCACCTTGTCGTTCACCACGTATATCCTTCCGTTGGCAGCATTGTAATGCATATCCAGGGGATATTCGGGGGCTGCGGATCCTCCGTTGTAGTATATTTCCGGATTGCTTCCGTCGAGGTTGGCCCGGTATATACCCCCGGTGCGGCCCCAGTATATCTTGTCGTCCAGGACGAAAATCCCCTGGGGATCACCGGTGAGCTCCTGGCCAGGCACACTGGCATCCAGGATCTTCACGGGGTTCTTCCCATCGGCATCGAAACGGTAGATCACACCCAGGGAATAATCGGTGACGTAGACTTTCGCATTGGCGGTATCCGCGGCCAGACCATAGGGCCTCGCCATATCCGTGGGCTCGAAGTCCTGGATAAGGGGAAGGCCGCCGTCGAGCACGATCATATGCACTCCTGCCCCGCTGGAATTACGGCTGCTGAAATACAATACCTGGGTTTTCCCTGCCGATGGATCCTTGACGTTCACCACCAGGGTCTTCTGCAACTGATTGTAGTACAGGTCACCGGCTGGCGTACAACTGAGGGTGACCGCATACAGCCCGGGACTGTCGAAGGTTATAGTAGGATTGGCCTCGGTGGAGGTTTGCCCGTTGCCGAAATCCCAGCTGTATCCTTTGGCGTTGATGGATAGGTTTGTAAAACTCACCTCACAAGGGGCGTAACCCTCGTTGGTAACAAGGAAGGAGAAATCGGCCACGGTGCTGGCCTCGGGGGTACCCAGCTCGGCCTTCTTGCAGCCTGTCGTCAGGACAAGCAGCGCGAACAGGGCCGTTAAACTGGCAAGGGCATATCGTTTCATCGTAACGGTCGGTTTGTTGAGTTTCAGTAACCAGGATTCGGAGTCATCAGTTTATTGGTAAGCAATTCGCTCAGCGGAATGGGGAAGAGCATAAAATCGGGATCTATGCCAAGCACCGTCACCGCCCGGCCTGTTCTCACCAGGTCGGACCACCGTTGTCCTTCAAAGGCGAACTCCCATCGCCTTTCATTTTCAATGGCAAGCTTCAGGCTCTCGTGATCTGAAGCCATAGTTGCCGGCAGGCCAGCCCTGGTCCGGAGGATATCGATATCGTCCCTGATGGCACCGATATCCCCGTTGGTATAAGCCCTGGCCTCGGCCCGGATGAGGTACATCTCGGCCAGGCGGAGAACGAGGACCCGGTCGGTACCGGCCACGATATCCTTGTATTTGATCCCGTAGGGGACATTATCGGCGCTCAGGCTGAAGGTATGGGCCGACCGCAGGTCGGCGGGGTCGAAGCCCTGCATCAGTGCGTTTGAGGGGCCCACCTCGTAGCGCCCGGTAAGGCTGCGCGCGAAGAAATACTGGGCCAGGCGGTTGCTGTTCTGGGCGTCGAACACCACTTCGAAAACGGGCTCAGTGGTGTTCCCATCGAAAAGATCGCCGAATGTGGTAGCCAGGCTGTAACCGCCCTCCGATATCACCCGGGTGGCCGCGTTTATGGCCTGAACGGCGTGGTCGCTGCTGCCGAGGGCGTGGAAAGCCGAAAGCTGCACCCTGGCCAGCAAGGCCGCGGCGCTGTACCTGGAAGCCATCCCGGCGCTGCGCGTGGCCGGAAGCGAGGCCTCGGCATCGGTAAGGTCTGTAATAACGCGTTCATAGACCTCTGCCACGGTGTTCCGGGCCTGGTCCACATTGCTGAGATCGAGGGTAGGCGTTGTCTTGATGGGGATGCCGCCAAAATACTGCAGCAGGTTGAAGTGGAACAAGGCCCTCAGGAAGAGGGCATCGCCCCGGAATGCCTCCTGCTCCTCCGCGGTAATCCCCTCAATGTCTGGCAAGCGGTACAGGATATTGTTCACCCGGTTTATCCCGTCGTAACCCGCCGACCACATCCCTTCGATCACTGCATTGTCGGCGGCGATGTTGTTGCCGGCGATCTGGGAATATTCCAGGGTGGTGCCAGTCCATTCAAGGTTGTCGGCCGCCAGGTCCTGCACCAGGATCTGGTTTCGCCCGTATATGCCTATGGATTGCAATGTAGCGTAGGCCCCGGTGACCGCCCTTTCGAGGCCCGCCTTATCGTTGATGGCCGTACTGGAGGAGATGGAAGCCGTGGGTTCCACATCCAGCACCTCGGTGCAGGAAGCGAGGGCAATGCCTAAAAGGATCAGTGTATATCGTATGGTTTTCATTTCAGCCTCCCTTCGTTAAAAGTTCAGGTTCAATCCAAACATCAGTGTACGGGCCTGCGGATAGGTGAAGAAATCCGTGCCCATTACGATATTGCTCGAGCCTCCGGAATAATCCACCTCGGGATCCATCCCGGAATAAGTGGTGAAAGTGAAGAGGTTCTGCAGGGTCATAAACACCCGTGCGCTCTTCATCCCTACTTTCTTGCACCATTCCGGGCCGGGGCTGTAGCCGAGGGTAAGGTTCTTTATCCTGAGGAAGGAGCCGTCCTCAATGAAGCGGCTGGACTTGAAGGCATCCCCGGTCTTCGGGATATCGGTGATGTCGCCGGGTTGCTGCCAGCGGTCGAGCACGGTAACCAGCTGATTGTCTTCCCCTGTTCCCGATTCAAGATAGATCCGGGTGCCATTGAAAACATCGTTGCCATATACCAGTTGCAGGAAGAGACTGAGGTCGAAGTTCTTGTAAGTGAAGGTATTGGTCATCCCTGCGGTGAAATCGGGATTGGGGTCGCCGGTCTTCTGGCGGTCGGCGGAAGTGATGGCACCGTCGCCGTCCAGGTCTTCATAAACCAGGTTTCCTGTGGATGGATCCACGCCCAGGCAATGGTAACCGAAGAAGATTCCGATGGGCTCCCCCACTTCCACTCTATTGCCCCCCCGGCCCAGGTCGTCGATGGGTTGGTCGTCGTACAGACTGAGTACCTTGTTGCGGTTGGCGGCGAAGTTGAGGGTGGTGGTCCACTGCAGCGCTTCATCCATATTCAGGGAGGTAAGCACCAGTTCAAGGCCCTTGTTTTCCAGCTCGCCTATGTTGGCCGAGACACTGGTGAATCCCGAGGAAGGAGGGATGGGCCGTTGCAGCAGCAGGTCTTTGGTACGGTTGTAATAGAGGTCGAGTACCAGGCTCAGGCGGTCGTCCCACAGGCCCAGGTCGAGCCCGAATCCTGTTTGCAGGGTGCTTTCCCACTTGAGGTCGGGATTGGGAAGCTGGATGGGGGCAACGCCGGCATTCCCGGCATAGTTGAACCCTCCGCCGTAAAGGCCCAGGGAAGAAAAGTCACCGATGCCGTCGTTGCCGGTGAGTCCGACGCTGGTGCGGAGTTTAAGATCGCTCACCGCGGTCGTCTTTTTCATAAATTCCTCCTCCGAGGCCCTCCAGGCAAAGGATGCCGCAGGGAAATAGCCGTAGTGGTTGTTGGCGCCGAATTTGGAGGAACCGTCGGCCCGGGCGGTGAGGGTGAAGATGTAGCGGTATTTATAATGGTATTTGAACTGTCCGAAATAGCTGTTCATCACCCGGTCGAGCGCATAGGCCGAAGCCGCGCGTACGGTTCCCGCGGAGGTGATGTACTGGAGGTTTTCGTTGGGAAAATCGATGGCCTCGATGTAGGTGCTCCTGCTGGTGTACTTCTCAATGCTGTAACCCAGCAAGGCGTCAAAATAATGGGTTTCGTTGAGGTCGCGCAGGTATTGCAGCACCTGGCTCGACATGATATTACTCACATAGCTGGTCCCTTCAATTCCCAGGCCTTTATAGCGGGCACCCTGACGGGTAGTGGCAGGGTCGTAGCTGTGCTCACGCAGATTATACAAATCGGCTCCCCATTTGCTGGTGAAAGTGAACCTGTCGAGGAAGCGGTATTCCAGGTAGAGGTTGCTGTGGTTTCGATTGGTAAAGGCCTGGTTGACAGCTTCATTGGCAATAGCAATTGGATTGGCATAGGGGCCTGATTCATCATAGTTTCCATTGGTATCATACACCGGATAGATCGCCGGCAGGGAGAGGGCATTGGGCAGGGGTCCATTCAGGGTCTGGTCGCCTTCCACGCGATCATTTTTTGAATAGGACAAAGACACCCCACCCCCTACAGTCAGGTTGGGCCTGAGTTTGTAGTCGGTATTTATCCTGCCACTGTAGCGTGAGTAATCGGTACCTATCACCACCCCGGCCTGGTCGTAGTAGCTTCCCGACAAGAAGAGCCGGTACTTGTCGCTTCCGCTGCTTACGCTGATCTCCTGGCTGCTGGTAGCGGCGGTCCTGAGGATTTCGTCCATCCAGTCGGTGTCGATACCCTGGACATTTGTTCCCTTGTATTCGTTCCACTGTGCGGCGTTCATCAGTTCAGGCAGACGTTCGGCCGGCAAGGTTTGCCAGCCGTAGCTGGTGCTCAGGCTGACCTGGGTGGCTCCTCTGCTTCCCTTTTTCGTGGTGATGAGGATGACTCCGTTGGAAGCCCTCGCCCCGTATATGGCGGTTGCGGAGGCGTCCTTGAGGATGGTCACCGATTCGATGTCGTTGGGGTTGATATCCGAAAGGGAATTGATCTCCTGACCGCTGAAGCTGACCTGGCTGTATTCCCCGCTGATCACGGGTATGCCGTCGATAACCATCAGCGGGCGGTTGCTGGCGTTGATGGAACTGCCGCCCCTGAGCTTGATGGACGACTGACTGCCCGGGGTACCGGAGCTTTGGGTGATGGTGAGTCCGGCCGCTTGTCCCTGCAGCACCCCGTCGATGGTTCGCAGCGGCACATTCTTTATCTCCTTCTCACCAACCAGATCGTACGAATTGGAGATCAGCTTCTTACTGCTTGTACTGTAGCCCACCACCACAATTTCGCCCAGACTGATGTCCTGCGTCTCCATAAGCACATCGATCCGGGTTCTGCCGCCAACGGCAATTTCCTGGGTACGCATTCCGAGGTAGGAGAACACCAGGACACTCTGGGCCGGGGCTTGCAGCTTATAATTCCCGTAGATGTCGGTAGTGGTACCCCGGGAGGTCCCCTTGATGAGGATAGAGACGCCCGGGATGGGCTGGCGGTCGTCGGCCGAGCGCACGTTCCCGCTCAGGTCGATCTCCTGGGCCCGCGCCGGCCACACCAGGCACATCAAAATGGTGAGGATGAAAGGGTATACCTGTTTCATAGGTTGTGGATGATTAAGGGTTCGTAACAGGCTGATAATTCACTCGCGCAGGAAGGATATCCATCAGTGCGCCGGTCACGCAATATCCGTGTTTCACATTTCTTGCCCTACCATACCAGGCCTTGCTTTCCCCGGTCCGGTATAACCTGAGGATAAAGCCGGAGCCGTTGTCAACAGGGGTAAACTGACCGATGCTTTCCCTTCCCCGGGTATCCATCAGTCCCTCGCAGAGCAGCTCGGGGAAAGTCAGGGGGGCATCGCTCAGCGCCCCACCGGTAGGTGCTCCTTGGTTTTCATGTACTTCGCGACCATCGAGGCTTTTTTTGTAGCCCGCCGGCTTCACGCTAAGCGAGTTCAGGTCGAGGGTATCGCCCTGGGTGAGGTAGTCCACCCGGATATTCTCAATACTGAGGTAGCCAGGAACCTTCACTCTATGTGCCAGGGCCGCATGAAGCACCGTTACCGCCCCTGCACCAATGACTTCTATTATTCTATCTTTGGAATGATAGACCAGGGCGGTGTTTTCATCTATTCCAAAGCCACGCTCCCATTCTGTTCCGGGATCCGTGAGGGCCACCGCGAGTCTGCCGATCCGCGATCGCTCGTGGAAATGCTGGTCCACCAATCCTTCAGGGAAAAACCCGAGGCCGGGTCCGATCAGCACTCCCGGCCTTCCGGCGGTATCCTCATCTCCCTGATAGCGGATTACCCCGGCGGTCAGGGCTTCCAGGCTGGTCCCCCCTGCGATCATCGGATCGCTCATCACTGCCGCACCGGCGCTGGTGCCCCCCACCACGCCGCCATTCCTGTATACATCCCAAACCGCTTGTAGAACCAGGGATGGCTTCCCTCCTGTTGCCGTGAGGACCTTCAGTATCCTTGACTGGTCACCTCCGGTGAACCATATCCCGGAGCAGGAACCAACAATTGTCGCGAGCTCAGGGTCCCAGGCGTTGGGTTTCCAGGTTGACTCATCGGTATCATGAGTGCTGTCGTCGTCCATCATAGCGAGGGGCAGCAACAGGATATTCTCCGGGTCTACGCCATACCGTGCGAGCGCTGACTGCATAGAGCGTCCTGACTGTACCGGAACGCCGCTGGCTGCAGGGATGATGGCGATCTTCCCGTTCCCGGAGGCTCCGAACAGCTGGATAAAGGTACGGTACACCGGGTGGTTCGTGGGATCCAGCCCCCCGCCCACGATCACCAGGCTTCCCTGGGACCGGAGCGGAGACCCGAGGACCATCAGCATTCCGGCCATACCCATGGATAACCATCGGATCATTGGTTGCGGGGATTAATGCACATTGTTCAGGAATCAGGACTAAGGTAGGCAATGCGGTGAAATTATCCATGCGCGTCCCGTGCATAAAATGGTTATTTTGCAGCAAAGAACTCAGGATGATTACATTGTTCCAAGGGGCCAGGGTGTATGCCCCTGACAGCATGGGCCATGCCGATGTGCTCGTGGGAGGGTCGCAGATCCTGGCCGTAGGGCCTTCCCTGGTGCAGTTCAGCGAACCGGGTGTTGATGTGATCGACGCCAGGGGCAAGGTCCTGGTTCCCGGACTCATAGATAGCCATGTCCACATCACCGGAGGGGGTGGAGAAGGGGGGCCGGGTAGCCGTATGCCCGAGCTGGAGTTGTCGCAGATGCTTGAAGGAGGGGTGACGACGGTAGTGGGTTGCCTGGGAACCGATGGCATCACCCGCAGTGTGGACAGCGTGCTGATGAAGGTAAAGAATCTTAGGGCGCAGGGAGTGTCGGCCTGGATGTATACAGGGGCCTACCAGGTTCCACCACCCTCCATCACCGGCGATTTCACGCGGGACATCGCGTTGATCGAAGAGGTGATCGGCCTGGGGGAGATCGCCATCAGCGACCACCGCAGCTCTGTGCCGTCTATTGCCGAGCTGGCGAGGCTGGCGGCACATGCCAGGGTGGCGGGCATGCTGGGGGGCAAGGCCGGGATAGTGAACCTGCACCTGGGTGATGCCCCGGACCCATTCCGACCTATACACGATGTGGTGGCGGCAAGCCAGCTGAGCTATCTCCAGTTCCTGCCCACGCACGTGAACCGCAACCCATACATTTTTGAGGATGCCAAATCATACGGGATAAGGGGTTATGTGGACATCACCACCAGCTCCTGGCCCTACTTCCCCGATGAGGAGATAAAGCCCTCCCGGGCCCTGAAGCTCTTGCTGGAAGCCGGGGTTCCCATCGACCACATCACCTTCACTTCCGATGCCTGTGGTTCATTGCCTGCTTTCGATCCGGTGAGTGGAAAACTGCTCAGGATAGAGATGGGCCTGCCCTCCTCGGTGCTCCGTGAAATCCGCGAGGCTATCCTGGAAGAAGGCATCGCTCCTGAAGTGGCTTTCCGGACAGCGACCTCAAGTCCCGCACAGATCCTTCGTCTGGAAAAAAAGGGCAGGATCGAAGTAGGTGCCGATGCTGACCTGCTGTTGATGAACGAAGATTTCCACATAGAAAAGGTGATGGCGCTGGGCAGGTTCCTCAGCGGTTATCCACACGGAGAATAGGGTAAGCGGAGCCGATCCCAAGCAGATAGGCAAATTGTCGATATGTCCTGAGTCCCAGCATGGAGCGGGGTTCCAGGGCCAGCGCCAGGCGCCTCCCCTTCCATTGGGCATAAGGGATAAACCAATAATCCCCCTCCCTGATCAGTGAAGGATCAACGATGGACTCCCGGATCACTGGATCAGGGATAGTGTCCCCTTCAAACAGGATGGTCTGGAAACTATGGACAAATGACTGTTTGATCTTGTGCCGGGCTGCAGGCCGGTATGGGAAACGCTGCAGGGCCTGCCGTTCACACCAGTTCAACAGCAGGCTGTCTGATGCAGGGATAAGGTACCCCAACGGAGGCTTCACCCCCAGGGTTGGGCGCACCCGTGAGAGGAAGTTACTGACATTCACCAGGCTGTCCGTCCCGGAACGATAGCTCCATACCGGTAGGGCCAGGGTGCGGCCATCGGAATAATGCTCATAATGCAAGGCCAGGGAGTCTCCCCTGCCGCCTTTCCGTATCCGGTCCCTTTCCTTATCTGCGATCCTTATGATCTTTTTCGGATGCGCTGCGATGAACTCCAGGAAGGCCAGCATTCCGGTGAACTGTCCTTCCGCCCTGCGCTCAAGATTATGGGTAAGCCGGTCCTCTCCGTTCATTCCTTCCTGAATGAGCGAGAGTGTCCCTATTATCCCCAGTGACTGACGGCCATCGTTGATGTCGAACGTACTGTACCGCATCGGATAAGCCGGAGGCGGGCCTCCCGGAAGGTATTCCATGCAGCTGTATCCTTTCTTCCTGATAAAATCAAGCATAAAGGGCACCACGACCTGGGAGGAAAATGCGCGGACATTTCCCGAAATGTTGGGATTGGTCAAGGTTCCCACGGTGACCTCGCTATTCTTTCGGAAGCCGCCCTTTTCCCAGTCGCCCCCATAGGGGTAATACTCATGCACGTCCAGGGCGGCATGAAACATCCAGGCATCGAATACAGCGTGCAGTGCTTGTGTTTCCGGCTGGTCCAACAGCAGGTGGTCACGGTTCAGGTCCGCTTCGTTCCCGTTGCGGCGGAGGTTGAGCATGGCTCCATCAGGGTTGAGCTGAGGAATAAGGTAAAGATCGATCTGATGCAGCAGCTGTGCGTATTCGGGGCTCAGGATGCGGGAGGCCAGCAGGAGTATGGCCTCCTTTCCGCTCTGTTCGTTTCCGTGTTGTTGGGCGAAGATGAGCACCCGAGGCTTGCGGGCTTCTTCCCCGAAAACCCCGTTGGACAACTTAAGCCCATAAATGCTGCGCCCCTGGACAGAAGTTCCGATACGCTCGGCGGTGACGTAACCGGAGGCTTCGTCGAGCTGAATTAGGAAGGATACCAGATCCCCGGTTGAGGTGACTTCCGCGAAATTTCTTGCTTGTGAAGGGGTGGGGTGCTCTTGTGCGTGGAGCACCAGGCCCGGGAGAACCAGTGCGGAGATGCAAAGTAAACCCGGAAAACCAAAGATCCGGAACATAGGGATTATTTTGGTGCGCCTGTGCTGAGGCAGGCTTCAGGATGCCGTGGGCCTTCCAGTCAGGAGGTTCACGAACGGGGAAGGCTGAGGTTGCGGGGCTATTCGTCCAGGGCGTCGGCCAACTCGTCGGTGATCTCCAGGTTGTGGAACACCTGGGAAACATCGTCGTCGTCCTCGAAAACGTCGATGAGCTTCATCACCTTGCGGCCGCTGTCCACATCCAGCTTAACGGTGGTATTTGGGATGCGCTGCAGTCCGGCGCTTTCGGCTTCCACGCCCAGCTCTTCGAGTTTCTTCTGCATGCGGCCGAAGTCTTCCATGGCGGTGGTAATGGTAAAATAACCCTCTTCCAGTACAATGTCCTCAGCGCCCCCGTCGATCGCCTCCATCTCGAACTCCTCGGGGTCGATGGAGCCCACAGGCACCGTGAAGATCCCCTTGCGTTCGAAGATGAAGCTGAGCGAGCCATTGGTTCCCAGGCTGCCGTTGTATTTGTTGAAATAGGATCGGATAGCGGAAACGGTGCGCTGGAGGTTGTCGGTGGTGCACTCCACGAATACGGCTACACCGTTGGGGGCATAGCCTTCATAGGTCACTTCCTGGAATACCGCGGAATCCTTGTCCTTGGCCTTGTTGATGGCGCGCTGGATGTTATCCTTGGGCATATTGACCCCTTTGGCGTTGGCAATGGCCAGGCGCAGCCGGGGGTTGCCTTCCGGGTCAGGGCCACCTTCCTTGATGGCGATCGTCATTTCCTTGATGATCTTGGAGAAGATCTTGGAGCGCTTGGCATCCGCCGCACCTTTTTTGCGCTTGATGGTGGACCATTTGCTGTGACCTGACATAGTTCGGGGTGTTGGTTTTCCGGTATTCCGGACGGCAAAAATAACCCAAATCGGCTACTTTTCATGGCGCGCGGCCTGGGCAGGGGACAAAAAAACCGCCCTCGCGTGTGGCGGGGCGGTCCTTCGTTCACTGATCTGACGGCACGATCACCATGAGGACAATGTCAGACCAACGGAGAACGGATAGAGCTCGGGGCCTTCATCCTCCTTGAAGAGGGGGAGGAAGGAATAGTTGGCAAAGAGGTTGACCACACCCCAGCCGAGTCGCACGGTGCCTTCGGCCTTGAGGGGGTTGAGGTGGAAATCGTCGCGCACCTTGTTCTTCTGCGTGCCTCCGTCTTCCCAAACCATTTTGGTATGCGAGCCGATACGCAGCCCCCCGATGACCCCTGCGGAGAGGTGGAAGCTGCTGGCCTTGGCATGGCGGTTGGTCTGGTACTCGAGGATGAGCGGTACCCTCAGGTAGTTCACCACCAGTTTGCTTTTGGAATAGTTGCGCTCTTCTCCTTCTTCCTCCGGGATCAGGGCGATGGTTTCCTCTTGTCCGCTCAGCCTGACGTTGTTATCGAAGCGGTAGTTGGTGTACTCCAGCCCGACCCCGGTGATGAGGCCAACATGCTGGCGAATGAGGTTGAAGTTTTGTTCAAAGAAGTTGATGCCCACATGGATGGACTTCTCCAGCCTGAGGTCGAGGAAGTCGTAGGCCGGGGGAAGGTCCATTTCATTATCGGCGTTGAGGTAGCCGTTCACGCCCAGGTCGAAGCCGCCCCAGTGGCCGTCAAATTTCTCCCGGCTTTTACGAACGAACTCCACGTTACCGTCCTCGTCGACCTCCAGGCGGTTTCCTCCCACGCTGACGATAGTAGTATCCCCGTCGATCACCTTCACCACAATCTCGCCCACCTTGACCACGGTGGAATCACCACGGCCTTCCGATATCACCTTCACCCCTTCGGGGATGGTGACATGCCCGGCGGACCCCTTGCTGTTGATATTCTTAACCCTGGGCTCCCCCTTGAATTTGATGTCGGAGACCCCGCTCATGTCCGCGTTCACTTCTTCGGTGATATTGACATAGGCCGAAGAGGCTCCGGAGGTTTTTATGGTGGCCTGGGGGGAGACGAGATCCCCAGCCTTGAGGTCTGCGGCGCCGGAAACGCTGGCGGTCATGGCCCCTGCCGTTCCTTCCAGTTCGAGGGTAGATGCCCCGCTGAGCTCGAGTTCCAGCTGGGTCACCTCCAGTACGAGGTCGATGTCGCTGGCGCCGGAGCCTTCGATGCGCAGGCGTTCACTGCGGATAGGGCCTTCTCCGTTCACCTCGGTGGCCCCGCTGGCTACCAGTCCCTTCAGTCTTTCGGCGGTGACCCGGACGTCCAATTTGCTGGCTCCCCGCATCTTGGCTGCGCTGATGGTCAGCACTTCATCCTTAACGGTGGTGCGTACTGCTTCCTGGAATTCTGCCTCGGTTTCTACCACGACTTTCTGCTGGGGTCCCTGGGAGAGGACGATTTCCACTGTGCCTTCCACCACCACGGTCGTGAATAGGGGGAGTTGACGTTCCTGGGCAATGACGCCTGTGTTAGTATTCTGGGCTTGAAGGGGGACGAGACCTGTGAGGAGGAGCGCGCCCATGATCATCTTTTTCATATACTGAGGGTTTTGAGTTTTGGATTGATAAACGTAGGACGGTGAGGCCATGCGTTTTGTTACAGGTTGAGGGCAGATTTTGGGGAATGACAACCTGAGGGGATAGGCTGAAGGGCCTCAGTTGAGCCTGCGCCGGCGCTCCAATGCAAAGTTCCCGGTGCTGAGGGAGTAGGCCACAATGCGGCCGTCCTCATCGGTATCGCGGTTCAGGGCGATGGCGTTGTTGGTGAGCAGGTTGATAGCGCTCACCCCGGCATCGGCTACGCGCCAGAGGGCTGCGCTGCCGTTGCCCGGTACCGGCAGGGGGGCCGTCTTCTCCCTGTTCCTTCCCTTCAGCCATTCTCCAAGGCGTCCTGTGTTCCACACCCTGGGATCCCCGCTTTGGGCGGCAAGGATGGGATCGTCGGAAACCCAGGCCATCCCGGGGCTGCCATAGTACTGCTGCATGGCAAAGGGGCCATGGTCGGCGGCCACTTCGGCCCTGAGCATGTCGGATTGCATAGTGAGGGAGGCCAGAAGCGGCACAGGAAGAGGCCGTGGTTCCTGGCTCTCAGCGTGTTCAGGGCGCGAAGCCCCGTTTCCCCTGCTCCGTGACATGGCGGGCGGGGTGGGCGTGACGGACGAAGGCTGTGACGCCGTTGTGGAGGAGGGTTCGCTCAGGGTTTCCATAGGAGTGGACTCCGCAGGAGATGTGGAGGCTGGTCTGTCCGACCCGCTTGACATGGCGACCTGATTGGTGGATGGTCCGTCGTTCATCTTCCTGATGCCGAAGAATGCCCAGCCCGATATCAGCAACAGCAGGGCCACCGCAGCTACGCGAAGCCACAGCCTTGCGGGGGCGGCTAACAGGGGGACCGGCTTTTTCAGCGTGGCCAGGGAAGGATAGGTCACCCCCAGATCAGGGCTTAGCCGGGTCCTGAGATAGGCCTGGTACTCGGATTGAAGGGCGGGATAAGCCTCCAGCATGCCGCGGACCTGTTCCTCCTGGAGCGCATCGAGGGTCCCGTCGGCTGCGGAGGCGAAGAGGGGGCCATATTCCGATTCCAGGGGGAGGTCCTGACGGTAGAGGTCCTCCAGGCCAGGATACTGCACCTCTTCAACCACCAGCCTGACCTCCAGACTCTCGAGGGCTTCTTCGAGCAGGCCGGGGTGGGCGGACAGGAAGGTCTCCATCCCGGGCAGCAGCCCGGGTTCCAGGCTGCCTTCGAGGTAATCGAGCAGGAAGCGCTCGTAATTATGTATATTGATGCTTCCCATGATTCAGATGACACGGTCGAGACTGACAATATATTTCTTCAGCGCGTTGCGGGCCCGGAAGATGTACACCTTCACCTGGCTTTCGTTCAGGCCGGTGATCTCTCCGATCTCCTGATAGGAATACCCTTCATAGTCCCTGAGCATGAGCACCGAGCGCTGTATTTCCGGAAGGCGTGCCACGGCCTCGTCGAGCACCTCCTTCAGGTCGGGGCTGCCCTGCTCCACCGAATTCAGGTTAAGGTGCCCTTCTTCGAGGGAGGTACTGCGCTGTTCTCTGCGGATGGTGTCGATCATGGTATGGTACGCAGTGGTGAAGAGGTATGACCTGGCTTTTTCTTCGCTGATGTCGTTCACCCGTTCCCACATCTTCGCAAAGGATTCCTGCACCACATCCTGCGCCCTGTCCTCATCCCTTATATTCTTGAGGATGAAGCGGTATACCGGGTTGGCATAGCGCTCAACGCAAGCGTTGTACTCCCTTACGGTCATATTGTCCTGTGATCATGCTGCCACGTATAGGACGCAGCAGGCAGGCGGAATGTTACAGCACTAAGGTAGGAACTTAGTCCATTTTCAGTACGGCGAGGAAAGCGGTCTGTGGAATCTCTACGTTGCCCACCTGGCGCATCCGCTTTTTGCCCTTTTTCTGCTTTTCGAGCAGCTTGCGTTTGCGGGTGATGTCGCCCCCATAGCATTTGGCGGTCACGTCTTTACGGAGGGCTTTCACCGTTTCGCGGGAGATGATCTTGGATCCGATAGCACCCTGGATGGCCACGTCGTACTGCTGACGGGGAATGAGGTCCTTGAGCTTGGAGCACATGCGCCTTCCGAAGTCGTAGGCATTGTCGCGATGAATGAGGGTGGAAAGGGCATCCACCATTTCCCCGTTGATCAGGATATCGAGGCGGACCAGGCTGGCTTCCTTGAAGCCGGTCACATGATAATCGAAGCTGGCGTAGCCGCGAGATATGCTCTTCAGCTTGTCGTAGAAATCGAAGACGATCTCGCTGAGCGGCATATCGAAGGTCACCTCCACGCGGTCGGAAGTGAGGTACACCTGGTTCTTGAGGGTCCCGCGCTTGTCGATACAGAGCTTCATCACTGCGCCGATGAACTCGGACTTGCTGATGATCTGTGCCGTGATGTAGGGTTCCTCGATATGGTCGATGTAGTTGGGGGCCGGCAATCCGCTGGGGTTGTGCACCTCGATCAGCTCGTCCTTGGTGGTCAGCACCTTATAGCTCACGTTGGGCACGGTGGTGATCACATCCATGTCGAACTCCCGGTCGAGGCGTTCCTGTACGATCTCCATATGGAGCAGGCCGAGGAAGCCGCAGCGGAAGCCGAATCCCAGGGCGGCGCTGGATTCGGGTTCCCAGCTGAGGGAGGCATCGTTGAGCTGGAGTTTTTCCATGGAGGATCGCAGCTCTTCGTAATCGTCGGCATCCACGGGGTATATCCCTGCGAATACCATGGGTTTCACGTTCTGGAAACCTTCGATGGCCACATCGCAGGGGCGTTCGCGGTGGGTTATGGTATCGCCCACCTTCACTTCACGGCTTTCCTTGATGCCGCTGATGATGTAGCCCACCTCCCCGGCGCTCATGCTGTCGCGGGGCAGCTGCTTCAGTCGCAATACACCGATCTCATCCGCATCGTATTCCTTTCCGGTATTGAAGAACTTCACCTTGTCGCCTTTGCGGAGGGTACCGTTGAGGATCTTGAAATAGGCGATGATGCCGCGGAAGGAGTTGAATACGGAGTCGAAGATGAGTGCCTGCAGCGGGGCCTCGGTATCGCCCTTGGGAGGGGGGACCTTGCGCACCACGGCTTCCAGGATGGCCTCTACGCCGTAGCCCGTCTTTCCGCTGGCTGGAAGGATGTCTTCCATCGCGCAGCCCAGCAGGTCGATAATCTGCTCGGCCACCTCTTCGGGCATGGCATTGTCGAGGTCCATCTTGTTAAGCACGGGGATGATCTCCAGGTCGTGCTCCAGGGCGAGGTAGAGGTTGGATATGGTTTGCGCCTGGATGCCCTGAGTGGCGTCGATCACCAGGAGGGCGCCTTCGCAGGCGGCGATGGAGCGCGACACTTCGTAGCTGAAGTCGACGTGCCCAGGGGTATCAATGAGGTTGAGAATGTACTTTTCGCCTTCGAAGGCATATTCCATCTGGATGGCGTGGCTCTTGATGGTGATGCCCCTTTCCCTTTCCAGGTCCATGCTGTCCAGCACCTGATCCCGCTGTTCCCGCTCGGAGAGGGTACCGGTCACTTCCAGCAGACGGTCGGCCAGGGTACTCTTACCGTGATCGATATGGGCGATGATACAGAAATTGCGGATGTTCTTCATTCGCTGAAAATTCGGCTGCAAAGGTAGCAAAAACCACGGCCCCGTGGGAGGGGGAATTCTGATGCTTCCCGTGCCTGCGTCTTCCAGGAAGGAAACAGCAGGGCGCCACCTCCAATTTGGTGTGAAAGGCAAGGGAAGCTGTCGTATTTTTGGCCTTCCATCTTCAGCAAATGACATCCACCAACAACCCCCAGTCAGCGCTGATCACAGCAGCGGCGGATTACCTCAGGTCGGGAGGCGTGGGTGAGGTGAGGGCAGGCATCATCCTGGGTTCCGGCCTGGGCGGGCTGGCAGATCACATCGACCTATTGCAGGCCTTCGATTACGCTGACATTCCGGGCTTCCCGGTGTCCACCGTAGAATTCCACCAGGGCCGGCTCATTTATGGCCGGGTGGGCGGCACCCCGGTGCTGGCCATGCAGGGGCGTTTTCATCACTACGAAGGGTACAGCCTGCAGGAGGTTACCTTTCCCGTGCGGGTGATGCGGATGCTGGGCGCTGACGTCCTGCTCATCTCCAACGCCTGCGGCATGCTCAATCCCGGCTTCCGAAAGGGCGGGCTGATGCTGCTCGAAGATCACATCAACCTGATTCCCGGCTCACCCCTTACGGGGCCCAATATGGAGGAACTGGGTCCCCGCTACCCCGACATGAGCCGTCCGTACAGCCCCCGTCTGGCCGCCCGGATCAGGGAGATGGCCCGTAATGGGGGCATCCCTCTGTTCGAAGGGGTATATGTTGCCGTGCCCGGCCCTCAGTTCGAAACCCGTGCGGAATACCGCTACCTCCGCAGTCTGGGGGCTGACGTGGTGGGCATGAGTACCGTACCTGAAGTGATCGTAGGGGTGCATATGGGCATGGAGATCGCCGCCATTTCGGTGATCACGGACGAATGCGATCCGGACAAGCTGGAGCCCATGGATATCCGTGACATTCTCGAAACTGCGGCCAGGGCGGAGCAGGGGCTCACCCGTCTGTTCACCTCCCTGCTGCACGACCTCGAAGCATAAGCTATCGCCCTGCGGGCGGATGAGGTATGATGGGCGTATGTACTCATGTTCTCAAGTACTCATTTCCGATATTTCTTTACGGCCTTTGATTCCCGTTGCCCTTTCGTTACCTTTTTTCTGGACCGGGTGAGTGTGGGGCTCATGCCTACCGGGGCTGGAGCGCATTATACCTTATGAGTTTACCAGTGAAGTATCCTCCTGCCCAGACAACCCGGGATGCCATCGGATTGTCTTGGCTATTCCAGTACTTTTACCCTCAAATTAACACTGCTGCATGCGGACCACACTGCGAACGCTCCCGATAACGATCCTTCTGTCCTTGCTTACGATCAACCTTCACTCCCAGGAATGCCACAAGGCTGCCTGGGCCAAGGGGTTCGGAGGGAATGCTCAATACACCAGCATTTTCGACGGCGACCGTCTGGCCGATGGGCGTTTTGTGGTCCTGGGGAGCTTCGGCAACGCCCCCCTCAGCCTCGACACCTTCAACTTACCGGCACTGGGGACCTATAATGTTTTTCTCGCTATCCACGATTCCTCGGGCGCCTTTCATGCGGCCGTGGTCATCGCATGGTGCAGCAGCGGCTATTTGCAGCCCACCGCCCTGGATGCCGGGCTGGATGGCCGCATTCATATTACCGGGTACTGGGAATCATCTTCCGCCCATCTCAACGGCAACCCGCTCCCATCAAACACCCGCGAGAGGGTTTTCGCCTCCAGCTACAATGCAGACCTGAGCCCGCGCTGGCATCGCGTGAGCGACTGGATGAGTGCCGACTGCAGGTCGTGGGACGTCAGTGGCGGCCCCGACGGAGGGGTGTACATCGGAGGTTGGTTTGAAGACAACGCCTTCAAGATCGGCGACTCAGCGGTTGAAAATGCCGGGGGTTGGAACATGTGGAGCGACGACGCTTACTTCGTAAAGTTCGATTCCACCGGAGCCGTCCGGCTGATGCGAAGCCTGGGTACCCCTCAGGATGACGGCATCCTCACCATAACCGCATTGGAGGATGGGAACTTCATCATTACAGGGGCCACCTCCCAGTCCACCTCCACCTTCAAATTCGACGACCAGACCGGAAGGCCCGGGAGCACCCATTCCTACGGCATGTTCCTGGGCAAATACGACGGCAGTACCGGAAAATGCCTGTGGGGGCATATCGGGGGCGGCCTCACCTCCTATTCGCGCATCAACGCCCTGGACGCCTGCCGCGGCAACGACCTGGGCATCTTCATCACCGGTCAGATCACCGGTACCGTGAGCCTGCCGCCTAAGTCCTTCGCGGCCATCGATGGGGACGCTTACCTCGCGCGGGTGGATTCCACGGGCCGTGTGGACTGGCTGGAGGTGATCGGGGGGCAGAACAGCAATGAACAGGGCGTGGATTGCAGCTTTCACAACGGCCGGGTATCCGTTGCCGGCAGCCTGTTCAGCAACCAGACCTATGTGGGAAAGTTCCCTCTGTTCAGCACGCTGAGCTCCATGAGCTTCGACGCCTTCAACGCCATGTACCAGTCCAATGGCACCCTGCTGTGGGCCAGGGGCAACAATTCGGCCTCGTCCAGCAACTTCTTCCCCTCGGCCGCCCTCATCGACGATGACGGCAACCAATTGTACTGGGGCTCCTTCAAGAGCACCCAGACCTGGTACCCCGTAAGCCTGAGCAACTCCTTCTCCAACTACCGGCTGTTCCTGGTCCGTTTCGTCCCGTCCTCGCCTGCCGCTCCCTTGAACTTCACCGCCGGTCCGGATATGATTACCTCATGTTATGTCCCCATCACCCTTGCCGGATCGGTAAGCCCTTCCAACACCCCTTTCGGCTGGTACCCCGACCTGGGCTTCTCTTCCAACAACGACATCACACCCTATGTCTATCCCAAAGAACCCACGGATTATGTGCTGCATGCCCATGCCCAGGGCTGCACCTGGACCGATAGCGTGCACGTAAGCCTCAGCAATTACGGGGGCCTTCATGTGCAGACTGCATCCGATACCTCTTTCTGCCGCGGCGGCAGCGTAATGATTTCAGGAGCATCAAGCACACCGGGTGTTTCCTATACCTGGACCCCGGCTTTCTACCTCAGCACAGATACTTCCCAGACGGTCATCGCCAATCCACCCTACCCCGTGGACTATGTGGTTACTGCCAAATTGGGGAACTGCCAGGCGCGGGATACCATCCGGGTGAGCCCCAACCCTTTGCCCTACATCTATCTCCCAAAACAGGACCTCTATTACAGCTACTGGCGCTTTCATATCTGCGACAGCAATATGGTCTCCGTGGATCTGGGCGATCCGGGCAACTCCTATACCGTGACCACTCCGGCCCTGCTTGCGGCGGCCAGTAACAACCTGATCACCCTCAACGGAATCCAGGGAGGGCTGCTCAAGGTGAGTGCGATCAGCCCCGAAGGCTGCCTGAACAAGGACAGTGTGAACGTCATTCTTCACAACAATATGCAGGCCCCGGTGATCACAGGAACGCTGCCTGACCGTACGGCCTGCGTGGGCGACAGCCTGCAGTTCCCGGTGAACATCACCAACAGCATCGCCTATCCCTTCCAGTACAGCTGGTACTGCGGATGGCAAGTGGATTCAGGAAATGGGGGCGGATGGAAAGACATCAGCATCTGGGATAAGCGCTACGACATCTTCAACTACAGCGTGGGCTACCCCAATTCTACCTATTACACCAACCTTCGTATCCCGGTAGTGGAGCAGGGCATGGACGGATTTCAGTTCCGTTTCTATGTGAATGACTATTGTTCTCCCCGGGCCTATTCCGATGAGGGCTCTGTCAGTATAGGGCCCAAGATCACCCAGCATCCACAGAACCTTCAGGTATGCGAGGGATCCAACGGCACCCTCTCGGTGAACAGCAGCAGCCCTTCGGTAAGCTATCTGTGGCAAGTATTTCAGAATGGGGCCTGGGATACCCTGGTGAACAATCCCTCGGTGATGTATGCCAACGGGCGCTTCCTGTATGTGGTCAATGCCCAGCCCGGTTTCGACAGCACCCTGGTCCGCTGCCGCATCGACGGCTGCAGTCCGCAGGTGTACACCTACTCCAACAGCGCCAGGATCAGCGTGATCAGCGACCCCCATATCCTTTGGCAGAGCACGGATGACAGCATTTGCGAAGGCGATATCGACAGTTTCATGGTGGTGTTGAACGAAGGGCCATGGCAATACCAATGGTATTCCAACAACAGCCCCATCACTTACAACACCTCCAGTATGTGCTGTTTCAATACGAACAAGATGAAGTTCACCCCGGTATACCTGTTTCAGAACAATTATACCTATAAGCTGCGCATCACCAACAGCCAGTGCGGGATCGATACCTTCAGCGCCCCGGTGCGTTTCTATGTCAGTCCGTCGGCTTCTGCCAGCTGGTCCGGCGGCAACCTTAACTTCTGTGAGAACGCCCCGGCCTACCCTCTCAGCGGTGGATCACCTACCGGGGGGACATACTCCGGGCCCGGGGTGGTTGGGACTACCTTTTATCCAGCCCTCGCCGGAGTAGGGACACATACGATATTCTATGGGTACACCGGGCCCGTGGGCACCTGCAGCGATTCGGCTGCCCGCACCTTTACGGTTCATCCCCTTCCCTCCGTCGGCTGGCCCGGCGCCGATACCACCCTGTGCCTGAACAATGCGCAGGCCTTCCTGCTCAGTGGGGCTTCCCCCGCAGGAGGCACCTATTCCGGCCCGGGAGTAAGCCTTGGGGCGTTCAACCCGCTCCTGGCCGGGGCAGGCAGCCATATCCTCAGCTATACCTACACCCATCCTTCCTCATCCTGCACTGCATCATCAACCGCCCTCTTCATCCTCAAGCCTGACCCTATGGTGAGCTGGGTGAACGGGGATACTGCTGTATGCCTCAACAGTGGGCCCTTCCCGCTTTCCGGTGCACTTCCGGCCGGAGGAACCTATACCGGAAACTCGGTCAGCGGGGGTATTTATGACCCGGCCCTGCACGGCCTGGGGTATGATACGGTTTGGTACCGCTATACCGATCCGCTCACCGGCTGTTCCGATTCCGTATCTGCAGGAATTTATGTTGATCCCTGCACCTCAACTTCCGGACAGGATAAGGAAGCCTGGGAGGTCAGCGTGGCTGACCATCAACTCCTGATCAGGGGCCCGGGGAGCCATCTCAACCCGGCCGTCCTTGTCCTGATGAATCTGGCAGGGCAGCAATTGTCGTCGGCGATCGTCCCTGTCAGTGGCGAGCTCCTGCGTTTGGATGTTTCCAGCCTATCGCCGGGCATCTATTTCATCAGTATAAAAGACCGGCAGTCGGTCCTGGTTCGTAAGGTCATCATCCCCTAAGGTACCCTACCGGCAGATCAGGAGTTTCCCATGGAAGACGGGCAGGTTGCGCTCCCTGAGCTCCAGGATATAAGCCCCCGGGGGCAGGGAGTGTACATCGAGCACCGTCATTCCGGCAGAAAGGGAAGCCTGAAGAAGTCCTGCTCCGCGCATATCCATGATATTGCAAACCAGTTCCCTATTCCATGGAGCGTTAAGCACGATTTGATGATCGGCCGGATTGGGGGCAAAGAAGGGCTGCTGTCCTCCTTGATCACTGATTCCCACAGGGAGCGGGTTCACCAGCATGCTGAAGGTATCCGCTGCCTGGCATTTCATGGCGCGAAGGGTAACCATGAAAGGCCCGGTGTTGGGGGCATACTGGTGTCCGATAGTCCCGGGGCCGGTGGTATCCCACGTCCCATCCCCGAAATCCCAGATGAATTGGTCGGCATACAGGGAGGCATTCACAAACTCTGCGTATCCCGGTGTGGGGTAGCTTACCGCAAAGTCTGCAAGGGGATCCCACTGCCCGATGTTCCACTTGCTGAGGCTGTCGTATACCACCGCCCTGGCCGCAGTCCTTATGTCTGAAGCGATCCAGGGGAGCAGGGTGTAGTCGTAGGTGATCAGGGAAGGGTCCTTGCGTAAGAAGGTGGTATAGAATGTCAGGGCGGCTGCATAGCTCCCGGCGGGCGAAGGATGGCTCTCATCGCTGTCGTATAGCTCGATGGCTGGATATTGGGTGCGTATGTATTTCCACACCTCCCCCACCGGCGCCACGAAAGCATCATTGTCGTCGGCCATCATCTGGTACCTAAGGGCCAGCAGGCTGTCCATGCCGGCATAGGTGCATACCGGGGGCCAGTTGGGACAATTGGATGCATCCCCGTTTTTGCGCCCCCAGGTCCTGTAAAATACCGTCTCGGCACAGGGATTATGCAGGCGGATCAGGCTGTCGAGCATCGCGGCATAGGGAAAGCACTGGCTCTGCACCTGGGCCAAAGGAAAGGAGGGGAGCTGGCTCTGTTCCTGGAGCACGACAAAATCGTACCCCCCCTGCGCGAGGAGTGTCAGCGTGGGGTTGTAACTGCTGTGGCCCTGGAAGGTGTAGCCCCCGGGAGTGCTGGCGTCGAATTCGAGGGTGTCTCCACCGGATGCCGTAACCCAGGAAGTGAGCTGAGGGAGGTTGTTCACCCCCGTATAGCTGTTGCCGATGAAGAGCACCCGGATCGACTGCTGGGCAGTTAAACAATTGAAAGACAGGGCAAGGGACAGCGTCAAGAGCAGCCTGGCAGGGAACAGATGCATAAGTTCAGATGCTTGGGATCAGGAATTTTCCGGCAGGGCATCCTGCAGTCGGTTCATATACAAGATCGTGATCACCAGACCAGCCATCCCCAGGATCGTCCACAGTGCGATGAAAAAGGGGTCGGACTGCACTCCGGAGTAGTACGCGCTGATGGACATGGCCATGAGTGCAAAGCTCATCAGGGTTGACAAGGTAAGCATGATGCCCGTCCAGGCGATGCCGCGTGTATTTGACCGCAGCAGGCCGATGGTGGCCATGAGTATCAGGGGGACGATTACGCCCAGATCGAGGGAATAGATGATCAGCAGGGGCTTGCCGTCAGGGCTCATGGAGCGGTGCCCCGGAACGAATGTATGCTGCAGCAGGTCGTTGAGCCAGAGCACACTGAGCATCACTGCGGTGAAGAGGAGGTAGGCCGCGGCCAGGGCGCGCAGGGTTCTTCCCGGCATGATGATCTTGCGGCGGCTGATGAAGAAGCCGCCCATCAGGCTGAGGAGGATGAAGAGGGACAGGGAGAAGACGGGTAGCTGAACGAAGTACAGCGGGCTGAACTCCGCCGCAAAGACATAGATGGCATATACATAGATTAGGTATAGCAGGGCCGCCATAAAGATCAGCCGCCAGGCGGTAACGTTGTTGTTCAGGCCCTGCTGAGCACCGATCACCAGGAAAGGAATAACGATCAGCATGGTGAACAGGTCCTGGCCGAAATACTGTACCCGGTACCAATCCCCATCGGCATAAAGGCTGTTGTAGGCTGTGCCAAGCAAGGTCGCGGTGAAAACTAGGAAGGCCAGCAGAATGGTGAGGCGGAGGGCGTCTTTTTCTTTCATGGCGTTGATCTTTGGACAGATTAGTGCTTGCGGTCAAACGAACTGCTTTTCACCGACAGCCAGCTACCGAAGGTTTTCCATAGCATCCGGTGAAATCCCAGGTCCTGCACGGCGTACTGCTGCTGAAAACTGATCCCATTCCCATCGGCCGGGCTGATGCGGAACATGGCCTCTGTATCGTAGAGGGCCGTAACCTCCGGGTGGAACTGAACCCCCAGAACGTGAGGGAATCTCTCGTGTCCGACCATTTCAATGATTCGGCCGTCCGTTGACCTGGCCAAAACCACAAGGCCCTGCCCGGGCTGCTCTACCGCCTGGTGGTGGCTGCTCAGGACGATGGGGGTTGGGGCTACGCTGAGGCCACGGTAAGCCGTTGGCAAGGGATCCTCCCATTTCACCGGATGAAACCCTCCCCAATCCAATCCTTCATTGGGGTAGAGATTGGTGAAATAATTGCGGTGCATCATGGATGCGTCCAGGCCCAGTATCTCCTCTACTGTGGTGGCGCCGTACGCTTCTGATGGAATGTCCTGGATCATGGTACCCCCGGTGGCCACGTTCATGGTCTGCATGCCCAGGCAGATGCCAAGGATGGCGTAGTCAGGTTTCCTGTTGAGCAAGGCTGGGAAATTGATGTCCTGGGACCCGCCGAGCAGATGGAAAAGCATACTGGCCTCCCAGTAATGCCGGTAAGGGTCTGTCACTACGGTGAGCAATGAGGTCTCTTCACCGTATATCGCAGGAACCAGGTCGGGGCCCCCGAAGAACAGGATGCCGTCAGATCCTTCAAAAACCTTCAGGAAGGCATCACTGCATTCATTTTCAGCGAAGAGCTGCTCAGGTTTCAATTCACAATCAAGAACAATGACCTCGTGGGTAAGGTGCATTGGATTCTCATTCAGGTAACTCGCCGATTCCGCATAGTCATAATTCTCCCGGATGTGAAAAAGCAGTTTAAGGTGGATTGCTGTCTTCAACGGCAGGATTTCCTCCTTCAGAAGAAAGGCCAGGCTTTCGAGATTATGCCTGGTGGGGTGGGCAACAACAAGGGTTATGTGCTGTTCTTCAGTATCTTGAGAGAATACAGAAGGCACTGCCGGGAGGATCAGCAGGATGAAATACCACCAGGGATTACGGAGCGCGGCAACCATGGGGAGAATTTTGGGTTAAGATAGCAATTTCCTCCCAGCCGTGTGCGGCCCGCTTCGTCAGGAAACCAGTAACGACCGCTATTCTCTGCTCATCACGATGAACTTGCGGATTTCCCTGCTATATCCTTGAACGTCCCTGATCCGGAGCTCGAGATAATACGCGCCCGGGGACAGCTTGCTGACATCCCAGTTCAGATCCTGAATACCTGCATCTCTCTCAATATCAGGCAAATTCATAATCAGTTTACCCTGAACATCGTAAATACCGCACACTATCCTCGATGGGAGAGGAAGGGCCGCGCGAAGGGAAATGGCCTGAGTGGCCGGATTGGGATACACTGAGCCCACGAAGGCAGCCTCCGGAATGATGACGGGCATCAGCCGGGGCGCCGTAAGCCCGAGGTATCCGATCTGACCGCCCACGGCATCGCTCAGCTCGCTTTCCGCACTGATCCTCAGGGCGAGGGGGTGCTGCAGGAAGGAGCTTGGCTCGTTCAGGCGGGCACGGATCCAGCAGAGCACCTCCCCTGCTTCGAGGCTCGCAGGTTCAAGGGTGTACCAGGCCAGCTTCACCCTGCGCTCCCCGGCCGAGTACGTCCACTCGCCCTGGCCTGGGGAAGGGGATATTCCAATAAGCTCCAGTATGCCCTTGCTTTCCTCTACTACAAGGCTGATGGCTCCCAGCTCTACTTTTTCTGTGACCTTGATAGGGATGAGGAAATCATCCTCCCCATCGATCGGCAACTCGCCTTCTTCCTGCAGCCAGAGGCTGCGTTTGAGCGGGGCCGAGGGGATATAGGAACCATTCACGTCACCATAGCATAGGGCCAGGGGATCGCTTTGCTGTGTGGGGCCAGACAGCTCAAGCGTGTCTTTCTCTACCAACCAGGCCCCGGCAGGAAAAGCGGAGATAGAGTCTACGAAGAAGCGGCAGATCTGGAGGGCATCGTTAGCGTTGAGCCCTCCTGAGGCATCCACATCCCCGGCATCCTTCCAGATGCCATTCAATGGGATGCTCCCCACAAAGTGGTGCATAACCATGAGGGCATCTGTGGCGTTAACGGATCCCACCGGAAGGGCGCTGCTGTTGTCCCATAAGTAAGTCCCGGGAGATAGGTCATAAACATAGAACCATCCCCAGGCATTCGTAATATCCTGGCCTTCCGTTGCGCCTGCCGGGGTGAGCAGACGGAGGGGGAATCCAGGGAGTAGGGTGCCCCAGGAATTGGCATAGGTTAGTTGTCCGAACAGGCTGTACCTTGCATTCGGTTGCTGGTATCCCTGGGTGAGGATGGCCGCAGGCGTGCTGAAGGTCTGGGTGATGGCTTCACCGAGGGACCAGGAGAGTTGCGCCGTGGGAGTGACTCCAAAGCCCCCTGCGCTGCCAACGAGGGTCTGTCCTGTAGCCTGAAGCCCAATGAACAGAAGGCTGCAAGAAGTTAATATGTATCGTATATATTTCATTATCACGAATATTAGCGCGTTGAATCTTCTCCGCTCTTCACTTTCATAAGCTCCCGGCTAAGCGCTTCGATTTGTTTCTGCTGCGCTTCGATCTTCTCGTTGAGCTCCCGAATGGCGTTCACCTGGGCTACCAGCAGGGGGTGCATATCCAGGTTGAGGTAGCCTTCTTTTTCTCCCACGGCCTCAGGGAACACCTTCTGCACCTCCTGGGCGCTGAAACCGTAGGCATCCTTTCCGGTCTCCACAATGCCGAGCGGATTGTCTTTCTTGTAGCGGTACACAATAGGCTGCAACTGCAGAAGTTCAGCCAGACCCTTGGTGTAGTTTCCGCTGACGTTTTTCAGGCGGATGTCGGAGGTTATAGTCCATGAACTGGAGCTGGGCTTGCCGGCGGAGTTGGAGGAGAGTTGCAGTTGATAGGTAGGGTAGGACATCCCCAGGCCCACATTGTCGCCGCGGATGATGAAGGACACATGCCATGAGGGGTCCCAGCTGTCGCAGCGGAAGGCATAGCCTGTTCCTTTCTGTGATACGAGCATGGTACCATCGGAGGAATTCGTGGTTTCCACCTTCAGCCCGATGCCATTCACATGGGTATTCTCAAAAAATCCTGTGGGACTTCCCGCGGCCAGTTTGACATACAAACGGTTACTTCCCGGGTCGGAGGTCCCGATACCAATGTTCCCGTTCTTCAGCACGGTCAGCGCATTGCTGCGGGACGCGCTGCTCATCCCGTTGCCTACCACGAACACCCGGTCGGTGGAGCTGTAGGATGTCGGAGCGGCGGGGGTATAGGTTTCATTCCAACTTCCGACCACTGTCTCTGCCCAGGAAGGTGCGGAGGTATTGGTACCGGCCGTCAGGGAATACCTTCCGGCGGCGGTGGTGGTATAACCCGTGGCGGTGCTATAGTTCCCGGTGGCGAAATTGCCCACTCCCAAGGCGGTGGAATAGTCGCCGCTGGCCTCATTGGTGGAGCCAAGGGCTACGGAGATGCTGCCGCTGGCCGTCGTATTGTAACCTGCGGCCAGGGAGTACGTGCCTATGGATGCTTTGTCCCATTGCGAGGACCCGACATACCCTACCCGGAATGCAGCCTTGTCGGGGTACCACATCAGGCGGGTGCCGGCACCCGTTACGGGCGGGTCGCCGGGGCTGGAGCTCTTATACAGTCCCGCAAGCAGCACGTTCCCACCGCCGGTTCCGGCACCATAGGTGTGTAACAAGGCTACAGGGGTTGCCGTGCCTATCCCCACACGCCCATCCTTCAATACCGTCATAGCATTTGCCCTGGCACCGCTGGAGGTGCCGATCCCTATGGTGAACACCCGGTCGGTGGTTTGCCAGGTATCTGTGCCGGCTGGTGTGTAGCTTAGGTTGTATTGTCCCATGGCCAGCTCGGCATATGACACTGCAGTCGTGGAACGTCCAATGGACAAGGAGTTGACCCCGGAAGCCGTAGTGCTTTGCCCCATTGCGGTAGACTGGATCGCGCTGGCATTGGTATAATAGCCCCAGGCTGTAGCATCCAGGGCAGTGGCCTCCGTGTTGTATCCGAAAGCGGTAGAACGCTGCCCGCTGGCCGTGTTCCTCCAGCCCCAGGCCGTGGCATAGAAGTCTCCGGCGAGGTTCTCTGCCCCGAAGGCAGTACTTGAGCTTCCCTTGGCTGCATTCATACTTCCCCAGCTTGTGGAACCCGTCCCTGAAGCAGTATCCGCATACCCGAAAGCCGTCGCACCTATCCCGGAAGCGGTATTGAAAATTCCCCAGGCAGTGCTTCGCTCCCCGGAGGCTATGTTTTCACTTCCCCATGCCGTAGCAAGTTCTCCGCTGGCGGTATCATAGGATCCCCAGACGGTCGAATGATGTCCAACCGCAGCGGAGTATTCGCCCCAGACAGTACTATACATCCCTGCTGCACGATTGTTCTTTCCGAAGGAAGTACTACTCGCCCCGGTGGCAAGGTTGCCGTTGCCCCAGGCGGTGCTTTGGCCGCCCCTAGCCCCATTTCCATAGCCCCATGCCATTGAATTACTGCCCTTGGCCTTCGCATTATATCCGAGCCCAACACTATTCACACCCACGCTATCCCGATCCCATGCAGTGCCTGTCACAGTGCCCGAGCGAAGGGCAGCCTTATCGGCATACCACATGAAGCGGGTACCTGCCCCCTGTTGTGGCGGATTGCCTGCCGTGAAGGGTAAATTGACATTCTCGAACAGCACGTTCCCGTCTCCCCGAAGGGTGTCATATCCATCCGATACATGCAGGCCTGCTTTGGGAAGCCGGGTCCCCAATCCCACCTTTCCATTCTTAAGTACGGTCATCGCGTTGTGGGGGAAACCGTTCCCGTTGCCTATGCTGAAGAGGGCATCGCGGTAGTCCCAGCTGGAATCGGAATAGGGGGGGTACATGGGGTCATTGTATGAGCCCAGCACTGTTTCCATATAGGAAAGGGCTATGGCATGATCGCCCCAGGCGGTAGCCTGGTCTCCAAAGGCGGCATTGTCTTCACCCCAGACCATAGATGCTCGTCCATAAGACCCGTTACCTACACCAAATCCTGTGGAATAGTCCCCCGTGCATACATTCAGCCAACCGATGGACGTAGATCCTGTACCCTCGGCGCGGGCATAGCTTCCGATGGCGGTACTGTAGTCCCCCAGGGCCCTTGATTGACTTCCTATTGCCAGTGACGAAGTCCCGGATGCCTGGGGGTTCCATCCGAATGCGAAGGAGTGCAGTCCTATGCTATCCTTATCCCAATAGGGTCCGTTTACTGCTCCGGCGCGGAGTGCGGCTTTATCCGGGTACCACATCATCCGGGTTCCGGGTCCCTCCATCGGCGGGGGACCTGGATCCGCAATCCGGCTTTTCCCCATGAACACAACACTCCCGTTCCCTTTGGATGTATCCTCTGCGTGGATCAGGGCCAGGGGTGCGTCCACTCCAATGCCTATACGTGATCCTGTATTGATGAGGAAGGAGTCGGCCACCCAGGAAGTAGCCTCATAGCGGATCGTCTGACCCGGGCTACCAGCCATCAGCGGGCCAGCGGGGCCCTGGATCCCTTGGATCCCCTGAGGCCCTGTGGGCCCTGTATCCCCGGTGTCACCTTTATCGCCCTTGGGGCCCTGCAGGCCTGTTGGGCCCGTTGGGCCGGTCGCTCCGTCAGCACCAGCGGGGCCCTGTACCCCTTGAATTCCCTGAGGCCCTGTGGGCCCTGTATCCCCGGTGTCACCTTTATCGCCCTTGGGGCCCTGCGGGCCGGTGGGGCCAGTCGGGCCAGTCGCTCCGTCAGCGCCAGTGGGGCCCTGTACCCCTTGAATTCCCTGAGGCCCTGTGGGCCCTGTATCTCCGGTGTCACCTTTATCGCCCTTGGGGCCCTGCGGACCGGTGGGGCCCGTCGGGCCGGTCGCTCCGTCAGCACCAGCAGGGCCCTGTACCCCTTGAATCCCCTGAGGCCCTGTGGGCCCGGTATCCCCGGTGTCACCTTTATCGCCCTTGGGGCCCTGCGGACCGGTGGGGCCCGTCGGGCCGGTCGCTCCGTCAGCACCAGCAGGGCCCTGTACCCCTTGAATCCCCTGAGGCCCTGTGGGCCCTGGATCCCCGGTATCCCCTTTGGGGCCGGGATCTCCCTGAGGCCCCGGCAGGCCCGGAACATTGGCCTGTTCAGCATAAAGAGCATAGGGAACGGAAAGCAACTGGGATGTCCCTGCAGCAACATAGGCGCTACCCCCACTGGGATCCAGCTCCACCTGGAGGAAATAAGGCCCCAGGCTCCAGTCGATGGACTGGAAGTTTCCACTGAGTACGCTGCCGTTGCCGATGCTCAGGTTCACCAAGCCGTGGTCGTTGGTGGTCACAGACTGGGTCTCGCTGTATACGGCGGTACCTGACAGGCTTCCCTGGAGCAGGGAAAAGCGGAAGCTTACACCCTGGTTGGGGAGGATTTGCCCGCTGAGGTCGCGGGCCACTGCCTGGTAACTGAAGCCCTGGGGGGCCTGGGCCGAGATGCTGGCAGCACAGGCCAGCAGGATCAGCATCAGAGAATAGATCTTTTTCATAAGTGTGTTTTGGGTGGTATTGCTATGGTATCCGTGGTTTTGGCAGCTGATTCCGGCATGGTAATCTACCGATCGGTTGCTTGCTCAATCTTTTCGTTTGCGGCTTCCAGTACAGCCACACGCTGCTGCAGTTCACGCAGGGCCTCGAGCAGGAGCGGAGCCATCTTACCGTAATCCACGGAAAGGGTTCCGTCATCGCCTTCGGTCACCACTTCGGGGATCACCGCCTGCAGCTGTTGGGCGGAAAACCCCACCTGACGGCTTGCATCCGTGCCTTCCTTCCAGTAATAATAATATCCGTGGATGTTTTCGATCCGTTCAAGCGGACGGTCGATAACCTGCAAATCTTTCTTGTAACGCACATCGGAGAACAGGCTCCAGGCATTGGCCCTGGCGGTAGTCCCATCCCCGGCATTGCCCACCTGCAACTTATAGGAAGGAGTAGTGGTGCCAATCCCGACGTTAGCATTCGTTTGCTTCAGAAAGAGGGTGGTAACTCCGCTGGTATTGTATATCTGAAGGCCGCCCAGGGCGGAATTGTTGAAGATGTGCCACTTGTCGGTACTCCCTTCGTATATCCTGAAGCCCGCATCCTGGCCACTGTTGGACTCCAGGAACATGAAACTGCCGGGATAACCTGTGCTCTTGAGGTGGAGGCCTGCTGAAGGATTCGATGGCCCTATCCCAACGCGGCCGTTTTTTAACACGGTCAACGCATTGCTTCTTGAAGAATTGGAGGTACCATTGCCGATCATAAAGAGAGGATCTGATGTGTTCCAGCTGCCGGAACTGCTGGAGGTGCTTTGGTTGTATTGTCCGCAGGCCACACTGACGTATGCCGATGCAACTGTAGAGTAACCCATAGCAAAGGAAAGTGTCCCTGATGCAATGGTACTGTTGTTCACGGCCATAGCATAGGATCCGGAGGCTTCGGATGAACTTCCCATAGCTGTGGACCGAAACCCGGAGGCCAGGGTGGATTCTCCCATGGCGGTGGATGAAGAGCCAGAGGCGTGGGTGTTGTCTCCCAGGGCAACGGAGGTTGAGCCCGAAGCCTTGGTATTTAACCCCATAGCAATAGAATTGTCCCCTATGTAGTTGAAATCCCAGTTGGATCCGACGACCTGCCCGACGCGGAAAGCCGCCTTGTCAGGATACCACATCATTCTCGTCCCTTGACCACTTGCTGGCGGATAACCCGGGAAAAAACCCTGAAACTGTCCTTCGCATAGTACGTTCCCTTCTCCCGGGTTCTGCCCTCGGGTATGCAGCAGGGCTGAAGGCGAGACCGTTCCAACTCCCAGGGCGGAACCTGAGTTGAAGAGCAGGCTGCTGGCCTCCCAGCTCCCCCCGTTATGCCGTAAGGTTTGACCACTTGTTCCGCTTACCAGCGGGCCTGCCGGACCCTGGGGGCCCACTGGCCCGGCAGGACCGGTCGCACCAGTAGATCCCTGGACACCTGGTATACCTTGAGCTCCCATAGGGCCTGTATCGCCGGTATCTCCCTTATCCCCTTTCGGCCCCTGAGGACCGGTCGCACCGGTGGGCCCCTGGACACCCTGCATGCCTTGGGCTCCCGTAGGACCTGTATCTCCGGTATCCCCCTTATCCCCTTTCGGCCCCTGGGGACCGGCAGGACCGGTGGCACCGGTGGGTCCCTGGACACCCTGCATGCCTTGGGCTCCCGCAGGACCTGTATCGCCGGTATCCCCCTTATCGCCTTTCGGCCCCTGGGGACCTGCAGGACCGGTCGCACCGGTGGGCCCCTGGACACCCTGCATGCCTTGGGCTCCCGCAGGACCTGTATCTCCGGTATCCCCCTTATCGCCTTTCGGCCCCTGGGGACCGGCAGGACCGGTCGTACCGTCCGCACCAGCAGGGCCCGGGACGCCCTGGGGACCAGGAAGGCCGGGCACATTCGCCTGCTCGGCGTATAGTGCGTAGGGGACTGAAAGCAGCTGGGAGCTACCCATGAGCAGGTAGTTCCCTCCTCCCGAAGGATCCAACTCCACCCGGATAAAATACGGGCCCAGCGACCAGTCGATCCCTGAAAAGCTCCCACTGATCGGGCTACCCGTGCCAATGGAAAGGTTGACCAGTCCGAAGTCGTTGGTCAGGGCGGCATGGGTTTCACTATAAACAACGGTGCCGCTGAGCCCTCCCTGAAGCAGGGAAAACCGGAAGCTCACGCCCTGGTTGGGCAGCAGCTGTCCGCTGGTATCCCTGGCAACAGCCTGGTAGGCAAAGCCCTGGGGCGACTGGGAATACACCCCTGCTCCAGCCAGAAAAAGGCAAATGATGATTGCAGATCGTTTCATACGGCGGTGTTTTTCGCCCATGACGCACCCTATGGAAGGCGCGGCAACAGGACCTTTCAATCCCTGCGGTCCTTCTTCCAGGATACACCACAAGTCCGGTGCAGTAGATCCTGGATGGTGGATTCAGCGATCCCTGGAAGGGAAAGGCTTGATCCGGCGATATCCGCAGCAGTTATGACAGGGAAAATAAGCATTTCAGTGCGATATGGCAACAGTATCGCACAAGATGCCCTGTATAAATAACTGTTCTAAATAAGCAGCATCGGATTTTGTTCGTCATGCCTGGACCTGGTTGGCCACAAGCGTTCAGTTCCCGGAACTCCCAGGGATCGCCATGCGCCACCTCAGCCATCGCATGGCCTCCCTCCGGTCGTCCGGAGCCAGGTCAGGAATCCGCACCGTGTGGCTCCCCCCGGGAGCATAATACACCCTGACGTCAGTGTTGCCGGGGCAGTCTACGGCCGTGGCCGACCAGGGATCGTATTCCCCGTATATCAACAAAATGTTTTCTGCCTCCGTTTCGAGGTAATGCTGCACGCGCTGCATTACCCGGGGGTCGAAGGTGCAAGTCCAGCCTTCCGGGCAGGCAAAGTCGAAGGTGGTGCTTTTCAGGTGGTGAACCAGTCCCGGCAGGTAAGTGGTATCATATCCATACATACCGATCTCGGTAAGGGCCTGATATATGAAGGGATCGTTCCCGAAGTTTTCCCGGGACACCCAATCCAGGCTGGACACGCTGTCGAGGTGCGCGATGAGGCGCCCCGGGCTGGCATCCTGAGGGGGAATGGAAGCGCAGGAGAATCCCCACTGCCAGAAGGCGAAGGAATACTCGAGCACCAGCAGCTCATAGGCCGCATCCCACCCCATGGCATAGGTAAGCCGTTGCTTACGGGCCTGCCTGCGGAATTCGGCCACGAGTCGGCTACCTCCCGCCAGCAGGCGACGCTGGAACGCACGGACGGCTTCCCGGCATTCCTGTTCCCCGACCTGGTCGAGAAAGTCATAGACCCTCCGGTCCTCGGTGGAAAAATTCAGCGGACAAACATAGCCCACCGTGGCTTCCACATCATGTGGATACAGGCTGCGGTGGAACAGGGCCGCCTGCCCACCCTTGCTGATACCGGTACTCACCCAGGGTGCAGGGAAGAGGGGCCTAAGGAGCCGAATGATGCGGTGGTGGTCCGCAGCCGCCTGGGCCACCGTCAGGTACTCCCAGGGCAGGGTAGGCCGCTGGGGGGCCGAAGGGGCGAAGAAGCGGTGCTCCACCACGAGCTGATGGGCCGGGAGCGAGTCGGATAGTTCATAGGTATAGCTACCGCTGAGCGCATACTCAGCTGAATAGCCTTCAGTGACGAAAAGCACAGGGGATGGCGAAGGGCGCAGGCTGAGGATCACCCGCTGCCAGAAAAAACCCTGGGCCGTATCCCCGTGGTCGAGGGGCTGGCGAACCCACAGCAGATAACGTTCAGGAAAACCCGGCGCAGGTGGCAGCTCCTCCAGCTTGAGCCCGGGCAGACGGGCCAGGGTCTGCTCCGAAGGCAGCTGCGCCCGGAGCGAACAGGAAATGAAGAATACGATCAGGACCTGAAAAAGGACATGCTTGCTGCACATGGCGCTGCGATATGCTGCGAAGTTAGGGTTTTCACGCCCCATCCCGCCCCTTGCCCTGCTTCAAAGCAGCGTCAGACTGTCCCGGCAGCACGTAACAGGCAAGGGCAGGCGGTTTGCCCGTCTGCCCTTACATTTAATCATCATTTAACGCATCAGATCGCGTCGGTCTCGACTACCTTGGCCAGCAGGTCGGCATAAGGAATAACCAGGTATTTGGCCCCCTCGTACTCCACCTCCGTTCCGCTATACTTCTTGAAGAGGACAGTATCCCCTACCGCAATCTCGGGGTTGTCGATATTGCTCAGGGCTACCACTTTAGCAAACTGGGGTTTCTCTTTGGCAGTATCGGGGATGATAATCCCCCCGGAGGTCTTCTGCTCACCGGCTGCGGAACTCAGGTCCAGCAGCACGTTCTGATTGATGGGAAGCATTTCTTTCATGATATCCTCTGTTGTTTTGATGAGACTACTGAATTCCGAGCAGGGTATTGATACGGGTCTTGTCGAAGCCAACCACCCATTCCCCGCCGATATTGCTCTGGGGTACCCCCTGCTGTCCTGTCCGGCGCACCAGCTCCTCGGCCTCCCGCGGGTCACGGCTTACGTCAACCTCCTGATAACTAATACCTTTCTGGCGGAGGTAGTTCTTCAGGGTGGTACACCAAGTACAGCTGGGCGTGGTGTACACCGTCACGCTTTTCTGGGGGCTCCCTTCGCCGGCCGTGGTCACCAGCCGATCAAACACCGCCCTGAAATAGCTGGGGTCATGACAACCCTTGACCACATTCTGAAGGGCCCCATCCCTGAAAACCAATAAGGTGGGAGCGCTGGTTACCCCATACTCCGTATGAACGTCCCTCACCTGGCTGACATCCACGGTCAACAGCTCGAGGTCTTCTTTTCCGCTGTTACGGACGTTGTCGAGGGCACAACTGCTCTTCTCACTGCCCCCGAGATACAACAAGGCGTAGGCCTGCTCCCGGCCCTTGAGATGGTCCAACAGGTCCTGATGACTTTGAATAGCGACAAATTGCATCCCTGGTTGTTGTTTGTACCAGGCGGCCTCGCACAAGCCGTGCCAGGTAGCCAAACAGGGTAAAAGCCGGAACATTTTGTCAACCCCACCCGGGCCAGGGTGACAAAATGACGGCAGGGGTCCTGAGCTTAACAAGCGATTAACAAGGGTATTCCTCTCTTTTTAATTACTTTGCAACTGATGAAGGCAACACGCCATATCCTTGCCGCATTGCTCTGTCTCCATTTCACGGGGGATGCGTTAATGAGCCAGGACGGGTCCCACACCAGCCTGGCCCCTGCACCGGCGAAAACCATAGGGGCGGTGCGGCCCTGGCCGCTGGACCTCTCTCAACCGTGTTCCCGGGGGCATGCTTCGGGAACGCTGGCTGATGTGGGCGAAGCCCGTGCCCTGGTGGTGTACTTCGACTCCCTGCGTATCCCCTACCGCGATACACTTTTCATTCTTGACCTCCAGGGAAGGCCCCTGTGGCATTTCACGGCCAGGGAAACCCGTACGGGAGGTCCAACAGCCACTCCCCTGCTCTTCACCGGGTCACTTCGCTGGACCTATTCGCGTCACCCCCTGACCCGCGATCACGCACTGGTCCGCATCGGAGGACTCGGGGTGGTTCCCGATCCGGGGCCTCAAGGGCAACCCGGACAGGAAAGCCTGCTCTCCTGCCTTATCAATGTGAACAGCAGTCCGGAGGGAGACGACTGGCAGGACGAAAAAAACGGGATCGTGCGGATACTGCTCCGCAAAGGGGCAAGCCTGGTGCTGGCAACAGGTGCCCTGATGAACAATACGTCCCTGGACAACACCCCCTATGTGCTCACCTCCGACAATTGCGCCAACGGAGCTACGGCCGCTGACCTGCTCCAGACCGTCTTTTATTTCGGAGATGAGCTCCCCGACAGCAGCATAAGCGGCACTCCATTGCCCCTGGGCAGCATCACCGGGGCTACCTTCGTGGCCCGGGGCGGGGTTTCGTGCAACCTCCATTCTGATTTTTATCTGGTGCGCCTCAACCAGCCCCTGCCCCAATCGCTGCAGCCCTACCTATTGGGTTACGACCGCAGCGGCGCCGTGGAGGACAGCGTGGTATGCATACACCACAGCGGGGGCCTGTTCAAGCAGATCGCCACATCCTGGGGGAGCATCGTCCCTTCCACCTATTTCGGCGGGGTCGTATACTCCCACTGGAAAGCCTGGTGGTCTGCCACGGCCCATGGGCTGGGCGTAACGGACAACGGGGCCAACGGGGCGCCCCTGCTCAGTGCAGCCGGCAGGGTGATCGGAGTATGGTCGGAAGGATATAGTTCCTGCAGTGGACCGGCAGCGCCCGACTACTTCGGCAAGCTCTCCCTTTCCTGGCAGCAATACCTGAGTACCCCGGCGACCCGCCTTAAGGAATGGCTGGATCCGGGCAATACAGGGGCCATGACCCTCGATGGGATGTACCCCACGGCTTACCCTCCCGAAGCGGCCTTCAGCCTGGCCTCCTCTTCCATTCAGAGCGGCGATAGTCTCCTTGTGGTCGATGTGAGCCTGGGGGCTCCCGCTGCCTGGAACTGGCAGTTTCCGGGCGGTCAGCCATCCCTGTGGAACGGAAGCCAGCCGCCAGCCATACATTACCCCTCGCCCGGCACCTACGACATCGGCCTGATCGTCACCAACAGCTCGGGCAGCGACACCCTCCTTATCCCGGGAGCGGTCAAGGTCTATCCCGCCGACCCTACCGTCATCACCTCCCTCGATACGCTGACGGTTTGCGCCGATACGGTCGAGGTCATCGTCAGGGTGAGCAACCTCTACCATGTGCGCAACGGGGCCCTCACCCTCAGCATCGATACCGCCTCCCTGCACTTCCTTGGTGCGGCTTCCCTTCATCCCCGGCTGCAGGCGCTGAACCCGGGCCTCAGTGTGCAGGGCAGCGACCTCTGGATCACCTGGAGCTCCACACAGCCCTTCCATGTAGGCGACGACACCCTGGCGACCCTCCGCTTCGAGGCCGCTCAGGGAACCCATGCGCTGACCTGGAATACCACCAGGCCCTGGATGTGCCAGTATTATGCTGAGAATATGCAGCCCCTGCCCACCCTCTTCCGTCCGGGGCTATTGGACGCCCAGTCCTGCGGCACGCTCAGCGGGACCCTACGCTATGCCGGGACTTCCCTGGGGGTAAGCCCTGCTGCCCTTTCCTTCACTGACGTTTACGGAAGGCAATATTCCACGACCGTCCGTACCGATGGGAGCTTCATCCTGAGGCGTGTTATCCCCTCCCAGGGGCAGGTAACCGTCCTTCCCGGACTTCCCTGGTCGGATGGGAATGCTTCCGATGCCCTGCTCATCCTCCGGCATTTTGCCAAGCTGGATACGCTGAACGGCCTGGCCGCCCTCGCCGGCGATGCCAACGGCTCGGGCAGCGTGAACACCACCGATGCCCTGTTGGTAGCCCAGCGCTTTGCGCAGCTCATCCCTTCCTTTCCTGCCTCCGACTGGATCACTGCCGAAACCGCAGTGATCATTGGCCCCGGCTTTCAGAGCCTCAGCCTGGAAGCCATACTCCGCGGGGATGTGAACCGCTCCTGGGGAGGAAAACAAGCCTTGGAATGATTGGTCTGATGGTGAAGCGATAATTTAACACTACAACCGATTCCAGGGGTGATCCTTAATTGCCTACCTTTGCAGCCCCTTTTCCACGGGGAACCCAATACTCCTACTGTGCAAGAAATCAGGAATATCGCCATTATCGCCCACGTCGATCACGGAAAAACTACCCTGGTGGACCGTATCCTTCACCAGGTGCGGCTCTTCCGCGATAACCAGGAGGTGCAAGACCTCATCCTGGACTCCAACGACCTGGAGCGGGAGCGCGGCATCACCATTCTGGCCAAGAATGTCTCGGTTAGGTACAAGAACACCAAGGTCAACATCATCGATACCCCTGGTCACGCCGACTTCGGCGGTGAAGTGGAGCGGGTGCTCAATATGGCCGACGGGGTGCTGCTGGTGGTGGACGCCTTCGAGGGGCCCATGCCCCAGACGCGCTTCGTGCTGCAGAAAGCCCTGGAGATGGGCCTCAAGCCCATCGTGGTGATCAATAAGGTCGACAAGCCGAACTGCGACCCCGAGGGGGTGCACGAAGCCGTGTTCGAGCTCATGTATGCTCTGGACGCCAGCGAGGACCAGCTCAGCTTCGCCACGGTTTACGGTTCGTCGAAGCAGGGGTGGATGGGCCCCGACTGGGAGCATCCCACCCAGGACGTCAGCTACCTGCTCGACACCATACTTCAGGAGATCCCTCCGGCCCAACCTCAGGAAGGGACTTTGCAGATGCGCATCAGCTCCCTCGATTACTCCAGCTATGTGGGACGCATCGCGGTGGGGCGCATCAGCCGGGGTTCCGCCACCTGGGGGGACCCCATTGTCATACTGCGCCGCGACGGCAGCGTGGAGAAGGGGGTGATCAAGGAGTTGTACACCTTTGAAGGATTGGGCAAGGAAAAGATCAAGACCCCCGTTGGCTCCGGGGAGATCGTGGCCATCATGGGCCCCGAGAACTTCGACATCGGGGACACCATCGCCGATGCCGAGGCCCCCGAGGCCCTGCCGCCCATCCATATCGACGAGCCGACGATGAGCATGCTGTTCACCGTCAACAATTCCCCCTTCTTCGGAAAAGAAGGCGTGTATGTGACTTCCCGCCACGTGCGTGACCGGCTGTTCAAGGAGACCGAGAAGAACCTGGCCATGCGGGTAGAGGAGACCGACAGTCCCGACAAGCTGCTGGTATACGGCCGCGGCATACTGCACCTCTCCATCCTGGTGGAGACCATGCGGCGGGAAGGATATGAGTTCCAGATCGGTCAGCCGAAGGTCCTCACCCGGGAGATCAACGGTCAGCTCTGCGAGCCCATTGAAGCGCTCACCATCCACGTCCCGGAGCACTTCTCCGGCAAGGCCATTGAGCTGGTGACCCGCCGCAGGGGCGAAATCGCGACCATAGAGCCGCGCAACGACCGGGTGATCCTGGAGATGAACATTCCATCGCGGGGCCTCATCGGGCTTACCAATCCCCTGCTCACCGCCACCGAAGGGGAGGCCGTGATCGCCCACCGTCTCAAGGGTTACGAACCCTGGAAGGGGGAGATCCAGGCCCGCCGCAACGGGGCCCTCATTGCCATGGAGACCGGCACGGCCATCCCTTATTCCATCGACAAGCTGCAGGACCGCGGCAAGTTCTTCATCGACCCGGGCGAGGAAGTCTATGCCGGACAGGTGATCGGGGAGAACAGCAGGGCCGACGACCTGCTGGTGAACGTGATCAAGACCAAGAAGCTCACCAATATCCGTGCTTCCGGTTCCGACGACAAGGTGATGATCGTTCCGGCCATCAAGTTCTCATTGGAGGAGGCTATGGAATACATCGCCGAGGACGAATACATTGAAGTTACGCCCAGGTCCATCCGCCTGCGCAAGATCATCCTGGACGAGCACGAGCGCAAGCGTGCGAAAATCCAGAAATAAGCCATACACCCTGTATGGTGTTTTCGTACCTTTGCCCAGCTAAACCGGCCCCGTAGTTCAGCTGAATAGAACGTCAGATTCCGGTTCTGAAAGTCGGGGGTTTGAATCCCTCCGGGGTCACGTGATGATCAAATCCCGGCGCAATTGCGCCGGGATTTTTCATTCGACAGCAATGCGAACTTGTTCGCAATTGTGGGAGAAGGAAAAATCCGGAAGCCGAGCGCAGCGAGGATCCGGGATTTGATCCACTGCACGGACGAGGAGAGGATCACGAAAGAGTTTGGAGTGTGGAGAAGGAGTGTGGAGGAGGAGTCCTTACGCTCGCCCCAGGCTCCAAACTCTTTTCCCTCTCCCTCTTCCTCTTCCTCAAACTCACACTCACACTCTCCCCTTACTGCCGTATCATCTTCACCGTACCCACTTCGCGGCCGGAGGTCATGCGGACCACATAGAGCCCGGGGGCCAGGCCTTCCACGCCCTCGCTCCAGGGGATGCGATGCTCCCCGGCGCTGAGGTAGCCGCTGAAAGGCACGGCCACCTGGCGCCCGCTGCTGTCGAACACCACTACCTCCACCTTGCCGGAAAGCGGCAGCCCGAGGTTGAACATCACGGGCCCAATGGATGGATTGGGGAAAACGCTGATGCGGCTCCGGGTCATCTCAGGCGCCGGGTTCATGCCGAGGGCATGGCCCTGCTCCAGCCAGAAGGCCAGGTCGGGGGCGAAGGAGGGCACATCGGCCAGCAGGCTGTCGCCCGAAGCCGTCAGCAATTGGAAGCCCAGCTCCTGCCCTGACCAGGCATCCAGCCAGTGGATGGTGTACAGGCTGTCGTCTAAGCCATGGAGCAGCAGCTCAGCCCCGCTGATGGAGTCGTACACTCCCTGACGGGCATACCAGGCGGTCCAGCGCAGGTCCTGGTGCTGCAGCCAGCCCATGCCGCCCTTCCTCCCCAGCAGGGCAAAACAACGCGCCTCGCTGCGGTAGGGAAAGAACAGATAGGCCGCCACCTCGCAGCCCCCGTTGAGGGTGCTCACATTCTCCACCTTAATTTCATGCACCCCTGCCGGCACCGGGATGACATACTCCGCATTGGCCTGGGCCGCCTGGGTGAAGGCCGGGATGCCGTCGATGCTCACCTGCAGGGTACTCAGCACCACATAGTTCCCGGTGACTACCACAAAATTCCCGGTCACGGGGTAGTTCACCCTGAAGGTGGGCGGGTTGCGGAAGGGAGCCACCAGAGACCCTTGTCCGTACAGGAAGGCCCCGAGCGAGCGGGCGGAGGGCTCCAAAAGTCCCCCGTTCTCCACGATGAAATCATTGGCCGGGGCTTTCATGAACAGTTGCTGGAAGCCGGGAGTCACGATCAGGGTATCCGGGTTTAATGTGCGCAGTTCCGGCCGGGCTGGCTGCCAGGTGCTGTCGGGCGCGGGGGCCGCGGCCAGCAGGCCCCCCGGACCGCGAAAGTGGCGGTAGAGGCCCTGGGGGTCGATGTAATTGTCCCACCACCAATGCATCCCGCTCCCCAGGGCCCCCGACAGCAGGGTGGTCCAGAGGGCGTTGCGGAAGGCGATGCCCTCGGGATCGTACTTGATGATGGTATCCGGAAAATGCGAGAGGCCCATTTCCCCGATGATGAAGGGCTTGGGGTATTGCTCCATATATGACCTGGACCAGTCGTACATGGCCATACCGAAATCGGGATAATCGTCGTAAAGGTGCAGTTGGGTATAGGCCGTATGGGGGTGGGCCCAATAGGCCGGGTCGTTGCTGCTGACGGCAAAGCCCGAGGTGATGGGCCGGCGGAAGGGATCGGTCCCGTGAATATATTGGTTCATCTCCTGCATCCACAGGCTGACCTCGTTCTTGATCCCGGCATAGTTTTCCACATTATCCCCTTCAGAGATGAGTTCCCAGGCGATGATCTCAGGGTAGGCGGACCAGCGCGCGATCACATAGCGCAGGTAATCCTTGAACTTCTGCCGGGGCAGGCTGTCGGTAAAGAACTGGCTGACCGTGGCACAGGGGCCGCCGTTGGCCTGGTTATAGGGGCTTGAGGCCCAGTGGTTGGACCAGTTGGTGCTGAGCACATCGTGTATCTGCAGGGCAAGCTGTACCCTCATATTGCGCTCCCTGGCCAGCTGCAGCACCCAGTCGAGGTGGCGGGCACGGTCCTGCCTTGCCCCATACTGGCCCAGGCCGGTATTGCTCCATTCTATGCCGAAAGCCCAGGGCACCATCATCAATTTGACGAAGTTTGCGCCATTGGCCGCCAGGCTGTCCATCCACCGCTGGTAAACAGCAAAGCTGCCTTCGGGGATACCCCAGGCCAGGTTCTCTCCCAGGGTAAGGAAGGCGGTGCCCTCATCCTGAACGAAAAAACGCCCGGAGGTTCCACGGATGAAGCCCGGATGGGTTGAAGGCTGGCAGGTAAATGAACCCCAGGGTCCGAACACCATGCCGGTGGTGTCGCGCAGCCGGGCCCGGAACTGCCAGGTCCCGGGCATATCCGGGCTGAAGCGCACCCGCCAAACCGGGGGGCCGTCGGGGACCAGCTGGTCCGGGGCGGGCAGGTGGAAGGGCTGCATCAGGAAGCCGGGCATCACCAGGCTGTCGCCCACCGGGTTGTAGAAGATCCCCTGCAGCCTGACCTGGGCGGGGTCGTATGGATTGACGAAGGTGGCCTGCAGGTCCACCGTGATCTCCAACATGGCATAGCGCGCCAGGCTATCTTCCGACAGGGTGTATTGAAGCACCTGAGGCTGGGCCATCAATGGCCTCCAGGCGCAGCACAGGATAAGGAGGAGAATGGCGGAAAATCTCATGGGATCTGCATTTGAGAGCGATGCGCTAAGATAATCAGGAAAACGCCCCGCACCTTAGCGGGGCGGGTATGGGTGTTTTTGGTTACTTTGTGTATTAAGGAGAAGTGTACCTTGTTCAGCATACCTCACACTGCCGTGGGGTGTCTTGAGGGTATGCGGTCCGCTGCGGCGGACGAACCATGCCAGATACAGTAAGCACATATCAGGAAGGGTACCCGCCATCTCGACGGCGCAGCGATGCCTTGAAACGCCTGAGGGTTTGGATAACCCTTGTGCTGTTGTTCCTGCTGCAGGGACATGGCGCTGCCCAGGCCTTCTTCCTGAACGGGTCGACGACCCTGAGCGGCAATGGCTGTTTCCAGCTCACCCCGGCGGCCGCAGGGCAATCGGCCTCCCTGTGGCAGCTGAGTAAGCTGGACCTTAACCAGGCTTTCGACATACAGTACCAGGCACAGTTCGGGAACAACAACAGCGGGGGGAACGGCATGGTCTTCGTTCTTCAGGCTGAAGGTATCACGGCCCTGGGCAATCCAGGCGCAGGCATGGGATACCAGGACATCACCCCTTCCCTGGGTATTGAATTCGACACCTACCAGGACCTGGTGGGCGATCCCTTCTACGACCACATCGCCATAAGCAAGAGCGGGGGCATACTCCATACGGGATCCACACAGATCCAGGTGCCGGTCCAGGCCAGCGCCTTTTCCGCAAACATTGAGGATGGCCTGAGCCATCATATCCGCATCACCTGGCAACCCAACGGGGACACCCTGAGGATATACTTCGACCATGTGCTGCGGGTCACCAAGGTATACGACATCATCAATTCCGCCATGGGCGGCACTTCCCAGGTATGGTGGGGGCTGACGGCGGCCACCTCGGCAGCCTTCAATGCCCACGCCGTATGTCTGCTGCAGACCCCCCCGGCTCTGGCCAACACCTCCATCGACATGTGCCAGGGAGATACCCTGAGCCTGATCCTGCCCTTCGGCAGCGGCTTCAGCTGGACCCCGGCTACCGGTCTGTCGAATCCCTCGGCGAATAACTGGCTCCTCTTCCCCTCCGGGACAACCAATTACACGGTTTCTTATACCGACACCTCCGGGTTGCCGGCCAGCACAGCCATCACCGTGAATGTGCACCCTTTGCCCACGCCCTTTGCCGTGATCATCCCCGGAGGTGACAGCACCTATTGCAAGGGCGGCTCCGGGGTAGATGTGGCGATGGCGGGCTCCCAGACGACCGCCCTTTACGACCTTTTCCTCAACGGCAGCTTGCTGTGGCCAGATGTAAGCGGCAACGGGAGCGGGTTCAGCTTCGGGCTCATGATGGCCTCAGGAAAGTACACCGTGGTGGCCACCGACAGCACGACCGGCTGCAGCGCCCCCATGCTGGGCTCGGTCACCGTGGTGATCGACTCGCTTCCCCTGGTGTATAACGTTGGAGGAGGGGGAGCCTACTGCCAGTTCAGCACCGGCCCTGCAATCACACTGAGCGGTTCGGAGGCCGGGTTGAGCTACACCCTTTACCGCAACGGCAACATAAACCCACTGCAGGTAGCGACCGGCACAGGAGGGGCCCTGAGCTTCGGCCCTCAGCAAACGGCAGGGACCTATACCGTTCATGCCCTTAACCCCCTCACCGGATGCACCCGGATCATGGCCGGATCGGCCGTGGTCACCATCCTGCCCCTGCCCGCGGTGACCCTGGCCAGCCCGGCCGATCTTTGCGCCGGGGACCCAGCGGTGACGCTCAGCTCAGGAAGTCCCGCGGGAGGCACATACAGCGGATTCGGCATCGCAGGAGGGGTGATCAGCAATACCTATAACACCGGGCCGAGGATGCTCTATTATACCGTGACTCACCCGGTCAACGGCTGCCTCCGTACCGACAGCGCAGGATATCAGGTCCATGCGCTGCCGGTACCCGATCTGGGTCCCGATACTTCCTTCTGTGCCGGCGCTTCGGTCATTCTGGCGACAAGCGGAGCCTATGTGGCCTATCTGTGGGACAACGGAACCACTGCACCCAACCGTACCATTATCACCGGGGGGATGTACCATCTCAGAGTGCAGGATATCCATGGCTGCTATGGTCGCGATACGCTGCTGGCCAGCGTGGACCCCTTACCGGTACTGAGCCTGCAGCCCTTCCCCGATGCCTGCGCAGGGGATCCTCCCCTGACCCTGAACCAGGGCTCCCCGACCGGGGGCACCTGGTTCGGCATGGGCGTCAGCGGAAACGTCTTTCAACCTGCGCAGACCGGGCCGGGCAGCTACAACCTGACTTATGTCTACACCGATCCCCTGACCGCTTGCCTGAACACCATCTCCGGCAGCATGACGGTATATGCCCTTCCCATGCCTGGCCTAAGCCTTCCTTCCGGTGTATGCCTCTCTGCACCTCCGTTTGCGCTGAGCGGCGGATTTCCCGCCGGCGGTACCTGGTCAGGACCAGGCATAAGCGGGGGCACCTTCGATCCCTCCCTGGGCAGTGGCCCACGGCAGGTAACCTACACTTACACCCATCCGGTGACAGGCTGCAGTGCTTCCATCACTGATACGTTATGGGTTCACCCCCTGCCCACGGTGGCTGTCCCTGCGCTGGCTCCCGTTTGCCTGGGGTCCGCAGCAGCCGTCCTGCCCCCGGGAACCCCTGCGGGAGGGACCTGGCAGGGTCCGGGTGTAAGCGGAGGCAGCTTCATGCCGCCCCCCAGCCCGGGAACCTACAGCCTGGGGTACTATTATCAGGACCCTCTGACCGGATGTGCTGACTCCGCCTTCACCTTCAAGGTTGTCCACCCCTTGCCTGTGGTGACCTTCCAGTCCAGCCTGCAGGCCTGTGAGGGCGATGCCCCCTTTCCGCTCAACGGCGGACTGCCCACGGGGGGCACCTATTCGGGTCCCTTGTATAGCGGGGGCATGTTCGTCCCCCTCTTCGCCGGAAGCTACACCCTGACCTATTCCTGGATTGACCCCTCAACCCAATGCCAGTCCTCCTCATCCTATCTCCTGCCTGTCTACCCCCTGCCCACCGCCACACTGCTGGCCCCCGCACCTTTCTGCCTGACCGATCCCCCGGTGGCCCTGAGCGGTGGGAGTCCGCTGGGTGGAAGCTATATCCTTGACGGTAACCCTGCCGACAGTCTGTTCCCCATCCTGGCCGGGGCAGGGACACATGCCCTGGCCTATGCCTATACCGACAGTGCAAGCACCTGCACCGATACGGCCCAGGTCCCCCTCCAGGTCCACCCCCTGCCCCAGATCCAGCACCCGCCTCCGGGAGACCTTTGCATGAACGGGCTTCCGTTTTTGCTCAGCGGCGGGACACCGGCCGGAGGCACCTATAGCGGTCCCGGACTCAATGGCAATCTTTTCCATCCCTCCGCTCCCGGAACCTACACCCTTTTCTACCACTATCAGGAGGCCCTCACCGGCTGCCGCGACAGCCTGGCCCTATCCATCACGGTACACCCCCTGCCCAACGTGGGGTTGAGCCTGCCGGCCGAGGTATGTGCCAATGCCACGCCCCTGACGCTGAGTGGCGGAACACCCGGTGGGGGGACATATAGCGGGGCCGGGATCAGCGCAGGGACATTCTCCCCGGCCTTCGGGAACGGTCCACGGGTGGTTCACTACACCTACGAAGATCCTGTGACCGGATGCCGCGATACGGTTTCCGACACCATCATGGTACATCCCCTGCCCGTGATGGGGCTCAGCCTTCCCGGACCCTTCTGTGCCTCTGATCCGGATACCCTGCTGCTGGGCGGGAACCCGGCAGGGGGAACTTACAGCGGGACCGGAATCAGTGGGGGCTTATTTCAGCCATCTGTAGGCTCAGGAGTATACACGATACAATATTTCTATGAGGATCCCCTGACCTCCTGCCGCGACACTGTGGCAGGATCCATCCTGGTACATCCCCTGCCCCAGCTTCAGCTCACACCCTGGCCAGACATCTGTGCCCAGGGTAATCCCTTGCCCCTCACCTACGCCAGCCCTACCGGAGGCACCTGGTCGGGGACAGGGGTCAGTGGAGGAAGCTTCAACCCCCAGATCAGCGGGCCGGGGACCTTCGGGCTCAGCTACGCCTACACCTCCCCGTTCACAGGCTGTTCCGACAGCCTGAGCGACAGTATCCGGGTCTACCCGCAACCGCTTGTCAGCTTCGTTGTTGACACCAGCCTCTGCCTGGGTGCTGCCGCACTGTCCCTGAGCGGAGGGTCGCCTGCCGGGGGAACCTATGGCGGCAGTGGTGTCAGTGCCGGCACTTTCAGCCCGGCCGTGGCAGCTGCCCATGCGATCTGGTACGTTTGGGCTGATCCCGCCACCCAGTGCAGCGATACCGCAAGGGATACCCTTACAGTCTATCCGCTTCCCCAGGTCATGCTCAGCCCGGCCCCTGACTACTGTGCCGGGGACCCGCCCGTTGCCCTGGGGCCGGCCACACCGGCCGGGGGATGGTGGAGCGGGGCCGCCGGTCCCGGAGGGCTGTTCGACCCCGGCCAGGGGAGCGGAACCTACATTTATACATACCATTACGCTGATCCCCTGAGCCAATGTGCAGATTCCGCGCGCGATACCCTCCTGGTCCATGCCCTGCCTGCGGTCAGCGCCCCCACCCTGCCTGACCTCTGTATCAACGACAGTCTTTTCACCCTTCCTGCCGGAAGCCCATCCGGTGGCCTCTGGGGAGGGCCTGGTGTTACTGCCGGGGTCTTCGACCCCGCTATGGGGGCTGGGACCTGGAGTCTATGGTATGCTTATTCGGATCCCGCCTCCGGCTGCTCCGACACTGCTGCCGCCCAGCTTATCGTCCATGATCTGCCCACCCTCACCTTCAGCGCACCCGGACCCCTATGCCAGAGCGACCCCGTCATCCTGGTCGGAGGGGGACAACCTGCCGGAGGCACCTACTTCAGCCCATACATGAGCGGGAGCAACTTCTTCCCCTCCCTCACCGGACCAGGATACTGGCCTGTCTGGTATGCCTACACCGACCCGGCAACGGGCTGTATGGACACCGTGGTGGACAGTATACGGGTGCACCCCCTGCCCACCGTCATCGCCCCGGGCGGATCTTCCCTCTGCATGGATGCACTGCCCTATCCCCTGCCTGCTGGCAGCCCTACGGGAGGATACTGGACAGGACCCGGGATCTACGGGGATAGCCTTGATCCCGGTGGACCCGGGACCTTCGTGCTGTGGTACACCTACACCGACCCCCAGACCGGCTGCAGGGACAGTGCTTCCGCGGCCTTCACCATCCACCCCTTGCCCGATCCCCAGCTCCCCCCGGATACCGCCTTCTGCCAGGGGGGCAGCGTCACCCTGGCCGCCCCCGGTCCATACCAGTCCTGGCAATGGTCAGACGGAAGTACAGCCCCTTACCTCGTGGTCCAGGTTACAGGAACCTTCTGGCTGGTTGTCACAGACCCCAACCAGTGCATCAGCGTGCCCGACACTGTCAGTGTTGAGGTCTGGCCCTCTCCTGTTCCCGGCATTCCTTCCGACACTTCAGTGTGCTACGGTGGACTGCTTAGCTATGATGCTCCACAGGGTTTCACTTCCTACGCCTGGAGTAACGGACAACATGGCCCCCTTCTCATCAGCGGCCAGGGCGGCAGCTATATCCTTACGGTCACGGATCAGGCCGGATGCGAAGGATGGGATACCCTCTTGCTCATGGTGCTTCCCGTTCCGGAACTCCTATTGCCCGACAGCCTTTTTCTATGTGCCGATGACGTCCATATCCTCGATGCCGGGCCCGGGGCTACAGGGGTGGACTTCCTTTGGTCCGACGGCCTGCAGGGTGAATGGCGGGTGGTGTCGGAACCGGGATGGTACGCCGTAACAGCCGACAACGGGGCTTGCAGTTCCCGCGACTCCTGCCTTGTGCTGCCCTGTGCCAGGATATGGGTCCCCAACGCCTTCACCCCCAATGGGGACGGAGTTAACGACCGTTTCTTCCCTGTATCCTCAGAGCCCCTCCTCATGTCCAGGCTCACCATCCTCGACCGCTGGGGCAATGTGGTGTTCAGTTCAGCAGGCGGACAGGAAGGCTGGGATGGTACCCGGCACGGAAGGCCCTGTCCCACCGATGTGTACACCTGGGTCCTCGACTTCTGGCGCAAGGGTCCTGTGCCTCTGGAGCAAGAAGGAAGGTTGCACGGAATGGTAGTGCTTGTCCGCTGAAAAGGGAAGAGAATATCGTATTTTTGCCCCTGTTTCCCAGAGCATATCCATCAAAAATCCGATACCATGAGCCTTAGAGAAAAAGTAAAGCCCGGCGTGGCCACAGGGGATGCCGTACAGGAGATCTTCCGCCATGCGCGCGCCAACCAGTATGCCCTGCCTGCCGTGAATGTGGTGGGCTCCCATTCCGTGAATGCCGTGCTGGAAGCAGCCAAAGTAGTGAACACCCCGGTGATCATACAGTTTTCCAACGGGGGCGCCGCATTCTATGCAGGGAAGGGGCTGAGCAACGACAATGAGCAGGCCGCCATTGCCGGATCAGTCGCCGGCGCCCAGTACATCCATCAGGTGGCCGAACTTTACGGTGTTCCGGTCATCATCCATACCGACCATGCCGCACGTAAGCTGCTGCCCTGGATCGACGGGCTGCTGGATGCCGGGGAAGCCTGGTACCGCGCCTACGGAAAGCCCCTGTTCAGCAGCCATATGCTGGACCTATCAGAGGAGGACCTGGAGGAAAACGTGGCAACCTGCAAGGCCTATCTGGAGCGGATGAGCCGCATAGACATGACCCTCGAGATCGAGCTGGGCATTACCGGAGGCGAGGAAGACGGAGTGGACAATACGGGCATCGAGAGCTCACGCCTGTACACCCAGCCGGAACATGTTGCCTACGCTTACGAGGAGCTGATGAAGATCAGTCCGCGCTTTACCATTGCCGCATCTTTCGGGAACGTCCATGGGGTATACAAGCCGGGAAATGTCAGGCTGGAACCCGTCATCCTGCACAACTCACAACAATACATCCAGCAGAAGTTCGGCACGGGGCCCAATCCGGTGGATTTCGTATTCCATGGCGGATCAGGCTCTCCTCAGGAAAAGATTCGTGAAGCCATAGGGTATGGCGTTATCAAGATGAACATAGATACCGACACCCAATGGGCTTTCTGGGATGGGGTAAGGGCTTATGATGCCAAATACCACGGGTATCTGCAGGGGCAGATTGGCAACCCGGAAGGGGAGGATGTTCCCAACAAGAAGTATTATGATCCGCGCAAATGGCTGCGTGAAGGCGAGAAGGCCATGGTGAGCCGGCTGCGTCAGGCCTTCGAGGATCTGAATGCGATGAACCGTTATTGATCCTTTGCAGGAAATCGGATAACCTGTAAAAAACAACGGACACGCATGCTTCGCTGTCCGTTGTCCCTTGTCCCTTGTCCCTTGTCAGAAGGTAGACCGGACGATCTCCTTAGGCTGAATGCATAGAACAGGATAAGGGGAATGGTTGACCATCTGCTGGGCGTAGGCCCCCAGCCAGAGGTTGGCCGCCGTTTTCTCCTGTTCGGTCATGATGGTGATGAGGTTGGCATCGACCTCCTTGGCATAGTTCAGCGTGGCTTCGGTCAGGTTGTCAGTCTCAAGGGCTACCCGGACATAGCGGATATCCTGCTCATCGAGGTATTTGGCGATCTGGTCGAGGTAGCGGTCCACCTTGTCGCGCACGGCAAGGATCTGGGTGGTATACAATCCGAGGACATGGATCCGCGCATTGAAGATCTTGGCCACTGCAGCCGTCATGGGCACCTTTTGCCGGCTCTCGGTGGTACTGTCGATCGGCATGATGATATTGCGCAGGGTGCGTTTGATGGGGATGCCTTCCCGTATGGTAATGATGGGGCAGGGTGCGGCGGTAACCAGCCGGAAAGCATTGCTGCCAATCCAGAACTCCTCGAAGCCCGAGGTGCCATGGGTGCCGCAAACCATGAGCCAGCACTTGGAGTCTTTGGCTTCGGCCACAATCTCACGATAAACCTTGCCAAAGCGTATTTTCCATTCGATCTTTCCGGTCTTGAGCCTCCAGGCATATTTCTTCACGAGCTCGGCCAGGAGCTTCTCCGCGTCTTCTGTCTGGTTCTGCCCGTCCGGGCCGGACAGCCGGCCTTCGGACTCTGAGCGGGCTACCCAGACCATCAGTATGTTCGCTTCCGCCTTCTGGGCAATAGAGAGGGCGTGTTCCAGGGCATTGATGGAGCATTCGGAAAAGTCGATGGCCACCAGGATAGTTCGCGCTTTCATAGGTGTGAGTTTTATGGTTGTATGCTTACACCGGTTCCTCCAAGGGGAGGGAACCGTATCATGTCCTTGATCACAAAAGCTCCTGGATATTCGGTCAGGATCTGCTGCAGAAAACCTTCGGCCTCCAGGCGGGTGCGGAAATCCCCTACCCTTACCTTGTAGTTTGGCTCCTGGTATACCACATAGGCCTCATGTTCCGGGAAGCGGGCCAGGAAACCCTTGTAGGCCTCGAAGGCCCTGCTTTTTGAATTGTTCCCGGAGTCGAAGAAGATTTGTACCCGGAAGCCTTCGAACTCGGGATGGAGTTTACTGATTTCCCGGTGTTTTTCCACCAGGCGGCTGATGCGTGCCGGGGCATCCACATGCACCCGGCCCTGCGGAGCTTCCTGGGCAGCGCTGTACCCCCATGGCAGCAGCAGGAGCAGGGCCACACAGCCCGTTATGCCTGTCCAGCCTCTCATGAGCGGTGGTTAAGGCCCCTGATCCCCGGGTTGACCGACAGCACCGGCACCGGTGCGTTGTTCACCATCTGCTGAGCGAAATGCCCCATCATGATGCTGGCGTTGGCGGTATCCTTTTCCGTCATGATCACGATGAGGTCGGCACCTACTGTTTCGGCATAATCAATGGTGGCCATTGTTATGTTGTCGCTACTCCGGCTTTCACAGCTGGAACTGAGCCCCTGCCGGGTGAGCTCCTTGCACGCGGCCTTCATGTTGGACTCCACTTTGCGCTGCAGCGAGCGAAGTGAAGTGGAATAGAGCCCGAGTACCCTGATCTCGGCATCAAAGGCCCTGGCAAAGGCCGCGGCATAAGGGATTTTCATGCCTGTCTCCGGCGTACTGTCGATCGGCATCACGATGCGGTGTATCCCCCTTTCCATCTCAAACTCGCTGCGTACGGTGATCACGGGTACCGGAGCGTAGCTAACAATACGGTAGGCATTGCTGCCGATCCAGTATTGCTCGAAGCCTGACACTCCGTGCGAACCGGCAACGATAAGGTCTACTTCCTCCGCCCTGGCCAGGTTGCCGATCTCCTGGTATACCTTGCCCTTCTTCAGGCGGTAGGTCAGTTTGAATCTGCCCAGCTCCGGCTGAAACTGGGCTACCAGTTCGTCGAACTGCTTTTTTACTTCCTGCCGCAGGTCACGCGAAATAGCTGCCAGCCCTGAGGACTCCATGGAATTATCGACCCAAACCATTTCGATATCAGCGCCAAACACCTGGGCGAGGTATATGCTGTATCTCAGGGAGTGGACCGATCCACTGGAGAAATCGACGGCGCTTAGGATCTTCTTCATCAGGAACACTTGCGCTAAACGTAGCTAATATATAGGATTTTTCCTGACATCACAACGCATTCCCGCGGAAATGACACCTTTTACGCTGCGTCCGGTGCTTTTCTTACTTTTGTCATAAGCACCTTAAGGAATGAACGAGAACCTCGACGCGTACGGAAAAAACCTCAGCCCGGCAGAGCGTGAAGTGGAAAAGGTGCTTCGTCCGGCCCGTTTCGGGGATTTCGCAGGTCAGGACAAGGTAGTGGAGAACCTCAGGGTGTTCGTGGCAGCGGCCCGCCAGCGTGGGGAAGCCCTGGACCATGTGCTGCTCCACGGTCCTCCCGGACTGGGCAAGACCACCCTCTCGCACATCATTGCCAACGAGCTGGGGGTGAATATCCGCATCACCAGCGGTCCGGTACTCGACAAGCCCGGGGAACTGGCCGGGCTGCTCACCAACCTCGAAGAAAACGATGTGCTGTTCATCGACGAGATCCATCGTCTGAGCCCGGTGGTGGAGGAGTACCTTTACTCGGCCATGGAGGACTACCGCATCGACATCATGATCGATACGGGTCCCAATGCCCGCTCGGTACAGATCGGCCTGAGCCCCTTCACCCTCATCGGGGCCACCACACGATCGGGCCTGCTCACCGCACCGCTCCGCTCACGCTTCGGCATCAATGCCCGTCTGGCTTACTATGATGGACCCACGCTCACCGGCATCGTTCGCCGCTCCGCCCAGATCCTGGGCGTTAAAATCTCCGACGAGGCTTCGGTAGAAATCGCCCGGCGCAGCCGGGGCACGCCCCGCATCGCCAACCTCCTGCTGCGCAGGGTACGCGACTTCGCACAGATCAAGGGCGACGGCCATATCGACCTCCCCCTCGCCCGCTTTGGCCTGGAGGCACTCAACGTGGATGCCTTCGGCCTGGATGAGATGGACAACAAGATACTGGACACCATCATCGTGAAATTCAAGGGCGGCCCGGTAGGGATCAACACCATCGCCACAGCCGTGGGAGAAGACCCCGGCACCATCGAAGAGGTCTATGAGCCCTTCCTCATCCAGGAAGGCTTCCTGATGCGCACGCCCCGCGGCCGGGAAGTGACCGAAAGGGCCTACCGCCACCTCGGCCACAGCAAGCTCAGGGGCGATCAACCCCAGCTCTTCTGACCATGCCGGCCCCTCCGGATCCGGTCATGCTCGCGGCCCGGCTGAAGAAAGTGTCCCTGGAGGCAGGTTTCGACGCCTGCGGGATTGCAGAAGCCCGAACCCTGGTGGAACAGAGAGTGCACCTGCAGGAATGGCTGCGCCAGGGGATGCATGCCGGAATGGCCTGGATGGAGGGGCACTTCGACAAACGCCTGGACCCGACAGCCCTTATGCCGGGCACGCGCAGTGTGATCTGCCTCATTCATAATTATTTCCCCGATAAGGAACCCTCCGGGGAGTATAGGATCGCCCGCTATGCCCTCGGAGAGGACTATCATTTCGTATTGAAGGACAAGATGCGGCCCATCCTCGCCTGGCTGCAAGCAGAGGGAGCAACGGCTTCCCGGGCATTCACCGACTCTGCACCCATCCTTGAGCGGGCCTGGGCCCAACGCGCAGGACTGGGATGGACAGGAAAGAACAGCCTGTTGCTGAACCGGGAAATGGGATCCTATTTCTTTCTGGCCGAAATACTAACTGACCTCACCCTTGCCCCGGATGCCCCGATTACCCGCGATTACTGCGGGGGTTGCGTGCGCTGCATCACCGCCTGTCCTACCCAGGCCATTGTGCAGCCTGGAGTGGTGGATGCCCGGCGATGCATCTCTTACCTTACTATCGAGAATAAGGATGATATCCCCGATGAATTCCGCGGACAATACCAGGATTGGGTCTTCGGTTGCGATATATGCCAGGAAGTGTGCCCCTGGAACAGCAAGGCCACTCCCCACGGGGAGCCCCGCCTGAAGGCTCATCCGGACCTCCTGAATCTGCGGAAAAGCGACCTGGACGCGCTGAGCGAGGCAGAATTCACCCGCCGTTTCTCCCGCTCCCCCCTGGCCCGCACAGGTTATTCTGGTCTCAAAAGGAATGCTGCATTCCTGGGAGAGGGATAAGAAGAATTGAGTATTCCTGTTACTTCTTATTGAGGGAGCAAACGGAAGGAAAGCAAGAGTTAATCTTCCTGAAAAATAAAACGGGCCCTCGCCGTATCCACGGTAAGGGCCCATCCGAAACAGTTTAGCGAAGTTTAACTAAAGGATTTCAGCATCGAAATGAGGTCAACAACCCTGTTGGAGTAACCCCATTCGTTATCGTACCAGTTGAGGGTACGGATGATGCGCTTCCCCATGACCTGGGTGAACTCGGAATCGTATATGGAAGAGTAGGGATTGCCCACGATGTCGCTGGAAACGATGGGGCCTTCGGCGTAGTGAAGTACATTCTTCATCCGGTCGGTGGCGCAGGCCTCGCGCACAGCGCGGTGCACATCCTCTACCGTTACGTCCCTGCTCACTTCCACAACCAGGTCGACCACGGAGCCGTCAGGGATGGGAACGCGGCAGGCCATCCCGTCCAGTTTGCCCTTGAGCTCCGGGATCACCTTACCCACGGCCTTGGCGGCCCCGGTGGTGGTGGGGATGATGTTCTCGGCGGCGGCCCTTCCGCGGCGCAGGTCCTTATGGGGCACGTCGGCCAGACGCTGGTCGTTGGTGTAGGCATGCGTGGTGGTCATCATCCCTTCAACTATACCGAAGGCATCGTTGAGCACCTTGGCCATGGGGGCCAGGCAGTTGGTGGTACAGCTGGCGTTGGAGATGATGCGGTGTTCGGGCTTCAGCCCTTCCTCGTTCACCCCAAGCACGGCGGTGAAATCGATCTCGTCCTTGGAGGGGACAGTAAGGATCACCCGTTTGGCCCCGGCATCAAGCTGCCAGGTGAGCTGTTCACGGCTGCGGAATACTCCGGTGGCCTCAACCACCACATCTACGCCCAGCTCTCCCCAGGGCAGTTCCTTGGGATCCTTGCAACTGAGCATTTTCACCTTCTCCCCGGGGGTGATCAGGTAACCGTTCTCGATGTATACGTTCTGCTCGAAGCGCTGCATGATGCTGTCGTACTTGAGCAGGTATTGCAGGGCATTGTGGTCGAACAGGTCGTTGATGGCAACCACGTCGATGTCTTCCCGGGCGTTCAGGATACGGAACACCGAGCGTCCGATTCTTCCGAATCCATTGATGGCAACTTTCATCGCACACCTCCTTTCTTGTCGTTTTCGTGATAGAGCAGCATCAGTTCCTTGATGCGATGGGCCAGGCTGAGGTATCCATGATACCAGGCGATGGCCTTGAACAGTCGCTTACCGGATTTCATCGCGGCGTCCACATCGTACACCAGTGAGGCGGTATTCCCAATCACGTCCGTGGACACGATAGGGTCGCGGGTGATCTCAATCAGTCCGGGATGGGCGGCGGCGGCGGCCTCCATGGCCAGGTGCACGCCTTCGAGGGTAAATTCCTTGTTGAGGAAGGCTGTGAGGTCCAGCAGGGAGCCTTCAGGAACGGGCACATTGAGCGCCCCTCCGCCAATCCTGCCATTCATCTCGGGCATCACATGCTGCAGCCAGCGAACGGCCGGGGCAAAGTTGGGGATGATGTTCTCCGCAGCGGAACGGCTACGGCGGAAGTCGGTACCGGCTACATTGCGCAGGGGCTGGTCGGCCGTATAGGCGTGCACAGAAGAGATCACCGCATAATCCACGCCGAAGGCCTCGTTGAGCGCACGGATCAGCAGGGCGGCCGCGTTGGTGGTGGCGGAGCCTGAGGAGATGATTTTGTCCGAAGCATCGATGGTGCTGTCGTTTACGCCCATCACTGCGATGCGGTCGATCTCATCCTCCGGCAGGGAAGCCAGGACCACCCTGCGGGCACCGCTCTTCAGGTGCTGCGACAGCGCCTCCCGTGTTTTGTACTTGCCCGTGGCATCCACCACGAAATCCACATCAAAGGCATCCCAGGGCACATGCTCGGGGGTGATGCCGCGCACCATGCGGGCCTTGCCGTTCGAGGACACCAGGTAGTTGCCTTCCAGGTGCACTTCTCTTTCTTTGGACATATGGGACTGCAACAGGTAGTGCAGGATCTCGGGCTTGCCGATGTCACTGATGGCGACCACCTCAATGCGGTCGTCCTTCAGGCATGCCCGGTACAGGTGCCTCCCCGTCTCTCCGAATCCCATAATACCGAGACGTAGTCTGCTCATAGGTTCAGGTTTTTAGTTCTCACTCACTTTCTTTATTACACACAGCTCTGATTTTCTGAGACTTACATGCCCAGTGACAGGGCCTTCTTCCCCAACGTAATCAGGACTGCAAAGATCGTTAATTCCTTCCCCCTTATTGCGGGCCTTGTGTTAATTTTTCGGGACGCAGGTGCGGCCTGAATTCATTGGAGCATTGACGCGCTTAGGGGATTGGACTATATTTACCCTTCAGACTCCTGGCCAGAGGTCTGAGCTTACGTTGGCCCGCGGATCCTGTATTGCCTCCAAATCATCTTTTGGTCATATATAAATATTGACATACATTTGCCAAACAGACCTCAGCACCAATCCAGCCTATGATCAGAAAAGTCCTCGTAGCCAACCGGGGTGAGATCGCTGTCCGGGTGATGCGTTCCTGCCGGGAACTGGGCATCCCCACCGTAGCCGTATATTCCGAAGCCGACCGCAAGGCCATGCATGTGCGCTACGCCGACGAGGCCGTATTCATCGGCCCCTCACCCTCCCAGGAGAGTTATCTGGTGATCGACAAGATCATCGCCGCCGCGAAGCAAACCGGGGCCGATGCCATACATCCCGGCTATGGATTTCTATCCGAAAACGCAGGCTTCGCCCAGCGCTGCGCCGATGAAGGGATCATCTTCATCGGTCCTTCCCCCTATGCCATCAACACCATGGGCGACAAGATCACGGCGCGCAAGACCATGATCGCTGCCGGGGTCCCGGTAGTCCCGGGCACCGAGTCTGCCATCACCAGTGACGAGGAAGCCCTGGCCATCATCGAACGCATCGGGGTCCCGGTGATGATCAAAGCCAGCGCCGGAGGCGGCGGCAAGGGTATGCGCCTGGTGAAAGACCCCAAGGATGTGCTTTCCAGCCTCCGGGCTGCCCGCTCCGAGGCGCGTGCGGCCTTCGGAGACGATGCCGTGTACATTGAGAAGTACATCAACTCACCCCACCATATTGAGTACCAGATCCTGGGCGACCAGCACGGGAACATCGTGCACCTCTTCGAAAGGGAGTGCTCAGTGCAACGCCGCCATCAGAAAGTGGTGGAAGAAACCCCTTCACCGCTGCTGACCCCTGAGGTCAGGGCCGAAATGGGACGCCATGCCGTGGCCGCTGCCGCCGCGGTGAACTATTACGGGGCCGGTACCATCGAGTTTATCGTCGATGAGCAGCTCAACTATTATTTCCTTGAGATGAACACCCGCCTCCAGGTAGAACATCCCATTACCGAGCGCGTGGTGGGCGTGGACCTGGTGAAGCAGCAGATCAATATCGCCAATGGCGGCAAGCTGCCCTTCCGGCAGGATGACCTGGTGCAGCGCGGCCATGCCATCGAATGCCGCATTTACGCCGAGGACCCTGACCGCAACTTTATGCCCAGTCCCGGCGTGATCCGCCATATCACGGAACCTCTCGGATTGGGCGTGCGGCACGACGGCTATGTATATGAGGGCTACGAGATCCCGATGTATTACGACCCTATGATCTCCAAGCTCGTGGTATGGGGCAGCGACCGCGACGATGCCATCCGCAGGATGCGCCGGGCATTGTATGAGTACAAGATCACCGGGGTTAAGACCTCTATCAAGTTCCTGGAGCGCATCATGGAGAACAAGGCCTTTGCAGAAGGCAGCTACAATACCCATTTCATCGAGGAGCACCTGGAAGAACTGACGACATCCAGGGAATGCGACCGCACCTGCGAGGATCTCGCGGTAATCACTGCCTTCCTGGACCACACCAACCGCCTGGCTGCCGCCAGCGTGAAGGGTCCGGAGGCCTCCCCCAAGGATTCCCCCTGGAAAAGCTTCGGACGACGTAATTCCATTAATCGCCTTTAAGCCCTTAACCTATGGCATTGGAAGTAAGAATAGGCAAACGCCTCGCCAAGGTCCAGCTCCTCAACCGGGAAGGGGACCGGATGAAATTTGAAGTGGATGGCAGGACCTACGACCTCGACATGGTGGAAGTGGAACCCGGCATCTGGAGTATCCTTTACCGCGGCAAGTCCTTCAACCTGGAAATCATCCCCGGGAGCAAACCCAAGAACTATACCGTGAACACCCTGTTCCAATCGTACGAAGCAGACATCGTGGATGCCGAGGCCAAGTACATGGAAGCGCGCGACAAGGCCGCTTTCGGCGAGGCCAGCAACCGCATCCTCAGCCCAATGCCTGGCAAAGTGGTCCGCATCCCGGTGGCCATCGGTCAGGAGGTGAAGGCAGGGGAAACCGTGATTATCGTTTCGGCCATGAAAATGGAAAGCGAGTTCAAAGCCGCCGCTGACGGTGTGGTGCGCGAGATTTTCGTGAAAGAAGGGGATACCGTTGACGGCAACCAGGTGCTCATCGTTATTGAATAACCAAGAAATACCCATACCTATGTCCACAGCACAGGAAAAATACCATCAGCTGGAAGAACGCCACCGTCTGGCCGAACTGGGCGGAGGCCAGGATCGTATAGACAAGCTGCACGCCACAGGCCGCAAGACCGCCAGGGAGCGCATCCACGACCTGCTCGACCCGAACACCTTTGTGGAGCTCGACAAGTTCATGACCCACCGGTGTACCGACTTCGGAATGGAGCAGACCAAGTTCTTCGGGGATGGCTTCATTACGGGTTATGGCAAGATCGACGGCCGCCTGGTGTATGTATTTGCCCAGGATTTCACCGTTTTCGGGGGATCCCTGAGCCGGGCCAATGCCGACAAGATCGTGAAGATCATGGATCTGGCCATGAAGATGGGTGCCCCGTTGATCGGCCTCAACGATTCGGGCGGGGCGCGCATCCAGGAAGGGGTGCAGAGCCTGGCCGGCTATGCCGATATCTTTTACCGCAACGTCAGGGCATCAGGCGTGATCCCCCAGATCAGCGCCATTCTCGGCCCTTGTGCCGGGGGTGCAGTGTATTCTCCGGCCATCACTGACTTCATCATGATGGTGAAAGACACCAGCTATATGTTCGTCACCGGTCCCGATGTGATCAAGACCGTGACCCACGAGGAAGTGAGCAAGGAAGAGCTGGGCGGCGCCATGACGCACAACAGCAAGAGCGGTGTGGCCCATTTCACCGCTGATGACGACGAACAGGCCATGATGATGCTGCGCGAGCTGATGAGCTTCCTGCCATCCAACAACCTCGAAGACCCCCCGGTGAAACCCTGCATGGACGATATTCACCGTGAGGATGAGAAACTGATGGACCTCATCCCCTCCGACCCCAACAAGCCTTACGACATGAAGGAGCTCATCACCACGGTGGTGGACGACCATCATTTCTTCGAGGTGATGCCGCACTACGCCCAGAACATCATCATCGGCTTCGCCCGCTTCAACGGGTCCCCGGTGGGTATTGTGGCCAACCAGCCGGCCTACCTGGCAGGGGTACTGGACATCAACAGCTCGGTGAAGGCTGCCCGCTTCGTGCGATTCTGCGACGCCTTCAATATTCCCCTGGTTACTTTTGTTGACGTTCCCGGCTTCCTTCCCGGTACGGCCCAGGAATACGGCGGGATCATCAAGCACGGGGCCAAGCTCCTGTATGCTTTCGCCGAAGCCACGGTGCCCAAGATCACCCTCATCACCCGCAAAGCATACGGCGGCGCATACGACGTTATGGCCAGCAAGCACATCGGCGCCGACATCAACCTGGCCTATCCCACGGCGGAGATCGCCGTGATGGGCCCTGACGGGGCGGTGAACATTATTTTCCGCGACAAGCTCAGTGATGAGGAAAGGGCCAAAGCCGTGCAGGACTACCGCGATACCTTCGCCAGCCCCTACAAGGCTGCCGAGCTGGGATACATCGACCAGATCATCTACCCCCGCAAAACCAGGGTGAGGATCATCGAATCCCTGCAGATGGCCCGCAACAAGCGCGAAACCAATCCGCCGAAAAAACACGGAAATATTCCCCTGTAAGCGGAAAGCGAAAAAGAGGAAAAGCAGAAGTGCGTCTATCCGCACATCGCCTGACATATTCTGATATTTCACTATCTTCCTCCCGTCAAAACACCCTGACGGACCATGACCATTAAGAGTCTGATCTTCCTGCTCGTCCTGCTGATCACCCTGGGCATCTTCGCCTGGACCATGCGACGGGTCTTCGGCTTCTTCCGACTTACCAAACCAGCCTTCAAGGCAGACCGCATCCCTGAGCGCCTGCTGCTGACGCTCAAGGTGGCGATAGGCCAGAGCAAGATCCTGCGGATGCCGGTAAGCGGCATACTCCACGCCCTGGTGTTCTGGGGCTTTATGGTGATCACCGTCGGCAGCATTGAAATGGTGATCGACGGCCTTGCGAATACCCACCGTGCCCTGGGTTTCCTCGGCCCCGTGTACGACTTCATCACGGGCAGCGGGGACATCATGGCCTGGGTAGTCCTTCTTTCTATCCTGATCTTCCTTGTGCGGAGGCTCTTCCTTAAGGTAAAAAGGTTCAAGGGAGTAGAAATGAAGCCGGTGTCGAAGTATGATGCCAATATGGCCCTCAGCATCATCGGACTGTTGATGGTGTCCCTCATCGGTCTTAACCTGGGATACCTGGGTCTGGATGGGAAAGAAGGGGCCTATCCCTTGACCCCTTACCTGCTCCCATCCATAGAAAAATGGAATGCACATCAGGTGCTTGCCCTGCACGAGATTTCCTGGTGGTCGCACATCCTGCTCATCTTCGCCTTCGCCAACATCCTCCCCTATTCCAAACACTTCCACGTGTTTATGTCGCTTCCCAACGTCTTCCTCAGCAGGCTGGAACCTCTGGGATATCTGCCCAATATGGAAGCCGTTATGAACGAGGTGAAGCTGATGATGGATCCTTCAGCTGCCCCTGCAGCAGCGGGTACGGAAGTTGGCCGATTCGGGGTGAAGGACGTAGAGGACACCCACTGGAAGAACTACCTGGATGCCCTGACCTGCACCGAGTGCGGCCGTTGCACCTCGGTATGTCCCGCCAATATCACGGGCAAGCTGCTTTCGCCGCGCAAGATATTCATCGACCTCAGGGCGCGCATGAAGGCTAAAGGACCCGGATTGCTGAAGGAAGGTCCGGGCTTCGATGACCAGCAGTCCCTGGTGGGGGATTACATCAGTGCGGAGGAGCTCTGGGCCTGCACCACCTGCAACGCCTGTGCCCAGGAATGCCCCCTGAACATCAACCACCCCACACTCATCGTGGATATGCGCCGCTACCTGGTGATGGAAGAAGCCGCTGCGCCTTCGGGTTTGAATGCGATGTTCACCAACATCGAGAATAACGGCGCACCCTGGCAATATTCCCCCGAAGACCGGCTCAGGTGGGCGGAAGGTCTAAGCATCAAGGTCAAAGCATCCTGACCCCAGAAGCAGTAAACAATGGAAAACGAGAGAATTCCCGTCAATGTCCCCCTGATGGCCGAGCTTGCTTCCAGGGGAGAACATCCCGAGTATTTGTTCTGGGTAGGCTGCGCCGGCGCCTTCGACGACCGCTACCGCAAGGTGACCCAGGCTTTTACCCGCATCCTCACCCATTGCGGGGTGAGCTTTGCCGTGCTTGGCCCGGAGGAGACCTGCACCGGGGATCCGGCCCGGCGGGCGGGCAACGAGATGCTATTCCAGATGCAGGCCATGATGAACATCAGCACCTTCAGCAATTACAACATCCGGAAGATCATTACCATTTGCCCGCATTGCTTCAATACCTTTAAAAATGAATATCCCGATCTGGGAGGAAGGTATGAGGTGGTACACCACACCCAGTTCCTCCGCGACCTGATGGATCAGGGAATATTGAACCTTGATCCCTCAATTTTTAGCGACAAGCGCATCGTATTCCACGACCCCTGCTACCTGGGCCGCGGAAACGGGGAGTATGAGGCACCGCGGGTGCTGCTTAACCGGATTTCGCCAGCGCTCACCGAAATGCCCCGGAATAAAAGCAAAGCCTTGTGCTGCGGGGCCGGGGGCGCCCAGATGTTCAAAGAGGCCGAAAAAGGCACGAAGGAGGTATTCATGGAGCGTACCGAAGAGGCCCTGGGGACCGGTGCCGAAATCATCGCCACGGCCTGCCCGTTTTGCATGACCATGCTCACCGACGGGCTGAAGTACTCCAACCGCCAGGAAGACATGAAGAATTACGATATCGCGGAACTGGTAGCGGACACCCTCGGGCTTTAGCGGCCCTGTGCCCCGAAGTGTTCGGCCAGCAAGCGGGCCACATACTTGCCCAGGATGTCGAACTCCAGGTTGACTACGCTGCCAGGGCGCAGGTTGTGAAAATTGGTGACCTCGTATGTGTAAGGAATGATGGCCACGGAAAAATGATCGGAACCCGGGTCGACCACTGTGAGGCTCACCCCGTTCACCGAAATGGAACCCTTGCTCACCGTGAAATTCCCCGCAGCGGTATCGTACCTGAAAGTGTATCTCCAGCTGCCGTCCGTCTCCCGAACCTCCGCACACACCGCCGTCTGGTCCACGTGGCCCTGCACGATGTGCCCGTCAAAGCGGCCTCCCGATACCATGGAACGTTCCAGGTTCACCTCATATCCGGTCCCCCAGCTGCCCAGGTTTGTTTTGTCGATGGTCTCCTGTATCGCGGTGACGGTATAGGTCTCCGCTTCATGGTCCACCTTCACCACCGTAAGGCAGGTGCCGTCATGGGCCAGGCTCTGGTCCACCTTCAACTCCCGGGCCAGTGGGGTCTTCAGGGTGAAATGGTAATTCCCTTTTTCCCGCTCCACCTCAACGACCAGGGCGGTTCCTTCAACGATTCCGGTAAACATGCTTCTACAGTTTTCTATCAGCGCAACAGGTGCACCACGCCCCGCAGGGTGCGTGGAATGAGCCCTTCGAGCCGGATTTCATACACTTCGCAAACATAATAATAAACGCCTTCGCTGCAGGGCTCCCCGGTATCCCGGTGCCGGCCGTCCCAGTGGATCCCGGGATCCTCCGTCCGGAAAACCACCCCACCCCAACGGTTGAAGATGGTCATTTCCACCCGGAGCACGGAGGCATAGGGAAAGGGTACGAACTCGTCGTTGGAACCATCGGTATTGGGGGTAAACACATTGGGAAGCCGGTAAAGGTCGCAGGCATCATAGTCCACGCACACCGCACCGCTGAATTCGCTGCGGTTTTCCAGGCTGTCGATTGCCACAAGGTAATAACACCCGGTCACTGTGCCGGATCCCTCATGCAGGTAGCTACCCGCCGAAGGATCGTCAAGGCTGGCCAGAAGGATAGGATCGTCCTCCGGAGCAGGGGCATAATAGATCTCATACCGGGCGATATCGTCGGGGCATCCGGGCAGGAAGGCCTCCCAGTTCAGCTGGTTGGCGGGAAGGTCACAGTCGGTCTCCACGCTCAGCACCGGCGGACAGGGCGGGACATTGTCGATGGGTGTACCGCATACCTCCTGCGACCAGTTGCTCAGCGGATAGGGCAGATCGGGCCGGGTATAGCCGCCCAGGGACTCCACCCGGTAGCAGTAATTGGTGCCGTTCACCAGTCCGGTATCTACATAACTGCCGGGAGGCACGGTATCCAGGACTTCGAAAAGGCCGGAGGCCTCATTGTAGCGATGAATGACGAAGCGCTCATTGATCCAGGGCACGCTGGCGGTCCAGTTGAGCACCAGGCTGCGGTCGGTGGGGCTAAGGCCCAGGAACACTGAGGAGGCCTGCCCTGAATACCCCACGGAAAAAGTGTTGCCGGGGGTTAGATTGAGCAGTTCGATCGCATAGGTCACCGGCTGGCCCGAGGTATTGAGCGCGGTATCGATGAAGGTGGTATCCCCCAGCCCTTCCAGGCTGTCGCGCAGGCTGAAGGCGCCATTGCCGAGGGCCCGGTGGATACGGTAGCGGAAAGGCCCGGGAGTCTGCAGGGGATCAAGCTCGGTAGGCCGGACCCACCGGAGGAGCAGGCTGCCCTCCGAAGCATCGGTGCGCCGGATGCTGTTGTTGATGAGTATGGGCACGTCCCTTTTGAGGGCGGCGCAGGCTTCGTTGGAGGCGTAGCTCTGGGCCCCATCGGGATAAGTGGCCACCACCAGGTAGCAGTAGTCGAGGCCATGGGTGAGCCCCTTGCCCTGGTTGTCGTCGCGGTAGCTGGTGGAATCGATATGGTCCAGCACACCGACGCGCTGGAAGCCGGTATAGCCCGGCACCCCGGTCTCGCAATAGTCGTGGACCCAGCCGGAGGAATCCACTCTGCGGTACACTTCATAGCCTATGGCGTTGGGACATGGGCTGATGTCCCAATCAAGGTCTATCCCGCTGCCCAGGGCAGTAGCGCTGAGGTTTTCGGGGGCAGGCCCAACCACGGTCACCTGCATGGTCTCGATATCTACCAGGCTCACGGGCTGGCCATTGTCCTGGGCCTTGAAATAAAGGGTATAGGGCAGCCGGCGCACATGGGCGCATTCGGTCTGCCAGGTAAGGGTCTGAAAGACTTCCCCTATGCCGTATATGCTGTCGAAATGGGCCGGACTGACGTAAAGCTCGAGGGGTGCCCCGCTGCCGGTGAGGATGATGGTATGCCCGTTGGGGTCCATGGCCGAGACCGTGAACGCGAGGTAATCCCCGGCCTCCACGCAGGTATCGGGAAGCGGGGCGATCACCGGGGGCTGCTGGTTGCATGCAGCTATAGTGATCTGCATATCACGGGTTACCGAGCCAATGAAGACCCCGTTCCTCCATTCTTCGATGAGGATGGCCACATTGAACTCCCCCTGCAAGGTCGGCGCATCCCAATACAGGTCGCCGGTATAGGGATCAAGTGAGAAGGCGGTGGATGCCGGGGGCAGGGTATAGCCCACGATGGGCAGCCCACCTGCTCCCTTGCAGTCGATAAGACGATAGGAAAGGCTGTCGCCGTCGATGTCGTAGGCCCCGGGATTATGAATATAGGGGATGCCAACGCAGCCGTTGTCCACCGGGGGAATGGAGAGCTGGGGGCTGTTGTTTGCCCCGAGGAAAGGGTTGATTACCAGTACCGTTTGGATATACAAGGGTACATTGACCGAATTGGGGATATTGATGATGCCGTAGTTCCGGTTGGGATCTTCCAGGGAGATGATATAGGTGGAAGGGGCGCTGTAGGTATGCTCCCCCTTGTACACATTGCGCCTGAGGTCGTTGGGCAGGTCCAAACGCTCTACCCTGGGCAGGATGTCGTTGCTGCCGTCCCCCCATTCAATGAAGAGCTCAGGGCGGTCGGCAGGACTGGGGGCATAGGTATAGGTGAGGATGGTCACCTCGTAGGTAAGGCCGTATAGGTGCTTAAAGGTGATCTCCCCGGCCCGCTGGTGGGTGGCGAAGGTGGAGAGCACGGGCAAAAGCACCGCAAGAATGAGGAGCAAGCTTCGCTTCATAGTCCTTGCCATGATGGCAGCGGGCGCCCAAAGTTACGAATAAGGGCGGGGCTGGGCACGCTTCCCCTCCCACCGGATAAACAATAGCCCGGCCAGGGAGTTCAAACCCCTGGCCGTGGCGAAAATCGCTACATTTGTCCGGAGGAAATGCATCACATTCTATGCCAGATTCCACGCTGCTGCGGACCTATGATGTCAGGGAAGAACGCCTGGAGATACTGAAGCGCTATGCCGACCTGCTGCGTGCCTGGAAGACCCCGGCCGACCGCAGGGACAAGGAGATGGTGCGCAAGGCGCTCGACCTGGCCCTGGAGGCGCACAAGGACATGCGCCGGCGTAGCGGGGAACCCTATATCTACCATCCCCTGGAGGTCGCACACATCGTAGCCAGCGAGATCGGACTGGGTACAACGGCCATTGTCTGTGCCCTGCTCCACGATGTGGTGGAAGACACGGATTACCGCATTGAGGACATGACGCGCGTGTTCGGCGAGAAGGTGGGGCGTATCATCGACGGGCTGACCAAGATCAAGGGCATCTTCGACCAGACGACCGAATCCATTCAGGCCGAGAACTTCAAGAAGATGCTCCTCACCCTGTCGGACGATGTGCGCGTGATCCTCATCAAGCTGGCCGACCGTCTTCACAACATGCGCACGCTCGACAGCATGCCCCCGGGGAAGCAGCTCAAAATCGCCTCGGAGACCACCTACCTGTACGCCCCCCTCGCCCACCGCCTGGGCCTCTTCGCCATTAAAAGTGAACTGGAAGACCTTGCCCTGAAATATACCGAGCCCGAGATCTTCGCCACCATCCGCCGGAAACTGGAAGAATCCGAGGCCCAGCGCCAGGAGTTCATCGAAGAGTTCATCCACCCCATCCGCAAGGCCCTGCAAGAAAAAGGCCTCGTGTACGAAATCATGGGAAGGACAAAATCGGTGTACTCCATCTGGCAGAAAATGAAAAAGAAGGAGATCCCCTTCGAAGAGGTCTACGACCTTTTTGCCGTGCGCATCGTAATCGACACCCCGCCCGACCAGGAGAAAGTGGACTGCTGGAGGGTATATTCCATCATCACCGACTTCTACACCCCTAACAAGGACCGCCTGCGCGACTGGGTCTCCCTACCCAAGGCCAACGGTTACGAGGCCCTGCATACTACCGTGATGAGCCATACTGGCAAGTGGGTGGAGGTGCAGATCCGCACCCAGCGCATGGACGAGATAGCAGAACGGGGTTATGCCGCCCACTGGAAATACAAGGGCAGCAGCGGGGATACCGCACTCGACGACTGGCTCAACCGCATCAGGGAACTGCTGAAGGGGGAAAGCGAGGAAGACGCCCTGGACTTCCTGAGCGAATTCAAGCTCAACCTGTTCACCGACGAGATCTATGTGTTCACGCCCAAAGGCGAGCTCAAGACCTTACCTGGGGGCGCCACCGCCCTGGATTTTGCCTACCATATCCATTCCCAGATCGGTTCGGCCAGCATAGGGGCCAAGGTAAACTACAAACTGGTTCCGCTCAGCCATCCGCTGCGTACCGGCGACCAGGTGGAGATCATCACCTCACGAAAGCAGGAGCCGCACGAGGAATGGCTGAAATTCGTGGTTACGGCACGCGCCCGCGCCAACATCAAGAATGCCCTGAAGGAAGAACGCCGCAGGCACTTCACCGAAGGACGCGCCCGGCTTGAGAAGCTCTTTGCCCAGCTTGAAGTGGAGGACAGCAAGCTCAATATCTATACCTTCCAGCTGTATACGGGAAGGCGAAGCCTGATCGACCTGTATTATGACCTGGCCAAAGACAACATCGGCCTCAAGGAGGCCCGGGAGTGCTTCAGCCAGAATGAAAAGACCAATTGGTTCCGGCGCATCAGCCGTCCCTTCGCCCGCCGCCAGGGCGTAAGCAAGTCCCTTTCTGAAGTAATCCGTACCAAGCTCGAAGACAAGCCCACCGATGTAGTGATCGAAGGAGGGATCGATGCCTCGGTGTACGAGATTTCTTCCTGCTGTTACCCTATACCCGGTGATGATGTCATCGGCGTGGTGGACTATAACGGGCCCACCCAGCTCCACCGCAGCGGCTGCCCCGAGGCCATACAACTGATGTCGAAATACGGCAACCGCATCGTCAAGGCCAAGTGGACCAACAACGAGCCGGTCGCCTTCCTCACCGGTATCAAGGTGACGGGCATCGACAAACCCGGTCTCATTATCGACATCACGCGCATCATCACCGAACAGCACAGCCTCAACATCCGCGCCTTCAATATGAGCAGCAAGGGCGAGGTAATGGAAGGCACCATTACGCTGCTCGTCTTCAATACCTTGCAGCTGCAGGAAATACTGCAGTCGATCCAGCAGATCCAGGGTATACGCCGCGCGGCCCGCCTGGCCCCAGGCGATCTGAGCCCCAGCTGAGCCACCTGTGCCCTTATTTGTATTGATTATATATAGATATTTTTATCTATATTAATTTATACTAAATATGAATTAAATAAATTTGGTTAACTTTACCTGCTGAACCATCAGGAGGGAGCGATGAAGGAAACCCATAATAATGAGACACTTGACACCGTAAAGAAGCTCTTTACAGAGTATCTTGAGTCGAACGGGCACCGCAAGACCCCGGAACGATACACCATCCTGAAGGAGATATACTCCACCAACGGGCATTTCGATATTGAGAGCCTGTACATCAGGATGAAGAACAACAAGTACCGGGTGAGCCGGGCCACCCTTTACAACACCATCGAGCTGCTGCTCGACTGCAACCTTGTGATCAAGCATCAGTTCGGCAACAACTGCGCTCAGTTTGAGAAGAGTTTCCGCTCGGGCCAGCACGACCACTTCATCTGCCTCGACACCGGCAAGGTGCTGGAATTCTGCGACCCCAGGGTGCAGGAGATAAAGAATTCAGTGGAAAAAATCCTCGGGGTGCAGATCAGCAACCATTCCTTGACCTTTTACGGTCATTGCGAGCCCCGCGATTCAAGAAAGACCGGTAAGGCCGCCCAGCCGTGATGAGCCATCCTGCAAACCCCAAAGGACTGGATGTCCTGCTCGGCCTGCAATGGGGGGATGAAGGCAAGGGCAAGATCGTGGACGTTCTCTCCCCGCACTACGATATCGTGGCACGTTTCCAGGGAGGGCCCAATGCCGGTCACACCCTGGAGTTCAACGGACAGAAGCATGTGCTTCACCTCATCCCTTCCGGCATCTTTCGGCCTGAAACGCTTAACGTCATCGGCAATGGGGTGATTGTGGACCCCTTCATCCTGCAGCAGGAGATCGCGGAGATCGAGGCCGGTGGAGGTCAACCGCGCCACAACCTGCTGATCAGCCGCAAGGCCCACCTCATCCTGCCCACCCACCGTCTGCTCGATGCGGCCCAGGAAGCCGCCAAGGGCAAGGACTGCATCGGCAGCACCCTCAAAGGGATCGGGCCCGCCTACGCCGAGAAGATCGCACGCCATGGGCTGCGCGTGGGCGACATCTTCAGTTCCGACCTGCCCCAGCGCTATGCGCGCATCCGTGAATACCACCTCAGCCTGGCCGCCAACCTCGGCTTCGACCCCCAGGGCTTTCTCCTTGACCGCAAGTACAGCCTTTCCGAATATGAGGCACGCTGGCATGAGGCCCTGGATCAACTGCGCGGCATGAAGCTCATCGACAGTGAGCACTTTATCAACCGCAGCCTGGACCAGGGAAAGCGCGTGCTGGCCGAAGGGGCCCAGGGCACCATGCTCGACATCGATTTCGGATCCTATCCCTTCGTAACGTCATCCAATACTACGGTGGCCGGTGTTTGCAGCGGCCTGGGCGTAGCCCCATCACGCATCGGTCAGGTGTTCGGTATCGTCAAGGCTTATTGTACCAGGGTAGGCTCTGGCCCCTTCCCCACGGAGCTGATGGATGCCACCGGGCAGCTGCTGCGCGACACCGGCAGGGAGTACGGCTCCACCACCGGCAGGCCCCGCCGTTGCGGCTGGCTTGACCTTCCCGCCCTCCGCTATGCCGTGATGCTTAACGGGGTAACCCGGCTGTTCCTGATGAAGACCGATGTCCTCAACGCCTTCCCGGAAATCAGTGTATGTACTGCCTATTCCATGAACGGCTCCCACAGCACAGAAATCCCCTACGATCTCGGTACACCCGGACTGCAGCCCGTATACCAGCAATTGGAAGGATGGCAGCAGGAGATCCATACCCCAAAGCCAGGGGAGAGCCTGCCCGATGCCCTCGACCGCTATATCCGGTTCATTGAGGAAGCCACCGGGGTCCCCGTGGCCGTGGTCTCCATAGGACCTGACCGCGAAGAAACCATTGTACGCCATAATTTCGTAAATTTACGGGCTTGATAACCCCAGCCCGATGAAACACCTCCTTTTCCTGCTGGCCCTGGCCCTGGCCCTGCCGGCATTTTCACAGAAGGTAAGTGAGAGCGAAGTGCCCGAAGCCGTCATCAACGGCCTTAATAAGACGTACCCTGAGCTCAAGGTAAAGGACTGGCAGTTGGTGGAGGATAACTACGAGGCCCGCAGCCGCATCGAAGGAGCCAACGCCTTCATCCTCTTCAGCCCGGACGGGAAACACCTAAAAACTTCCTTCCCCCTCGATCCCCGGGAGTTGCCCAGTGCCTTGCTGGCCTATGTGGACAAGCAGTTCGGCATGGTCAACTTCGCCATCAGCGACCTGGTGGAAGATGCCGACGGCAAGGAATACTATTTCGTGGAACTCAGGAAGGAAGGGGTTGGACAGGGTAAACTGAGCGAGCTCAAGTTCTCGCATGGGGGCGAACTCCTGGCACGGGAAGACTTCCAGAAAGTGGAAGCGGAAGAACCCATTCAGGCTGAAGAGCGACCAGTCCGCCGTGAGAAAAAGGAAAAACCCCAGGAAGTGGTGATCGTGGAGAAACCCGAGGGTATAGACGAAAGCAAGGTACCTGCCGCGGTGAAGACGAGTTTCAGCCGTCGCTTCCGCATGGCCGATGAGCTGGTATGGGATACCCTGGGGGGCAACTACATCGCCTCCTTCTTCCAGGGGGACCTCAATGCCGAGGTCCACTTCAAACCAGGGGGAGAATGGGTGCTGACCAAGGAAGAGATGGCCCCCGACCGGGTGTATGCCCCCGTGGCCCGCTTCCTGGCCGAGGAATACCCTGGTTACAAGCTCGATTACGCCGAGAAGATCACCAAATCGGACCGGGATGTCAACTATTACGTCGAAGTCTCCCAGCGCATCAAGGGGATGGACCCCGACCCTGTCACCCGCATCTATTTCGACAAGACCGGCAGGGTAACCGGAGTGGAAGAACCCGACCTGCCCGAAGAGGTGAGCGAGGATATTGACTACCTGCATGATCCCCGCTTCGATAAGAAACTGGAAAAGGACCTGGATCAGCTGGAAAGTACCGCACCGGCCAATGCCACAGTGAAGGAATCGGAGCTGCCCTCAGGAGTGACAACCTATATCTACGGGAAATACCCCGATATCAAGATCCGCGAAGCGGTGCTCGATCAGGATGCCGAATGGGGAGAAGTCTACCGCGTGGTCATTAGCAAGGAAGGCTTGATGCAGGACAGCTACGAGCTGCTTTTCGACCGTAAGGGCAAGATGCTGGCCGACAATGCACCGGCTGATTTCCTGAAAAAGAAGGACCGCACTTCAGCCGGGCAACCCGCCCCAGAACCCTATTACGAGGACCGTACAAAAGTCGCCGCCGCCAGCGTGCCGGATATCGTGACCACAGCCTTCAGCCGCAGGTTCCCCCGGGCCCAGGAAACAGCATGGACCGAAGAAGAAAAGGGATATTTCACAGCGAAGTTCGTCGACCGGGAATATCAGAACCAGACCACCTTCGACAAGACCGGCAAGCTGCTGCGCACCAAGACCGAAATGGACCTTGAGCGGGTGTACCGGCCCATACTGCTGTATGTGGAAGAGAACTACCCCAAGTACAAGATCGACTACGCCGAGAAGATCACCCGCACCGACCGCATGCTGTACTATTACGTGGAACTCTACACCAATAAGAAAGGCCTGTCGGCCAACCAGTACCTCTTCTTCGACAAAATGGGCAAGCCCCTTGATGAAGAACCCGAGCTCTGATCTTCAATCCCATCTGAACCGCCCTTCAGCAGGCCCCGGGACTACGGTACTTCGGGCCGTGATGCTGGCCGGGATGCTGTTCAGCCTCCTTCCACTACAGGCACAACGCAAGCGTGTGGAACTGGTACAGGCCGACGTGATGTCCTTCGACAAATCGCGCAGCGCGCTGAGGGTGGTCAGCGGCAATGTAGTGTTCGAACACGAAGGCTCGCTGCTATACTGCGATTCGGCCCTCTTCGATGAAACCGCCAACCATGTGGAAGCCTTCGGCAAGGTCCGCATCCGTGTGAACGATTCGGTGAGTGTATACGGGGATGTACTATCCTACGACGGCACGACCCGCATTGCCGACCTGGTGGGGAATGCCCGTCTGGTAGACAATACGACCACCCTGGAGAGCCCTACCCTGCGATACGACCGCAACATCAGCACAGGAACATACACCCGGGGCGGGGTAATCACCGACCGTCGCAACCGGCTCACCAGCCGGCAGGGGTCCTACTACTCCCCCGACAACCAGTTCGTGTTCCGCGACAGCGTGAAGCTCCACAACCCGGACTACGACATGGTATCGGACACCCTGCACTACAACAGCGGGAGCGAAGTGGCCGAGTTCTACGGAAACACCGTGATCCGAAGCGAGGAGAACACCATCTTCTGCCGGGAAGGCTGGTACGACACCCGCTACGACCTGGCCAGCTTCAGCCGCCGGGCAAGCATACTGATGGAAGACCGCGTGCTGTATGGGGACAGCATATATTACGACCGCAAGCTCGCCTTTGGCAAGGCGTTCCGGAACATACGCATGGTGGATACCGAGCGCGATATCGTGATCCTGGGCCAGCTGGCCCACTACCTCGAAGACGAAGGCCTGGCCGTGGTCACTGACTCCGCACTGGCCATCATCTACGGGGAAGGCGACAGCCTCTTCCTGCATGCCGATACCCTGAGGGCCATCTTCGACAGTACAGGGGAGACGCGGCAACTCTACGCATACCACCAGATGAAGTTCTTCCGCAGTGACATCCAGGGGCTGGCTGACTCCCTGGCCTACATTACGGCCGACAGTCTCATCCATATGCACGGGGAGCCCGTGATATGGTCCGAAGCCCATCAGATGAGCGCCGACACCATCATGCTGGGAATGAAAAACGAGGCCATCGACCGCATCTTCCTCAGGGAGAACAGTTTCATCGCATCGATCGACGACACCAACGCCTACAACCAGCTCAAGGGTAAGCACATGACAGGGTATTTCCACGAGAACGAGCTGGTACGTATGGACGTGGCCGGGAACGCGGAAACGGTCTATTACATCCGGGAAAGCGACGGACGGCTGACCGGCATCAACAAGGCGGTCAGCAGCGACATCACTATTCGCCTCAAAGACAAGAAGATAAGAGAAATCGTATACATCCGTCAACCGGAAGCCGTATTGTACCCGCCTTCACAGTTCCCGGCACAGGAACGTAGCCTGGAGGGCTTCCACTGGCAGGGGCACCGAAGGCCCCGCAAACCGGCTGACGTATTTTACTGGTAAGGTCCGGGAACGGCCTATACCGCCTCCACCACCTTCTGAAGATGCTGGTTCACCCTGGCGGCCACCCCGGCCAGCACAGGATTGCCCATGCCCGTCATCATGGCGGCGGCATCCATGGCGGCCACTTCGATCAGGCCCGGCTCCTGTTCGATAAGGATCACGTTGCAGGGAAGCAGCACACCGATCTTATCCTCGGCCTGCAGGGCCTCATAGGCATAGCCAGGGTTGCATGCCCCGAGGATGTGGTATTTCTTGTAATCCACCCCGAGCTTGTCCCTAAGGGTAGCCGTAACATCTATCTCGGTCTTTACTGCAAAACCCTCCTCGCGCAGCAGGGTATTGAGCTTTTCCATCACGGCGCCGAATTCGCCGTGAACATGGCGTGAAATGTAATAGTTCATGATGTGGTGGTTGTTTAGGACTAAAACCTTGTGGGGGTAAATAAGTTCAGCGATCCTAATAATAATCCCTGAAATCCTTCTTGCGGTTCAGCTTGAGGTCCTGCAGCATGGCCGACTTCACATTGATGGTGAAGTTCCAGCTCTTGCGGAAGCCCAGCGGGATCCAGTTGAATCGCATCTCCCAGCAGTGGAGGTCCCTGTAAATATCAACGGATGAGTAGGATATCTTCTTCTGAAGAATATCATAATTGGAACCGAAACCGATTTTCCATTTTGGGGTGAGGTTCACATCGCCGTTCAGCTGAAGCGTATGTGTGGTGACTTCGGCATCGCGCTCCCGCGTCAGCTTGTCGGCGAGAATACCGTATTGCACGGAATACGCTGCCGAAAGGTTCCAGGGGATGTTGAAGTCCACATAGTTCACCATATCCCGGTCGAGGTCGTTCCTCTCCCCTTCAGTTCCCTTGTCTGTCTCCCTGCGGGCTTGCAGGGCCTTGTCGTTGAGCCTCCAGTTGAGACTGAGTGCCCAGTTGGCATTGTCGAAGCGCAGCAGGCGCCCATGGGCGTCCCATTCATAGCGGTCGATGTTGCGTCCGGTGCTATTTACCGCGTAAGGATCCCAGCGGCTGGAGTATGTCAGGAAAATATTGCGGAAAAGGGTGGTCCTCCCGCTCATGGAGAGGGGCGCCCAGCGGAGGGAGTCCTTGGCCAGGTCATAGGAAGTAGTGAGGGTGAAGTTCTCAATGAGCACCACCTTGCGTGTGCCGCTCACGGTATCCTTGCGGCTCCTTACTTTCATCTCAAGATTATTTGCCAGGGAGAAATTGAGCCTTCCGGAACGGCCATCGGGCACCGTACCGAAAATGAATCCATCGTAATAGGAATACCGTCGCACATTGCCGCTGCCGTCGGTATACTCATCGTAGTATCCCCAGGCCGGGGTCCCGAAATCGGGGCGGTAGGAGAAGGAAAGGGTAGGCGTGAGTACATGACGGATGGCGGTAACCGGGCCCTTGCGGAAGTTGAACATACCGTAGATCCGGGTGGTGAGGCTGGAGGTGAAGCTGAAATCGCGCACCATATTGAGGCCATTCACCGTATCCTTCACGAGATAGCCTACTGTGGTATCATTGCCCTGGATGAGGGTATCGGTGTTCCATACCTGTTCCACCCTGCGCAGGTACCAGCGCTCATCATAATTTATGGTGTTGGTGAGGTTGAAGTACTTTAAAACTTTCAGTGAATTTGAGATGGGGATGGAATGTTTCATGCCGTGGGTGAAGCGATCCCACATCCCTTCACTGAAGAGCAGGGTGTCATAGGTGTTCAGCGCGTTGCGCGCATTCATCTTATACTGCACACTGATATTGTCGTACCAGCGGGGCTTTCCTGCCCGCTGGGCGTTGCGCAGCGGATAGAAACGGTTCACCGAGAAACTGAGTTCGGGCAGGGTGAGGTCGAAGGCGTGGGTGATCACATTCTGACGGTGGTTGAGCGATGCCGTGAGGAAGTATTTGCCCTCCCAGCTGGTCTGGTAGGCCACACTCGACTGGAAGGTATTGGAGAGGTAGTCGTTGGAAGAGGTGGGGTTGAACTGGTTGAACTTGGAACTGACAATGTTTACGCTGGAAGAGAAACGGCTGTTGGGGCGGGCTTTCTCGCTTTGCTGGTGGGTCCAGTTGATGGCATAGTCCCGGTTCTTGGCGTAATCCACTGAACCCTGGTCGCCTGTGATATTGAGGGCATACCTGAGTCCCAGGGACCCTCTGTACTTATACCTGACATTGTAATTGGTCTTGGTCTTCACCGCCCAGCTTCCCCGGGTGTAAATATCGCCCCGGAGCTCCAGGTCGAGGTAGTCGTTAATGCCCCAGTAATAGCCGAAGTTCTCGAAGTAGAACCCCCGGTTGGCCGATTCGCCGTAGGTCGGGATAAGGATGCCGCTGCGTTGCCCCTTTTTGTTGGGAAAGAGCCCGAAGGGCACTACCAGGGGCGTAGGCACATCGGCGATGACCAGGTAGGCCGGTCCGGTGATGATCTTGTCGTCGGGGATTACCTTGCTGCGGGTGAAGCGGAACTCGAAATGGGGGTGCTCATTGCTGCAGGTGGTATACTTCCCGTGCCGGATATTGATGATGTCGTTCGGCAGCTTTTTTATAAGCTCCCCGTGTAGGTAGCCATCTCCATCCTGGGTAATCACCTGATATATCAGGCCTTTCCGGGTGTCAAAATTGTACTTCATCTCCCTGGCCCTGAACTCCTCGCCCCCTTCGGTGAATCGCGGGTTTCCTGCCAACCTTCCGGTGGAATCAGGCAGTCCCCTGGCATACAGTAGCTTATCGTCGAAGGCAATACGCACATAGTCCGACTCAAGGGTGATCTTCTCGTAGCCCAGGTTGCAGCCCCGGAACATATGCACCAGGTTGGAATCCAGGACCAGGCGGATGGAATCGGCGGCCTTGTATCTTACCGGGGCAGAGAACTGCTCTTTCTGTTTGAGGGTGGAAGGAAGGCGGATCAGGGTATCTGCAGGCAGGGTATCCGGATCAGTGGTAAGGGTATCGGGCACGAAAAGGGTATCTGGCCCGTTATTTGCAGTATCCGAAGTCTGAGCGCCAGCAAACAGCGATGAACCAAGGAACAGTCCAAGCAATATCAGCACCCTCAGGCCGGCCCGGTAAGGCTGGCCCTTGCTGCGATCCGGACGGTTTCTCGACTGTTCCAAGTAAATCGTACTTTTGTGCCTATGTGGCATCCCTGCCGGAATGCCCGGACCGGCAACCGGCACGGGACGCTGCTCAGTTGCCCAGGTTCAGGCGGGCAAAATTAACAAGAGCAGACTAAAAATAGAGATTATTCCGGTGAAACGATTTCTTGTCTGGTTTGGTATCCTCGCCCTCCTCTTCAATGTGCCCGCTTATGGCGACGGCAAGAAGACCTTCAAGGTAGTGATCGACGCTGGCCATGGGGGGCACGACTCCGGCACCCGGGGCAAGCAGGTGTGGGAAAAAGACATCGCCCTGAAGCTGGCCCTCATGCTGGGTGAAAAGATTGGGAAGGAGATGCCCGACGTGGAGGTGGTATACACCCGCAAGACCGATGTGTTCATCGAGCTGCACCGCCGGGCCCAGATAGCCAACGAGCAACATGCCGACCTGTTTATCAGCATCCATTGCAACGGTGTGAAAAGCACCCAGCCCAAGGGGACCGAGACCTGGGTGATGGGGCTGCATAAGAGCGCGGCCAACCTGGAGGTGGCCAAGACGGAAAACGCGGTGATCCTGCTGGAGGACGATTACAGTGTCCAGTACGACGGGTTCGACCCCAACAGCCCCGAGGCCTATATCATTTTCTCATTTCTGCAGAATGCCTATCTGGACCAGAGCCTGGAAATGGCCCGGCTGGTCCAGGATGAGTTCAGGGACAAGGCCGGGCGCATCGATCGCGGCGTGAAGCAGGCCGGTTTCCTGGTACTGTACCGGACCACTATGCCGGGCATCCTCGTGGAAGCCGGATTCCTGAGCAACGCCACGGAAGAAGCCTACCTGGCCTCGGCCGAAGGTCAGGAAGAGATTACGGGGTCCATATTCCGTGCCCTGAAGGCCTACCGGGAACAGCTGAATCGTCAGGGTATTCCCGGTCGCCCCAACGGACAGGCTTCCCCTTCTCCTGCTCCGAACAACACCGCAGCCAGCTCATCTGTGGCAAGCACTGTACCGGCCCAGGCCATACAGTTCGCGGTGCAGGTGAAGAGCTCACCCACGCGCGTAGCCCTGACCGATCCCCTGTTCAAGGGATTAGGTGAAATTGGGGAATATGAGCAGGAAGGAACCTGGAAGTATTATGTTAAAGGAGCCCGATCCTATGCCGAGGCCATGGAAATGCAGCGAAAACTGAAAGCCGCCGGGCATGGCGATGCCTTCGTCATCGCCTTCCGCAATGGCCGCCGTATCCCGGTGAACGAGGCAAGGCAGGCCCTGGGACAATGATGAGAAACAAAAACCACCTGCTGTGAAAACACGTAAGGAGATCTGGATCGCGCTTGTGGCCGTGGCCGCCCTGGCTTTGTTCATCTGGGGGGTGAACTACCTCAAAGGCACCGACATGTTTACCCGGCAGCGCAGCTTTTATGCCGTATATCCGCGGATCGACGGGCTGTTGTCTTCCAGTCCTGTAACCATCAACGGAATGAAGATCGGCCAGGTAGGCGAAGTCCGCTTCATGGAGGACGGCAGCGCCCGCATCCTGGTGGAGATGCTCATCAGCAACCCTATCCCCATCCCGGCAAACTCCGTCGCCGTGATCGCCAGTTCCGACATCCTGGGATCCAAGGAGGTGATCATCCGCCTGGGCGATACCACTGCCCTGGCCAGCTCAGGGGATACCCTGATCCCTGAACTCCAGTCGAGCCTGCAGGAAGAAGTGAACAAACAGGTGGCCCCGCTTAAGCGCAAGGCCGAAGACCTCATGTCGTCCATCGACTCCATGGTCACAATCATCAGCATGGTGCTCAATGAGGATATGCGCGCCAGCCTGGAGGGCAGCCTGGGTAACATTCAGCAGACCATAGCCAACCTCAAGCACACCACCTATAACATCGACACCCTGGTCTCCAGCCAGCGCAACCGCATGGCCGGCATCATCACCAATGTGGAAAGCATCAGCAACAACCTCAGGGCCAACAACCAGACGATCACCACCATACTGGGGAACATGGGGAGGATCAGCGACAGTCTGGCCCGCGCCGACATCGCAGGCACCTTCGTGAGGGCCAATACGGTACTCGCAGAAGTTCAGCTTATCACCCAGAAAATCGGACAGGGGGAAGGAAGCCTCGGCCTCCTCCTGGAAGACGAGCGGCTTTATGAGCGTCTCGACCGCTCCGCCCGCGATCTTGACCTCCTGCTCCAGGATGTGCGGCTCAACCCACACCGCTACCTGCATTTCTCGGTACTCGGACGCAACCCAAAGAACAATCTATACGTTGCGCCGGATACGGCGAGGTGAGGAGGGTCGAGGGCAGGAACCTTCCCCACATCTGGCCATGCTTAGGGGAAAGAGTGCGAGGAAATCCTGGTTCAGATAATGGCTCAACGTAGAATTCATGTGGGGTGGACATGATTGATCCAGCATACTTTGCCAAGGTAGAGCAGATGGCCGTCCCGGCTCAGCTTCCAGTAATACAGCCCCTGACTGCCGGGCGGCTGCAGTTGGGCTTTACCGTCACCGGTCATGGACTTCCCGAGTACTACTCCCCGGTTGTCGAGCAGCTCCAGCAGTAGTGTCTGGCCCTCCAAACCAAGATAGTTCAGTATCAAGGGCTGATCCATGCCCAGGGTATCTCCGGGTAGGGGGACGAGCACCTGCAGGGCGGGGTCGCGGAACACCATTCCGGCCAGGGGCTCAAGCTCAGGGCTGGGGGCGAAGGGATCGTGGCGGTCACCCCCGAAGATCCCCGACAGCCAGCGGCTGAATGAGGCCTGCTCCCAGAGCGGGGCCCTGAGGATCAACATGCTCCCGGGCAGCAGAATGAGCAGGGCGATGGCGGCATATTTCAGCCAGCGCCGCCCGGCAGGTTTCAGTGGTTCCTCAACTGCCTCCCCCCGGCTGAAAAAAGGGTGGTCCCCTTCCTCCGGCAAACTATCGGTGTCGCGCAGGATTTGGTATACCTCGATCACCGCCTCCCGGCATTCCTGGCATTCGCCCAGGTGCTCCTGTACCCCATCCGGAAGGTCCTCCATGCGATCCAGGGCCAGGGCATCGGCAGCCAGCGCCTGCCCCTCCCCGCTCAGGTGGGGGCCATCGAACAGGCCATCCCTTTGTCCTTCGTATACGTTGTGCTCTTTCATAATCTGATCTTCAATTCATTCATCCTGGGTTGCTCCAGGGACTTGTGACCGGGCAGGAAGTACCGCTCTGCCAGAAGCTGTACCGTTTCCTCGGTGTGCCTGGTCCCCCTGGAGCGGTTCATGAGGTATACCAGGTCGTTGATACGCATGCGTATCCATTTGCGCACCGCCTCCCGACTGCCGTGCTTGCCTTCGGCACGCACACTCAGACGGCCCAGCAGGTCAAAAAGACGGGGATCGTCCTCTTCGTCCACCGTTCTCAGTTCCTTCAGCCAGGACTGCAGCTCCTTCATTCCGGCATCCGCTACATAGGCACGCAGTTCCTCCGGCTCCAGGGGGATACGGTAATAGGCCTTGAGGAACAGCCTGAGTTTGTGCTCTTTTTTGCCGAACAGGCTGACCGCTTTGCCGAAAAACTCTACTTCCTGCCGGATCACCAGTTCGGACAGCGGACTGATGTAAGTCACCATGAAGTCCGGAGGCTCCTGGAACACCCGTGCAGTGCACGTGCGGTGGTTCTGGCGGATGGTATCGCGGCAGAGGTTGCGAAAGATGGTGGTGCAATAGGTCCGGAGCATGGAACGCTCGTTGTACTGCTCGCGTATGCTTGGGATACGTTGAATGAAGGCGTCCAGGATCTGGTGTACGTATTCCTGCTTGTCTTCCGGATCGATATACCCTGAACTTACATGCATCTGGACGATGGTATCCACCAGATAGAGATATTTCCCCATGAGCGCACCGGGATCGGTGTGCAGCAGGCGAAGGTCTTCCGCGTTTGGGTCCATGGTTGACAGGACGGCAGGTTCTAAGGTCACCCTGACCAAATAAATATACGTTTTACCCCCCCTGAAACGGAAAGAAATAAGGCAAGATTTTTTCACTCCATTAAGTCCGCCCCTATATATCACTGATAATAAACACATTAACGGTTCCCCTCAGGAAGCGTCCGGACGATCCTTCCCAAGCGCAGAATTCCTTAATTTGCGGTCTGCACATAACTGATCAGCATATGAAGACGATCATCAGCACAAGCAAGGCCCCCAAGGCCATCGGGCCATACAGTCAGGCCACCCTGACCAACGGCATACTATACATTTCGGGCCAGGTGCCTCTGGATCCTGCCACCGGCAGCCTGGTTGAAGGCGGGATACGGGAACAGACCAACCAGGTGATGGAGAATATCCGCGCCATACTGGATGAAGCGGGCTACTCCTTCGCTGATGTGGTAAAGTCTACCTGCCTGTTGTCCGACATGTCGGACTTTGCTGCCATGAACGAGGTGTATGGAAGCTATTACACCCAGGATCCCCCGGCCCGCGCGGCCTTTGCCGTAAAGGGCCTGCCCCTGGGCGCCCTGATCGAAATCGAGACCATCGCCATCAAATAGAATCCCATGAAGCAGGTACAGCGTTTCCTGGCCGGCATCAGCCTGGTGCTGGCCCTCCCCTTGTCGGCAGGCGAAGGCATGTGGATCCCTTCCCTGCTGGGCCAGCTCAACCAGGCCGAGATGGGGCAGATGGGCTTTCGTCTGACGGCCGAGGACATATACAGCCTGAACCATTCCAGCATGAAGGATGCTGTGGTGCTCTTCGGCAGGGGTTGCACAGGCGAGATCGTTTCGTCCGAAGGCCTGCTACTGACCAACCATCACTGCGGACTGGGGCAGGTACAGCAGCACTCTTCGGTTGAGCACGACTACCTCACGCATGGTTTCTGGGCCATGAGCCGGGAGGAAGAGCTGCCCAATCCCGGCCTGAGCGTGAGCCTGCTCAAGTACATGGAGGACGTCACCGACCGGGTTCTGGCCGATATCCCGGAAGGAGCGAAGGAGAAGGAACGTATGGAGATCATCGAGGGCCACATCAGGGATATTGTCAAGGAGGCCACCAAAGACACCCATTATGAAGCGGAGGTGAGGCCATTTTATTACGGCAACACCTGGTACCTTTTCGTTACCGAGGTATTCCGCGATGTAAGGCTGGTGGGGGCACCGCCTTCTTCCATCGGCAAATTCGGCGGGGACACCGATAACTGGATGTGGCCCAGGCATACCGGGGACTTCGCCGTGTTCCGCATCTATGCTTCTCCGGAAAACAAGCCCGCCGCCTATGCCAAAGAAAACGTGCCATACACCCCAGCCCATCATTTCCCGGTAAGCATTTCCGGGATCAGGGAAGGGGACTTCACCCTGGTGTTCGGTTATCCCGGCTCCACGGAACAGTTCATCACCAGCGATGCCGTCCGCCTCACCACCGAAGTTCACAACCCCATTGCCATTGAAGCCCGCAGGATACGGCTGGACCTCTTCGAGAAGCACATGAAGACAGACGATAAGGTGAGGATACAATACACCACCAAGCATGCGCGCATTGCCAATGGATGGAAGAAATGGATAGGTGAAAACAGGGGCATCGAGCGATTGGGCACAGTACAGGTGAAACAACAGCAGGAGGCTGCCTTTGGCGAGTGGGTACAGAAAGATCCCGAACTCACCGAACGGTACGGCCGTCTGCTGACTGAGTTCAAGGACGTGTATGCGCGATATACCCCTGCCACCCGCCAGTCGACCTATATTACGGAAGCAGCCCTGGCTGCAGAGGTGCTGCGGCTGCCCGGACGCTTCTTCGACCTGATCGACTATGCCGCCGGAAAGGACGCCACATCCGAAGGGCTGAAAGAACAGGGGGCCAAACTCTGGCCCCGCATGGCTTCCTTCTACAAGGACTACGATGCCGCCACGGACCAGGACGTAATGGCCTCCACCCTGAAGTATTACTGGGACAATATGAGCACCACCTATGTCCCGCCATACCTGCGTAAGCTCTACAAAAAGCACCGCGGTGACTTTCAGTCCATGGCCGCGCATATCATGGGGCGCAGCGTGTTCTGCCGTCCTGGGGAGATCGAAGCTATGCTCAAGAGCGGCCAAAGGAAACCTATCCGCGCCCTGCAGCAGGACCCCGCGATGCTCATCGCCGAAGGCTTCATCGACTATCACGACGCCTGCCTGCTCCCGGTGACAGAGGCTTCCGAAAGCCGACTGGACAGCCTTTATCGCTGCTATGTCGCCGCCATCATGAAGATGCAGCCCGAGCGAAGGTTCTATCCCGATGCCAACCTTACGCTACGCGTGACCTACGGACAGGTTGATGACTACTTCCCACGGGATGCAGTGCGTTACAAGCACTTCACTACGCTCGACGGCATCATGGAAAAGGAGGCGATGGGAGTGTATGACTATGGGGTACCCGAGCGGCTGAGGGAGTTGCATGCCGCACAGGACTATGGCGATTATGCCGCGGAGGACGGGTTGATGCATACCTGTTTTACCGCAAGTAACCACACTACCGGAGGCAACTCAGGCAGCCCGGTGATCAACGCCGAGGGCCACCTCATCGGCATCAACTTCGACCGGAACTGGGAAGGGACCATGAGTGACATCGACTACGATCCCGATCAGTGCCGTAATATCAGCCTCGACATCCGTTACTGCCTGTTTATCATCGACGTTTATGCCGGTGCCCGTCACCTGGTGGAGGAGATGACGGTGGTGAAGTGAGCGCAGATTCTCCGCGGCTTTGCGCCGTGGCGAGAAATGATTCTTAAGCGGACAGCGAGAAACGTGAAGCTGACCAACCGCCGCCATTATCCTTTGATCAGTTCAATTGAGCGATGAGAATTGCGCAATGAGCAATGAATTTTGTAATCCCTTACTGCGATACGGTTGTATTCATCAAGCGGCGGTACGCCCTGTACTCTGCATAGTTCCAGGAAAGCCATCCTGTTGATTCCCATCGCTCTATGAACTCCGCCTTTCGTTTTTTGATCCTTAGGGTATACTCCTCCGGATCCATATAATAGGTGCGGCCAGTGAAGGGAAAGAGCACTACCTGGCGGGCGTGGATGCGCTCCAGAGCCGCAGGTGGAATATCAAGCAAGGGCAGACTGCGATCGGGCAGTGTGGCCATAAAGTCAAGATGAAGGAAGGCCCGGTCGGCATGGCGGACATTATACCGGGCGATCAGGTTGTCCCAGTTCAGCAGGGAAGCAAGCACCAGCAGCACCATCATCGCCAGGGAGTTCCTGCGGAGCAGATAATGCAGGCTGCGCCTCTCTTTCACCTTCATGGCTACCGTATACAGGCCGTAGAGCGCGAGGAGGAGGAACAGGATCACGGCGATGCGCTTGTATGCCAGCGCGAAATAATGGATGTACCAGTAGTTGCGCATGCCTACGCTAAGCACCAGGAAAGCATTCTGTGCCAGGAAAAGAAGGGCCAGGCGCTTGAACCAGAGCGCCCTTACGGAGAAGTTCAGTGCTCCCCGGAAGAAATAGAGTACGATGAGCACAGAAAACACTATGGAAAGGATGAGCAGCCAGGTGCCTTCGTGTACGAACTGCCTGAGGTATTCGCCATTCCATTCAAAACCCAGCCATACCCAACGTACATCCAGGATGTTCAGCAGCAGTATCAGGGTATTCAGCACGATGAGCAATCCCATTGCCAGGACCCTTTCATGCCCTGCCAGCGCCCTGGTGGACTCCCCGTCAGGCATCTCAAGGGCTTCATGGCATTCCACATCCATCCGCACTATCCTGGGGTTGGCGCGGCCAAACCAGAGCACGCTGCCGGCAAGCCCGCCAAGCACCAGGAGGAACACCATATCTTCATCCAGCCAGCGCGTGATGGCTTGAAGGGCCTCGCGAAGCCCATCGCCCAGGGAACCCAGGACCGCGTTGAACCAGGGGCTTGAGGCACTGTAGAGCATTACGAAGATCATCAGCACAACCAGACTGAGGACAGTAAAGATCAGGGGAGTAAGCCAGGGTGTACCCCCCCCCGATTCTTTCCCTTTTGGTACGAGCGAACCCAGAAACCTGAACGGCGCGGTAAGCACATTGTGTGCCGACGACAGCAGGGTAGCCGGAAGCCCACCGGATGCAGGGTAGGCCGCCATCCCGGCGAAAATGAAAAACATGGCCGCGTTCACCAGGTAGGCCAGTACCGAATGGACCATGACCGTAGAAAGCAGGCTCAGGCCCAAACCCCCAAGGATGAGGTAGTGCAGGACGGAGGATGGCCTGAACATATTCAGGGCCAGGAAAGACCCGACGACCAGGAGCTCGAAGATCAGCAGGTTGAGCCCGGGCGCCTGGCGATGGAACAACATGGTGAAGAGGATGGCGACCAGCAAGACGGCGAGGCTGCGGAAGATGGTTTTCATGGGCAAAGGCGGATGAGGCCCGATAAACGAAGCCCTGGAAGGGATAGTATGATCCCATGGTCCTGCAAACTGTTAAAATTGCTGAAAGTCATCCCGTCCGTTGTTTTGGGGCGGCCCCATATGATCCAATTTTCCTTACTTTTGTTTATTCAATCTAAATAAGCTTACAATGCCCCATTATCACCGTCTCGGAATGATCCCGCCCAAGCGGCACACCCAGTTCCGTAAGCCGGACGGCGGCCTCTATGCAGAGCAGCTGCTCTCCACCGAAGGCTTTTCCGACCTCTACTCCCTCACCTATCACTGTCACCCCCCTACCCTGGTGCTTGGCATTGATGCGCCCATTGACGTGAGTCCCAGGGTGGCGGTAAAGAAAAACATGCAGCACCGCAGCTTCAGGGGCTTCAACCTGGAGGCGGAAGACGACTACCTGCGTTCGCGCAAACCCGTGCTGGTGAACAACGACCTGCACCTCAGCCTGGCCGCGCCCCGCAAGTCAATGAAGGACTATTTCTTTAAAAATTCCTCGGCCCATGAGATGATCTTCGTGCACAAAGGCTCCGGGGTGCTCCGGTCTATCTATGGCAGGCTGACCTTCAGGCCCGGGGACCATGTGATGATCCCCATGGGTACCATTTACCAGTTCGATTTTGAAACGGAAGACAACCGCCTGTTCATTGTGGAGTCGTTCACCCACTTCCGTTTCCCCAAGCGCTACATCAACCGGGCGGGGCAACTGGAGGAGCATGCGCCCTTTTGCGAGCGCGACATACGTGCGCCCGAAGCGCTGGAAACCCACGATGAGAAAGGGGATTTTGTGGTGATGATCAAGAAGGAAGGGCTGTTGTACCCTTATCACTACGCCACCCATCCCTTCGATGTGGTCGGCTGGGATGGCTACCTCTATCCCTATGCGCTCTCCATCCACGATTTCGAGCCCATCACGGGCAGGGTGCACCAGCCCCCTCCCGTACACCAGACCTTCGATGCCGGCACCTTTGTCACCTGCGCCTTTGTGCCCCGGATGTACGACTACCATCCCCTGGCCATCCCGGCGCCATACCACCACAGCAATGTGGAGTCGGATGAAGTGCTGTATTATGTTGACGGCGATTTCATGAGCCGCAAGCATGTGGAACAGGGGCAGATCACCCTCCACCCCATCGGTATCCCGCACGGTCCCCACCCCGGAACGGTAGAGAAGAGCATAGGGGCCGCCGAGACCCGCGAACTGGCGGTGATGGTGGACACCTTCCGCCCGCTCTGGCTTACCGAAGAAGCCCTGGCCATAGAGGATCCCGATTATTACAGATCATGGATAGAAGACTAAAAACCCACCGATGTTATGAGCAATCTTGATCCGACCGCCGATTTCCTCCCGATCAACGGGACCGATTTCGTTGAATTCTATGTGGGCAACGCCAAGCAGGTGGCCCATTATTATCAGACTGCCTTTGGATTCCAGCCCCTGGCCTATCGCGGACTGGAGACCGGCGACAAGGAAAAGGCCTCCTACGCCCTGCGCCAGGGAAAAATCACCTTCGTATTCACCACCGCCCTCGTACCGGATTCCCCGGTGGCCGAGCATGTGAGGGTGCACGGGGACGGGGTGAAATTTGTCGCCCTGTGGGTGGACGATGCCCGTCACTCCTTTCATGAGACCACCTTGCGGGGGGGGAAACCCTATATGGAACCTGCCGAGATGCGGGATGCACAGGGCGAGGTGGTCATGTCGGGGATCCATACCTACGGAGAAACCGTCCACCTCTTCGTGGAGCGCCGCAACTACAACGGCATCTTTCTTCCCGGCTTCATGGCCTGGGAACCGGAGTACCGTCCGGAACCGGTAGGGCTCAAGTATGTGGACCACATGGTGGGCAATGTGGGGTGGGGAGAGATGAACACCTGGGTGGACTTTTATGCCAACGTCATGGGTTTCAACCAGCTCATCTCCTTCGACGACAAAGACATCAGCACAGAATATACGGCCCTGATGAGCAAGGTGATGTCGAACGGCAACGGCCGCATCAAGTTCCCCATCAACGAGCCGGCCGAAGGGCGCAAGAAGTCGCAGATCGAAGAGTACATCGACTTTTACCGGGGCGCCGGGGTGCAGCATGTGGCCATGGCCACCGACAACATCATCCACACGGTGAGTGAGCTGAAGCGCCGCGGGGTGGAGTTCCTGTATGTGCCCTCCACCTATTACGATACGGTCCTCGACCGGGTAGGAGAGATCGACGAAGACCTGGCCCCCCTGAAGGAGCTGGGGATACTGATCGACCGTGACGATGAGGGTTACCTGCTGCAGTTGTTCACCAAACCGGTAGAAGACCGTCCCACGGTGTTTTACGAGATCATCCAGCGCAAGGGCGCGAAATCCTTCGGCAAGGGCAATTTCCAGGCCCTTTTCGAGTCGATAGAGCGGGAACAGGAACGCCGGGGAACCCTCTAAAGACCGCACCCACCAATGATTAGTGCCAATAAAGCCCATTTGCGCTCCTGGCTGGAGGTTCCGGCCGGCAGCGATTTTCCCTTGCAGAACCTTCCCTTTGGAATGGGCCATGTACCGGTATGCGGGCTGAGAGCCCTCAGCCGGATCGGCGACCAGGCCATCAACCTGGCCGCCCTGGCGGAGTGGGGCTACCTGAAAGGGACCGGCATCCCCGGTCCCGATATATTCCGCCAGGAAACCCTCAACCCCTTCATCTCCCTGGGCAAACCGGTATGGAGCAAGGTGAGGGAGCGCCTTCTGGAGATCTTCAGCGAGGATAATGCCGAGCTGCGCGACCATTCCGGGGCCAGGGCCCGGTGCCTGGTACCGGTGGATGTCGTGACCATGGCCATGCCCGTGCAGGTAGGAGATTACACTGACTTCTATGCCAGCATCGACCATGCCACCAATGTGGGGAAGATGTTCCGCGATCCGGAGCATGCGCTGCTGCCTAACTGGAAGCACCTTCCGGTGGGCTATCATGGGCGCAGCAGCTCCATAGTGGTCAGCGGGGCCGGCATCCACCGTCCGAACGGACAGCGCAAGCCGCCCGATGAGCCCCTGCCCGTTTTCGGGCCCTCCACCCTCCTGGACTTCGAACTGGAAGTAGGGTTTATCGTGGGGCGGCAGACCGCCATGGGAGAAACCATTCCTGTTAACAGGGCAGAGCAGGACATTTTCGGACTTGTACTCTTTAATGACCTCAGCGCAAGGGACATACAGAGTTGGGAATATGTTCCGCTCGGTCCTTTCCTCGCGAAGAACTTTGGCTCGGTGATTAGTCCCTGGGTGGTCACCCTGGAAGCCCTTCAACCCTTCCGCGTTCCGGGGCCCCGACAGGATCCGCCAGTGCTGCCCTATTTACGGCATGAGCAGCCCGGCAATTTCGACATCCGGCTGGAGGTTTACCTTCAGCCCGAGGGTTCGGTTCCATCACGCATATGCAGCTCCAACTTCCGTCACATGTACTGGAGTATGGCCCAGATGCTGGCCCACCACACCGTGAACGGATGCAATATGCGGGTGGGCGACCTGCTGGCTTCGGGCACCATCAGCGGGCCGGAGCCGGATTCCTATGGATCCATGCTCGAGCTCAGCTGGAGGGGCACACGCCCCTTGAAGCTTGCGGATGGGCAGGAGAGGCGCTTTCTGGAAGACATGGACCAGGTCATCATGAAGGGTTACGCTGAGATGGACGGCCTGCGAATAGGCTTTGGTGAATGCAGGACCACCCTGCTCCCCTCAAAATCATGGACATGAAGAGCCTTGATCCGCAGATGATGGCAGGGCCCGCCCTGCAGCGCCTCCTCCAGGGGGCCATCGCCCCCCGGCCCATCGCCCTGGCCAGCACCATCGACCGTCAGGGAAACCAGAACCTCTCCCCTTTCAGCTTTTTCAACCTCTTCGGCATCAACCCCACCACCCTCATCTTCAGTCCCTCCCGCCGAAGCCGTGACAATACGGTGAAGCATACCTACGAAAACGTCAAGGAAGTACCGGAGGTGGTCATCAATATGGTGAACCACGCCATGGTAGAACAGGTAAGCCTAGCCAGCACGGAATACCCCCGTGGGGTGAGCGAGTTCATCAAAGCCGGGTTCACCCCCATCCCCTCCGAAACCATTCGTCCTATGCGGGTCAAGGAATCCCCGGTGCAGCTTGAATGCAAGGTGCGGCAGGTTATCGAGACCAGCGCCCTGGGGGGTTCGGCCAACCTGGTGATCTGTGAGATCCTGAGGGTACACATCGATGAGGGGGTGCTGGATGAGAAGGGGGACATCGACCCCAAGCGCATCGACCTTGTCGGGCGCATGGGGGGCGACCTCTATGTCAGGGCGTCAGGCGAGGCCCTATTCAGGGTAGCCAAACCTCTGGAGCGCCTGGGAATTGGGGTCGACCATCTGTTGGAAGCCATACGCCTGAGCGAAGAGCTGAGTGGGAACGACCTGGGGAGGCTGGGAAACATGGAGCAGTTGCCCACCGCCGCAGATATGGCCGAAGCCCGACAGCTGGAAGCCTACCAAAACCTGATGGGTACGGGAATGGACGAGGGGAGCCGCCAATCCGGGCTCCATCGCCTGGCCAGGGAATACCTGTTGCGGGGGGAAGCCCGCATGGCCCTGAGCATCCTTTACGCTTATCATTTATCCTCCTGACCAAGCCTGACCGCCTATGCAGATGAACGAAGTCCTGGAAAAACTGCCTGCCCACCTGATGGATCTGGTGATCGAGCAGCCATACAACGAATACACGCCCCAGGACCACGCCGTCTGGCGCTATGTGATGCGACAGAACGTGCGCTACCTCAGCCGGGTGGCCCATGGTTCCTATGTCGAGGGGCTCAGGCGTACCGGCATCAGTATCGACGAGATCCCTCACATGTACGGGATGAACCGCATTCTGAAGGAGATCGGCTGGGCTGCGGTGGCCGTGGACGGGTTTATTCCCCCTTCGGCCTTTATGGAATTCCAGGCTTACCAGGTGCTGGTGATTGCCGCCGACATCCGTCCCATCGACCAGATTGGCTATACCCCGGCGCCGGACATCATCCACGAAGCAGCCGGGCATGCCCCCATCATTGCGGACCCGGAATATGCCGGCTACCTTAAATATTTCGGCATGATCGGCCATAAGGCCTTCTCCTCGCGCCGGGACTATGAGTTGTACGAAGCGATACGCCACCTGAGCATCCTCAAGGCCGACCCATACTCCAGCCCTCTGGAGATCCAGCAGGCCTCCGAACACCTTGGATTCCTGGAACGCAATATGGGCGCCGCCTCGGAAATGGCGCGTATCCGGAACCTGCACTGGTGGACCGTGGAATACGGGCTGATCGGAACCATTGATGACCCCAGGATCTACGGGGCCGGCTTATTGAGTTCCATAGGTGAAAGCGTGAATGCGTTGAGCGATAATGTGAAACGTATCCCTTATAATCTCTCTGCCGCCGAAGTGGGTTTTGACATCACCACAATGCAGCCCCAGCTGTTCGTTACTCCCGATTTTCCTTACCTCAACCAGGTGCTGGAGGCCTTTGCCGACACCATGGCCCTGCGCCGCGGAGGAGCCTATGGCCTTCGCCAGGCCATCGACTCGGGCAATGGCGCTACCCTGGTTTACAGCTCAGGGCTTCAGGTGTGCGGGGTGTTTTCAGAGGGCATCATGGAGGGGGATGATTTGATCTACCTCCAAACCTCCTCCCCCAGTATCCTCTGCCATAAGGACAAGGTACTCGATGGCCACGGACTCAGCGCGCACGCTCATGGATTTGGCAGTCCTGCAGGCCCATGGGAAGGGGTGGATGGGGATCCCGAGGACCTGGATGAGGGGATGCTGAGCGACCTGGGGTTGTTTCCGTCCAATCCTGCCCAGCTCAGGTTCCGCAGCGGGGTGGTGGTGGAAGGCCGGGTGGCAGGAATGCGGTTCGCTGAAGGTAAGTTATTGCTGATCACCTGGCACGAGTGCACCGTGACCTATCAGGGGCGTCTCCTCTTCAATCCAGCCTGGGGAGTTTATGATATGGCGGTGGGGGCAAAGGTGGTTTCGGCATACACCGGTCCGGCTGACCCGCTTGCCTTCGGGTTGAACTATCAGGCCCCTCAGGAAAAGACCCACAAGATACAGCATACCGAAGACGCCAAAGCGCTGCATGCCCTTTACCGCGAAATCCGCCGGTTGAGGGCAGGGGACCGTGTAAATGGCGAGGCCGCCACGTTGTGGAAAGAACTGATATCCAGGCATCCTGCCGACTGGTTGGCTCCCCTGGAGCTGCTGGAGATCACGCGACGTTTCCCTTCGCAGCAGGGACTGAACGATGAGCTGTACGCCCATCTTAACACCTTACGGCAATCCAGGCCCGAGCTGGGAAAGCTCATTGAGGATGGCCTGGCGCTGTTGGATTAGCGGGCAGGTTTCCGAGACGTAGTTGTTTCAGGATAAAATTCCCACGAAAGCAGATCGCTGAAGAATCGCGCCTGACCATTTCTTCGAGAGTCAGCATCAGTTCCTTGGCAATCTCCGGATAATGGGCGGTGAAGCGGTACAGGATATCCATGCAGTATACCTTTACCGCGATGGGTTCCTCTGCGCTGGTGAGATAACGAAAGCAGCTGTCCATCAACAATCCCTGACTATCCTCATCTCCGGGAAGGGGGTGGGTGGTAAATATCTTCAGCAAGCTTCGTCTTACCGCAGCATCGGTTATGCAGGGCAATGCCCTGACCATTTCCGTTTCAAGCTCACTCAGCGTGGCCGGCGACATTTGCACACAGGACTCGATCACACGGGAGGCCCGGGAAGACACCTGGGGCACCTCTTCAAGGGCCACCTGGAGCAGTATCCGGCGAAGCTCCGGGCTCCTTACTGCCTTGGCGGCCAGCATATCGATGGCCGCCCGTGAGCTGTCGTTCAGCTGTTTATGCACTTCCACCCTGAGCATGATCCTGGTTTTGCCCTGCCACATTTATTCTTGAAGCAGAAGACACCGAACTATCGTCAACATAAGGCCAGGGGCCTAACGCCTCAGGGCCTTGCCAATGCCTTTCCCCAGCGACTCCAGGGCTTCGATACCCTTCACCAGCGGACCAGTGCTCAGGTCCTCCCGGAGCATGACCGGATCATAGTACTGCTGCGGGAAGACCAGCACCCGTTCGGTCAGGTCGAAGTGCCGGTCCAGCCGGGCCGGGATATTCTCCATAGCATCCGAATAGGAGACCGCGGACCTTCGGGCGGCAACAAAGACCAGCAGATCCTGGCCGTTGAGGTGCGGTTTCAGCGACTCGAGCTCATCCCAGTCGTTATAGGGTTCAAAGCTCAGGTTCAGATTGATCCCCCTTGCACGCACTTCCTCCCTTATGCCTTCCCAGGTATTCTCATCGCCCAGGAAGCGGACAGGAACCTTAAGCTCCTGGGCCAGCTTCACCACTTTCATCAACCAGGCCTGAAACCCATATTCCTGCTCGGCCAGGGGAGGAGCCACCACGAGGATGCGCTTGCGGCTTACAATGGGCTGGTCGATATAGCAGATAAAGAGGGTGCGGTCCACCCTGCTGATGATAGCATTCATCATGGCCCCAGTGATGCGGTCGATGATTCCGGCCTTGCGGGGCCATCCCAGGACCACCGTATCGGCCATGACCTCCCGGGCGATGCGGGCTATGCCGCTGGCCGGGTTGTGGTCGATGGTCGCCAGGGCATTGAGGGGAATATCGACCGCTGCAACATGCTTCTTGAACTCTTCCAGCTTCTTCCGGGCCCTCAGCACATTGAGCCCGGCCTCCTGGTTGTTGGGCACCACGCTAAGGATAGTTACCGGATGGATCGATTTACGGTCCTTGATCAGCATTACAAACTCAAGGTATTTCTCTATCCGATCCATATCTGCAATCGGCATGAGGATATGCTCGTGCTGGAGACGCGTCAGCTCAGGACGGGAAAGTTCATGTCCGTGACCTTCCTTAAGCACCTTGCGCGCTGCGCGATCGGTGGCAAACGAGGCCACTACACAAGTGATGAGAATGAGGATGATCGTGCCGTTAAGAATGTTTTCGTCGAGGATACCGGCACGGAACCCTACCAGGATCACGGCCAGCGTCGCCGCAGCATGGGAAGCGCTGAGCCCGAAGATGAGCCCCCGCTGGGCTGCACTGTACCTGAAACTCACCTGGGTAAGCCAGGCAGCGAGCCATTTCCCGATCAGGGCACCTACCGTAAGCACCAGGGCGACGATTATGGCCGTGGGACCGCTCAGGATGACCCGCACATCGATGATCATGCCCACACTGATCAGGAAGAAAGGAATAAAAAGGCTGTTGCCGATGAACTCGATGCGGTTCATCAGGGCGGAAGAATGGGGAATGAGGGGATTGAGTGCCAGCCCGGCCACGAAGGCCCCGATGATCGGCTCCACCCCCGCCATTTCGGCCAGAAAGGCCGCAAAGAACACTACGGAAAGCACAAAAATGTAATGTCCGTGCTTCTCGCTTTCGAGCTTGCTGAAAAACCACCGCGTGAGCCTGGGGATTACCGTGAACATGATGAACAGGAACACCACGAAGGAGATGGAGAGACGCAGCCAGAAATCATGGTCCAGGCTGCCCCCGGCCTTGCCTACGACAATGGCCAGGATCAGCAGCACCGCCGTGTCGGTGAGGATGGTACCGCCCACGGCCACCGCCACCGCCTGGTTCTTGACCACCCCGAGGCGGCTGACAATAGGATAGGCCACCAGGGTATGTGTAGCAAACATACTGGCTGTCAACAAACTGGCCAGAAAGTCATAGTCCAGAACATAATAACATAGCGGAAACCCTATGCTGATTGGCAGCACGAAGGTATACGCCCCAAAGAGTATGCTTTTAAAACGGTTGCTCCGGAACTCGCTGATGTCGAGGTCGAGGCCGGCGATGAACATGATATACAGCAGTCCTATGGTAGAGAAGAGGTCTACGGCACTATTGTTTTCCAGGATGTTGAATCCATGCGGACCTATGATCACTCCTGAAAGGATGAGGCCTACGATGCCTGGAATATTAAGCCTTCGCAGCAGAATGGGTGCCAGCAGGATGATGAACAGGATGGTGGAGAATACCAGCACAGGATTGCTGAGCGGAAGCTGAAACTCCTGTACCATATGTGAGAACATCGGGGTCTCCTCCTGTATAGTATGCTCAACCTTGCGAGCCGTTGTACCTTGAGTTCAGCCCGGGAGAGTCATCCCCACAGACTGAACAAATTTAGGCAAAACTGCTGCCCGAAATGCGTACCTGGGCGAAGGCCTCCCTATTCCTGTATCGAACCGGCGGATGGATAAGGTCGCGGAGATTCATCCCTGAGCGGATCTCCTGAGATCGTTCATTGAATCCGCCTGGTCTGCTGACTCCCCGCGACACCAGCGCAGCAGCGACGGTTCCAGAAGAACCAGGCCGCTCTTGTGCCTTGCCGAAGATTTGACTCCTTGGTATTCAATCTCAAACACCTGTTCCGGAGGCATGACCCTCACGGGGCCGAAGCGTTCAGTGGCAGATGCTTTTATCACAGCCATCAGGTCGTGCAATTCGGCGGCTGGCAAGGAAGGCTTCAGCTTGCACACAGTTACGAATCCTGAGGGGCTGGCTGCCCCCAGGCTCAGTTCCTCCAGACCACCCGGCCCCCGGGGACCGAGGGCAACATAGCGCAGGATGAGCCGACTGCGCAGGGGTTCCGCTTCCACCACCATCCAGGGCCTGGCGCCAGGCTGATCATAAACTCCGGCGGCTTCCTTGAGGAATGCCCCTCCCCTGGGGCGACCAGTGGTCCTGCCGGCCAGGGAAGCCAGGGCATCCCATGAGGTCAGTGGAAGGAGCTCGGCCAGGGCCATCTCCCTCAGGCCTGGAAGGGCTTGCATGGTGAGGACCAGCATTTCCAGGCGGTAAGTGAGGGGTTCTGATCGCAGATCCTGGCCATGCAGCTGTAGGAGGTCTGAGATCAGGAGGCAGGAGTGCGAACCGGAACGGCCCCTGGTTCGGGAAGGGACGGCCGCAGTCCCCGGATCCATGTCCCCGCCTCCCTCGCACAGCTGAAGGATATGCCCTTCGAATATGCTCTGGTCGGGAAGTGCTGTCGCAGCGGCGATGATTTCAGGGTAGCGGTGTCCGAGCAGTTCGCCTGTTTCCGACCACAGGGCGGCACGGCCACCGGAGGTGAGCAGTTGTACCCGTTCTCCATGAGGTCTTGGGCTGGCCAGCCACGCGGAAGGACGTCCGAGGGTGTCCAATGCGACTTTCAACGGAAAAACCATGTGGAAATTGAAGGGCCTGGGATGGTCCTGGGGTTGCAAATCCGCCGTGAACAGTTCCTCCACTCCCAGGGTGAATGGATTCCATCGCTCCGACAGCCGCAGCATGGAGTGTGCAGTATCCACGCCCCGGATAGCCTGCACCGCCCTGGCAAGGAGCAGGTGGCCCGGCCTGAGGCGGAAAGTGCCGGTGAGCAGTCGATTGAACACGAAGCGGCTCTCCCCTTCCAGTTTACTCCACAAATGCAGGAGTTCAAGCGACTGACGGGCAGGAGAAGCGTCACGAAGGGATTCCATGAGGACAAGGCAGTGGCTCAGGCTGTAAGCTGAGGGCACCATGGGCTCTGGTAGCAACAGCGACAAGGCTTCGGTGAGGTCCCCGGTATACTCCCGGCAGGTTTCCAATAGCCATAAAGGGAACGCTGTGGTGCCAAGCATTTCCTCCTGAAGGCGGGCCAGGCTTAACAGCCGGTGGGGGGGATAGCCTGCGAGAATGGCCAGGGCATGGCTGAAGTCGCGAGGAGGAGCCGCACGGAAATAGTCTTCCAGTGGCTGGAGGCGGTCGTCACCCTTGCAGGCTTCCAGTTGATATACCAGACGGCTGAACGCTTTCATTCCAAACCTCCTTCCGGATTTATTGTTTCCGTATTGGTGTGGTGTCCTTCCCCATGCATGAGCTCCGCTTCCGTCCAACATTCCAAACCCCTGGCGTGCAACCAGGCCGCGAAGGGGGCCTCGTAGCCGTGCGCCACCACCACCTTTTCAGCCCCACAGGCCTCCACGGCCAGGTTGAGGCCATCCCAGTCGGCATGGTCGGAAAGTACAAAGGCGGCATCAGCACCCTGGCGGGAACGCATCGCCCGGATCCGGGCCCAGCCCGAGGCGGCAGCGCTGGATACCGGTCCCAGCCTGGCCAGCCAGGCATGGTCGCGGGCCATGGCCGGTAAAAGGAGCACCCGGTCCAGGAGATCTTCAGGATTGCTTTGCTGATGAAGTACCATGGCCTCGGGGAGCCCGACCCCAGTTGAACGCACTGCCGCAGTGGCCTCGGCGATGACCGGATGCAGTGCCGTGCCAATGCCTGAGCCCGCCAGCAGGTGCATCAGGCGCTGGGCCTTTCCCAGGGGATAGGCGGAAACGACAGACAACATCCCCCTTGAGCGGTTCAGGCGCTGCCAGGCCGCCATCTCCGCAGCTACCTCGGCCTGCGGACGCCACCGATAGATGGGCAGGGCAAAGGTGGATTCCATGACCAGCCCATGACAGCGTACTGGCGCCCAGGGAACGTTGAGCCCGTCGTCCATGGTCTTGAAATCCCCGGTAACCACCCATGCCTCTCCCCGGTATTCAAGGCGCACCATAGCCGCACCCGTCATGTGCCCCGAAGGATGGAAGCTGAGCTTGACCCCGTTCTCCGTAAATCCCTGTCCGTATTCAAAGCCCTCCACCCGGATCTTCTTCCCCAGGCGGTGCCGCAACAAGGGTACTGAGTCGTGATGGCAGGCATAGTGGCCATGCCCTTTGCGTGCATGGTCGGAATGGGCATGGGTAATCACCGCCCGGGCCACCTTGCGGATCGGGTCAATATACAGTCCGGCCGGAGGGCAGTAGAGTCCCTCCTCTCGCCACTCCAGCATGGCCGTTGGCTGCGCAGCCCGCCCTTGGGACGGGTTTCCCGTCATTGTCATGACCCGAAATATACACCATGCCCGGGAATATATTATTTAAGTAACACAGTACCTAATAGTGAAATTCTATTTAGTTTTGCTTATTATTATTTAATCTCATTCTAAATATGAAAAAAATCTTTCTTTCGTTCATCATGCTCGGGTCGTCTTTTCTTGCCCAGGCCCAGGGCATGCCTTCCGACACGCTCAGGCCTGCAGAGCAGCGTACAAGTATTGGGGGCTACGGCCAGGTCGACCTGAACTCCTCACTTGGTGACGGGGAAGCCGGCCTCGCGGAGCTGGATGTTCACCGTTTGGTCCTGCTTCTCGGGCACCGGTTCAGCGAGCGGGTGAGCATACTCACCGAGATAGAGTTCGAGCATGTTCAGGAGGTATACATCGAGCAGGCATATCTCGATTACCGTATCAAACCCTGGCTTAGCGTCAGGGGGGGCTTGGTTCTGATCCCCATGGGAATCATCAACCTCTATCATGAAAGCGCCACCTTCCATAGCGTGGAAAGGCCACTGCCCGACCATTCCTTGTCCCCTACTACCTGGAGGGAGATCGGAGCCGGGATCAGCGGAAAGTCCCTTGCCCTGGGGTGGAAATACGAGGCCTATGTAGTGAACGGATTTCTGAGCCATAACGGTGAATCAGGATTGATCGGCGGGGCCAACGGGTTCAGAAGCGGTAGGCAGAAGGGGGCGGAGTCGATCATGAAATACCCCAACCTGGCAGCGCGTGCTGAGTATTTCGGTATCGACGGGCTTGAAGCCGGGATGTCGGTGTACACCGGAAAAACCCAGAGTGCGCTGCATGGACTGATCGGGCCGGAGTTTGCTTCAGCCAGGGCTGATTCATCGGTGGTCGGCATCCTCATGTTCGGTTTGGACGCGCGCTACGCCCGTGCAGGGTGGCAGTTCCGCGCCCAGGCCTATCACAGCAGCCAGAGCGGGACGGAAGCATACAATGAGCTCACCGGAAGGGACCTGGGCAAGGCCATGGCGGGCTACTATTTGGAGGCTTCTTACGATCTCCTCCACACCTGCACCCGTAAGTCCGGCGCCCTCTTTCCCTTTTTCCGCTATTCGGCCCTGGATATGCATTACAGGACGGAGGGCATGGCGGGTAACCCGTCGTATCGCAAGCAGGCCATCACCGCAGGTCTGAGTTACATGCCCGCCCCGGGTACAGCATTCAAGGCAGGTTACGAACGAATTAAAGACGGAAATGACCAGGTACAGCAAAGCCTTCAGGCCGGTATCGCGTTCACCTTTTAACGGGACTACGTTCCTGTTCTTGCTATCAGCCTTGCTTTTCGCGGTCCTGCCCGCCCAGGTGAGCCCAGACCGGAAATTCGACAAAGCCTCAGAAAGCATGCTCCTCGCACACTTTCCCGGGCAAGCGCTGCAACGCCAGGTGATATGGCCTGATGGGGCCCGGGGCCGTTACCTGGAGCGTCTTGTCTCGGGGCCGGACACCCTGGGCTACCTGCTGCTCACTTCCGCCCCAGGAAGGTATGAGCGCTTCGATTACCTCGTTCTGCTCAGCCCCAGGATAGAAGTGCAGGAGATCAGGGTGGTCCATTACCGTTCCGACCATGGATACCAGGTCGCCTCGGCCCGGTGGCTGTCCCAGTTCAAGGGGTATACAGGATCCGCTCCATGGAAGGTCGGACAGGAAGTGGATGCCCTATCCGGGGCCACCATCTCTGCCAGCGGGCTTTGCCGAGACCTGTTCGAGGCCCTTGTGCAGGTGAGGAGCACCCTGGAAAGGGATACCGTAAGCGGAGGTTAATGCGCCCTGATCAGGCGTACCGTGGCTCGGCTCCCATCCTGGTCAATGATGCTCACCAGATAAATGCCTGGTTCGAGTATGGCGGCAGGCAAGGCGGTGATCCCGGAGGGCATAGGCTCTGTATGAAACAAGAGGCGGCCGTCAAGAGCATGGAGAAAGACCTGTTGGGCTGTTGATGCTGTCCTGATCCAGGCATCTCCATCGGTGGGGTTGGGAAAGACCAGGGCACGGGAGGCATCGGGATCCGCAACCCCACGCGAAGTGAGCGGCGAGACCAGGGCCCGGTATGGATTGGTAAATCCCTGGCAACTTATGCTTTGGGATCCCAGGCTCCCGCCGGCGGCCAGGAGACCGGAATTGGCCAGAAGGTCGACACCGGCTGCCGCCACCCCATGCGACAGATCATAGCCTGCGCCTCCGCCGGCCAGGGCCCAACGGGGCGTCCCCAGGACATCGTAGGACATGAGCCAGACATTATAGTCGGATACTGCGCTGGTTGTCACCACCGTGGACGACCACTGGATATTCCCCCGTGTTTGACCCGTGAGGTAGGTATTGCCCAGGGCATCGGAAGCCAGGGCACCGGTTCTCGACAGCGTGGCATCGGAAAACCCTCCGGTGGGCATTTCACGTGCCCACTGCACCGAACCCAGGGAATCGATCCGCAGCAGCATGAAATCATGCCCCCAATTTGTCCCCTGCAGGAAGATTCCATCGAGCGTCATGGTATCGTTGAGGAAGTTGGCATAATAAATCCCATGTTGAGGAGCAGGGGCCAGCGAGGGGGCGCTGCAGGTGAAGTCTGGGAAAAACCTCACCCAGCGCAGCTTATGATCCGCATCAAGACTGATCAGGTGCTGAAGGTAGATTGATGGGGCAAAAATCGTGGTATCGGGAAAGACCATGGTGCCTCCGCAGCTACCCCCCAGATAGAGCCCCCCCTGAGGCTCCGCCAGAATTTCACAAAAGAACCCTGCTCCTTGCACCATAAGGGTATCTTCCGGCAGGAACTGGGCATTGAAACGCAGGAGCACATGGTTGGGGTAATCGGAATACCCCACCCAGAAATCTCCGCCAGGCCCGCCGGCAATGTCGAGGGGCTCTATCCAGGGGCCCTGGGATTGGTTGATGTTCCAAACCCAGCTCAGGCCCAGGGTATCGTCGAGGGCCAGAACGAAAACATCATAGCTTAGGCCCGACTGCGCCCACTGCTGGTTCCCGATCGATACGCTATCGCGGTAACAGCCAAGGATCAACCAGCCATACTCCCATTCGGAGAGCTCATGAACGTACAGCTTCCCAAGTAGTTCAACGCTGTCGATTACGGTGCCGGACAGGTCCGTGCGCCTCAGGCGCAGATCGTTGAAGGCCATATTCCCATAGAGTTCATGTACCTGACCGGGTCCGCAATACAGCATGGAATTCCCATCGGTAGCCACATGGCTGTCGAGCATGCCGGGGTTGAAGGCATAGGAGGTTGTATCGCACCCCACCCAGGCAAAGGCCGGTGATTGGGCCTGTAACCCGTTAAGGGCGAATAGGGTCCCCGTGAGCAGGATTAGCCGCAGTATGGTATGGGATTGGGATTGTTTCATCATTACTGAAGGCTGTTGTTGCCGCCTTACGCAAAGATGACACAGGTCCGTTAATGAAAGCATCCTCATTAACAGATCTTTAACAAAATACAGCCCGGTTTACCGGAAAGGAACAGGGGGCCCGAAGCCCCCTGCATCTTGGTTGATCATATGAAAACACTTTGATCAATGGCCGTGGCCACGGGGTTCAACCTTGCGGAAGGTGGCCCGCATAAGGTGGCTTTTACCTTCCGCCATTATCACGACCCGATCGCCGGTATTCTCCAGTACACGATAGGATGTGCCGGCGGACTTCTTGCTCAGGAACTCATCGAGATAAGGCCCGGTGGGTGAGAGCCATAAGGTGAACCAGGTATCCGGGCCATCTTCTCCATCGAAATTGTACCCGCCCGGTTCTCCGGCGGCCTCCCATATTTCGTAATCCATCTCCCAGGCATAATTCACGTTGCCGCTCCCGTTCCAGTAGTGGCCTTCATAATAAAGCACATACAAACCCGGGAAAGCCCGGTAGGACCGGCCCCATTCAAAGGTGGCAGGAATATCGGGGGTACCGGCATCCAGGTAATCGGGCATGTCCAGGTCCCATTCCAGGGCCAGGTATGCCCTTCCTGGCCGTCCATCCCTGCCGCGGTCGTCGCAACAGGAGCTGGATGCCAGGGCCAGGGCCAGTAAAAGAAGGATTCCCAGGGGGTATCTGAGGTGGAGGTAGGTGGAAGTTTTCATAATGGCAGTTCTTGGTTCCGTGCAACGATATCCAAAGCCTGTGCCAAATTACAGCAGGATTTCGCGACAGCCAAACGCGGATTCCGGATATTTCGATTTGAGGCCCGGTAAGCGCTACTTTTGCAAAAAAACTGCGATGGATGAACGACTTCAGGCCTTCGGCCGCCTGCTGAAGATCATGGACGAGCTGAGGGAGCAATGTCCCTGGGACAGTAAACAGACGCTGGAGAGCTTACGTTACCTGACAATAGAGGAGGTTTACGAACTCAGCGACGCCATACTGGAAAAGGATATGCCGGAGATCGCCAAGGAGCTGGGGGACCTTTTTCTTCACCTGGTATTTTATTCCCGGATAGGTTCAGAGCACGGGGCCTTCGATGTTACTGTGGTGTTGAACGGTATCTGCGACAAGCTGATCCATCGCCATCCGCACATTTATGGCGATGTGAAGGTGAACAATGAGGAGGACGTCAAAAGCAACTGGGAGAAGATCAAGCTGGGCGAAGGCCGCAAGTCGGTTCTGGGGGGAGTGCCCACCTCATTGCCCGCCATGGTGAAAGCCTACCGCATACAGGAGAAGGCCAGGGGCGTGGGCTTCGACTGGAACGATGCGGAGCAGGTTTGGGCCAAGGTGAGCGAGGAGATCCTCGAGCTGCAGAAGGAAGTGCACGACGGCAACGACCCGGTGCGTAAGGAGGACGAGTTCGGGGACCTGTTGTTTGCACTGATCAATTATTCCCGCTTCATCGGGGTCAACCCTGAGGATGCGCTGGAACGCACCAACAAGAAGTTCATCCGGAGGTTCAGGTATATCGAGGACCAGGCCGAGCTGCATGGCCGGCAGTTAACCGATATGAGCCTGGCGGAGATGGATGAATACTGGACGCTGGCGAAAAAAATGGAGTGGGCATAAATGGCGTTGCCGATCCCTGAGGAATCGGCAACATCACAAGGATCGGTTGCGATCCTTTTTCTTTTTTCAGTGGGAAAATATTCAGCTCCTGGAAAGATAGCTGGATACTCCTTCATGAGTAGGCGCCATGGCCTGCTCGCCTTTGTGCCAGTCGGCGGGGCAGACCTCGCCATTCTCTTCGAAGCACTGCAAGGCGTCGATCATCCTCAGGGTCTCATCCACCGAACGCCCGAGCGGCATATCGTTCACCACCTGGTGCCTCACCACCCCCTGCTTGTCGATCAGGAAGAGGCCGCGGTAGGCCACCGGCTCCCCGGTGAAGGCCATCTCGTCATCTTCGTTATAATCATACTCTCCGGCCAGGACATCATAATTCATGGAAATGGTCTTGTCCAGATCGGCAACCAGAGGATATTTCACCCCCTTGATGCCTCCGCTGCGCTGTTCAGTCTGCAGCCAGGCCCAGTGGGAGAATTCCGAGTCGGTGGAGCAGCCGACTACCACCACGTTACGTTCTTCGAACTCGGCAATCCGGTTCTGGAAGGCGATGAGCTCCGTGGGGCAAACAAAGGTGAAGTCCTTGGGATAGAAAAAGAAGACCACATGTTTCTTCCCGATGTACTGCTCCAGGGAGAACTTTTCTACGATCTCCATACCGTTGATCACGGCTGTGGCCTCAAAATGAGGCGCTTTTTTTCCTACTAATACTGACATATTTGCTGTGTTGATGTTGTGGCTTGAATCTGCTGCGCAAAGTTAGTTTGCCGGATCTGTCCTTACAAGACGCTCCCGTTAATTCTGTGTAACGCTTAGTCCCGGAGGAGGCCTTCGGCATCCAGACCGATCGGAGTATCCCGGAGAAAATCATAGAGGGTCAGCTGCCGCAGCTCATAATAGCTCTTCCAGTACTGGTGGAGGGCAGACATATAGGCCTGGCGGGCATTGTCGCTTTCCACCTGGGCGATATTGAGGTCGGTGATAGTGATGCGGCCCAGGAGATAGCGCTGTTTGGTCACGGCATAGCGTTTCTTGGCGACGGTATCGGACTTCTGTGCAATCATGAACTGGCGTTGCTGCATATTGTACTGCATCACTTTCAGAAATACCTGCTGATCGAAATCCACCCGTTGCTGATCGACCTGGGTACGGGTGAGCTCCACTTCGGATTCTGCCATACGGATGCGGCTCCGGGCCAGGCCCCAGTCGAGGATGGGAAGCTGTATCCCCAGGGTCAGCTGCTGCTGTTCCTGTGGATCTGCATACACCCCGGCCAGATCCTCTGCACTCTGCACCAGACCGTAGATGGCATACAGGCTGGCATTGAGCCTCCCGTCCATTCTGGCTTTATTGAGTGCGCTCTCCGACTCCATCATGCTGCGCTCCAGGCGGATCACCTCCGGGTGGTTCTGACGGGCGAAGGTGAGGGCACGGTCCACTTCCACCACATCCAGGGCGGGAGGCAGAGGCTCAGCCAGTTCCAGGGGGGCATCTTCGGGCATACGGAGGAAGCTTCTCAGGCGGAAGAGGTTCATCTCCAGCTCCAGCCGGGCATCCTCCACCTCGCCCTGCGACTGCAGCAGGCTAAGTTCGAGCTGCAACAGCTCGTTCTCGGCGATCTTGCCCAGGTTATACCTTCCGATGGCTATCTTATAGAGGGTGTCGTAATTGGCCTCGTTTGTCTGCGCGATAGAAAGCCGCTGACGGGATATCAGCACATCGAAAAAGCGGTTGATTCCTGTCAGGCTCACCTGCTCCATATCTTCCACCCAGGTCCTGCGCGCCTCCTCATAGCGCATGGGTTCCAGCTTGTTCTGCCATTTCCAGGCATTGTACTGGAAGAGGGGCTGTGAATAGCCCACCGACATGGGAGTGGATAGCCAGGAGGTGCGGACAGAATCGCTCAGGTTATCGATGCGTTCCAGCCCGCTGCCCAGGAAGAAGGTTCCCCCGGTAGGCCCTACTGTTTTGGAAAGGGCGAGGTCGAGGCTGGAACTGATAAAGCTCCGTTCCAGGAACACTTCTTCTCCACCGGAGGTGGTGTATTTAGTGATGGCCCGCTGCAGGGAGGGGATGGTGGCGTTGAGGTTGAGTTTGGGCATGTAGGTGGCCCGGTAGGCCTGGTACGACCAGTAACTGCCCCTGAAGCGATGGCGTGCGGCCAGGGCTTCCGGGGAGCGCTCCTTTGCCAGGCGGACCGTCTCTTCCAGGCTCAGCGTCCGGGCTGGGGCCTGGGCCAGGGCCGGGCTGGGGGCCAGGGCCGCAAGGGCCAGCAGGAGGATCCAGGGGTATGCAAACAGGGCTTTATTCATAGCGTAAAGATACTACCGGGTCCTGTGAAGCCGCCCTGCGGGCCGGCATATAGCCGAACAGCATGCCCACGGCGGCGGATACGAGGAAGGAGATGAGGATGGACCACAGGCTAATGATGGTGGGGATGCCGGCTACCCGGGTGATGGCCAGGCTGAGGCCTATGCCCAGCAGCACCCCCAATATCCCCCCACCTATGCTGATCAGGGTGGCCTCGGCCAGGAATTGCTGGGCGATATCGCGGGGCCGGGCCCCCATGGCCTGGCGTACACCGATCTCGCGTATCCTTTCCATCACATTGGCCAGCATGATATTCATAATCCCTATGCCCCCCACCAGCAGAGCTATCCCGGCAATGGCCCCAAGGACGATATTGAAGATCTCACGGGTACGCTGTTCCTGTTTCAGCAACAGCTCAGGCACCCTGACGCTGTAGTCGACGACGCCCCCATGGCGCCGGAGGAGCATGCGCTCCATCACTTCGCTGGCAGGGCGCAGTTGGGTGGCCTCGGCCATCTGGACGATCACGCGGTCGAGCTGGTGGCCTTCCACATCAGCAACTGAGGTAAGTCCTGTGGATGGCGCTGCCCCACCCTCCTCTTCAGCATGCAGGCTGGATGCCGTGATCGCGGTTCGGTCTTTCAGCCTCAGCAGCACGGTGCTCGCCGGGGCATAGAGCATTTCATTATGATCTTCTATGCCCATATCTGCCAGACCACCGGGCACCGGGCTTTCTTCCAGCACCCCGATGACGCGGAACCACACCCCTCCGGCTTTCAGGTATGCCCCCAGGGGCTCCCGGTCGGGGAAAAAGCGGGCACGAAGACCAGAGCCTATGACGCAGACCGGGGCGGCCGATCCCATCTGGGCCGGACTGAAGGGCCGGCCTTCCAGAAAGGTAAGGTTGAAAATATTGAAATAGTCCGGAGAGACACCGCTCACCCGGGCCTGTGCACGCCGGCCCCCATGCACGAGATCGGTCTCATAGATGACCTGGGGGCTGAGCCCGGCGATGCCGGGGAGGGTGAGGGCGATCGACCGGGCATCCTGAAGGCTTAGTCCGGGGGAGAATTTCTCCGGACCCGAAGGAACATCCGTGTCCTCTTCCTGGCCATCCTCGGGGCTCAGCGGCTGGATAATGATATTGTTTACCCCCACCAGGCGCATCTGGTCCAGGATCTCCTGCCGCGCCCCGTTTCCGATGGCCATCATCGCGATCACGGCGGCCACGCCGAAGATGATGCCCAGGGCGGTGAGGAACGACCGGAACCGGTTGATCATCACCGCTTCCACAGCGATCCTGAGGTTATAGGCAGAACGTTTCATCGGGCTTCGTCAGGCAAGCGCAGCATACGAAACTTGTCTGCCCCTTCGGGAATGCTCAGGAACACCTGTTCCCCAGGCTCCAGGCCGCGCTCGATCACGATGTCATTCTCGTTCGATGGCCCGGTGCGTACTTCCCGGCGTTCCCTGCGACCGGAGGCCATATACACGAAGCTGAGGCTGTCGTCGGCATGCACGGCCTCCACGGGGATATAGACCGCCGAAGGGATCGCCCCGGTGAGGATGGCGTTCTGGGTCGTCATGGCGGGCCGGAGCACGCTGTCGGTTGACATGAGCAGCACCTTGACCTCGAATACCTTGGCATTGGAGTTGCGTAGCTGCTCCCCGATGTTGGCCACCTCGGTCACTTTGCCTTCGAACACTTTTTCGGGAAAGGCATCGATGCTCACCTTAACCGGCTGTCCGGCCTTTACTTTACTGATGTCCACCTCATTGACATAGGTCCTGGAGATCATCTCGCTCAAATCGGGCAGGGTGGCCACTACGTTTTCCCAGGCGCTGACCGTAGCCCCTATCCCCAGTTTGCTTCCATCCCAGTTTCGTTTATAGATCACCATGCCGGCCTGGGGTGCCCGCACGGTAAAGTCTTCCAACACCTCCACCAGTTGTTCATAACGCCTCCGTGTCTGGGCCAGTGATGCCGACACTTCCTGCATGGTGGCCCGGGCCTTGTCCAGCTTCAGGGAATAGTTGCGCCGGGCCTGCTGGTAGGTCCGTTCTGCGCGGTCAAGCTCTATCTGCACCTGCCGTATGGTGGCCGGGGGTTCATACTTCGATTGCTCCAGGGCAATGCGGGCCTCTTCCAAGGCAAAGGCGAGGTTTACCAGCTCTTCCCGGGCATTCCGTAGCTCCAGGGAGGTGTCCAGGCGGGTGCGGGCATACTGGGACTCCAGTTTGTCCAGCTCCGTTTCCTCGTCCTTGATGCGGTTGCTGATCTCGGTGCGGTCGAGGGTGGCCACATAGGCCCCCGAATCCACCACGCTGCCGTCGGGGATGATGTCTTCGATCTTTACCTGCCATATCCGGATGGACCTCAGTCCCGAGGGCCCGTAGATATTCTCTGACTTGCGGGCTTCCAGCTCTCCGGTGGTAGTGACGCGGATCTCGAATACCCCCTCATTCACCTCCGCGATCAGGTCGGCCGCTTCGCCGCCTTCGCTGCGGAACACCAGCCATGAGCCGGTCAGCAGCACCGGCAGCAGGCCCGACAGCAACAGGATTCGCCTTTTCCTTGTCATATCTTCATGCTTGCTCAGCCAAATGTACGAAAAGCACGGCAGGAAGCCGGGGCAGGGGTTGATGTGAAAATGCTACATTTGTCTGCATCCGAACCCTTCCAATCCTGTGTTATGAGCGTATACCTCAGCACCCTCGACTGGGTGATCATTCTGGCTTACCTGATCCTCAGCCTGGGGATAGGGATAGTGATGTCGCGCAAAGGGGGAAGGAGTACCGGAGATTTCTTCCTTTCCGGGCGCAGGCTGCCCTGGTATATCGCCGGAACCAGCATGGTGGCCACCACTTTTGCCGCCGACACCCCTTTGGCCGTCACCGAACTGGTGGCCGAGAAGGGGATTGCGGGCAACTGGCTGTGGTGGAATATGCTGTTCGGGGGGATGCTGACCGTTTTCTTTTTCGCCCGGCTATGGCGCCGGGCGGGCATTATGACCGACTGTGAATTCGTGGCCATCCGCTACTCCGGGCGGGCTTCGCGTTTCCTGCGGGGCTTCAGGGCGATATATATTGGTGTGGCCATGAACCTGGTGGTGATCGCCTGGGTCAACCTGGCCATGGAGAAGATCCTGATGGTGATGTTCCCCGACCTGTTGTTCTTCGGGATAGCTTCCATAGAGTTGGCAGGGTTCACTTTCGGTTCCCATCTGCTGTGGGTGGGCGCGCTAATGCTATTCGTGGCATTTTACAGTGCGTTGAGCGGGTTGTGGGGGGTCTCGCTGACAGACTCTTTCCAGTTCATCCTGGCCATGTCGGGCTGTATCGCCCTGGCCATCTTTGCCCTGCAGGCGCCTGCAGTGGGTGGCATCGAGGGATTGAAGGCGCAGCTCCCGGCCACGGCCTTTTCCTTTATGCCCTCGGTAGGCGGAGCGGAGAGCGCCGGGACCCTGTTGCAGTTCAGCGTGGTGGCCTTTGTAGCCTATCTGGGGGTACAGTGGTGGGCCAGCTGGTATCCAGGGGCAGAGCCGGGGGGTGGAGGCTATGTGGCCCAGCGCATCATGTCGGCCCGCGATGAGAAACACAGCCTGTTGGCCACGCTGTGGTTCCAGGTGGCGCACTTCGCTGTGCGTCCCTGGCCCTGGATTCTGGTAGCCCTGGCCGGCATGGTGCTGTATCCTGAGGTGACGGATAAAGGACAGACCTATGTGATGGCCATTCGCGACCTGATGCCTTCCGGCCTGCTGGGCCTGATGCTGGCTGCCTTCCTGGCAGCGTATATGTCGACCATCGCCTCACAGACCGTGTGGGGCACTTCGTATATCATCAACGACCTCTTCAGGCCCTTCATCCGTCCTGACGGCACGGAAAGGTATTATGTGCAGGTATCGCGCGTCACCACTTTTCTGCTGCTCGCGCTGAGCCTTATCGTCACCTCGCGCCTCGACCGCATCAGCGACGCGTGGAAGTTCATCCTGGCCTGCAGCGGGGGCATCGGGCCGGTGTTGATCCTGCGATGGTACTGGTGGCGCATCAACGCCTGGTCGGAGATCGCCGCCATGCTGGCTCCATATGCCATCTACCCTATACTGCACTATCGTTTCCACCTGCCGTATGAGACCAGTCTGCTGTTCATCGTAGCCTGGAGCACCCTGGTGTGGGTGGTGGTTACCGTGTTCACGAGGCCCACTGAGGAGGGGCAGCTGCGGTCGTTCTACCGCAGGGTGCGCCCCGGGGGGCCGGGCTGGAAGCCCGTGGCGGCCCTGGAGCCCGGCGTGGAGGCCGACCGTGGATTACACCGTCTGTTTGTCAGTTGGTTTGCCGGCAGCCTGATGGTGCTGTTCCTCCTGTTCGGAACCGGCAAGCTCATTTTCGCCGAATATGGCATGGCTATGCTTTACGGGGCAGTAGCCCTGTTCATGGGCTGGGTGGTGTATTACAACACCGCCCGCCTGGGGTGGGAGAAGCTGGGGTGATGGAGTGCGGAGTGCAGGTACCCAGGATAACCCTCTGCTCACTCTCGCACTCACACTTGTCCATTGCGACGGTAGCTTCCGGAATATCCGGACGCTGATCCCTGACGTTGAGCCTTGAATCCTGAGGGAGCCTTTCGTCCCCTGAGGGCCGGAATCCCTGCCTCTTCTATTTCAGGAGTTCCGCAATGAGGTGGTCAACGCCAACGCCTTCGGCCTCGGCCTTGTAGTTGCGAACGATGCGGTGCCTGAGGATGCTGGGCGCCACGGCCTGCACGTCTTCGATGTCGGGGGAGTATTTCCCGCTGACGGCGGCATGGCACTTGGCGCCAAGCACCAGGTACTGCGAAGCCCGTGGGCCTGCCCCCCAGGTAAGGTACTGCCCGGCCAGGGTATGCCCTTCCAGGGTACCAGGACGGGTGCTGGCCGCCAGGCGCACGGCATAGCGGAATACGTTCTCGGTGACGGGGATGCGCCGGATGAGGTCCTGGAAGAAAATGATCTCCTCCGCCCCGATCACCACCCTGGGCTCCTGTCCACTGCCTCCGGTGGTGTTGCGCACCACGGCCACCTCCTCATCGAAGGAGGGATAATCGAGCCAGATATTGAACATAAAGCGGTCGAGCTGGGCCTCCGGTAAAGGATAGGTGCCTTCCTGCTCAATGGGATTCTGGGTGGCCAGTACAAAGAAGGGATCGGGCAGGCGGTAACTCTTGCCGGCTACCGTCACGGCCTTCTCCTGCATCGCCTCCAGCAGCGCCGACTGGGTCTTGGGCGGGGTTCGGTTGATCTCATCTGCCAGGATGATGTTGGCGAATACCGGCCCCTTGATGAAGCGAAAATGCCGGTCCTCGTCCAGGATCTCGGTCCCCACAATGTCGGAGGGCATGAGGTCGGGAGTGAACTGCACCCTGGAGTAGGTCAGTCCCAGCACCCTGGAGATGGTGTTCACCAGCAGGGTCTTGGCCAGCCCCGGAACGCCCACCAGCAGTCCATGCCCACGGCTGAATATGGAGATGAGCACGTGCTTCACGGTCTCATCCTGCCCTACGATCACCTTGGCGATCTCTCCCCTGAGCTCCTGATATTTTTCTCTGAAGGCATCCAGTGCCTGCTTATCGTCGGTATAATGCTGCATTCCGTCTCCTGCTTATTCTATGGTATTGTCCCAGCGGTAATTGAAGGGGCAATCCCGGTATCGTTCGTTAATGCGGATATAGGTATTCCTGGTCTTGCGGTTGATGTACTCCTGGATCACCCGGGCCTGCTTGTCCTGCAGGGCCCATTCCTGGATCCGGGTATAATCATCGGTGAGGTTGGCGCGATGGGGCTGGCTCTTGGTTCTGACGTACAGGAGCCTATAGGCCTGGGCCCCTTCTTCGGTCTTCATCAGCACGGGTTCCGACACCTTCCCTACCTCGAGCTTGTCAACGACAAAGAAGAGGGAAGGATCGAGCTGGCTGACCTCGAAGCGGGTGGTCCCGGTCATAGGGTTGACCATGAGCCCGCCGTTGTTCTTGCTGGGGTCGTCGGAGTGCTTGAGGGCGGCGGCCCCGAAGCTGAGGGAATCCATGGCGATGAGGGAAGCTACATTGATGAGGTCCTGCTGGGCCTTGGCCAGGGCATCCGACGACACCTTGGGTTTGATGAGGATATGGCGGGCGTTGACCATATCGCCCCTGCGCTCAATGAGCTGGATGATGTGGTATCCGGCCTCGGTTTCCACGATCTCCGACAGTTCTCCCTTCTTCAGGGCGAAAGCGGCGGCCTCGAAAGGCGGAAACAGTTCGCCCCTCCCTACGAAGCCCAGTTCCCCACCCTTGGCGGTGCTGCCGGGGTCTTCGGAGTACAATGCGGCCAGTGCGGTGAAGCTCTCCCCGTTCTGAATGCGCTTGCGCAGGTCCCCGATGCGGGTGCGGGCGGCCAGCTTTTCCTCCGGGCTGATTGGGGGCTTCTTCACAATCTGGCCGATTTCCACTTCGGTATTGATCATCGGCAGGGAATCGGCAGGGATGGTCTCATAATAGCGTTTCACCTCCGAAGGCGTCACCTTGACGTCCCTGGTGATGTTTGCCTGCATGGTTTCCACAACCAACTGGTCGCGGATGGCATCGCGGAACTCTTCCTTGATCTCGGGAATGGACTTCTTGTAATAGGCTTCAAGTTTCTCGCGGCTGCCGATCTGGTTGATGAAATACCGCAGCTTGCGGTCCATCTCGGCATCCACCTGGGCATCCGTCACCTCCACGCTGTCGAGTACCGCCTGATTGATGAGCAGTTTCTGAAAGAGAAGGTTCTCCAGCACCTGGCACCGCATGGCCCGGCTTCCTTCAATATTACCCTGCATCCGGAACTGGATGTATTGGTTCTCGATATCGGAAAAGCGGATCATATTGCTGCCCACCACGGCCACCACCTCATCGATCACTTTCCCTTCGGAGGGCTGGGCCCGGAGGGGGAGCAGGCTGCAGGCCGCCACGAGAACCAGGAGAGTACGCTTCATAGGCCGGAAGAATAACACAGGATCAAACAACAGGTTCATGCGTTTATTGCCCATTTTCATCGATATGGATCTTGAAGGCCCCCTCTTCCATCGCCTTACGGAAGACCTCCTGTTGGAATTCGTTGACCAGGGCCAGTTTGCGGCGGTTGAGCAGGATATTGCGGATGCGCTCGGTCTCCAGGCTGAGCGGGGAAAGGCTTTCCCTGACCAGGAAATCGATGAAACGCACGAAGTAGAGGTATTCCCCCGAACGGAGCTCAATATAGCGGTTATTGCGGAGGAAGGACTCCTGGTTGTAAGTTTCTATCGGGATCTCCTTGAGCAGGTCGTTGAAGTACAGCCAGCTGTCTTTGTCCAGATAGTAGTTCACGGCATAGGCCGCGCAGTATTCTTCCAGCTCCAGAATGGCGCCATCGTCGTCGGAACGCAGCAGTTGCCTGAGTCGGTTGAGCTGAGGGGTCTCCGGGCTGACTTTCACGTAGAGTACGCGGACGATGTTCTCCTTGAGCTCGAAGTTCCCCTGGTTTTCACGGTAATACGTCTCTATCTCTTCATTGCTGACCAGGGTATCCAGTTTTTCCCGGATCACGCTGGATTCCAGCCCGTATATGAGCAGGCTGGTGCGGTATTCCTGCAGTTGCTTCTCTACGTCCTTTTCGTCCTGCGTCAGGCGCTTCTCTGCGATACCGAGCAGTAATTGCTGGCGCACCCAATTTTCGGCGAAGTCCCGCACTATCCTCAGGCTGTCTTCGGGCGAGGTGCCGCGGTTGACGATGCCCTTCACCGCGGAAGCCAGCAGGCGATGGTCGCCAACCTCAGCAATGACGGGATCCTGCTCGCTGGCCTTGTCGGTACATCGGACCAGGACCAGGGACAGGAGGAGGAGAAGGACCGGGAAGCTGCGTGCCATCATCTTCCGGCCTGATCGAGGGCCGAGGCGTTTACCTTCACCGGATAGCGCTGGCGCAGTTCGCGGATCCATTCCTTTTCCAGGTAGGTCTGGTAGTCGGCGGTGACCAGGCCGCGGCATTCCGGCAGTTCTTTTGGCATGGGCTGCAGCAGGGCATGAACCATAACGAAGCTGTGTTCTTCCCCGTTAACTGCTGAAGGACCGAGCCCGGGGGTCCAGGGTAGGGCATCGATGCGGGCGTCGTCGCCGCGGCTATACTTGCGGCGGTCGGCCTTCACCACTTCCACCCCTTTCTTGTTCAGGCGCCCCGTAATGGATTCCGGCCCCTGCCCCTTCTTCACGGCCTTTTCAGCCAGTTTGCGTGCCTGGGCCCCGGCTTTGGCGCCGGTACAGCGTAGTACCGAAGCATCGAGACGCTCGCCCCACAAATAATCCTGACGGTGGGCGTTGAAGTAGGCTTCGAGTCCAAGGGTATCCTTAACGGCTTTGCCCCAAACCTTCTGGTCGGTCAGTTCAAAAAGCAGGATGCCGTCGTGATACTCCTGCATCAGGGCTTTGAACTCGGGATATTCCTTTTCCAGCCGGGCGTCTTTATAGTCGATGCAACGTTCGGCGACCATTTCGCGGTACTCCTCATCCACGAATTCGCGGATGGGGAGCGGGGTGCGGTTACGCTGCCGCTGGTGGATGAAGGCTGCCAGGTCGGCCTGGGTATATTGGGCATCGCCAATGCTGAAGAGGGGAAGCTGCATATGGGCGGCGGCTTCCGGTTTCCAACGGGCAAAGAAGACGGAATCGGTGACTACGGCATAGAAAGCATCGCGTGCGGCGAGGTTCTCCCGGAAGCCATATTGCTGTTTTACTGTCTCAATAAAGGATTCCCTGCTCAGGTTGGAGCGGCTGTCCTTGGCGATGCGCTTACGCAGGCCGGGCTCCTCCTTGGCGAAGGGCCCTACGGGCTGGCGCTCGAGGAGTTTGATGATGTGCCATCCGTAGTCGGTGCGCACGGGGGCACTGACATTCCCGGCTTCCCTGAGCCCGGCGATGGCTTCGATGAAGGCCGGAACCATACGGTTGGACCCGAACCAGGAAAGCATCCCTCCTTTCTTGGCGGAGCCTTTATCTTCGGAATAAACCTCCACGAGCGAATCGAAAGGCGTGCCTTGCTGGATCTTCATCCAGGCTTCGTTGATCTTTGCCTGGGCGGCGGCCACTTCCACATCTTCCCCGCTTTCAGGGTAGCGCACGAAGATATGGGCTACGTGCACCCGGCCCATGGCCGGTCTGCGGGCCGTCACTTTGATCAGGTGGTAGCCATAGGTGGTCCGCACCGGCCTGGATACGCTGCCCTCAGGAGTGCTGAAGGCCATGCTTTCAAAAGGATAAACCATATCGAAGGCGGTGAAGTATCCCAGGTCACCCCGGTTCCCCTTTATTGCCGGGCTCATCCGGGATGCTTCGCGGTCGCGGGCCGAAGGGTCTTCCGACACCTCCTCGGCCAGGTCTCCAAAGTCCTTGCCCTTGATGATCTGTTCGCGCAGTCCGAGGATGCGGCGCCAGGCCCTGAGGGTATCTTCCGGAGCGGCATCGGCATTGACCTTGATGAGGATATGGCTGGCGCGGATATCGTATTGCAGGCGGTCCCAGGCTTCCTGAACCAGGCGCTCGTCCACCTCCTTATCGGTGAGATAGGGTTCCGCCAGCTGATCGCGGTAGCCGTTCAGCTCGTTGCGGAAGGCGCTGACCGTATCCATTTTAAGCTCCATGGCCTCCCGCACCTTGAGCCGGAAGTTGATGTACAGCTCAAGGTACTCCTCCAGTGCCTTGCGGTCGGTGGGCTCGTTGCGCAGGTTGTTTTTGTTGTATATGCGCAGGAATTCCGAAAGGGCGATCTTTTCACCGTCTACTTCGAGCAGTACGGGGTCGCTCTGGGCGCTAACCCTTGCCCCGCCCAGGGTCAGGGCCAATAATCCAATCAGAATGGCGTGTTTCAACCTGAAGAAGGACCTGGTTTTCATTAACATAGCGTATCTTTTTTCGGCGAGAGGGGCAAAGTTAATCCATTTGACATTAAGGCATTAGCCGCCCGCTGTTAAAAAAACTTAAGCCTGATCGGCCATTGAAAGGGTCATCAGGCCTCAGCGGCTATAGTTTGGGGCCTCGCGGGTGATGGTGATATCGTGGGGGTGGCTCTCCACCACGCCGGCCGTGGTGATCTTGATGAAGCGGGCCTGTTGCAGGGCGGCGATGTCGGGGCTGCCGCTGTATCCCATGCCTGCCCTGAGGCCGCCGACCATCTGGTGCACCACTTCGGCCAGGTTGCCTTTATAGGGCACCCTGCCAACGATACCTTCGGGAACCAGTTTCGAAAGGTCATGCTCATCGGCCTGGAAGTAGCGATCCTTGGAGCCTTTCTGCATGGCCTCGATGGAGCCCATGCCGCGATAGGTCTTGTATTTCCTTCCTTCAAAAATGATGGTCTCCCCAGGGGATTCGTCCACTCCGGCGAAGAGCGAGCCGGCCATGATGCTGTCGGCGCCGGCAGCGATGGCTTTCACGATGTCGCCGGTATAGCGTATGCCCCCGTCGGCGATGACAGGGATGCCGCTGCCCTTCAGTGCCTGGGATACGCCATACACGGCGGAGAGCTGGGGGATGCCGGTGCCGGCCACGATACGGGTGGTGCAGATGGATCCGGGGCCTATGCCCACCTTGATGGCGTCGGCGCCGGCCCTGGCGAGGTCCAGGGCGGCTTCCGGAGTGGCAATGTTCCCGATCACCAGTTCGAGGGAGGGGAACATGGCCTTGACCTTGCGTGCCGTATCCAGGACGCTCAGCGTATGGCCGTGTGCGGTGTCGATGACGATGGCATCCACGTCCTGCTCCACCAGCGCCTGCACGCGCTCGAGCGTATCGGGCGAGGTGCCCACTGCAGCAGCTACCCTGAGCCTTCCGCGTTCGTCCTTGCAGGCATCGGGGCGGGCCTTGATCTTGATGATGTCCTTGTATGTGATCAGTCCAACGAGTCGGTAATTCTTGTCGACTACCGGCAGTTTCTCAATCTTGTGCTCCTGCAGGATATCTGCAGCCCGGGCAAAGTCGGTGAACTCGGTGGTGGTGATGAGGTTTTCGCTGGTCATTACCTCGCGGATGGGACGGGCGGGGTTGCGCTCAAACCTCAGGTCGCGGTTGGTGACGATCCCCACCAGGAGGTTGTCCTCCCTTACTACAGGGATCCCGCCGATGCCGTTTTCGCGCATCAGGTTGAGGGCATCCTCTACCAGGGCGTTTTCGCGTATGGTTACGGGCTCCAGGATCATGCCGTTCTCTGCCCGCTTCACCTTTTTCACCTCATTGGCCTGCTGTTCGATGCTCATGTTCTTGTGCAGCACGCCGATGCCACCCAGCTGGGCAATGGCTATGGCCATGGTATGTTCGGTTACGGTGTCCATAGCCGCGGTCACTACCGGGATCTTCATCCGTATGTTGCGGGTGAATCGGGTACTCAGGTCTACCTGGCGCGGAAGGACCTCTGAATATGCGGGGACAAGCAGGACGTCATCGTAGGTAAGTCCTTCGCCAATGAATTTATTGTCAGATGAATACATAGGGCTCCTTTTGCCGCACAAAGGTAGCAAAATTTGGCAAGGAGCGGGCAGGGCGGTCTCCATAACAAAACAGGGGCCCTCCATGCCGGGGGCCCCTGATCTCATGCGCCTGGAAAGATCAATAGAGTACGGTGACGGATCCCCGCTTTTCAAACTCGTCCCCGGTGCTGGTGATGAAGCGGATGTAGTAGACATATACCCCACCCGGCACCAGTTTGCCTTCGTAAGTGCCGTCCCAGTATCCTTCCGGGTTACGGGTCCAGTATAGCTCCTGGCCCCAGCGGTTGAAGATGCGGAATTCATACTCGGTGAGGTCCACAAATACCTGAATCGGCTTGAAGGTATTATTATACCCCTTGGGAGAGAATGCATTGGGCACGAAGATACGGGAACGTTGCAGCAGTTTGGCCACGTTGGAGAGGGAAGTATCCGCGAAATCGGGGATACCCGCTCCCTGGATGGCCTCTACGAGATAGCTGAACTTGCCTTCCGTTTCGGTCAGGCCGGAGACGTCGTCTACAAAGCTGGTGCTGCCATAGGGCAGGGTGCTCACCGGTATGGGATCGGCCATGCCGTCTACCACGCGATAGATGTTGTAGCCCTGCACCGAGGCCCAGTTCCATCCTTCGTAATCATTCCATTCGATATAATTGCTGAAGTTGTCCTTGGGCTCGGCCGTCAGGAAAATAGTACGGGCCAGCTCTGAGGTATATACATCCACGCCGCAGGTATCCACACTGATTACTTTGTAGAAATAACTCTGGCGGTTGAAATAGGCTTCATGGTCCTCGAAGCTGAGGTCCGGGGTTTTGGTGAAGGGAATGGTTCCGATTACTTCATAGGGCCCGTTGGCCGTGGGGGCGCGCAGTACCTTGTATTCCCGGGTGGCCGCATTGGTATCCACAAACATCTGAAGCAGGATATGGTCATCCTCCACCACAGTGGCATATCGGATGTAGAGGAAGTCCGGGGGCTTGGCCTTCTCTGCAATCTGACAAACCGAACAGCTTACCGAACGGACCGAGTCGGTATTGAAAGCCTCCACATAATAGCAGTATTCGCTGTCCATATTCAGTCCATGGTGCACGAAAGTATTGGCCGGGGGGGCTCCCCCGCCCGGGGAGAGGTTCACTCCCAGAAGACTGTAGGGGCCGCCGTTTTCGCTTACATACACCCGGTAGCCCGCCAGTTCAGGCTTCATGTTCTTGTACTGGTTCCAGCCCAGGGAGATGATGTCCTGGCAGGGATCGTAGCCTGTAACCTCAAGGTAAATGGTGGTCTGCTGGTGGTCTACGCCCATGGGACTGGTGTTTCCACAGCTGTCGAAGGAGGCGATGACATATTCCTGGGGGGCCTCACAGGGAAGATGGGTGACGTCGTAATCCGTATAGGAGGTACTCCAGGCTTCCCAGACGGTATCAACGGCAGTATATACCCCGTTGTAGTAGAAAATAATATAGCCCACCACATCCGTGGCGGTGGATGGGGTCCACTCCATGGTCACCCGGCTGATGGTGGTATCAATGCTGACATAGGTCAGTACCGGTACATCAGGGCTTACGGGGTCCGCATAATAGGCGCCACGGGTAGAAGAGATCAGGGTACAGCCGGAGGAATCGGCCATTTCCACACGGTAGTTCACCGTATCGTGGCATACCCTGAGGGTATCGAAGAAGGACAGCTGCTGGGTGGAGTCCATGAGCACCCAGTTACCCATGGGCCATTCCCTGTAGATATTATACCAGCCGCTATGCGTGGGTAGCAGCGGGGTCCGCGGGTGGTTCCAGGTTACGCTGCCCGACTGGTTGGTGGTATTGCTTACGTTGATGACGATATTGTTCAGGGTATCCGAGTTGCCCGAGGAGAAATACCCGTCGCAGTCCACATTGGTGACCATGTAATAATAGTTCACCGTGCTGTTGCCGTTGGCCAGGGTATGGATCCAGGTGTTCAGGTTCACATTGGTCACGCTGTCGATCAGCGTGAAAGGCCCGGTCGGGCTGGTGGCCTGATAAATATGGTAGCTGGCGAAGTTCTTGATGGTATTGGAGTCGGTGGGCAGGGTCCATGTGAGGGTGACCAGCCCGTCGAGGTCGGTGCTTACGCAGCGCAATTCCGGGGGGAAGGCGTTGCGGAACATATCGTCATCGATCACCGAATACGATGTGCATCCGCTGGAGTCGTACAACGCAACGCGATACCTCAGGAATCCGCAGGCCGAGGGCACCTGGTGCAGGTAGGAAAGGCTGGTGGTGGTTCCCACGAGGTCCCAGTTGCCGTTGTCGTCTTCCAGCAAGACCTGATAGGTTCCCGAGGACGTGGCGGGCAAGGGGAAGCTCAAGGGCGTCCACAGCAGCTGGGCTGTATTGTTTCCGATATTGGTCACCGAGAGGGTCATGGTCTTCAGGGTGTCCGAGGGTTCGGAGAACATGCCGTTACCGCAGCCTGAGCGGGTCTTGACATAGTAATACCGCTGCAGGTTGTTGGCGTTGGCACCCACATGGGTATAGGTAGTGGTATTATAACCGAATACCGAGTCCACCACGATGTAAGGACCGTTGATGTTGGTCGAGCTGTATATGTGGTAGCTGTTGAACAGGTTTTTGATGACCGAGGTATCGGGGGGTTCCCAGCTGAGGCTCACATCTCCATTGGGTTCTACACTGACGCATCTCAGGCTGGGCTCTTCCAGGATGGGGTTCACCACCACGATAGTGAAGGTGTAGTTGTTGTTGGCCGGCACGGGGCATACCTTATCGGCAACCGAAACCACGAAGGTGTAAACGTTGGTCACACCCCCGCAGCCGGTGGAGGTCTCCAGGTGGGCGCAGGTTGTCTGCCAGGAGAAGTCGGTCTGCAGGATGAAGAAGTTGGAAAGGCTGTTGATGGAATCGGGCGCCGGATCAAGGATGGCGCAGGGCGGGTCGAGGCAGCCCGTGGTAGTGCTCGAGAAGTTCTGCCCGAACTGCATACCTCCGGCCTGGAGTGTCATCCCGTTGAG